>JANREX010000026.1:0-18479 GCA_030758115.1 Paracoccaceae bacterium | reverse complement strand
TGGCCATGCAGCGATCTAGCGCGCGCCTCGCCATAAGTGCAAGGCGTTCCGGTCACTGCACAAGGCGGAACGGATGGTGCTGTTGCTTCCAGTGCCAATCCGTTCTGCAGCCCGTCGCATGGTCTGCCATTTCTGGCCCTGCCTTCTCCAGGGGTAGGCATGCGACGGACTCAAAACACCCCGGCGGAGAAGCGAGGTCACTCGTAACATCTGCCAACACTGCAGGGTTGTTGGATACTCAGCTAAGGATAAAAAATCGCGACAAAAATATACCTATCCGAAAGTAGAGCATCCGGGTGACGCAAAAAGGCAACAATCAAGGCCGCTTCAACGGTGTGAAGCGGCCTTGATCTCGTAAGTATTCGAAAAGAAATATGTTTTTGGGGCGTCAGCCTTGCAGCGGCATCACGGTGAAATCGCCCTCGGATCGCGCCCGCATGGCCAAGGCTGCTGCATGGCTGCCCGCTGCGGTTGTGAAGTAGGGGATCTTGTCGTAGAGCGCCACCTTGCGGATCTCGCGGCTGTCCTCGACCGCCTGGGTGCCTTCGGTCGTGTTCATCACCAGGGTGATGCCGCCGTCCTTCAGCATGTCGACGATGTTCGGCCGACCCTCGTAGACCTTGTTCACAACCTCGCAGGTCACGCCGTTCTCTTGCAGCCAGGCCGCCGTTCCCCGTGTCGCCACGATCTGCAGGCCAAGGTCGGTGACGATTCGCGCGGCCTCGACCATATCGGCGGTCTTGTCTGCATCGCGGATCGAGATGAAAACCTTGCCCGCGCGCGGCAGATCCGTGCCTGCCCCCAACTGTGCCTTGAGGAAGGCAAGCGGGAAGGACACATCCCATCCCATCACCTCGCCGGTCGAACGCATTTCCGGCCCGAGGATCGTATCGACACCGGGGAAGCGGGCGAAGGGCAGCACCGCCTCCTTGACCGAGAACCAGGGCATCGCGGGATCCGCCAGCGTCAGCGGATCGGCCATTGGCTGGGTGCCGGGCTTGGCGTCCTTGGGATAGGGGCCGCGCAGCGGGAAGTTCGCCATCGGTTCGCCCGCCATCAGCCGCGCCGCGATCGACGCGATTGCGCTGTCGGTCGCCTTTGCCACGAAGGGCACGGTGCGCGATGCGCGCGGGTTCACCTCGATCAGATAGACCTCGTCATCCTTGACCGCGAATTGCACGTTCATCAGGCCCACGACACCCAGTGCCAGCGCCAGCGCCTCGGTCTGCTTGTGGACCTCGTCGATGATGTGCTGCGGCAGCGAATAGGGGGGCAGCGAACAGGCGCTGTCACCGGAATGCACGCCCGCCTCTTCGATATGCTGCATCAGGCCCGCCACATGCACGGTCTTGCCATCGCAAAGCGCGTCCACATCCATTTCCACGGCACCGGACAGGTAGCTGTCCAGCAGCACGGGGCTGTCGCCGGACACGACCACCGCCTCGCGGATGTAGCGTTCCAGATGGGCCATGTCGCGCACGATCTCCATCGCGCGGCCACCCAGCACGTATGACGGCCGGATCACCAGCGGAAAGCCGATATCCTCGGCGATGGCCAGGGCCTGCGCATCGGTCGAGGCGATGCCATTGCGCGGCTGCTTCAGACCAAGACGGTTCACAAGCTGCTGGAACCGCTCGCGGTCCTCGGCCAGGTCGATCGCATCCGGCGTCGTTCCCAGGATCGGGATGCCTTCTTCGTAAAGCGCATTGGCCAGTTTCAGAGGGGTCTGCCCGCCGAACTGGACGATCACGCCATGCAGCGTGCCGTTCTGCTGCTCGACCCGCAGGATTTCCATCACATGCTCAAAGGTCAGCGGTTCGAAATACAGCCGGTCCGAGGTGTCGTAATCGGTCGACACTGTTTCCGGGTTGCAGTTGATCATGATCGTCTCATAGCCCACGTCCGACAGGGCGAAGCAGGCATGACAGCAGCAATAGTCGAATTCGATCCCCTGGCCGATCCGGTTGGGACCGCCGCCGAGGATCACGACCTTCTTGCGATCCGAGGGCCGCGCCTCGCATTCCACGTCGCCCATCGCGGGAACCTCGTAGGTGGAATACATGTAAGGCGTCTGCGCTTCGAATTCCGCGCCGCAGGTGTCGATCCGCTTGAAGACGGCGTTGACACCCAGGTTCTGGCGGGCGCGGCGCACGTTCGCCTCGGACCGGCCGGTCAGATGACCCAGGCGCGCATCGGTAAAGCCCATCATCTTCAGCTTGCGCAGCCCGTATTCGGTGACCGGCAGGCCGTTCTTGCGCACGTCCTCCTCGGCCTCGACGATCTCGCGGATGCGGGCCAGGAACCAGGGATCGAACATGGTGGTCGCGTGGATCTCGTCATCGGTCAGGCCGTGGCGCATGGCCTGCGCGATGGTGCGCATCCGGTCCGGCGTGGCCTTGGAAATCGCCTTGATCACGGCCGATTTCTCGGGCGCGCCCTCGATCGCCACCTCGTCAAAGCCGGTCAGGCCGGTTTCCATCGAGGCCAGCGCCTTTTGCAGCGACTCGTGGATCGTGCGCCCGATCGCCATGGCCTCGCCCACGGATTTCATGGCCGTGGTCAGGTTGGGCTGCGAACCTGGGAATTTCTCGAAGGCAAAGCGCGGGATCTTGGTCACGACATAGTCGATCGTCGGCTCAAAGCTGGCGGGCGTGACCTTGGTGATGTCATTGTCCAGCTCGTCCAGCGTATAGCCCACGGCCAGTTTCGCCGCGACCTTGGCGATGGGGAAACCCGTGGCCTTCGACGCCAGCGCCGAGGACCGCGACACGCGCGGGTTCATCTCGATCACGACCATGCGCCCGTCAGCGGGGTTGATCGCCCATTGCACGTTCGAACCGCCGGTTTCCACGCCGATCTCGCGCAGCACGGCGATCGAGCCGTTGCGCATGATCTGGTATTCCTTGTCGGTCAGGGTCAGGGCAGGGGCCACGGTGATCGAATCGCCGGTGTGCACGCCCATCGGATCGACGTTTTCGATGGAACAGACGATGATGGCGTTGTCGGCCTTGTCGCGGACCACCTCCATCTCGAATTCTTTCCAGCCCAGCAGCGATTCATCGACCAGGATCTGCGCCATCGGCGAGGCTTCCAAGCCCGAGCGGCAGTAATATTCATAATCGTCGCGGTTATAGGCGACGCCGCCGCCAGTGCCGCCAAGCGTGAAGGCGGGGCGGATGATGGCGGGCAGGCCGATCTCTTCCAGCGCGTCCATCGCCTGTTTCAGACCGGCCGCGATATCGTATTTGCCGTTCTCTTTCTTGGGGGCCGCAACGATGGTCGCCTTGGGATTTTCCAGCCCGATCCGGTCCATCGCCTCGCGGAAAAGCTTGCGATCTTCTGCCATTTCAATGGCTTGGCGGTTGGCGCCGATCAATTCGACCCCGAATTTGTCCAGCACGCCCATATCCGCCAGCGCCAGCGACGTGTTCAGACCGGTCTGGCCACCCATCGTGGGCAGCAGCGCATCGGGGCGTTCCTTTTCGATGATCTTGGCCACGACCTCGGGGGTGATCGGCTCGATATAGGTGGCATCCGCCAGGCCGGGATCGGTCATGATGGTCGCAGGGTTCGAATTGACCAGGATCACCCGGTAACCTTCCTCGCGCAGGGCCTTGCAGGCCTGTGCGCCGGAATAGTCGAACTCGCAGGCCTGTCCGATCACGATGGGACCGGCTCCGATGATCATGATGGATGAGATATCGGTTCTTTTCGGCATGTCGGTCCCCTTTTTCGCGCGGGTCTGAAAGCAGCATCCGCCCGCGCGGCAGCCCAGCGCGGAAGCAGGCCCCCGCGCGCAAATTCTCGTGGGTTATAGACATCCCCGAATGCGGCGCAAGCCCTGATGGGGGCTAAAATGCGCCTGAGACGATCCTTCTAACGGACCCTTGCGACGGGACCGTACGATACCTATGTCAACTTTGGTTGACAAGTTCAGGTCATGGTTGGCGTTGCGACGCCGCTTTTTCCTTTTTACGCCGAATATGCTCCGGTTTTCGGAGTCGTCCCACAGGTTTGGCCGGGTGGGCAGGAAAGGATTTGCAATGGCACGCCTCTGGCGTCGGACATACAGGGTGACAAGATGACTGCCCCGACGGCAGGCCTGCTGCGCCCTCCGCGACGCAGGGGCATGATGGGTGCGCAAACCGTGCTGCCCATGGTCGCGGCCATCGAGCGCAGGCTGGGGGCCGCTGTCGTGGCGCAACTTCTGGACGAGGCCCGCTTCACGCGCCTTCCCGAACATGGTGAGCATGTCCGCGAGCGTCAGGTCGCGGTCCTGCATCAGGCCCTGCGCCGGCAATATCCCGATCAGGCCGAAAGCATCCAGCGCGAAGCGGCGCGCGATGCCGTGGAATGGATCATGCACAACCGCATCCCGGCACGCGCCCGCCTGCTGATGTCGGGCATGCCCTGGGGCATGGCTGTCTGGATGCTGGGCCGGCACGCGGCGCAGAATTCATGGGCCTTTGGCGGGTCAGGCCGGTTCGAATTGCTCAGC
Source organism: Paracoccaceae bacterium (assembly GCA_030758115.1). GTDB lineage: Bacteria > Pseudomonadota > Alphaproteobacteria > Rhodobacterales > Rhodobacteraceae > Seohaeicola. The sequence continues at coordinate 13,981 of JANREX010000026.1, read as the reverse complement.
ACCAGTGAATTCCAGCTGACGGACAATCCTTTGATCCGTGGCGAGCACAGCACCCACCCGATCTGCGTCTGGCACGAGGAGCTGTTTCAGCAGACCTTCCGGCGCATGGCGCACAGCCGCCTGCGCTGCACCGAGACAAGCTGCATGGCAGCGGGGGCGGATGCCTGCCGGTTCCACCTGGTGATGGAGCCTGACAGGGCCGGCTCTTGATCTGTGTCAATTAAAGTTGACAGGTAATGTGTCAGAATTTCTGAAAACCTCAGGGAGTCTGTCATGCGCATACTGTTTGTTCACCCCAATTACCGCTCTGGCGGGGCCGAGATCGCAGGCACATGGCCGCCGGCCTGGGTCGCCTATCTGACGGGCAGCCTGCGGCGCGCCGGCTTTGACGACATCCATTTCATAGATGCGATGACCGACAATATCGCGGATGAGGATCTGGGCAGCCGCATGGCGGCGCTGAACCCCGATGTGGTTGGCGTCACCTCGATCACCCCCTCGATCTACCGGGCCGAGGATGTGCTGAAACTGGCGCAGCAGCACTGCCCGCGCGCGGTCCGGATGATGGGCGGCGTTCATGCGACCTTCATGTTCAAACAGGTCCTGTCCGAGGCGCCCTGGGTCGATGTGATCGTGCGCGGCGAGGGCGAGGAGATCCTGACCGAACTGATGCTGGCCGTCGAGGATGGCCGCTGGCCTGCGGATCGCCACAAGATCAAGGGCATCGCCTTTGCCGAAGGCGATCAGATCGTGGCCACCCCTGCGGCCAGCACCGTCAAGGATCTGGACGGGATCAACCCCGACTGGTCGATCCTTGAGTGGGAGAAATACAAATACATCCCCCTCAACACCCGCGTGGCCATTCCGAACCTTGCGCGCGGCTGCCCCTTTACCTGTTCTTTCTGTTCGCAGTGGAAGTTCTGGCGCGACTACCGCGTGCGCGACCCCAAGAAGGTCGTGGACGAGATCGAGGATCTGGTGAACAACCACGGTGTCGGCTTCTTCATCCTTGCGGATGAGGAGCCCACCATCAACCGCAAGAAATTCATCGAATTCTGCCAGGAACTGATCGACCGTGGCCTGCCCGACCGGGTGAAATGGGGTATCAACACCCGCGTCACCGACATCTACCGCGACAAGGATCTGCTCAAGTTCTATCGCAAGGCCGGCCTTGTGCATGTGTCGCTTGGCACCGAGGCTGCGGCCCAGATGAAGCTCGACATCTTCAACAAGGAAACGAAGGTCGAAGAGAACAAGATGGCGATCAAGCTCTTGCGCGACGCCGATATCCTGGTCGAGGCGCAGTTCATCGTGGGTCTGGACAACGAAACCCCCGAAACGCTTGAGGAAACCTACAAGATGGCCTGGGACTGGCAGCCCGATCTGGCCAACTGGTCGATGTATACGCCCTGGCCCTTCACCCCGCTGTTCCAGGAGCTGAAGGACCAGGTCGAGGTTTTCGATTTCAGCCGCTACAATTTCGTGACGCCGATCATGAAGCCCGCCGCCATGACGCGGGGCGAACTCTTGGACGGGGTGATGAACAACTACCGCCGTTTCTACATGAAAAAGGCGTTCTTCCATTACCCGTGGCGCGGCACCGGCTTCCGGCGGCGCTACCTGCTGGGCTGTCTGCACGCCTTCCTCAAGGCCGGGTTCGCGCGCACCTTCTATGATCTGGGCAAGGTCGGCTACACCGGGCCGCAATCCAAGGGGCGGCTTGATTTCCACTTCGACGAAACCCGCACCATCGCCGAGGCGCAGATGGAGGATTGGGAAGCCTCGGCCGACAAGGCCGCCCGCGCCGCCGAGCGCCGCGCAGCGCTGCGCGAACAAGGCAAGGAGCGCGCGGTCGAACGCGCCCGGGACTTCAAGATGCCCAATGGGGCCGAGGTGAAGGCCTGCGGCGGCGGATCGCAGCAGATGGAGGATGTCTGACCCATGCAGCCGGGGCAGGCCAGCGGGCTGATCGGGCCGAATGCGGTTCTGCAACTGGTGCCGCTGCTGGACCATGCGGGCGGACCCGACTGGCGCGCGGCCTTGATCAGCAGGGCAGGGCTGGATGCGCTGCCCGACGGATCGGGCATGATCCCCGAAGCGCCCGTCGCGCGCCTGCATCAGGCCATGCGCCGCGACCGCCCCGATCTGGCGGCCGGGCTGGGATGGCGCGCGGGGCTGGCGACAGGGGATTACATCCTGGCCAACCGCATCCCGCGCGCGGCGCAAGGCCTTCTCAAGGCGCTGCCGTGGAAACTGTCGGCGCGCCTTCTGTCGCAGGCCATCGCGCGCAATGCCTGGACCTTCGCCGGATCGGGGCAGTTTCTGGTCATCACGCCGCAGGTTTTCGAGTTGCGGGCAAACCCGCTGGTGCGCGGCGAAGTGGCGGATCACCCCATCTGCGACTGGCATCGGGGTGTGTTCACGCGGCTTTTCCAGGCCCTCGTCCATCCCTCCCTGACCTGCCATGAGGCACGCTGTTGCGCGATGGGCCACTCCGCCTGCCGGTTCGAGATGCATCGCGATCATCCCTGATATGCGGCAATTCCGGCAGATCCCTTGACTTCCAAGCGCGGGCGCGGTGTATCACGGCCAACCGATTGACGCCGTTTGACCCCGAAGGGACCGCCCCATGCACGCCTATCGCAGCCATTCCTGCGCCGCTCTGAACATCTCTCATGTGGGCCAGACGGTCCGCCTTTCCGGCTGGGTGCACCGTGTGCGCGACCACGGCGGGCTGCTGTTCATCGACCTGCGCGATCATTACGGCGTGACACAGGTTCTGTGCGATCCCGACAGCCCGGTGTTTTCCCAGGTCGAGAAGGTCCGTTCCGAATGGTGCATCCGCATCGACGGAGAGGTAAAGGCGCGGGATGCCTCGCTGATCAACCCCAAGATCCCGACGGGCGAGATCGAGGTTTTCATCCGTGACATCGAAGTGCTGGGCGCGGCCAAGGAACTGCCGCTGATGGTCTTCGGCGATCAGGAATACCCCGAGGAAACGCGCCTGCGCTATCGCTTCCTCGATCTGCGCCGCGAGGCGATGCAGCGCAACATGACGCTGCGCTCGGACGTGGTGGCATCCATGCGCAAACGCATGTGGGACAAGGGGTTCCGCGAATACCAGACCCCGATCATCACCGCCTCCAGCCCCGAAGGCGCGCGCGACTTCCTGGTGCCGTCGCGCCTGCATCCGGGCAAGTTCTATGCCCTGCCGCAGGCCCCGCAGCAATTCAAGCAATTGCTGATGGTGTCGGGCTTCGACAAGTATTTCCAGATCGCGCCCTGCTTCCGCGACGAAGATCCGCGCGCCGATCGCAGCCCCACGGATTTCTACCAGCTGGACATGGAAATGTCCTTCGTCACCCAGCAGGACGTGTTCGACACGATCTCGCCGGTGATCGCTGGCGTGTTCGACGAATTCGGCGGCGGCCGCCGCGTCGACGCGCCCGACGCATGGCCGCAGATTTCCTACAAGGATGCCGCGCTTTGGTATGGCACCGACAAGCCCGACCTGCGCAACCCGATCAAGATGCAGGTCGTGTCCGAGCATTTCGCAGGCTCTGGCTTTGCCATCTTCGCCAAGCTGCTGGAGCAGGAGGGCACCCAGATCCGCGCCATTCCCGCCCCCGGTGGCGGCAGCCGCAAATTCTGCGACCGCATGAATGCCTTTGCGCAAAAAGAAGGCCTGCCCGGCATGGGCTATATCTTCTGGCGTCAGGCCGAGGACGGATCGGGCATGGAAGCTGCAGGTCCGCTGGCCAAGAACATCGGCCCCGAGCGTACCGAGGCGATCCGCCAGCAGCTTGACCTTGGCGTGGGCGACGCGGCCTTCTTCCTCGGTGGCAAGCCCAAGCAGTTCGAAGGTGTGGCCGGCAAGGCGCGCACCGTGATCGGCGAGGAGTTGAACCTCACCGACAAGGACCGTTTCGCCTTTGCCTGGATCGTGGATTTCCCGATCTACGAGCAGGATGCCGAGACCGGAAAGATCGACTTCGAACACAACCCCTTCTCCATGCCGCAGGGCGGGATGGACGCGCTGATGGGCGATCCCCTCGCCGTGCGCGGCTTCCAGTACGATCTGGCCTGCAACGGATACGAACTGGTGTCGGGCGCGATCCGTAACCACAAGCCCGAGATCATGTTCAAGGCCTTCGAAATCGCGGGCTATGGCAAGGACGAGGTCGAAAAGCGTTTTGGCGGGATGGTCAATGCCTTCCAGTATGGCGCGCCCCCGCATGGCGGTTGCGCGGCGGGTATCGACCGGATCGTGATGCTGCTGGCCGATGAGGCGAATATCCGCGAGGTTATCCTGTTCCCGATGAACCAGCGCGCCGAAGACCTGATGATGGGCGCGCCCAGCGAGCCTTTGGCCCAGCAGTTGATGGAGCTGAACCTGCGGGTCATCCCGCAGGAGCAGAAATAACCCCCAGGCAGAGTTCTGGTTGATAAAATGCAATCATGGGGCGATCACGGGTCGCCCCATCTGCGTTTTTGAACAGGAAATCACAAGCGCCCTATCGCGGCAGGGCCGGTCAGATAGCGACGCGATCGGCGATCCTGTCCTGCAAGAGCCCGGCAAGATTCGCCAGATCCGACCTGAGCGGTTGTCCCGCCGCCCGCGCCGCGCGCAGGGATTGGTTGGCCGCGCGCAGCGGGCTGTCACCTGCCAGAACGGCGACCCCTTCAAGAAACTGCGTGACATAGTCCAGCACGCCCTCATCCTCGCCCGCGGCCAGCAGATCGGCCACATGGGCGATATCGTCCCGATAGGCGGTGGTGTCCGGCACGATCTTCTCGTCCCGCAGTTCGCGTGGCGCAGGTGGTTGGTGGTCCTGCGGCAGGTGGCTGAGGATCAGTTCCTGGAAAGAGGCGATGGAGTGCAGCGGCTTTTCCAGGAAACCATCCGCCCCGGCGGCGATACAGGCATCCCGCCTGTGATCGTCGCCGCTGATTCCCAGGATCAGGCCGATCCTGGGGCTTGCCTGCGCGGCCTCTGCGATCAGTTCCGCGCCGGACCCGTCCGGCAGGCCCACATCCACGATCAGCACCGAGGGCCTGTAGACCTGCAGGTGCCGCCGGGCCGAGCGCAGGCAGTCGGCACGCCGGATCCGGGCACCCGAACGCATGCACAGCAGCCGCATTGCCTCGGATGCGAAGCGGCTATCCTCGACCAGCAGGACCGTCAGCCCCAGAAGCGGGCGCGCGGCAGAGGGAAAACGGAGTGGGGCAAAGGGGTCGCGGTCATCCATGGTGTCATCCTCCTGTCAAAACGAATGTCATGTCGGTCGCGGGGCGCGATTCTGCTGATGCGCTGGCAGGGCCGAACCTGTTCAAGACTGCGGCGACATCCCTAATTTGCCGTTAACGCCCCTGCGCGCGCATGCCGCCCCCGGTTCATCTTGCCTAAATGGCCCTGTCACCCCATAACCGGCGCGAAATCAGCCACAAGAACAGGAGTTGCCCATGATCGGACGCCTCAACCATGTCGCCATCGCCGTGCCCGACCTCGAGGCCGCATCGGCGCAATATCGCGATGCCCTGGGTGCCAAGGTCGGCGCGCCCCAGGACGAACCGGATCATGGCGTGACCGTGGTCTTCATCGAATTGCCGAACACCAAGATCGAATTGCTCTATCCGCTGGGCGATGACAGCCCGATCAAGGGGTTTCTGGACAAGAACCCCTCGGGCGGCATTCACCATGTCTGCTACGAGGTGGATGACATCATCGCCGCGCGCGACCACCTCAAGTCCACGGGTGCGCGCGTCCTTGGATCGGGCGAGCCCAAGATCGGCGCCCATGGCAAGCCGGTGCTGTTCCTGCATCCCAAGGATTTCAACGGCTGCCTTGTCGAACTGGAGCAGGTCTGATGGCTGTCACCTCGGCATTGGTTCTCTATGCGGTCCTGTGGTTTCTGACCTTTCTTGTGGTCATTCCGATCCGGTTGAAGACACAGGGCGATGTCGGACAGATCGTTCCGGGCACCCATGCGGGTGCCCCCCATGATCACCAGTTGCGCAAGAAAGCATGGATCACCACAGGCGTGGCGGCTGTCATGTGGGCGATCATCGCCTACTTGATCATCTCGGGCACGCTGACCGTACGGGATATCGACTGGTTCGAACGCATGGGCCCGCGCCCGTAACCGGCGCTCTGATCGCCTGGCGGGGGCGGCTTATGCCGCCCCGGTGCCTGACCTTGCGCGCAGCCCGTGGAACACATGGGTGAAGGTCGCAGCCCCCAGAACGGGAATCGCGAGGTTCAACAGCGGGATCGACAGCGGCATCGCCATCAGCACCCCGGCCAGCCAGACGGTCCCGGCATGTTGCCGGCGCAGCCGCGCGGCCCCTTCGCGGCCCAGGTGCCTGATCGCGACAAGGGTGAAATATTCCCGGCCCAGCAGAAACCCGTTGAGGCCCCAGAAAATCAGCAGGGCCACGGGCGAAAAGATCAGGTAGAGGATCAGCGCGACCAGGTTGGCCATGATCATCACGCCCAGAAACCCCAGCGAATCGCGCAGCGCCTCAAGCAGGGGAACAGCGCGCGCCTGACCTGCCTGCGGGTAATGCCGCGCCTCGACGGCATCGGCCACGCGCTCAAGAAACAACCCCGAAATGGCCGAGGCCACAGGGACCATCAGAACCACCGACAGCAGCAGCATGGCCACCGGGCCGGACCATCCCGCCAGGGTCGCGATCCATTGCACCTCGCCGAAAAACGGCAGTGTCACGCCGTCGCCGGCCCACCACACCAGCAGCGCCTGCACCCCGGCCGATGCCAGCCCCAGGCCCAGTAGCGCCAGACCGATCCCCAGCCACAGAACCCGTGACAGCCTTTTGTCGCCCAATTGGCCAAGCGCTTTCACAAAGGAGGACAGAACCAGCATCGCGAATGCCTCAGCTCTCCAGCCAGGTCACGATCCGGTCCAGATCGGGGCGCGGGCGGTCGGGTGGGGCACTGCTTTCCGTGCCGATATGGATGAAACCGGCGATCCGCTCGTGATCTTCAAGGCCCAGCGCCTCGGTCATGAAGCCGCGGTCATGGCTGGGCCAGCCAGACAGCCAATTGGCCCCCCAGCCGCTGGCCAGCGCCGCATTCAGCAACGCCAGGCACACGCCGCCCACGGCATAGGTCTGTTCCAGCGCAGGGATCTTGTCCGATGGCTTGGGCGTCTCGATCACCGCCACGGCCAGGTGACCGGTCTCGAATTGCTGCGCGCCCTTGTCGGCCTGTTCGGTCTCAAGGCCCAGTGCCGCCGCGCGGGCGCGGGCATGATCGCCCAGCCGTCGCAGCGCGGCCCCTTGCAGAACAACGAAACGCCAGGGCTCCAGCTTGCCGTGATCGGGGCTGCGGCTGGCCGCCGTCAGGATCTGCATCAGCTGCGCCCGATCGGGAACCGGCAATCCCAGTGTCTTGGCCGGGCGCGATCGGCGGGTCAGCAGGAACTCCATGGCGGCTGGATTGGGATCAGGCATGCGGCGTCCTTTGCTCGGGTCGATCTTGGCGTCTTCGCCCTATGTCGTGCCTCGCGCCCTCAGGGTCAAGGCGCTGGATCAAGGCACGGGGTCAAGGCACGGGATCAGGGCGCGGGGGGCAGGGGCAGCAGGGTTTCGGCCATCTCGGCGATCAGGCCGCCGACAAAGCCATCCATGCGCGCCGAGGGTTGGCGCGCCGCCACCACGGCGGCCATCGGATCGGGCGCGTCAATTTCGCTGCGCGCCATTTCCTGGATCACCGCATGGCCGCAGAAGGGCACGTAGGCTTCGGAATAGCCGCCCTCGTGGACCATCACCAGCCGCCCGCCGCACAGACGGTCGGCGGCATCCATGACCTGGCGGGTCATCGCCCGGAAAGTCTCGGCCGTGGCCAGCATCCGCGCCAGCGGGTCGAAACATCCCGCATCATAGCCGCAGGCCACGATGATCATGTCGGGGCGATACTGCTCCAGCGCGGGCAGCACGATCCGTTCCATCGCTTCCAGGTAGCTGACATGCCCCGCGCCGGGGGGCAGGGGGATGTTCATGTTGAAGCCCAGACCCGCGCCCGCGCCGCGCGCGTCGACGAAACCGGTATCGGTGGGATAGTTGCGATCCTGGTGCAGGCTGATGGTCAGCACATCGGCGCGGTCATAGAAGACCGCCTCGGTTCCGTTGCCGTGATGCACGTCCCAGTCGATCACGGCAATGCGCCCGCCATGCCCTGCAGCGCGCGCAGCACCTATGGCGATGCCGATATTGTTCAGCAGGCAAAAGCCGTTGGGCCAGTCCGGCAGGCAGTGATGGCCGGGCGGGCGCGACAGCGCATAGGCATTGTCGCATTCCCCCTGCCAGACCGCCATCAGGGCCGCTTTCGCAAGCCCCGCCGACAGCGCCGCGATCTCGAAGCCGCCCTTGGCGAAAGGGGTGCGCAGGCCCAGCTCTCCGCCACCCTGATCCGACATTTCCTTGAACCTGTGCAGGAAGTCCTCGGGATGCACGCGGACCAGATCCTCCCATGCGGCGGGTTGCGCGCGGCGCATCTCCAGCGCATCGCTCAGCCCCGTCACATCCAGAAGGTTCTTCAACCGGCGCTTGGTTTCGGGATTCTCGGGCAGGCCGCCCGCAGCGAGGGGCTGCACCAGCCCGCCAAGGGGCAGGGTCAGCGCATAATTGCCGCCCGCATGCCAGAAACACTTCTCATCCCAGAAAAATCCCGTCGCCATGAAGCGCTCCCCCTGTTTCTTCTTGCGACAAATATCCCCGCCGGAGGCGGAAAGTCCATCCGCGCAATGACGGATGCCCGCGCGTCCCGGATCAAGCGCCGGATGCCTCCGGCGGGGATATTTGCGGCAAGAAGAAGCGGCAACCAGCCCCTTGGCGGCTTGGCCTATTCCGCGCGGCGCAGGTGATAGACGCCTTCGGGAAGGTTCAGGGCCGCGGCCAGATCGCGCAGCTGGGTCATCGAGAGCGTGATCTTTTCCATGCGCTCAAGCCGCGTGTCGAACTGTTCGATGGTGACGCAATCCTCGAAAGCATTGACGATCACATCCTCCATCAGGTGGGTTTCGCCCTCGTCGACAAGGGTGATGACGGTCGCGTCGAATTCGTGCTCGATGGTAAACATGACCTCAGCTTAAGCCCCGGTGCCGCCAATGCAAGCCCGGCTTTGGGCCCCTCGCGCGCGGTGCGGGCCCATTTCGCTGTCAACTGCGCGTGAGCGGGGCTGGCGCGGCGCGACCTTGCTGCTAATGATGGAAAGATGGTTTCGAGGGAGATCGCGATGCGCTGGTTCGTTCTGACGGCAATGATGGTTCTGGCGGGCTGTGTCAGCCCGGTCGAGATGCCGCAGGCCCAGAGACCCGTGGCCACCGCGCCCGTGGCGCCGCAAGGTGCCGCGCGCAATTTCGCTGCGGTCGTCGATCGCGTCAAACCCGTGGCCGAGCAGGAGTGCCGGCGCCAGCTGCCCCGGGGCAATTGCGATTTCCAGATCGTCGTGGACACCCGTCCGGGCCAGCCGCCCAACGCGTTCCAGACCCTTGATCGCGCGGGCCGTCCCGTGATCGGCTTTACCGCCGCACTTCTGGATGACATGCGCAACGCGGACGAGCTGGCTTTCGTCATGTCCCATGAGGCGGCCCATCACATCGCCGGTCATATTCCGCGCCAGCAGCAGAATGCCGCCGCGGGTGCGGTGATCTTTGCAGGTCTGGCGACCTTGACCGGTGGCGATCTGAACACCGTCCGGTCGGCGCAGGAGCTGGGCGCGGCAGTGGGCGCGCGCAGCTATTCCAAGGAATTCGAACTTGAGGCGGATGCGCTGGGCACCGCCCTTGCCCTGCGCGCAGGCTTCGATCCGATCCGCGGGGCCGAGTTCTTCAACCGCATCCCCGATCCCGGCGACCGTTTCCTGGGCACCCACCCGCCGAATGCCGACCGCATCGCCACCGTGCGCCGCGTCGCCACCGGGCTTTGACCGGCGCGACCGCCATCCGCGGAACGCGCGCTTGATTCAGGTCAAGGAAGGCCGGTCTTCTTTCGTGTTTCACTGATCCTGCCCCCGATCCTTGCGATGATCGGGGCCGGCCAAGGAGACACGGATGCCGTCAAACACCACAATCCGCCGACACGCTGTTCTGGTTGACCGGATGGCCACTGCATTGGGCAGGGATCTGGAAGAGGAGGTCATGCGCGGGCGTCTGTCGCCAGATGATCTGCCCGACATGGTGCTGCGCTGCACCTCATGCGCCAATCCCGATGGCTGCGAGGCCTGGTTGCGGCAGCACGAAGAGGCCGCCGCCGATCCCAAGCCCGCCACCACGCCCTATTATTGCCGCAACGGGGATGTCTTCGATGCCCTCAAGCCCAACTGATCTTGTCGACATGACGGGGGCCGAACAAGGCGGTGTCATCCTGCATCTGGGCGATCCTGATCGTCATTTCTGGCTGGTGCGTTCGGTTGCGCGGGTGATCGGGGTAAGCCTGGGTCAGGCCATGGTCGAGGGGGCCATCGAACAGGAAGAATGCCGCAGGATGATCAATCGCTGCCGGACCTGTGCACTGGTGAGTGCCTGCGAGACCTGGCTGGCGGACTCCGGGGGGCATGCGGATGCGCCGCCGCCCGGATGCGTCGTCTCGACCGATCTGAACCGATTGAAACAAGTTGCACGACATGAAGGAGCCCATTGATGGGACTGTTTGACAAGATCGACCACCGTACGGGCGTGATGACACGCATGGCCGACACGCTGGGTGTGGATTTCGCCGCCACAATCGCCCATGCACCCGAGGCCGTGCGCGAATATCGCCAGGCGGTGATGCGCTGCGCCAGCTGCAACCATGAAGGCGAATGCACGTCCTGGATGCAGTCCCATCCCCATGCCGAACAAGCCCCGGACTATTGCCGCAACAAGGATATCCTTGAAGGGCTTGCCAAGGCCTGACCGCTTCAGCCGCCCTGGCGCTGCCGCCGCAGATGCGCGCGGTAGAGCCAGGGGGCAAGGATATGGTCATAGACCAGCGTGGCCGCCTGCCGGATGCCCGGCAACGCCACCATGCGCGCGATCCAGCGATAGCGCGGCATCTGCCGCCACAGGGCGATGAAGGCCGGAATGCCTGACAGAACCTGCCCGTCATGCACCACGTGCAGCCGTCGCGCGGCCTGATCCGCGCTTACCCCCCACATCCCCAGATCGACCCGGTTCAGATCGTCGAACCCGATCGCCAGGCCTTCGCGCCCGGCATAATCGGCATAATGCGTGATCTCCGCCCGGCAGACCGGGCAGTCATGGTTGTAAAGAACGCGTGTGTCTGGATGGGTCATGGGGGTGAGGTAGCGGGGCGGGGCCGCGGGGCAAGGCTCTGTCGTCCTTGCCGGCCTGCCGCCCTGGGCGCCATCAGGCGGACGGTCTGCGCCGCAGTGGCCGTGTTGTCAGACCCGTCATCGCCGCCGCCGCAAGGGTCCAGGCCGCCAGCAGGCCCAGATCCTGCAGGCTCCAGGCGCGTCCCTCCATCGCGGCCCAGGCCAGTTCCCCCATCGCCCGTGTCGGTGTCCATTCCGAGATGGCGTTGATGGCCGCTGGCATGGCGATCGGTGGAACCCAGAGCCCGCCCAGATAGGCCAGCGGCAAATAGACGAGATTGGCCAGCGGCACGGCCGCACGGGCCGACGCGACAGAGCCCAGGGCGATGCCCATCAGCGTGGCCGTCCCCGTTGCCATCAGGCAGACAGCGGCCAGCCGACCCCAGGCGCGGGCGGGCAGGTCCACATCGGTCATCAGATGCGCAAGCGCGATCACCAGCGCCACGGCAAGAGTGACAAAGATCACCGCCGCGATGATCCGGGCGATCCATTGCGGCACGGCTGATCCCGGCAGGGTACTCTGCCACGTGGCGAAGGGGCTGGCGCGATCCTGCGCCACGCTGACGCCGAACTGGAAAAAACCCACGCCCAGAACCGCATAGACCGCGAAAGAGGCCATTGCATTGGCTGCCCATGCCCCGCCGCCACTGTTTGCGCCGAAAAAGGCATAGAGCATGGCGGGAAACAGGACCGTGGGAATCCAGAACCCCGGCTGCCGGAAGAGGATGCGCAGCGTCAGGCCGAGTTCGGCGGACAGGTGGCGGGTCATGGGCGGTTCTCCTCGTGGCGCAGGTGATGGATCAGGTCCTTCAACTCCAGCGGTTGCAGCGTCAGGTTGGCGAAGGGCAGCGCCTCGGTGACCATGCGGCGCAGGAGGGTATCGCTGTCGCCGGTCTCGACCTGCCAGCGGGCACCGTCATGGCGGGCCCCAAGCCAGAGGGGCGGCACAAGGCCCGGCGGCAGATCGAAGCCAAGCCGGGTGATCCTGGCACGGTCACGGATCGTGTCGATCCGGCCCGCCAGCACGGTCTCGCCCCGGTCGATCACGGCGATGGAGGAGCAGATGGCCTCGATCTCGTCCCAGTGATGCGAGGTCAGCACCAGCGCGCCACCCTGCGCGACATAGCTGCGGGCCATGACGCGAAAGGCCTGTTGCGCGGCGCTGTCCAGCCCGGAGGTGGGTTCGTCCAGAAACACCAGACGTGGCTGGCCCACGAAGGCCAGCGCCAGCGCCACGCGGCGCATCTGGCCGCCCGAGAACCCCGCCACGCGGCGGTCGATCAGATCGTCCAGACCGAAATCTGCTGTCAGACGGTCGATCGCGGGGGCAACCCCGTAGCGCAATGCGGCATAGGTCAGGATCTCGCGCGGGGTGACCTGATCGGGAAGATCCGTCGCCTGCGGCGTGGCGCCTGTCAGGCGGCGGGCGGCGGGGCTGCCGACAGGGTGCCCGAAGACAAGCGCCTTTCCGGCATCGGGGGCGCACAGGCCCATCAGCATCGACAGGGTGGTGGATTTGCCGGCCCCGTTGCTGCCCAGCAATCCCAGCGCTTCGCCGGGCGCGACAACGAGGTCGATCCGCGACACGGCCTGCACCGCGCCAAAGCGTTTGGCCAGCCCATGGGCATGGATGGCGAGGTCTGATTGGGTCATGGTCATCTGCGGTCCTTGGGCTTGCAACTTTCCGAGCAGACCCTATTCAATCGGATATATTGCAGGCCAAGGCAGGTTACGTGTCCGACATGAAAAACCCCGCGAATGACAGCCAGGTGGCGTTGGCGCTTCGCCAAGTGCAGGAGGTGGCGCGGGGTGCGGCCTTCTGGATCGTGGTTGGCGCTGCGGTGCTGATCGCGGCGGTCGCGGGGCCGTATTACACGCTGGAGCGGCTGAGTTTTCCCGAAAGGCTGGTCTATTGGGGGGGGGTGATCGCGCTGTCGTCGGTGATCATGACCTTTGTATCGGTGCTGGCCTTTCGGATCACCGCCGCGCGGGGGTGGAACTGGGCGCTGGTGGCGGGGCTGGCCGGGGCGGTGGGTGTGCTGCCGGTGCTGGGCACGGTCTGGTTGGCCGATGTGCTGGTCACGGGGTTTGCGCCCGGCGGGCCGGGGATTGGCACGCTTGCCGCCTATGTCGCGCCATCGGTGATCGGGGTCACTGTGGCGGTCAGTGCCTATATCGAGGTGCAGGGGCGGCGGGTGCCCGATGTCGTTGCAGCGGGGCCGCGCGGCGATGCGGTGGTGACGGTGTTGCAGGGCAAGCTGCCGCATCATCTGGGGCGCGAGATCGTGGCGCTGCGCGCGCAGGATCATTACCTTGAGGTGACGACGCCCAAGGGCAGTTGCATGGTCTTGATGCGGTTGGGCGATGCGGTGCGCGATCTTGAGGGGTTGAACGGGATGCAGGTGCATCGGTCGTGGTGGATCAACCTTGCGCATATTGCGCGGGTCGAGAAGGGCGCGAACGGGCCAGAGGTTGTGCTGAGCACGGGTGCGCGTGTGCCGGTGGGCCGCAGCTATCGCGCGGCCTTTCGCGCGGCGATGGCAGGCAGCGCGGGCGGCACGCCAGGCTAGGGCGTCAGGCCCGATGCGTCAGACCACCCGCCCCCAGAGATCGTATTCCCCGGCCTCGTCCACCTCGACCCGGACC
>JANREX010000025.1 GCA_030758115.1 Paracoccaceae bacterium | reverse complement strand
ACATGCTTGCGCTGCGTCAACATTCTGAAACGGAAAGTGGTGCCCCCACACGGACTCGAACCGCGGACCCACTGATTACAAATCAGTTGCTCTACCAGCTGAGCTATAGGGGCACTGCGCAGTGCGTTTACGCAATCCCGGCGCGGGTGGCAAGTGGGTTTGCGCGTCAGCGATTGGTTCGCGCCAGAAGTCCCACGGCCGCGAGGCCCACCAGGATCACGAGGATCGCGGCGGGGGCTGCGTCGCCAAGGTTCTCAAGGCTCGCCTGATCATGCACCCGTGTTGCCAGCGTATTGTAGTTGAAGGGCCGCAGCAGCAGGGTGGCGGGCAATTCCTTGACGCAATCCACGAAAACCAGCAGCAGCGCCGAGGCGATGGAGCCCCGGATCAGCGGATAATAGACCTGGCCCAGCACCTGGCCCTGGTTGCGGCCCAATGACCTTGCGGCCATCGGCAAGCTGGGCGAGACACGCCCCATCGCGGCATCCGCGGCCCCTTGGGCGATCGCGAAGAAGCGCACGGTATAGGCCAGCACCAATGCCGTGGCCGATCCGGTCAGCAGCAACCCCACATCGATACCCGTCAGCGCCTCGATCGTGTCGGCGATCCGGTGATCCAGCGCGGCCAGCGGAATCAGCAAGCCCACCCCCAGAACTGCGCCGGGCGCGGCATAGCCGATCGTGGTCAGCGGCAGCAGAAGCCGCGGCAGGCGCCGGCCGGACAGGCGCACGCCATAGACCATGAACACACCCGCCAGCACTGTCACGGCCGCGGCGATGCCGCCCACGGTCAGCGTGTTGAAGAGCGCGCGCAGCAGCGCGGGATCGGCCCAGCGATCGGCATTGTTCAGCGCATGATAGAGGATCACGCCGGCCGGCAACAAAAAGCCCACGACAAAGGGGATCAGGCAAAGCAGCGTGGCGAGCCAGCCCGCCGGGCCGTGCAGGGCGACGCGTTCGACCGCGCGGTGGCGCGTCGAGAGGTTGAAGAACCGGATGCGGCGACGGCTGGATTTCTCGAGCGCGACCAGCATGATCACCAGCGCCAGCACGACGGATGCGATCTGCGCGGCGCCTGCCGCATTCCCGGCTTCCAGCCAGACACTGAAGATGCCCGTGGTCAGCGTCTGCACCGCGAAATAATCGACAGCACCGAAATCGTTGACCGTCTCCATCATCACGATGGCCATTCCCGCCGCAATCGCCGGACGCGCCAAAGGCAGGCCCACGCGCGTGAACCGGCCCCAGGGGCCTGCCCCCAGCGACCGGGCCACTTCCTCGGCGGCGGCGGATTGTTCGCGGAAGGCCGCGCGTGCCAGCAGGTAGACATAGGGGTAAAGGGCCGCCGTCAGCACGAAGATCGCCGATCCCATCGACCGGATCGGCGGGAACCAGTAGTCGCGCGAGGTGCTCCAGCCCATCATCTGGCGCAGCCATGTCTGCACCGGACCGGCATATTCGAACAGATCGACCAGCGCATAGGCCCCGACATAGGCCGGGATCGCCAGCGGCAGCAGCAGCAGCCATTCCAGCCAGCCCGACAGCGGAAAGCGGTAGCGCGACACCAGCCATGCCGCACCCGTGCCGACAAGCCCGGCCAGCACACCCACGCTCAGCATCAGGATCGCCGTGTTCTTGAGATAGCGCGGCAGGGTCGTGGAAAGCAGGTGTGGCCAGATGTTCTCGCCCGGGGTCATCGCGATCCAGACAACGGACAGGATCGGCAGGATCACGATGGCTGCGATCAGCAGGGCCCCGAAAGACCAGGGGCTCAGCAGCGGCGCAAGCAGGCGGCGCCAACCCGGCTGGGTCCGGTGGATCAGGGTTGTGTCGCTCATGGGTGTCCTGCGTTTCCTGTGTGCCGCATTCCGGGGCGTTGAATGCCCGAATACGGTTCAACTGTCCAGAAAAGAGCTTATAGTCCGCCGGATAACTGTCCAGCAAGGCGAGAGAAAGACAGGATGCACATCGTTCTGCACGCGGGCGCTCATGCCACCGACGAGGATCGGCTGATCAAATGCATGCTCAAGAATATCGAGGCTTTCGGAAAGCTTGGCGTGGCCGTGCCCGGCCCCTCGCGCTACCGGCGGCTTTTGCGCGACACGCTGCAGGCGATGGGCGAGGGCAACCCCGCGCCCGATGCGCGCGAGGTTCTTCTGGATGCGATCATCGAAGGCGATCTGCCCGATCGCATGATCTTGTCGAACGACAATTTCTTTTCGGTGCCGAAGCTGGCCGTCGGCAAGGGCGTGTTCTATCCGGGCGCCGAGGTGAAGCTGGCACGCCTGCGCGCGCTGTTCCCGAATGACCAGATCGAGCTGTGCCTGGCCCTGCGCAATCCCGCGACGTTCCTGCCCGCCGTCTTCGCGCTGGCCCCCGACACCGATCTGCTGGAGTTCATGAACGGGTCCGACCCCCTCGACCTGCGCTGGTCCGAATTGCTGGGACGGATCCGGCAAGCCGTGCCGGATATCGAGGTCACCGTCTGGTGCAACGAGGATACGCCGCTGATCTGGGCGCATCTGATCCGCGAGATGGCCGGCATTGCGCCCAATACCAAGATCATAGGCGGGTTCGATCTGCTGTCCGAGATCATGTCGCCCGCCGGGATGAAACGGTTTCGCGCCTATCTCAAGGCGCATCCGGTCATGACGGAAATCCAGAAACGGCGGGTCATCGCAGCATTTCTGGACAAATTCGCGCTGGACGAAGAAGTCGTGGAGGAGGTGGACCTTCCCGGCTGGACCGAGGATCTGATCACGCAGGTGACAGAGCTTTACGAGGAAGACATCTTCGTGATCCAGCGCCTGCCCGGTGTGGAACTGATCGTTCCCTGACACTTGCCCTGATCCGGGCCCCGACACGCGCAAAGCCCCGGTGGCCACGGCCCGCAGCAGGCTGCGAGCCCCGCGTGGCGGGTCAGATCATGCCAAGTGCAGCCTTGTACATCTCAAGCACGGCTTCTTCTTCGGCGATATCGTCCTTGTCGCGCTTGCGCAGGGAAATGACCTTGCGCAGAACCTTGGTGTCATAGCCGCGGCCCTTTGCCTCGGCCATCACTTCCTTCTGGGCGTCGACGATATCCTTCTTCTCGGCCTCCAGGCGCTCGTAGCGTTCGATGAAAGCGCGCAGTTCTTCGGCGGCAACGCTGTAGGTGGCATCGGTGCTGGTGTCGCTCATGGTCTGGGCCTCCGGTTGGACGCCCTTCCCTATCGCCCGCCCCCGCGCCCTGCAAGTCCTCAGATGCGAAAAGGCGACGCGTTGCGGCACGCGAAGCGATGCGATATGGCGGGGGGGCGAAACAGGAGCGAGAACATGCAGGGATTGATTTGGGGGGGCGCGGTCGTGTCTGTCGCCGGTTTGTGCGGTTTGGTGTGGTGCATCTTCAAGGTCGCTGCCGCGAAACGCGCCAACCTGTCCGATGATGATCTGCGCGCCGTCATCCAGGGTGTCGTCCCGATCAACCTCGGCGCGCTTTTCCTGTCGGTGATCGGCCTGATGATGGTCGTGATCGGGGTTTTCCTGAACTGATCGGCGGGCGGGCGGCTCAGCCCGGGATGACGCGCCGCTTGCGGCCGATCCGGTTGAGCGCGTCGAAATTCTCGCCTTCCTTGATCAGCGCCGCGAACCCCGGATCGGGTGTGTAGATCGCCGGATCCTCGGCGCTGAAACGCTTGAGCGCCTGCAGGATGTCGAACAATCCCACCAGATCGGCGGCTTTCATCGGTCCGCCATGCCAACGCGGAAACCCGTGTGCATTGATCATCACCGTGTCGATGTCCGACGGCCTGAGCGCGAAACCCGCCCGCAAGGCCCGCGCGCCGGCATTGGCCATGGCGGCCACCGCGCGCAACACGATTGCTTCGGGGGCAAGGGCCGACCCCTGACCGGCCCGACGGGTGGGTGCCAGATCGAGGATCGCAAGAACCGCCGGATCGTCATGGGGCTCACCGTCCTGCCACAGGAAATAGCCGCGCCCCGCCCCCTGCCCGGTCCGGCCCGCCATCACCAGCCGGTCAAGGTCGGCCAGATAGGCCGGCGCAAGGGCCGGGTCATGTTCCACCGCAAGGCGCGCCGTCACGTCGCGCCCGCGCGCAAGGCAGGCATCCAGGCCCAGCATGTCCATCTGCCGGAACAGGCCTTGGGCAAACCCGTGTTCGATGAGCGCGTCGTCGATCTCGGCCGGGGTTGCGCCAAGGCGCAGCATGCTTGCGCCCGCGCCGCGCAATGCGGCCATGACCGGATCGCCCAGCCCGCCGCCGCCGGTGCCGCTGCGCACCACGATGCGCCGCAGCCGGTCGCGCAGCAGGCTGACCACACGTGCCACGGTCAGATCGGATGTGCCCCCGCCGGGGATCACCTCGGCCAGGCGGGTCAGATGGGGTGGTGCGGGCAGGCGCAACCCGATGACCTGCGCGGGCCGGGACGTGGCCGCCGCGATCCGGTAGATCGGATGCCGCGCCGAGGTCGTGACAAGAATGGCACCCTCGCCTGCGACACGGTCCAGCGCGGTCATCACCTGTGTCTTGGTGGACAGGATATCGGCCACCACCTCGATCAGCAGATCGGCCCGCGCCAGATCCGCCAACTCGGTCGTGCCGCGCCAGAGCGCACGGCGACGCGGCAGATCGGCCTCGGGTATCCGCCCCGCCTTGACCAGTTGCGTCAGCATCGCCTCGACCCGGCCTTCCACCGCCAGAAGCGCGGCATCGTCACGTTCGAAATGCATCACCGGCAGGTTGCCTTCCAGGCAGGCGACAGCCAGACCCGCGCCTTGCGACCCGCCACCCAGGATCCCGGCCTGCTGTACCTGCGGCACCGTGGAAACCCGCGCCAGTTCGGGCATGTTGGGCGCGCGCCGTTCGGCGAACATCGCATGCCGCAGCGCCTTGGACAGATCCGAGTCGACAAGGTCCTGAAAGGCAACCGCCTCATAGGACAGGCCCGCCTGATAGGGCAGCAGGCAAGCGGCCTCGACGCAATCGACGATCCGGGCACCGGCGATATTCGGGCTGAGGGCCACCTGCGCGCGCCGCGCGGCGATGGCCGCGGCATTGGCCGCGAAATCGGCCAGCCCCTCGTCGCGGTCACCGCTGCGGCGCAGGGCATCGCCCGCGGCATTGCGTTCGCCCAGGCCCCGCGCCACGCCCAGCGCAGCCGAGAGCGCATCGTCATCCGCGCCGATCAGCCAATCCACCAGCGGCTTCAGGGCCCGCGCGCGCAACAGGCGCGGATTCTGGGTCAGCAGCAGGTCCAGCGCCCCCTGCGCACCCAGGATGCGCGTCAGGATCTGCGTCGCCCCTGCACAGGGGCAAAGCCCCATCATCACGTCGGGAAAACCGATCGCGGCATCCGCCGTGGCAAGGCGCGCATGGGCGGCCAGCGCAAGCTCGACCCCTGCCCCATGGGTCAGGCCGTGCAGCAGGGCCACCACGGGCTTGGGGCTGTCTTCGATCTTGCGGCACAGATCCGCCGGACCTGGCGCGGCAAAGCCCGCCTCGGCCTCGCGCAGGTCAATACCTGCGGACAGCCCGCGCGGCAGCGGCTCGCCCAGCCCGGTCAGCAGGATGGCGATGATGTCGGGATCCGCGATCGCCTCTGACAGCGCCCGATCCAGTTCGGTGCGCATGGCCCGCGTCAGCGTATTGGATGGCGGGTCAGCCAGCCCGAGAATGGCAACCCCGTCGCGTTGCTCCTGCCGGATCGTCCTGCCCACGCCGTCAGCCCCTTTTCCGTTCACCCTGCCGCCGGGTCATTGCCCGGCTGATGGCCTGCAGGCATCCCCGCCCCAAAGCCTGGCGCAACTGTGCAAAATCAAGTGCCTGTCTGGCAAGACCTGTTCGGGCACGCGCGCATAAAGAGGCGAATGAAAAACCGTGCCTACACGGGAAGGTTGTCGAACTGGGACTCGACCTTGCTATCCGTCAGCATCGCGTCCAACTCCCGCAGACGATCCGGGATGGCGTAGCCCTCGCGCTCCAGCCGCTCGCACAGCCTGTGCAGGTCGCCCTGCAACTGCGCGCGCTCGCTTTCGGGTGTCGCGCGGATCAGGGCATCCAATGCGTTGATCGGTTGCAGCATTTCCTTTGGCAGCTGTTCGGTCATGCAAACCTCCTCTTGAACATGGTTTCAGTGATCGGCCGCGCAGGCCTTGCAGAAGGGAGTCGCCGGCAGGACATCCAGACGCTCTTCGGAAATCTGCGCGCCACAGATGGTGCAGGCGCCATAATCGCCCGACTTGATCCGCTGAAGCGCCGCCATGATGCGCCGGATCTCGTCCAGCCCGCTCTGGCCCAGACGCTCCAGAACCTGATCGCCTTCGGTCTCGATGGCCATGTCATCCCAGTCCTTGGTATGGGGCTGGTCCAGTTCTGCCTCGATCGCGTGCAGGCGGGTGTCCAGTTCAGACAGACGCTTGAGCAGCGTGGCACGGCGGTCTTGCGTTGTTTTCATTCCCGAGTCTCCCTTTTCCCTTGTCACTCTGTCACCCGGTCGCCACATCAACCTTGATGCAGGTCAAACCCCGCGGAGCAGGCGGTCGCACCGGCCAGAAACCGGCACGCAAGACGACAAGGCCGGGTGTGCGATCGACATAGGCCTTGATACACATGCAGATCACAATATATGTTTCGCAAAATGGAGGACATGTTCATGACACCTGAGGTCAAGGCCTTTTTCGACGAAGCCACCAATACCGTCTCATATGTGGTGAAGGACCCATCCGGCAGCGCCTGCGCCATTATCGATTCCGTGCTGGATTTCGACTATGCCTCGGGGCGTACCGATACGCGCTCGGCCGATGAGGTGATCGCCTATGTCCGTGCCCATGCGCTTGACGTGCAATGGCTGCTGGAAACCCATGTCCATGCCGATCACCTGTCCGCAGCCCCCTATATCCAGGAACGCGTCGGCGGCAAGATCGGCATCGGCGACCGTATCAAGGTCGTGCAGGACACGTTCGGCAAGGTCTTCAACGAAGGCACCGAGTTCCAGCGCGACGGCAGCCAGTTCGACCGCCTGTTCGAAGAGGGCGACAGTTTCATGATCGGGCAGATGCGCGGCGATGTGCTGCATACGCCGGGCCATACACCCGCCTGCCTGACCTATGTGATCGGCGATGCGGCCTTTGTCGGCGACACGCTGTTCATGCCGGATTTCGGCACGGCGCGTTGCGATTTTCCGGGTGGCTCGTCCGAGGTGCTGTTCAACTCGATCCAGAAGATCCTGACCCTGCCGGATGAGACCCGGATTTTCGTGTGCCACGACTACAAGGCGCCAGGGCGGGATGAATACGCCTGGGAAACCACGGTGGGGGCGCAGAAAACCGGCAACATCCATGTGGGCGCCGGCAAGGACCGCGACAGTTTCGTCAAGATGCGCGATGCGCGCGATGCCCAGCTGGCCATGCCCAAGCTGATCATCCCCTCGCTGCAGGTGAACATGCGCGCCGGCCAGATGCCGCCCGCGGACGAAAAGGGCGATGTGTTTCTGAAAGTACCGGTCAACAAGCTTTGACCGCCCATCCGGACGCGGCGCAAGATCGCGACCGGAGCGTTTCACCGCGAACCAACAGGACAGGACAACTATGGAACAGGATTGGATTTGGGGCCTTGTGGGCGGGTTGCTCATCGGGACGGGGGGCGCCGTCTACCTGCTGGCCAATGGCCGCATCATGGGCGCCAGTGGCATCATCGGCGGGCTTGTGGACGGCAGCGGGCGCAGCACCGCCAGCGAAAGGCTGGTGTTTCTGGCAGGGGTCTTCCTGCTGCCCATCCTGCTTTATCCGCTTTACGGCCATGTCGACACGCATGTGTCGACCAATCCGGTCGTGATCATCGCGGCTGGCCTGCTGGTCGGCGCGGGCACGCGGCTGGCCAATGGCTGCACCTCGGGGCACGGGGTCTGCGGCATCTCGCGCTTCAGCCTGCGGGGCATCGTCGCCACCGTCTTCTACATCCTGGCGGGTGGCTTGACGGTTGTGTTCTTCCGCCATCTGCTGGGGGTGATCTGATGCGGCTGCTTTATGCATTCATCGCGGGCGGGCTGTTTGGCGCGGGCCTGTTCGTTTCGGGAATGACCGATACCGCCAAGGTCCAGGGCTGGCTGGATGTCTTCGGTGACTGGGACCCGACGCTGGCCTTCGTGATGGGCGGCGCGATCATCCCGATGGCGATTGCCTGGCGGCTTGTGCCGGGGCGCAAGCCACTGGTGGGCGGGATCTTCCCGGAACCGCAGGAGCCCAAGGTCAGCCGCAACCTGGTGCTGGGGTCGACCATGTTCGGCGCGGGCTGGGGCCTGGCCGGGCTGTGCCCCGGCCCGGCGATTGCCTCGCTGTCCTATGGCGGGGTCTGGCATTGGGTCTTTGCCGCCGCGATGCTGGCCGGGATGGCGCTGGCGCCGATGCTGCGCGTCACGCTGGACAGGACGGTGCCGGCGGAATAAAGCGAGATCATGGATATTCGTCAGATCACACCCCGCTACGCCGTCTCGCCGCAGATCGACCCCGAGGATATCGCGGCGATCAAGGCGGCGGGATTCACGACCATCATCTGCAATCGCCCGGACGAGGAGGTTCCCCCCTCGCATCAGGCGGCCGTGATGGCCGAGACGGCGGCGGCCGCAGGCCTTGCCTTTCATGCGCTGCCGCTCACGCATCAGACCATGACCCAGGACCGTGTCGCAACGCAGCGCGACCTGATCGAGGGCGCAACTGGCCCGGTTCTGGCCTATTGCGCGTCAGGCACGCGCTGTTCGGTGATCTGGTCGCTGGGCCAGGCGGGCCACCTTCCGGTGGACCAGATCATGCAGGCCACGGCACAGGCCGGGTATGATCTGGCGGGGCTGCGCCCGCAGCTTGACGCGATCGCAGAGCGTGGCGGTCTTTAAGGACCGCCAAGGCCCCCGCAGCTCAGGCGGCGGCGGGTCCTTCGCCGAATGACAAGGCGACCTGTTCGAACGGGTCGCCTTCTTCTTTTGTCGAGGCTGTCAGATCCTCCTGAAACGCGGCCATGGTGCCCGTGGCAGCAACGGCTGTCCCGGCTGCGCCGTCCACGGTCGGTTCCCGCAGCGCCACGCGCGGGGGCCGGGACGCTGCATCCTGCCCGGCTGCGGCCAGCGCCATGGACAAGCTGGGGGCCGTGTCTTGCGCAAGCCCGTCGGGATCGTCAAGCGCGACCGCCCCCTGGCCCAGACCGGACGGGTTCAGCCTGAGCGCGCGCAGCCCGTCCAGCTTGCCCAGCCGTGCCGTCGCCAGCCGCCGCGCGCCCGCCACCTCGATCGAAACCTCGCGCATCGCGTCGGGTGGCAGGGCCAGCACATCACCTGCCGCCAATGCGCGGATCGCCGAAAGCGGCAGGTGCAGCCGGCACAGGACCGCATCCAGCCGCGCCGGGGCCGCCAGCACCCTGTCTTGCAACTGGTGCGACGGATCGGCGGGTTCGGGCACCGCCGCCACCGCCGGATCGGGCAGCAGCGGAAGCGCCACCAGCACCTCGCCCATGCGGATCCCCGGCCCGATATCCAATGGCAGACGGAAGACGTTATAATAGGGACAATCGGGGGCTGTCAGCGCAAGCCCAAGGCTGCGCCGATCCTCGATCATGGCGCCGAACCTGTAACCGCAGGTCCAGTAGCGATCGGGATGTTCCGCCAGATGGCCCGTGACCCGCGTCAGCACCCCGTCCACCAAAGGTGCCGCAAGTGCGGCATCCGTGCGCGTCACCGGCCGGGCCGGGGCCTGTCGGGGCAGCACCTGCCCCATGGTCTGCACCTCGATCAGCGAGGCCAGCACCGCCCCGTCCATCGCCATGACCCCGGTCGCGCCCTCGGGGCCATCGATCAGGATCAGGAGCATCGCATCCGGGATCATGGCAATCAGCCCTGCATGATCGGTCTTCGACCGCTCGCAGGAGGCGGCCGTCAGAGCCAGCGACAGGTCTTCATCCGCCGTCTTTTCCAGTGCCAGCCGCAAGGCGCGCTGCGGCGACATCGCACGCGACTGATGCTCGTCCCGGGCCATCCTTGCCTTGCGGCGCAAACCTGCATTTGTTGCTGTACCGATCATCGCCTCCGCCACCGCTTCTGCGGGTTCATGCAATCGGTATACCTGCGGAAGGGTTGCGATTATCTTAACCCGTGCGGGTTTTCAGCTATCGCGCCGCCATGCGCTTTGCGGCAGGCAGGCTGACACGGAAGGCGCCACCGCCCTGCCCCGGAAGATAGCCCAGGGTTCCCCCCAGACGGGCCATGATCTCGCGGCAGATGGCCAGCCCCAGCCCCGCGCCACCGGCTTGCCGGTCCGCGACACGGTAGAACTTTTCGAACACCATGCTCTGCGCCTCTGGCGGAATGCCCGAACCATTATCGATGAAATCGACGATGATCCGCCCGCCACGGCGGTTCACCTCGATCGTCAGTTCGGGCCGGTCCGCATCACAATATTTCTGCGCATTGGCGATCAGGTTGATGAAGACCTGGGCCAGCCGGTCAAGATCCGTGTTCAACATGACCTCGGAGGCCGGCCCCACCCGGCGCACGCGCAGGGCATGCATATCCGTGCCGGTGGCGGCGATGGAATGGCTGATGACATCGGACAGCAGCCCCTCGCGGATGTTCAGGCTGACCTGTCCGTTTTCCAGAACGCTCAGATCCAGAAGGTCATCCAGCAGGCGCGTGAGGCGGATCGCCTCGGCATGGATGATCGAGGCGTAGCGGGTCAGATCCTTCGACTGCAGCCCCTCGGCATCGCGCAGGATTTCCGAAAAGGCCCGGATCGAGGTCATGGGCGTGCGCAATTCATGGCTGATCTGGCTGAGGAAGGCGTCTTTCTGCACCGAAAGCTGGGTCAGCTTTTCATTGGCCGCGCGCAACTGCCGCGCCGTGCGGGTCAGTTCGCTGGATTTCGCCTCGAGCTGGCTGGAATACTCCATCATCTGCGCGGTCTCGTCGGCCACGGCCAGCAGATCCTCGACCGAGACAGTGGCCGCGCCCATGATCTGCGCCACCATCGCATGGGCGGTGGCGCCACCCACGGCGCCCGACAGCTCACGCTCCAACCGGGCCAGGAAATCCGGTGTGGGTTCAGGCAGATAGCCCGCAAGCCCCTGCCGCGCGGCTTCGGTCTGGAAAAAGCTCTGCGCCTCGGCCGGGCCCAGGATCCGCTGCGCCATGATCATCAGGTCCTCGGATTGCGCGATGCCGCCCGACCAGCTTTGCGGATTGCTGGAATGCTCGAAGATATTGACGAATTGCGCGCCCTGCAGCCGCTCCAGCGGTGAGGGGAAGCTGATCAGCGAGACCACGACAAAAACGATCGCGTTCAGCGAGAGCGACCACAATGCGGCATGCAGCAGCGGGTCCACCCCTTCGATGCCGAACATCGCTTCGGGGCGCAGCCAGGCGATGCCCCAGGGCCCCTGCTCCATCACCGCGGGAGACAGCGCGCCGCCGCCGAATTGCGGCAAGAGCAGCGACCATGCCCAGATCGCGAAACCGATCAGCAGGCCCGCCAAGGCCCCGTTGCGCGTGGCCCCGCGCCAGAAGATGCCGCCGATCATTGCCGGCAGAAGCTGCGCCAGCCCGGCGAAAGACACAAGGCCGATCGCCGCCAGGGCGGTGCCGCCGCCCGAGACCTTGTAGTAGAGATACCCCAGCGCCAGGACCACGCCGATCGACAGCCGCCGCGCCAGGATCACCACATGGCGCACATCCGACGGCCCGCTTGCCCCGCCCTGCGTCAGGCGCAGGAAGATGGGCATCACGATATGGTTGGACACCATCGTGGCCAGCGCGATGGCCGCCACGATCACCATAGATGTCGCCGAGGAGAAACCGCCAAGGAAAGACAGCATCGCCAGACCGTCGCGCCCCTGCGACAACGGCACGGTCAGCACGAACTGATCCGGGTTGGACCCCGGCGGCATCAGTTCCAGCCCCATGACGGCGATGGGCACCACAAAGAGGCTCATCAGCATCAGATAGGTCGGAAAGGCCCAGGCAGCCGTGCGCAAGTGGCCTTCGTCCTCGTTCTCGACGACCAGCACCTGGAACATGCGCGGAAGGGTCAGGAAGGCGGCGGCGGACAGCAGCGTCAGCCCGACCCAGCGCCCGCCGTCCACCTGCCATTGGCCGATCTGCGAGGCCTCGATCCGTTCCATCATCGGGCCGATCCCTCCGGCCAGCCCCCAGACCACGAAGACACCGACGGCGATCAGCGCGAAAAGCTTGACCACCGCCTCGACGGCGATGGCCATGACCACGCCGTGATGGCGTTCGTTGGCATCCAGGTTGCGCGTGCCGAAAAGGATGGTGAACAGCGCCAGCCCGACCGCCACCCAGAGTGCGGTATCATAGGTCGCAATCAGTTCCGCCCCTTCGACATCACTGACGGCAAAGCTTGAAAAGGACAGCGTAACAGATTGCAACTGCAAGGAAATATAGGGGGTGATCCCGACCACGGCCAACAGGGTCACACAGACCGCCAGCACGCCGGACTTGCCATAGCGCGACGAGATCAGATCCGCGACCGATGTGATGCGCTGCGTGCGTCCGATCCGCACCATCTTGCGCAGCGCCCACCACCAGCCGACCATGACCAGCGTGGGGCCAAGATAGATCGTCAGGAATTCCAGGCCCGAGCGCGCGGCATAGCCGACCGCGCCGTAAAAGGTCCAGGCGGTGCAATAGATCGACAGTGACAGCGTGTAGATCCAGGGCGAGCGCAACCAGTTGCCCCGCCCCCTGAGGGCCGCGCGTTCGGCCATGAAGGCCACCGCGAACAGCATCGCCACGTAGGCCAGGCAAACCGCGATCAGGATATTGAGGGTTGCCATCCGTCGGCCCTAGTCGTCCCTGGGGTCCCGCGCTTCGGCCTTGGTGTCCAGCATCACCGACAGGAACAGCGCCGCGAGGGCCAGGAAGATCCAGACCGCGAACATGTAGAGGATTGCACTTGAGGTCGACACCGCCGCCGCATCATGCCCTTGATCGGGCTGCGAGCGGGGCCAGAGCAATGGCACCATCCACAACAGCGCCCCCAGAAGCGGCAGCAGACGTGCCGCATCCATCAGGCGCCTCTGGCGATAGCTGCGCCGCTCAAGGAACAGCGGGATGGACTTGTCCTTCATCGCGCCACCAGCGCGTTCAGCGCCTCGATCACATCGGCGTTCGAGAAAGGCTTGGTCATGAAGCGGCTGGCCCCCGCGCGTTCGGCCAGTTCACGGTCGCGGGCCTGGCCCCGCGCGGTCAGCATCAGGACCGGCAGGTCCTGGGTTTCGGGCTGGGCGCGCAGGTCGGTCAGGATCTCGTAACCGCTCCGCCCCGGCAGCATGACGTCCAGGATCACCAGGTCAGGCGCCCGCGCCCGCACGACCGACACCGCGTCATGGCCGTTGGAATGGCTGTCCACATGCCAGCCGTCACGCGACAGGATGAAACTTATCGCCTCGATGATGTTCGGCTCATCCTCGATGATCAGCACACGTTTGGACATGCCACTTTCCCCTCCCCTGGAATGTAGCGGTTCGGCCGCCGCGTCGCCCGTCCTGCTGGGTGACACGGCAAAGCCTTGCCCGACTATCGTCGCTGGGCGGCATCCTGTCAAAACCCATCTGTCAGGATCGAGGGTTCACGCCGTCCCGGGCAGGCCTCTGCCGGGCAGATGCGGCAGCTGACGCCAACCTCGCGCGGGGCGTCCGGCCCTTCGACCGGGGCCGCACCGCGCGGTGTCACGCTGTCCTGGGCCAGCGGCAGGATCAGCATATGCGACTCGAACAGGGGTTCGGTGTTGTATTCGGTCTGTCCGACAGGTTGCGCGATGGCGAAGGCGCGAAACCGGCGCCCGTGTTGACCGCTCTGGCGCAGGGTCTGGCGAATCGGCGTCATCGGACGATTGAGCGCCGCGAACAGCGGCCAGAGCGGACATGCGGCACCAAAGCGCGGCAGGGCGAAGCCTTCGATCGGATGGCGCAGCAGCAGCGTGCCCGAGGCGTCGCAACTGACAAGCCCCACCGGCGCGGCCTGGGCGCCCGTCTCGGGATCCTGCGGCAGGCTGGCCAGCCGGCGCATCACCGTGGCCGGATCGACCGAAAGGCGCGCGGCAAGGTAAAGCGGGTCGGATGCCGCATCATCCGCGCCCGCCTGAAGCCGTGCGGCGCGCAGACGGGCCAGCGGCAGGCGCATGGCATCGCTGCGGTAGCGTTCCAGATAGGCGCGCCCCTGGGTCTTGGCCGATGCCGATTGCAGCGCCTCGGCCGTGTCGATCAGGGTGGAAATCGTGCCCTCCGGCAGCGGGTCCGGACCTTCCAGCTCCGCGAAATGATGCGCGCGCGCCGTCAGGAAGCGCTCCATCTCATCCTGGGGCGAGCTGAGCGCCGCATCGGCCTTGCCCGCGCCATCCATGTATCCGACCAGAGCCTGCGCGCTTTGGGCCAGGCGGGCGGCATCCTCGTTGATGTTGCGATGGAAACGGTCGCGCCATTCCGGCTCGATCTCGCGCGGGTCCACCAGGATCGCCGCGGTCGAGCGAATGGCCGTGACCGTGGACAGGACCTCGTGCATCGAGGCGGCCAGATAGGGATCATGGGTCAGCCGGTCCGACAGCTGTTCAACCGTCCGCTCCAGCGACAGGACGCGCCGGTGGCGCTCGGCCAGCACCTCGGCCCAGCCGGGAAAGCGCGCGGCCAGATCCTCGATCCCGTCGATTTCGGGCCGCACCGTCGGCGCGGCAGTGGCCGCATCACGCAGCGTGGCGATCAGGGCGGCTTCGGCCCCTTCCGTCAGCGCCGAAGGTTCGACCCCCAGTGCGGCCGACAGGTCCAGCAGCAGCTTGCCGCCGATCCGCCGGCGACTGTGTTCGATCAGGTTCAGGTAAGAGGCCGAGATGCCCACATCACGCGCCAGATCCGCCTGGCGCAGCCCCAGCGCGATGCGCCGCTCGCGGATCCGCCCGCCGGTCAGTTGTCGCTGCGGCATCGTTCAGGCACCCTTGCTTCGCCCCGTCCTTGCTTCGCCCCTGTCGGACTGCTGAAGCTTGACCGTCCAAGCGTCAGCAATCCCAACATATTTACACTTTTTTCAAGGGCTGCGAAGCGGAATTTACAACGCCTCTCAGGGCAGAACCTGCAACGCGGTCCCGGCCAGCTGTTCCCGCAGCGCGGTCTTCAGGACCTTGCCGTAATTGTTCTTGGGCAGTTCGGACAGAACGACATAGACCTTGGGCCGCTTGAACCGCGCGATCTGCGACAGGCAATGCGCGTCCAGCGCGGCATGATCCGGCACCGCCCCTGCCTTTGGCACCACGAAGGCCACGACGATCTCTCCCCACTCCGGATCGGGCTGGCCCACGACCGACACCTCGTGCAGATCGGGATGGGTCAACAGGGCCTCCTCGACCTCGCGGGGATAGATGTTCGTGCCGCCCGAGATGATCATGTCCTTGCTGCGGTCATGCAGCGTCAGATAGCCCTCGGCGTCCAGAACCCCCATGTCGCCGGTGCGCAACCAACCGTCCTGGATGGCCTTGGCCGTGGCCTCGGCGTTGCGCCAATAGCCCGGCATGACCGTGGCACCGCGGACCATGATCTCGCCGATCTGCCCCGGCGGCAGGGCCGCGCCGGTCGCGTCGCCGATCTTGACCTCGACCACGGATTGCGCGCGCCCCACCGATCCCAACCGGGCGCGCCATGCCGCGTGGCTGCGATCCGTCACATCCGCGCGCGACAGCGCCGTGATGCTCATCGGGCATTCGCCCTGTCCGTAGATCTGCACGAAGACCGGCCCGAAGACCGCGACCGCCTCGACGATATCGGCCACATACATCGGCCCGCCACCATAGACGATGGTGCGCAGCCCCGCGCCGCCCTGCCCCTGCGACTGGGCATAGGCGGTCATCCGCTTGACCATCGTGGGGGCCGCGAACATGTGGATGCGCCCGTGATGCGCGGCCAGATCAAGGATTTCCGCCGGATCGAAACCGCCCGACACGGGGCAGACATGGCGCGCCCCCATCAGCACATGCACCAATGCATATAGCCCCGCCCCGTGGCTGAGAGGGGCCGCATAAAGCGCCGCATCCTCGGGGCTGACCTGGTCCACATCCGCCAGATAGGACAGGCACATGGCCGACAGCATGCCGTGGGTGATCATCACCCCCTTGGGCCGGCCTGTCGTGCCGGATGTGTAAAAGAGCCAGGCCAGAGCCTGCGGGGCCAGCGGGCAAGGTGCGGACAGCCGGTCATGGGCCAGCACTTCGGCCAGCCCGGCGGCGTCAGCCACAATCACGCGCGCATCCACCCCCTCTTGCGCCAGGGACTGCGCCAGATCCTCGGCCAGGCCGGGCGAGGCGAAGGCAAGGCGCGCGCCCGCATCCCCCGTGATCCAGGCCGCCTCGCGCCCGTGCAGCTTGGCATTGACGGGAACCGCCACGGCCCCGGCCATCCAGATCCCGTAGAGCAGCACCAGGAAGTCCGGCCGGTTCTTCATGAAAAGGGCCACGCGATCGCCCTGGCGCAGGCCTTGGGCCTCAAGCCAACCGGCCACCGCCGCCGCTTGCGCATGGAACTGTCCATAATCCGCCACGCAGTCGCGCCCCAGAAACAGGGCCGGACGGTCCCCATGCACCTGCGCCTGCCGCAGCAACCAGTTGGAAATATTCATGTCCGCCCTCCCCTGACAGGCGCAGAAAAGCACCATGGCGCGCGCGGTGCAATCATGCAGATCGCGGACCTGCGGCACGGGCCAGCCTCTTCACAGCGGCGTGGCATGCGAATTGGCCGCTTTTCCCTGACGTCACGATGACCTATAAGCGGGTCAGAATAGCGCAGGGTCGGCCATGGGCCGAACCCCATGCAGCCCTGTCAAAACCGGTCGAGGACAATATGACGAAGAAGAACCATGACAGCGACGTTGCCTTCATTCAGGCCCTTGCGGAACTGCTGCGCGAGAATGACCTGACCGAGCTGGAAGTGATGCGCGAATATGGCGAGGATGACAGCCTGAATGTCCGCGTCAGCCGCGTAGCCCCCCAGGTGACCTATGCCGCCCCGGCCGCTCCGGTCCAGTATGCGGCAGCCCCCGCCCCGGCGGCCCCCGCCGCCGCTGCGCCCGCCGCTGCCGCGACGCAGGATCCCGCCACGCTGCCGGGTGCCGTGACCTCGCCCATGGTCGGCACTGTCTACATGCAGGCCGAACCCGGCTCGCCCGCCTTCGTGACCGTCGGCGCGCAGGTCAAGGAGGGTGACACCCTTCTGATCATCGAGGCGATGAAGACCATGAACCATATTCCCGCGCCGAAATCGGGCACGGTCAAGCGCATCCTGGTCGAAGACGGTGCCGCCGTGGAATATGGCGCGCCCCTGATGATCATCGAATAAGGCCTTGGCAATGTTCGACAAGATCCTGATTGCGAACCGTGGCGAGATTGCCTTGCGCGTGATCCGTGCCGCCCGTGAAATGGGCATCAAATCCGTGGCCGTCCATTCGACCGCAGATGCCGACGCGATGCATGTGCGCATGGCCGACGAGGCCGTCTGCATCGGCCCGCCCCCCTCCACGGACAGCTACCTGTCAATCCCCGCCATCATCTCGGCCTGCGAGATCACGGGCGCACAGGCGATCCATCCCGGCTATGGCTTTCTGTCGGAGAATGCGAATTTCGTGCAGATCGTCGAGGATCACGGCATCACCTTCATCGGCCCCACGGCCGAGCATATCCGCATCATGGGCGACAAGATCACCGCCAAGGACACGATGAAGGCACTGGGCGTGCCTTGCGTGCCCGGGTCCGATGGCGGTGTGCCGACGCTTGCGGATGCCAAGCGCATCGGTGCCGAAATCGGCTATCCGGTGATCGTCAAGGCCACCGCCGGCGGTGGCGGGCGCGGCATGAAAGTGGCCCTGACCGAGGCCGACATGGAAAGCGCCTTCATGACCGCCCGGTCGGAATCCAAGGCCGCCTTCGGCAATGACGAGGTCTATATCGAGAAATACCTGACCACGCCGCGCCATATCGAAATCCAGGTCTTCGGTGACGGCAAGGGCCGCGCCGTGCATCTGGGCGAGCGCGACTGCTCTCTCCAGCGGCGCCACCAGAAAGTGTTCGAAGAAGCGCCCGGCCCGGTGATCACGCCCGAGGAACGCGCGCGCATCGGCAAGGTCTGCGCGGATGCCGTGGCCGCCATCAACTATATCGGCGCGGGCACGATCGAATTTCTCTACGAGAACGGCGAGTTCTATTTCATCGAGATGAACACACGTCTGCAGGTCGAACACCCGGTGACCGAGGCGATCTTCGGCGTGGACCTCGTGCGCGAACAGATCCGCGTGGCCGAAGGCCTGCCGATGTCCTTCACGCAAGAGGATCTGGTGATCAACGGGCATGCCATCGAAGTGCGCATCAACGCCGAGAAGCTGCCGAATTTCGCGCCCTGCCCCGGCCGGATCACCCAGTATCACGCGCCCGGCGGCCTGGGTGTGCGGATCGATTCCGCGCTCTATGACGGCTACCGGATCCCGCCCTATTACGACAGCCTGATCGGCAAGCTGATCGTGCATGGCCGCGACCGCCCCGAGGCGCTGGCGCGCCTGGCCCGCGCCCTGGGAGAACTGATCGTGGACGGTGTGGATACGACCATTCCGCTTTTTCACGCGCTCTTGCAGGAAGAGGACGTGCAGACCGGCAATTACAACATCCACTGGCTGGAACATTGGCTGAAGACGCATCTTCCCGCCTGAGGGTGCTCCCTTGCCATACGCGCCGGGCCCGTGCATGACGGACCCGGTGATCACGCCCGAACTGCTGCTCAATGCCTATGCGGCGGGTATCTTTCCCATGGCCGAGACACGCCACGACCCGGATGTGTTCTGGGTCGATCCGCGCCGTCGCGGCATCTTTCCGCTGGACCGGTTTCACATCTCGCGCAGCCTGGCGCGGCGCATGCGGCGCTGGTCGCATCGCGTCACGGTCAACCGGGCCTTCGCCGATGTCGTCGATGCCTGTGCCGATCGCGACGAGACCTGGATCAACGCCGAAATCCGGCGCCTCTATCTGGACCTGCACGCCATGGGCCATGCCCATTCCCTTGAGGTCCGGGAAGGCGACACGCTTGTCGGCGGGGTCTACGGCGTGACGCTGGGGGCGGCGTTCTTCGGGGAAAGCATGTTCTCGCGCCGCACGGATGCGTCAAAGATCGCGCTGGCCTATCTGGTGGATCGTTTGCGCCAGGGTGGCTTCAGGCTGTTCGACGCGCAATTCCTGACCCCGCATCTGGCATCCCTTGGCGCGGTCGAGGTGACGCGCGCCGAATATCATCGCCAGCTGGAAAAGGCTCTTGCAGGTGACGGGGATTTCGCGGGGCCTGCCCTGCCCGAAACCCCTCAGGACGTGGTGCAGCGGATCACCCAGACGTCATAGCGCGGATGATCCAGCGCGTTCAGCGCCGGGGCCGAGGCGAACATCCATCCCCGGAACAGCGGATCGGCCTGTCCGTCCTGGCGCAGTGTGACAAAGGCGATGCCATCGCCTGCCGGGTTGCCGGCGGGATAGCGGCATTCCCCCAGATCCACCTGGATCCGCCAGACGACGCCAGTGCCGCCATTCGGCAAGGTAATGTCCTGCACCTCGCCGTTGATCTTGTCCAGGACACGCAGCACGGCACCGGTGCCGGTGGCGGTCTGGTCGTCCTGTGCCCAGCCATGGCCGGTCGCGGCCAGCGCCATCCCGGTGGCCAGGACCAGGGCGCGCAAGGTCACTGCCCCTCGCCCGAGACGAATTTCATCAGCAGCGAGACCAGGCTGACGGCGCCCTGGGTGTCGATGATCTCATCGCCGGGGTTCAGGTTGAAGGGCGATCCGCCCGGCATCAGTTCCACGAAGTTCCCCCCCAGCAGGCCTTCGGAGGAAATGATGATGGCACTGTCGTCCGGCAGGACGATCCCGTCCAGCACGGTGATCGTGGTATCGGCGCGGAATGTCTCGGGGTTCAGGGTGACGGCTGTCACGCTGCCCACCTTGACACCGGCAAGGCGCACATCGGTCCCGACGCCCACACCCTCCAGTGACCGGAACGAGGCGGTCAGCGCATAGCCCGTGCTTGGTGCGGACAGGCCCGTGACCTGCCCCGCATAGATCAGAAAGCCCGCTGCCACGGCGATCACCGCGGCGCCAACCGCCACTTCCGTCTTTGTCTCGGACATGTGTCGCTCCTCAGCCGCGCATCATTCCGGGGTCCAGGCTTCGTAATCCTTGCGCGGCGCGGGTTCCGCGCGCCGGATCGAGCCTGCAGGCGCATAGGCCAGCGGCGTGCCGGACAGGTTTTCCTGATGCGGCTTTTCCCAGGGCTTGTGCGCCAGCGGGCTTTCGGTCGGGGCCTGCTTGTAGGTGTGATGCAGCCAGCCGTGCCAGTCGGGGCTGATCCGGCTTGCCTCGACTTCACCATTGAAGATCACCCAGCGCCGCTTGCCGTCGCGCGTCGTGTAAAAGGCGTTGCCCTGCGCATCCTCGCCAACCTTGACGCCCTTGCGCCAGGTATGGATCTGCGTGTTCAGGGTCTGGCCGTTCCACCAGGTCACCGCGCGCAAGAGCGTGTTCAGAATGCCCATCGAAGCCTCCGCTGTTCGTCGTTCCTGCTATGCCTCATGCGCGCGCCAAGGTCCAGTCACAAGCGCGCCGGATGGCAAAGGGCCGCGCCTTTCGGCACGACCCCTGTTTCTTCTTGCCATAAATATCCATTCCGCCCTGGCCACTGCCCCACCGGGCAGCAGGATCGGCCAAGGATCAGCTGGCCGATGCGCCTTCCTTCTTGGCTTCGGCATAGATCATCAGAGGCTGGGCCGCCGAGATCGCCGCCTCTTCATTGACCAGCACCTCGTCGACATTGGCCATGCCGGGCAGTTCGAACATGGTGTTCAGCAGGATATCCTCGAGGATCGAGCGCAGGCCCCGTGCGCCGGTCTTGCGTTCGATGGCGCGCTTGGCGATGGCCGTCAGCGCGTCATCGGTGAAGGTCAGCTTGACGTTTTCCAGCTCGAACAGGCGCTGATACTGCTTGACCAGCGCGTTCTTGGGTTGCGTCAGGATCGTCACCAGCGCGTCTTCGTCCAGGTCTTCCAGCGTCGCGATGACCGGCAGACGCCCGACGAATTCCGGGATCAGGCCGAATTTCAGCAGATCCTCGGGTTCCAGGTCCTTGAAGGTCTCGCCCACCCGGCGGGTGTCGGGATCCTTCACATCCGCGCCAAAGCCCATGGCGCTGCCCTTGCCGCGCTGTGCGATGATCCGGTCAAGGCCGGCAAAGGCCCCGCCGCAGATGAACAGGATATTCGTCGTGTCGACCTGCAGGAATTCCTGCTGCGGATGCTTGCGCCCGCCCTGGGGCGGCACCGATGCAACAGTGCCTTCCATCAGTTTCAGCAGCGCCTGCTGCACCCCCTCGCCCGAGACGTCACGGGTGATCGACGGGTTTTCCGACTTGCGGGTGATCTTGTCGACCTCGTCGATATAGACGATGCCGCGCTGCGCGCGCTCCACGTTGTATTCGCTGGATTGCAGCAGCTTGAGGATGATGTTCTCAACATCCTCGCCGACATATCCGGCTTCCGTCAGCGTGGTGGCATCGGCCATGGTGAAGGGCACATCCAGGATCCGCGCCAGCGTCTGCGCCAGCAGGGTCTTGCCGCAACCGGTCGGACCGATCAGCAGGATGTTCGATTTCGACAGTTCGATGTCATTGGTCTTGGAGGCGTGGTTCAGGCGCTTGTAGTGGTTGTGCACGGCGACCGAGAGCACCCGTTTCGCCTTCATCTGCCCGATGACATAGTCATCCAGCACCGCACAGATATCCTTGGGGGTGGGCACGCCATCCGTTGCCTTCAGACCTGCGCTTTTCGTCTCCTCGCGGATGATGTCCATGCACAGTTCGACGCATTCGTCGCAGATGAAGACCGTGGGCCCTGCGATCAGCTTGCGCACCTCATGCTGGCTTTTTCCACAAAAGCTGCAGTAGAGGGTGTTCTTGCTGTCGCCGCCGGAATTGCTCGCCATATCGTCCCTTTCAGGCCTTGTCCTGTGGTGCAGTCAGCCCGATCTGTCGCGCCGTGCACAGTTGGGACCAAGCTTAGGGCAGCCCCCCGGCCACCACAATGTCAAAATTGTCCCACCCGCGGACGGGCGGGACAAGGTCATGTTACGCCTTGGTGTCTTCGGCCTTGCCGCGGCTCTCCACGATCTCGTCGATCAGGCCCCATTCCTTGGCATCTTCGGCGGACATGAAATTGTCCCGCTCCAGCGCCGCCTCGACCTTCTTGAGGGTCTGGCCGGTGTGCTTGACATAGATCTCGTTCAGCCGGTTCTTGAGCTTCTGGGTCTCGGCGGCGTGGATCATGATATCCGTGGCCTGCCCCTGGTAGCCGCCCGAGGGCTGGTGCACCATCACGCGGCTGTTGGGCAGCGAGAAACGCATCCCCTTTTCGCCCGCGGTCAGCAGAAGCGAGCCCATCGATGCCGCCTGGCCGATCACAAGGGTCGACACCTTCGGCTTGATGTATTGCATGGTGTCATAGATCGACAGGCCCGAGGTCACCACGCCACCGGGGCTGTTGATGTACATGCTGATCTCTTTCGAGGGGTTTTCCGCCTCGAGATGCAGCAGCTGCGCCACGATCAGGCTGGACATGCCGTCATGCACCGGGCCCGAAAGGAAGATGATCCGTTCCTTCAGCAGGCGCGAAAAGATGTCATAGGCGCGTTCGCCGCGGCTGGTCTGTTCGACCACCATGGGCACGAGGGTGTTCATGTAAACGTCAATAGGGTCTTTCATAATCCGCCTGCCTGCTGCTGCTGTTGTTCATCCATAGTCCCGAGGTGTTACCGGAGTCTTAGTCTTGCGCCCATCGGGCTGCAAGGGGCGCGGGGGATTTATCGCCCCTCAGCGCCCTGAACACGCCCTGAAACGGGACGTTGAAGCCCCCGCTTGCGGCGCTAGGTCGGCGCGTGAAGACCCCAGACAGGGACCACGGGACCAGGCATCATGACGCAGAGCATCACCACCGATTTTCCCGCCACCCGCACCGCCGCGCTGGAGCGTCTGTCGCGTTTCCTGCCGCATGCGGGGGCCGATTACGCCCGGATGCGCAATCATGATTTCGGCGCGGGCGGGCATCGGCATGTATCGACCCTGTCGCCCTACCTGCGGCATCGCCTGCTGACCGAGGCCGAGGTGCTGGAGGCCGTTCTGGGCCGCCATTCGCTGCAGGCGGCCGAGAAATTCGTTCAGGAAGTCTATTGGCGCAGCTACTGGAAAGGCTGGCTGGAGCAGCGTCCGGCGGCATGGGAGATGTATCGCAGCGGCCTGACCGCGGCACTGGACCAGGTGCAGACCCAATCCGGCCTGCGCCGCGCATGGGCCGATGCCTGCGGCGGTCAGACCGGGATCGACGCTTTCGATCACTGGGCGCAGGAATTGCGGCAGACGGGCTATCTGCACAACCACGCGCGGATGTGGTTCGCCTCGATCTGGATCTTCACGCTGCGCCTGCCCTGGGAACTGGGGGCCGATTTCTTCATGCGCCATCTGCTGGATGGCGATCCCGCGTCGAATACGCTGGGCTGGCGCTGGGTCGCCGGCTTGCAGACGCGCGGCAAGACCTACCTGGCGCGTCCCGACAATATCGAGACCTATACCGGCGGGCGCTTTCGCCCCAAGGGTCTGGCCACGGTCGCGATCCCGCTGGACGGGCCCGAGGCGCCGCGCATCGCGCTGCCATCTGTCGGGCAGGTGGATCGGGATCTGCCCACGGCCCTGCTGCTGCATGACGACGACCTCAGCCCCGGTTATCTGTGCGACCAGGTCCCGGCCCCGCTGGGCACCAGCTTTCTGTCCACGGTGACGGAGCGCAGCCCGCTGCATGTCGCGCCGCATCTGGAAAGTTTCGTGTCGGATGCGATGGTGGATGTCGCCACGCGCTGGAAAGACAGGCTGGGAGAGCTTTCGCCGCCAAAGCAGCAGGTCGAGGCATTGGCCCTCTGGGCGCACGAGACCGGGGCGCGACAGATCGTGACGCCCTATGCGCCGGTCGGCCCGAACGCCCGCGCGCTGGATGCGCTGGAACGGCATCTGACCCATGACGGCATCCGCCTTGTCCGCCTGCGCCGCGCCCATGACAGCGCCGCCTGGCCACATGCGACGCATGGGTTCTTCAAGTTCAAGGACAAGATCCCCACCCTGCTGGGCGCGATGAAGGGAATCGGCGTGGTGTGACGCGCGCACCGCAGAGCTCGCGGCTGCACAGGGCGCAAGACCTGTCCGCAATGCAAACCGCCCCACGCTTGCGCGCGGGGCGGTTCGTCATCAAGGCCCGCTGTGATCAGCCGAACATGTCGGTGGTGATGCCGGCGTACCAGCCCAGGCTTTCCTCGTAGGTCTGCTTGCGCAGGGCCGCGTCCTCGCCGGTCTGGCTGACGAAGCTCGACACGCTCGCGATCTTCTCGTCGGTAGGCTCGTAGGCCGCGCCGACCTTGACCCCGTCCTCGGGCGCGATCAGCGACCAGCAGGTGTTCGAGTACTTGGCCGGGAAGACAGAGCTGCCCATGAGCTCGCCCCGGATCGCCATGGCGGCAACCTTGGCCTGGCTGTTGGCCGAATAGCCCGATTTCGGCATGTCGCCCTGTGCCGTCGCATCGCCCAGAACGTAGATGTTGCCATCCACGCGGCTTTGCATGTTGTAGCCGTTCACCGGCGCCCAATTGCCGTCGGTGATGCCGGCCATCTCGCAGATGCGGCCGGCCTTCTGGCCCGGAATGACGTTGCAGGCATCGACCTTTTCCACCGTGCCGTCGATCACGACTTCCATCGCATCGGGGCGCACCTCGACCTTGTCACCACCGAAATCGGGGCCGATCCGCTCGATCATGCCGGGGTAATGCTTGGCCCAGCCTTCCTCGAACAGGCCCTGCTTGCTGAATTTTTCCTTGGGATCGACCAGAAGGATCTTGGCGGTCGGGTTCACCTGCGTCAGCAGATGGGCGACCATGCTGATCCGCTCATAGGGTCCCGGAGGGCAGCGATAGGGGTTTGGCGGCGCGATCATCGCGAAACGGCCCCCCTGAGGCATCGCCTCGATCTGCGCCTTCAGCAGTTCGGATTGCGAACCGGCCTTGTAGGCATGGGGCATCTTGTGCTGCGCCGAGACATCCCAGCCCGGAACAGACCCGTCGACAAAGTCGATGCCGGGGCTGAGGACCAGACGGTCATAGGGCAGCGCCGCGCCACCGGCCAGGGTGACGGTCTTGGCATCACGGTCCACGCCAACGGCCCAGTCATGCACCACGTTGATCCCGTATTCCGCCGCCAGCTTGCCATAGGAATGGCCGATGCTGGCGATATCGCGGAAGCCGCCGATATAGAGGTTCGAGAAAAAGCAGGTGTAGTAATGCCGTGTCGGCTCGACCAGGGTGACGTCGATCTGGCCCTGGCTGTCCTTTGCCAGGTACCGCGCCACCGTGGCCCCGCCTGCCCCGCCGCCCACGACGACGACACGCGGCCGCCCCTGTGACCAGACCATCGGGGCCTGCAAGGCGGCAGCGGCGGCGACGCCGGTGCCGATGAAAGCTCTTCTGTTCAGTTTCATGTTCAGTTCCTCCCTAGAACCACCTGCGGATCATTCAAGATCCGCGAAATATGCGGCCAAGGCCGCAATCTCTTCATCGGACAGTCGCCCTGCCATCATCTGCATCACGGGATGCGGGCGGATCTGCCGCTTGTAGGCATGCATGGCGATCACGAAATCCTCGACCGGCCAGGACACGATGCCCGGGATGCCCTCGTTCGAGCCGCTGCGCTGGTGACATGTCAGGCATTCGCTGGACAGGTATTCGCCGTAAGCCTTGTCACCCACGATGGCCAAAGTCTCGGGCGACAGCTCGACCTCGCTGGCGCGGGCGGTCGGCTGGCTTTCCGGGATGTTGGCGGGGCTTGCGGAAAATCCGCGCAGATAGGCCAGCAGATCGGCGCGATCCGTCTCGTCCTTCATCCCGCGATAGGCCATGCGGGTGTCGCTGACCAGGGCCTTGGGGTTATCGATATAGGCATTCAGCGTTTCGAAGTTCCACACGAGGCCATCGGCACCCATCCGCACCAGCCCCTTGGAATAGCGATAGTCATCGCCTGCGCTGGCCGCCCTGCGGCCGAAAATATCGTTGAGGTGCGGCCCCACGCGGTTCTTCGCCCCCGCACCCACCTGATGGCAGGATGCGCAGTCACGAAAGAGGGTTTCGCCGCGCGCAGCGTCACCCAGAAGCTCGGCCTGTGCAGCCCCGGCGCCGCCCAGCAGAAACCCTGCCAATAAAACGTTCAACATCCTGCGGATCATCGTCACGTCATCCTGTTCGTTCGCCCTTCAAACAAGCCTGAAAGGGCCGTGAAAAACAACCGGAAACTCAGCGGGACAGACTTATCCAACGCGAGTAGGACCGGATGACACGGATCGGTCGGGAAATCAGGAACGCGTGAGGGAACAGCGGCTTGGACGTCGAAACGCATGTTCCGACCAGCCTGCCCGAACGCGTGGATCCGTCTCCTCCAAAACCAGGCCCACGTCTTTGCCTTGCTTTGCACCCCGCCCCTCAACGCGGTGCAGGACAGGCCGGAAAACCGGCCTGCCCGCTGTCATGCCATCACTGCGAGAACGACTTGAGATATTCGTTGATCGCGGCGATTTCGTCTTCTTTCTTGAGGCCCGCAAAGGACATCTTGGTGCCCTTGACGTAGTCGCGCGGCTTGGTCAGGAACGCGGCCATGGTTTCCTCGTTCCAGACGGTGCCAGCGGCCCCCATCTCGGCCATGGTCTTGGAGTAGCCGAAGCCCTCGACCCCACCCAGCGCACGACCCATCACGCCATTCAGCTGCGGACCGGCCTTGTTCTGCGCGCCCTCGCCCACCTGGTGGCAGGCCGCGCATTTCTTGAAGACCTTCTCGCCCGCGGCAACCAGCTCCATGTTCAGACCGCCAGCGGCGGCCGGTGCTGCGGCTTCCTGCGTGGCGGCAGGCGCTTCGGTGCTGGCAACCTGTTCGGTCGCGGGGGCAGCCTCGGCGGTTTCGGCGGCCGCTTCGGCGGCCTGCTCGGCCTCGAACGCCACGCGGGCAGCGGTCTGAT
Organism: Paracoccaceae bacterium; assembly: GCA_030758115.1. GTDB lineage: Bacteria > Pseudomonadota > Alphaproteobacteria > Rhodobacterales > Rhodobacteraceae > Seohaeicola. The sequence goes on along the minus strand of JANREX010000025.1, from coordinate 12,194 downwards.
CCGGCGTCACGTCCAGAACGGTGGCGCGCATCGTGATCTCGACCGTGTCCTTGCAGTTCTCCATGCAGGGTTCCTGCGAGAAGACGGGCAGTTCGGTCTCGTCACGATCGTCGATGAAGAAGCCGCCGGCGTTGGGCAGTTCGATCTCGGTGAAGTTCTCGTTCGACAGAACGAAATCGTCCTCGACCAGGTCGTTGGAATAAAGGATGTAGGCCGTGATGGCATAGACCTCGTCCGCCGACAGGCTTTGCGCGTTGCCGAAGGGCATCGAGCGGTTCACATAGTCCCAGACGGTCGACAGGTAGGGCCAGTATGATCCCACCGTCTTGAGCGGGTCTTCGCGGTCCAGCGTATCGGTGCCACCGGCCAGCTTGGGCCAGTTGTCCACGCCTTCGGCAAACACACCATGGCAGACCGCGCAATAATCCTGGAACAGGGTATCGCCATCCTCGACGTTGCCCGACCCGACCGGAAGGCCGGTCCCGTCGGGGCTCACGTCCCGATCCCAGGCGGCAACCTCTTCGGGCAGCGCCAGGCGGCCGATGCCCATCGGGCCATCGCTGGGCGTGGTGCTGGCCACGGCGGGGCGCACCATGAAGCCGATATCGGGGTTGGCGGGCGCCTCGCCCATCACGCGGGATTCAGCCGGCATCGGTGCCACGAAGCGATCGGCAAAATTGTAGGCACCGGTCAGAAGCGCGACGGCACCGACACCAAGACCGCCATAGAGATTAAGAGATTTCGACATTTTCAGCCTCCCCGTTCGGTTTTACCCACCAGGTCTGGATACAGTTGTTGTGATAGACCGAGTTCAGGCCGCGAATGTCGCGCAGCTGCGTCTTGGTCGGCTGCACATAGCCCGTCTCGTCATGGGCGCGGGCCTGCAGAAGCATCTCCTCGCCGTCCCAGTTGTGATCGAAATAGAACCGGGTCAGCGCCTTGGTCTGACCGGGTGCCGCAAGGCGCGCCTGATGCCAGGTCTTGCCGCCATCGGTGGTCACGTCGACGCGGGTGATCGCGCCACGGCCCGACCATGCCAGACCGGTGATGACCAGCGGGCCCTTGCCGTGATGGATCGGCGCCTGCGGGCTGGGGCTGGTGATCACGGATTTCGCATCCATCACCCAGGTCCACTTGCGCGAGGTGCCATCGGCCATCGTGTCGGTGTATTTCGAGGTTTCCTCGCGGCTTTCCACGGGGCCGTCCATGACCTCGACGCGGCGCAGCCACTTGACCCACATGTTGCCTTCCCAGCCCGGCACGACCAGGCGCACGGGATAGCCATGTTCCTTGCGCAGCGCCTCGCCATTGGCCTTGAAGGCCACAAGCACATCGTCCAGCGCCTTTTCCATCGGGATCGAGCGGCCGTTGGACGAGGCATCGGCCCCTTCCACATAGACCCATTTGTCCGACAGGTCGCCCGCCGCATCCAGACCGGCTTCGGTCAGCAGGGTGCGCAGCGAGACGCCGGTGTATTCCATGTTGTGGATCATGCCATGGGTGAACTGCGCGCCGTTCAGCTGCGCGCCGGCCCATTCCATGCCCGTGTTGGCCGCGCATTCGCAGAAATAGACATGCTGCTCACGCGGGAACCGCTCCAGATCCTCGTAGGTGAAGATCAGCGGGCGGTCCACCAGCCCGTTGATCATCAGGCGGTATTCCTTTTTCGACATCTCGATCGCACCCGAATGGTGCCGCTCGAAGGCGCAGCCCTGCGGCGTGATCGTGCCGTCAAGCGCGTGGATCGGGGTGAAGTTGATCGAGCTGATCACATCGGCCGTCAGCCATTCGACATTGCGGCGCACCACGTCGGATTCGAACTTGATCGGCATGCCGTAGGGCGTGGCGTCCACACCGTCGCCCAGGCCGCTGGCCCAGGGCTGGATCTCGGTGATCAGCGGGTCGGGACCCGCCGCCTTGGCTGCAGTGGCCCCCGCCACCGCACCACCTGCGGCCAGCGCGCCCCGAAGGAACGCGCGACGCGAGGATTTCATGTCATTGGAGCTGGCTGTCATTTGTCCTTGCCTCCTTTTCAGATCATCAAATTCGCTTTTGTGAATTTGATAGAGTCAAAATGGGTCCATGGCAATGGGGGCGAACTCCCCCAAGGCCGCGGCAATGGGGGCTCAGGCCCCCACCACCTGCACGCTTGTGTTCGGGGCAACCTTCACGGTGCCCTGCTTGCGGATGTAGTCTTCGACCACATCCCAGATCTGCGGTCCTTCCGTGCCCTCGTTGACCGAGGCCCATCCGGCCACCACATAGGTTTTCGCAGGATCGATCGCCTCGCCCGTCTTGAGCAGGGTCATGTCGCTGATCCGCTGGCCCATCGGCTTGGACACGTCGATCCGGTAGCCCAGGCCACCCACGCGCACCATGTCGCCGCCCTGCTGATAATAGGGATCGGGGTTGAACAGGTTGTCGCCCACGTCTTCCAGGATGACGTTCAGGAATTCGCCGGTCATTTCCGTGCGATACGCCTGACCGTAGGTCATCGAGGTGACGTTGTGGATATCCTCGCGGGTGATGTCCTGACCCGGCAGGATCGACGGCCCCCAGCGCACGCCCGGCGACATGGCGATGTCGGCCTCGCGTTCGGTGATCAGCGCGTCGCAGATCAGGTCATCCCATGTGCCGTTGAAGTTGCCGCGACGATAGAGCAGCGTATCGGCCTGACCGATCACCTCGGACAGCTTGTCCGCGAAGGGGGCGCGCTGCTCGTCGATCAGGGCGGCCACCTCGGCATCGGGGGTGATCACATCCGAGAAGATCGGGATCAGCTTGTGGCGGAAGCCCATCAGGCGGCCTTCGCGCACGTCCAGATCGACGCGGGACACGAATTTGCCGTTGGACCCGGATGCGATCAGGATCGTCTCGCCGATCAGAACCGGCTCGGGCAGCGCGTCATGGGTGTGTCCGGTCAGGATCACGTCGATGCCGGTCACGCGGCTGGCCATCTTCTTGTCCACGTCAAAGCCGTTATGGCTGAGGCAGACGACAAGCTCGGCGCCCTCGGCGCGCACTTCGTCAACGACTTCCTGCATGCGCTGGTCGCGGATGCCAAAGCTGTATTCGGGGAACATCCAGCCGGGGTTGGCGATGGGCATGTAGGGGAAGGCCTGACCGATCACGGCGATCTTGACGCCGCCACGCTCGAAGAACTGGTAGGGTTTGAAATCCTCGGAAGGCTCGTCCCATTCGGCGTCGAAGATATTCGCGCCCAGGGCGGCGAAGGGCAGCCCCTCGACCAGTTCGCGCACCCGTTCGGTGCCAAGGGTGAATTCCCAGTGGAAGGTCATCGCATCGGGCTTGAGCGCGTTCATCACATTGACCACGTCCTGGCCCTGCGTGTGATAGCAGGTGTAGGAGCCGTGCCATGTGTCGCCGCCATCCAGCAGCAGCGCATCGGGACGCTCGGCCCGGATCGAATTCACGACCGTGGCGACGCGGTCCATGCCGCCCATGCGGCCATAGGTTTTCGCCAGCGCGGTAAAGTCATTGTAGCTCAGCGCATAGGCCGAGGCAGAGCCGTCGTCGATCCCGTAGAGCTTGCGGAAATCGGCGCCCGTGATGTGGGGCACATGGCCCTTGTTGTCACCGACGCCCAGGTTGATCTCGGGCTCGCGGAAAAAGATCGGCTTGAGCTGTGCGTGGATGTCCGTGATGTGGATCAACGAGACGTTGCCGAAAGTGTCGAACTGCAACAGTTGATCCTGCGTCAGGCTCTGCTGCGCGGCAAGGCGCGCCCAGTTGCCGAAACCCGATGCGCCCACAAGCGCGGATGCGGCCATACCGACCTGAAGAAAATCACGGCGAGAGATCATGATCCCGTGCTCCGATAGGTTAGAGTGTTCCCGGACCGCTGCCCGTAAAGGCCAGCGGCTTGGCCTGTTTGGCCTGTCTTTTCAAAAGCTTGCAAAAAAATATCGGGGGCGGGCCTGCCGCCCCCGATGAATGGTTCAGTTCCGGACCGAGGGGCCTTCGACCGACAGGCCGTTGCCGCGGGTCGCGACGTAAAGCTCCAGCGCGACGAATTCGGGGCTACCTGCCTCGAATGTGTGGCCGCGGGTGTCGCGGATGCAGCCGCGGAAGCGGTCGTGAACCTGGTTCAGCTTGGCGTTCTTCAGACGATAGGTCGGAAAGCCGTTGATCTGACCCTGGCTCAGGTGATCGGCGCGGATCATGTTGCCATAGTTGTCTTCGTGGCAGTTGGCGCAGGACAGCTCCAGCTGGCCGAAACGGGTGTAGTAGATTTCCTTGCCCGCTTCCCAGGTCGCCTGAACAGGACCGTCCATGGCAACATCCACCGGCATGCCGCGCGACTGCACGGAAATCAGTGCTTCCATGTTGGTCATCTGGCCGCTGGTGTACTTGTAGGGCTCGGCCTTCATGTTCTCTGTGCGGCAGCCGTTGATCTGCATCGCCAGAGTGCGCACTTCGCCCGCAGTCTCGTTCCACTTCGGATAGACGGCGCGAACGCCTTTCATGCTTTCCTCGGGCGTCCCGTGGCAGGATGCGCAGGACTTGCCCGCCTCGCCTTCCACCTTGTTCCACTGGTCGAGCCCCAGATCGGCGAAGACCATGCCGGGGTTGTCGAAGTCGTCCATCTGCAGCGCCTGGGTCTCGTCCTCGCGGAAGCGCCAGCCGGAATAGATGGTGTCCAGCGTATCGGACAGATGCGCGGGTGCTGCGGTCTCGGTGACCATCTCGATTTCGCCATTGATGGCCAGCGAGTCCTCGTCAGGATCTGCCAGCGTCATTGCCGGAACCGAGAGAAGCAGTGCGGCCACAGCCGTCATTGCCTTGAATTTCATGTAGTGCCCTCCCTTTTGGCTGCCCGAGGCGCGGTCCTTTTGACGCCGCGCCCCGAGATCTCGCTGGACCGTGCGGCTTAGCCGATCGCCACGGATTTGACGTCCTCGTAGACCGAGCCGTCATCATCGTACCAGGTGAACTTCAGGTCGCCTGCTTCGGGGATCACTGCCTCGAACTCGAAATACGGGTTGGTCGAGATCGCCGGCTCCATCTGGATGTCGATCACGGACTTGCCGTTGAACTCGCAGGTGAAGCGGTTGATGATCGAGCGCGGGATCGGGGTGCCGTCCGCGTTCTTGCGCTGGCCCGATTCCATCTGGTGGCTGATCAGGGTCTTCAGAACGACCGCCTCGCCGGCTGCTGCCTTGCTGGGGGCCTTGACGCGGGGTTTTACGCCTTCTGCCATTTTGTCTCTCCTAAATCTGTCTATGCGTTAACGAATGCCGGCCCCTCTGGGCCAGCGTGCGATGACGCGGATCAGCCGCCGCAGCCGCCAATGGTGACCTTCACGTTCGAGCTGGCCTTGGCAAAGCTGCCGTCAGCCATCTTGGCGATCGCGATCACGTCCTGGGTGCCTGCCAGACGGATGCGGGTCGAAGCGGAATGCGCCCCGGCCATCTCGCCGAAGGTGAAGGTGCCCACGCCCGGCGTCGGGTTGCCCGCAGCCAGAACCATGATCGACACGGCGCCCTCGGCCTCGACCGAGATCGGCACGGTGTTGCCGTTTTCCGCGATTTCCGGCGCGGTCAGGGTCACCCCGGCGTCGGCCATGGCGGCCCCACCGGTGAAGGCGGCAATCGCGTCATCGGCTGCTGCGTTCGCCCGGAAAGGCAGTACTGTCAGCGCTACGGCACCCATGCCAAGCGCCAGAGTATCACGTCTTGTGAAATCCATTCTGTTGTCTCCTTTTATCAAGCGCTTCCCGATCACTCGTCTTTGAGAGTCATCAGGAAGGCCACCACATCTTCGATCTGCTGTGCGGTCAGAAGCGGCTCGAGCGTTTCGGCCGCCTTGCCCGTGTATGCGTTACCCGGACGGATGAACCCGTCCACCTTGTAGAAGGCCGGCATGATCGTGCCGTCGTAGACCAGCTTTGCATTGGCCACGATACCGCGCAGCTCCGCCTCGCTCCAGCGGCTGCCGACACCGTCCAGCATCGGCCCCACGTTGCCGGGGAAAGCCGCGCCCAGCCCGGTGATCTCGTGACAGGCGACGCAGTTGCCGATCGAGCGGCTGGAAAACGCCTTGACGCCATCTTCGGCGTTGCCAGGTGTCCCGGACAGCGACGCCTCGATGGCCCCGGCATCGGTGTAGACCACGTCGGCCGGTGCCACGGGCTCCGCCGCGAACGCGCCGGATGCCACGAGCGTTGCCGCCAGTGTCAATGTTGAAAGCCTCATGTTCCCTCCCTTAGCTACCAGGTCTTCTGGCTGAGTTAGCTTTGTATACCGTAGTCCACGCGCGGGGTTCTGTGCAACAACAAATTCACAAAAACGAATTTGCTTATCTGAAAGCCGCGCGCGGCCCTTTGCGGACCTTCGCAGGCAGGGCGCGCGCCCTGCGCAGTGGCTGCCAGGCCTATTGCGACAGCTGCCGCGCCAGGTATTTCTGGAAGGGCTCGTCGGTCTCGTATCCCTTCTCAACAACCCAGCGTAACATCGCCAGAGTAGTACCTTTCTTGAAGGCGCCGGGCATGACGGCGACCGCAGCCTGTGGCGCCGTGACACCCTCTGGCACCTCTTCGGGGAAGAACATCAGCGTCGGGGTGAACATCAGCCCCCATTTGCGCGCCATCTCCTTTTCCGGCAGGGCCTCGCCGTCGAAATCGGTCACCTCGACATCGCCGAACATGTTCATCTGAATCACGAAGTAATTCTCGCGGATGAACGAATCGACCTCCGAATCAGGAAAGACCTCCTCGTGCATCTGCTTGCAGTAGATGCAGCCGCGCTGTTCGAAGATGATCGCAAGGCGCTTGCCCTCGGCGCTGGCCTCGGCCAGGTCCTCGCGCAGGTCCTTGAACGTGTCGCGCATCCAGGCGGCCTTGTGCAGCCCGTCATCGCCCAGTTCGGCCGCCGCCACCGGCATGATGGCCAGCGCCAGGGCCGTGGTCGCCGCAGCCACCGTTGACATCAGTCCTCTCATTCCATCCTCCCTCGATTTGCGCCCTAGCCGAGCGACATGAAACCCGGAAACCAGCGGATCATCGCATCCGCGATCAGGTTGACCGCATTGGTGGCGATCAGGATCGCAAAGACGATCAGCATGACACCCATGATCTTTTCCACATGGCCAAGATAGCGGCGATTGCGCTGCATCCAGCCAAGGAACGGCTTGGCGAACAGCGCAGCCACCACAAAAGGCGCCGTCATCGCAAGGCCGTAGACCAGCAACAGACTGCCGCCCTGCCAGATGTCCCCCATGCCGCTGGCCACCATCAGGATCGCGGCCAGCGCGGGGCCCACGCAGGGCGTCCAGCCAAAGCCGAAGGCCAGCCCCATGACATAGGCACCGATCACCGTTGTCGGCTCGGCTTTGCTTTCCAGCCGTGCCTCCCGGTAGAGCAGCCCGATCCGCAGGACGCCCAGGAAATGCAGACCGAACAGAAACAGGATCGCGGCCGCCACATAGGACAGCGGCTGGCGCCATTGCGCGAAGGTCTGGCCCAGCGCCGTGGCCCCCATGCCCAGCAGCACGAAAATGGTGCTGACGCCCATCGCGAAAAAAACCGCCGAGATCACAAGCCGCTTCTGCGCACCGGGTGCGATGGCCCCGTCATCGCGCAATTCGGACATGGAAATGCCCGCCATGTAGCATAGATAGAACGGCACCATCGGCAGAATACAGGGCGTAAAGAAAGACAGCAGCCCCGCCAACGCGGCCCCTGCATAGGAGATGTCCAGCATATGCAGGACTCCTTGAATTATTCACATATTCAGATTATCTTTTGTATACCGTTGTCGTCAATTTTTTCATACGTCAACAGATTTTCGTTTGCTATCTGCCATGAACAGGGTTGTTCCATGCGTCTTCTCAAGGCCATATGTCGTCCCCTTTCTGCGGCCGCCCTTCTGGTTGCGGCCATATTGCTGACACCGCAGACGGCAAGTGCCGCGGAACTGGTGATGATCGACCGCGAAGGCTGCGGCTATTGCATCGCGTGGAAGAAGCAGATCGGCCCGGCCTATCCCAACACCGACCTTGGCCAGTTCGCCCCCCTGCGCGTGGTCAATATCCGCGAAGGCGCGCCCGCTGGGGTGACCTTCGACCGCCCGGTCCTCTTCACCCCGACCTTCATCCTGATCGACGACGGTCGCGAACTGGGCCGAATCGAGGGTTATCCCGGCGAGGATTTCTTCTGGGGCCTGCTGGAAAAGATGCTAAAGGAGAAGACGGATTTCATCGGGTCGAGCTGATATCCGCGGTTTGACCGAGGCCCTGCGGGACCTTGGGTTCAAAACGCGTCCGGACTTGTCGGTTCGGCAGATCGGCACTACGCCTGCCTGCGAAGAACAGGTATGCACGACCGAAAGAAGGCAGGGGACAAGGCAAGTGCCGCTTCCAGTATTCACAGACAATATCTCGGACGCCGAGATGGACCGCTTCGTCGACAATGCGACGACGGCCAGCAATTTCCTGAAAGCGCTCAGCCATGAGGGCCGTCTGCTGATCCTGTGCCACCTTGTGTCGGGCGAGAAATCCGTGACCGAGCTGGAAGAGCTTCTGTCCGCCCGGCAGGCCGCCGTCAGCCAGCAACTGTCGCGGCTGCGCCTTGAGGGCCTGGTGGTGCCGCGCCGCGACGGCAAGGCCATCTATTATCGTTTGGCGGATGAGCGCCCGAAACGTATACTCGAACTGGTATACGAGCTGTTCTGCGTGGACGAGCCCGGTACAAGTATCTGAACACAGCGGATCGGGGAGGATCAGGCGATGTTCGAAGGGATCAGCGACAGCGCCCTTGTGGCGTTGATCGGCATGGCCAGCGGTCTGCTGCTTGGCCTCGCGGCACGGCTTGGCCGTTTCTGCACCATGGGCGCGATCGAGGACATGCTTTACGGGCAAAACGACACGCGCATGCGCATGTGGGTGCTGGCGATCGGGCTGTCCGTGATCGGCACCTTCGGTCTGATGGCGACCGGACTGCTGGAGCCTGAGCGGTCATTCTACCTGTCGATCCGCTGGATGCCGGTCGTGTCGATCATCGGCGGGCTGATGTTCGGCTATGGCATGGCGCTGGCGGGCAACTGCGGCTTCGGGTCGATCGCGCGACTGGGCGGCGGCGACATGCGCGCCTTCGTGATCGTGCTGGTCATGGGACTGTCGGCCTATTTCGTGATGTCCGGCCCCCTCGCCCCGCTGCGCGCCATGCTGATCAATCAGCAGGATGTGGTTCCGGGCGAGATGCCGCCGGGTCTGGCGCATCTGCTGGCCGATCTGACCGGCGGTTCCATCGCGGGCATCGGCATGCTGATCGGCGCGCTGATCGTGGCCGGGACCCTGTCCTCGCGCCGTTTCCTGACGAATGGCCGCGCGATCTTCTGGTCTGCCGTCGTGGCACTGGCAATCGTGTCAGGCTGGGCGGGCAGCTATTGGGTGGCGACAACGGGCTATACCGACATGCCGGTCGTATCGCACAGCTTTTCCGCCCCGGTGGGCGAAAGCCTGCTCTACGCGATGACCGGTTCGGCGCGCGCGCCCTCCTTCGCCGTGGGATCGGTGGCGGGGGTGATCCTGGGCGCCTTCATCGGATCCCTCTTCAAGGGCCATTTCCGCTGGGAAGCCTGCGAGGATCCGCGTGAATTGCGCCGCCAGATCACCGGGGCCGCGCTGATGGGCGTGGGCGCGGTTCTGGCGCTGGGCTGCACCATAGGGCAAGGCGTGTCGGCCTTTTCCGTGCTGGCCTTCTCGGCGCCCCTCACCTTTATGGCGATCCTGGCCGGGGCGGCCTTCGGCCTGCGCCAGCTGATCGAGGGTTTCCAGCCGGCGGAATGACCCAAGCGCACCGCCCGGCCCTGTCCGTCGGATCCGAGTATTTTTGGAACGATGAAGGCAAACGGGGCCTCTGCTTCATCGTTCTTCAAATACTCAAGGCGCCGCCCCGCGGAATCGCGCAGGGCCGGATGATAAAAGGGGGCCAGACGGCCCCCTTTCGTTTACATCGCGACCTGTGACGGCTCAGACCTTTTCCTGCGTGTACTTCTTCAATTCGGCGCGGGCCACCTGGCGGCGATGCACCGCGTCGGGTCCATCGGCCAGCCGCAATGTGCGGACATGGGTCCATTTATGCGCCAGCGGTGTATCCTGGCTGACACCCTGGCCGCCGAACATCTGCACGGCCTCGTCGATGACCTTGAGCGCCACACGCGGCGCGATCACCTTGATCTGGCTGATCCAGGGGGCCGCCGCGCGCTTGTCACCCTGGTCCATGTACCAGGCCGCCTTGAGGCACAGCAGGCGTGCCATCTCGATCTCCATCCGGCATTCGGCGATGATGTCGAAATTCGCGCCAAGCTGGGCCAGCTTCTTGCCAAAAGCCTCCCGCGCCAGCGAGCGCTTGCACATCAGTTCGAGCGCGGATTCGGCCTGTCCGATGGCGCGCATGCAGTGATGGATGCGGCCCGGCCCGAGGCGGCCCTGGCTGATCTCGAAACCGCGCCCCTCGCCGAGCAGCAGGTTTTCCGCCGGCACACGCACATCGGTGAAGCGGATATGCATATGCCCGTGCGGCGCATCGTCATTGCCGTAGACCTCCATCGGGCGCAGCACCTCGATGCCCTTGGTGGCGGCAGGCACCACGATCATCGAATGGCGCGCATGTTTGGGCGCGTCGTCGCCACCCGTCTTGACCATGACGATATAGACCTTGCAGCGCGGATCGCCGGCGCCCGAGGCCCACCATTTTTCGCCGTTCAGCACATAGTCGTCGCCATCGCGCACGCAGGACATCGACACATTCGTGGCATCCGAACTGGCGACATCGGGTTCTGTCATCAGATAGGCCGAGCGGATCTGCCCCTCCAGCAACGGGGCCAGCCACTGCTTTTTCATGGCGGGTGTGCCGTAACGCTCGAACACCTCCATGTTGCCGGTATCGGGGGCCGAGCAGTTGAAGACCTCGGCGCCCAGGGGCGTCTTGCCCATCTCTTCGGCGAAATAGGCATATTCCACCGTGCTCAGGCCAAAGCCCTTCTCGCTGTCGGTCAGCCAGAAATTCCACAGGCCTTCGGCCTTGGCCTTGGCCTTCAACCCTTCGAGGATCTCGGTCTGGCGGGCCGTGAAGGTCCAGCGGTCCTCCTTGGCGATCTCGGCGTGATACTCATCCTCCAGCGGCATGACCTCATCGCGGATCATGGCGGCCACACGGTCCAGCAGGCGCCGATTCTCGGGTCGCATCCCGAAGTTCATGTCCATGCCTTTTTCCTCCCTGCGAAAATCAATTCCACGCAGATAACACCACGTCCTTTGCAGGATGGAAAGCCGGGAAACATGCAAACGACGCCGCGTCGCGGGGGGCCACGGCATCGATCATCGGTATCGGCAGGGGGCCATCGGCCTGATTGGTGCGGTCGAGAGGCGCGACCGCGCGACAGCAAGGTCTTGCGAAGCTGCCACCGCACGGATTTCCCGGATCACCGCAGAGAACTGCTTGCGCGGCAGGCAAATCACTGCCTTGGCGCACGCGGCCAAGGCGCGCGCCTCGGCCCCGGCGGCGATCATTTGCCTCTGTCACAAGTCGCGGCAGAACGGGGGCTTATGGGCAGGGTTTCGCCCTTTGTTCCTGGCCTCTGTCGTCACAGGCGGTTTTGTGGCGACCGCTTGACTTCCCGTGACGCGAACCGCAAACATCTTGTGGTTGCGTATGAGGTTTGGGATGAGTGCCTTTCTTGGCTTTTGCCATGTCAGCGATGAGGATGCCCCGTCCCCGCCTGTCGCCGCCGCCTTTTGCGCGGATCGTCCCCGGTTCGCGGCGCTGGTCGGCGGGCTGTGGGAAAAGAAACTCGGGATCTTCCTCCGCTTCCGCGTCAGCTTTGACGCCCTGCGCAAACACATGCGCAAATTCACCAGCGTGCAGTATGAGAAAGGGAAGTGGCATTCCCCCAGGTGCCGGGACCATCCTGTCGGCACAGCCTTGTCGAGTTTCGGCAATCGGCCTGAACTCAAGGATCTGATTTCGCATCTATTTTCAAGTGACCCATCATTCCGGATCATTCTGCAGCCTGGCTTTGGCTCCTGGTTTTGCCTGCAGGCGCCAAGCCCTGCAGAAAACCGGCAAAGCCATGGCGCAATGACACCCGAACAGCGCGGTTGTCTGCATCTTTCAAGGCGCGCACTTGCACCACATGGGGTGATCGATGCGATCACCGGATTGCCGCAGGAAT
>JANREX010000024.1 GCA_030758115.1 Paracoccaceae bacterium | reverse complement strand
CGTACCGTCGGCGCGGGTGTCGTGTCCAAAATTCTGAAGTAAAAGACCACTTCGGGTTCGAAGAGGGCCACCGGATGAGCCGGTGGTCCTCCTATCAACTCCAACGCCGCGAAAGGCTAGACTATGCAAAGCCAAAACATTCGCATCCGGCTGAAGGCCTTCGATTACCGCGTACTGGATGCCAGCACGCAGGAAATCGTCAACACCGCAAAGCGCACTGGCGCAACTGTGCGTGGCCCGATTCCGCTGCCGAACAAGATCGAGAAGTTCACGGTTCTCCGTGGGCCGCACATCGACAAGAAATCCCGCGATCAGTTCGAGATCCGTACGCACAAGCGTCTGCTCGACATCGTTGATCCGACTCCCCAGACCGTGGACGCGCTGATGAAGCTCGACCTGGCCGCTGGTGTGGACGTCGAGATCAAGCTGCAGTCGTAAGAAGGAGGGTATCCAGGATGCGCTCTGGTGTAATCGCAAAGAAAGTCGGCATGACCCGGCTTTTCATGGAAGACGGAAAGCAGATCCCTGTCACCGTTCTCCAGCTTGAGAACCTGCAGGTCGTGGCACAGCGCACGCCCGAGCGGGACGGCTACACGGCCGTTCAGCTGGGTGCTGGCAATGCCAAGGCCAAGCGGACCTCGAAGGCCATGCGTGGTCATTTCGCGGTGGCCAACGTGGCCCCCAAGCGGAAGATCGCGGAATTCCGCGTCAGCCCCGACAACATGATCGGTGTCGGCGAGGAAATCTCGGCCGAGCATTACGTTGCCGGTCAGAAGGTCGACGTTGCAGGCACATCCATCGGTAAAGGTTTTGCCGGTGCGATGAAGCGCCACAACTTCGGCGGTCTGCGCGCCTCGCACGGTGTGTCGATCAGCCACCGTTCGCATGGTTCGACCGGTCAGTGCCAGGACCCCGGCAAGGTGTTCAAAGGCAAGAAGATGGCCGGCCACATGGGTGCCGTGCGTGTGACCACGCAGAACCTTGAAGTCGTGAGAACCGATGCGGAACGTGGCCTGATCATGGTCAAGGGCGCGGTTCCCGGTTCCAAAGGTGGCTGGGTCACGATCAAGGACGCCGTCAAGAAGAAGCTGCCCGAGAACGTTCCGTTCCCGGCGGCCCTGAAATCGGCCATGGCCGCGGCAGCCGCCGAGGCACCTGCCGCAGAAGCGCCCGCCGAAGGGGGTGAAGCATGAAACTTGATGTGATCAATCTGGACGGCAGCAACGCCGGGTCCGTGGATCTGGATGAGGCGCTGTTCGGTCTTGAGCCGCGTGCCGACATCCTGCATCGCGTGGTCCGCTGGCAGCGCAACAATGCGCAGGCCGGCACCCACAAGGTGAAGACCCGTTCGGAAACCTCCTACTCGACCAAGAAGATCTATCGCCAGAAGGGCACCGGCGGCGCACGCCACGGTGACAAGAACGCCCCGATCTTCCGTCATGGTGGTGTCTACAAGGGCCCGACCCCGCGCAGCCACGGCCACGAGCTGACCAAGAAGTTCCGCAAGCTGGGCCTCAAGCATGCCCTGTCCGCGAAACTGAAGGCTGGTGAACTGGTCGTCATCTCTGCGGCGGAAGCCGAAGGCAAGACTTCGGTTCTGGCCAAGCAGGTCGCAAAGCTGGGTTGGAAGCGCGCGCTGATCATTGACGGGGCAACCGTCAACGACATGTTCGCAAAGGCCGCCCGCAACATTGACGGACTGGATATCCTGCCGTCGATGGGCGCAAACGTCTATGACATCCTCAAGCGTGACACCCTGGTGATCACGAAGGCGGGTGTCGAAGCACTGGAGGCTCGTCTGAAATGAGCGCGAAGGCTGAACATTACGACGTGATCCGCAAGCCGATCATCACCGAAAAGGCCACCATGGTGTCCGAAAACGGTGCGGTCGTCTTCGAGGTGGCGATGGATTCCAACAAGCCCGAGATCAAGCAGGCCGTCGAGGCGCTGTTTGGTGTGAAGGTCAAGGCCGTCAACACCACGATCACCAAAGGCAAGACCAAGCGCTTCCGCGGCCAGCCGGGCAAGCGTCGGGACGTCAAGAAAGCCTATGTGACCCTGGAAGAGGGAAACACTATCGACGTGACCACGGGTCTCTGATAGTAGGGCGCGAATCTTCCATGGCCCCGGAATTGCCGGGGCCATGGACTTTTGAGACGGGGACCTTCGGGGCCCTATACCTTGGGCACCTTCGGGGGCCTTCAACATCGCGGGGCCTGGCCCCGCTACGCACAACGGAAGACAGAAAGCATGGCACTCAAGTCGTATAAGCCGACGACGCCGGGCCAGCGTGGGCTGGTTCTGATCGACCGTTCGGAGCTGTGGAAAGGACGTCCGGTCAAGGCCCTCACTGAGGGTTTGACCAAGAATGGCGGCCGGAACAACACCGGACGGATCACGATGCGCCGCAAGGGCGGCGGGGCAAAACGCCTCTATCGGATCGTCGATTTCAAACGTAACAAATTCGATGTGGCGGCAACCGTCGAGCGGATCGAGTATGACCCGAACCGGACCGCCTTCATCGCGCTGGTGAAGTACGAGGATGGCGAACAGGCCTATATCCTGGCACCCCAGCGTCTGGCCGTCGGCGACTCTGTCGTCGCAGGCAACAAGGTCGACATCAAGCCGGGCAACGCGATGCCGTTCTCGGGCATGCCGATCGGTACGATCGTCCACAACATCGAGATGAAGCCCGGCAAGGGTGGTCAGATCGCACGCGCGGCGGGCACCTATGCCCAGTTCGTGGGTCGCGATGGCGGTTACGCCCAGATCCGCCTGTCGTCCGGTGAACTGCGTCTCGTGCGTCAGGAATGCATGGCCACCGTTGGTGCCGTGTCCAACCCCGACAACAGCAACCAGAACTACGGCAAGGCAGGCCGCATGCGTCACAAGGGCATCCGCCCGAGCGTTCGCGGTGTGGTCATGAACCCGATCGATCACCCGCATGGTGGTGGTGAAGGCCGGACTTCGGGTGGCCGTCATCCGGTGACCCCGTGGGGCAAGCCGACAAAGGGTGCGCGCACCCGGAACAAGAACAAAGCGTCCAGCAAGCTCATCCTGCGCTCGCGTCACGCCAAGAAGAAGGGGCGTTAACAGATGTCTCGCTCTGTATGGAAAGGTCCGTTCGTCGACGCTTACGTGCTGAAGAAAGCCGAAGCCGCCCGCGAATCCGGACGCAGTGAAGTTATCAAGATCTGGTCGCGCCGCTCGACGATCCTGCCCCAGTTCGTGGGCCTGACGTTTGGCGTCTACAACGGCAAGAAACATATCCCGGTGAACGTCTCCGAGGACATGATCGGCCAGAAATTCGGCGAATACTCCCCGACCCGGACCTATTACGGTCACGCGGCCGATAAAAAAGCGAAGCGGAAGTAAGTCATGGGCAAGGAAAAAAACCCCCGCCGCGTGGCAGATAACGAAGCAATGGCAAAACTGCGCATGCTTCGTACCAGCCCGCAGAAGCTGAACCTGGTGGCAGCGATGATCCGCGGCAAGAAGGTGGACAAGGCCCTGACGGACCTGACCTTCTCGAAGAAGCGGATTGCGATCGACGTGAAGAAATGCCTTCAGTCCGCAATCGCCAACGCCGAGAACAACCACAACCTCGACGTCGATGAACTGGTCGTCGCCGAGGCCTATGTTGGCAAGAACCTGACGCTCAAGCGCGGTCGTCCGCGTGCGCGCGGCCGTTTCGGCCGTATCGTCAAGCCGTTCTCGGAACTCACCATCAAGGTGCGTCAAGTTGAGGAGCAAGCCTAATGGGTCAGAAAGTCAATCCGATCGGCATGCGCCTCCAGGTCAACCGCACCTGGGATAGCCGCTGGTACGCCGATACCAAGGACTACGGTAATCTTCTTCTGGAAGACCTGAAGATCCGCAAGTTCATCAAGGAAGAAGCCAAGCAGGCCGGTATCGCCCGCGTGATCATCGAACGTCCGCACAAGAAGTGCCGCGTCACGATCCATGCGGCCCGTCCGGGTGTGATCATCGGCAAAAAAGGCGCCGATATCGAAACCCTGCGCAAGAAGCTGGCCAAGCTGACGGCAAGCGAACTGCACCTGAACATCGTCGAAGTCCGCAAGCCGGAACTGGACGCTGCCCTGGTCGGTGAAAGCATTGCACAGCAGCTGGAACGCCGCGTGTCCTTCCGCCGCGCGATGAAGCGTGCCGTGCAGAACGCCATGCGTATGGGCGCCCTGGGTATCCGGGTGAACGTCGCAGGTCGTCTGGGTGGTGCCGAGATCGCACGGACCGAATGGTACCGTGAAGGTCGCGTGCCGCTGCACACGCTGCGTGCCGATATCGATTACGCCCATGTCGAGGCCACCACGGCCTATGGCATCATCGGTATCAAGGTCTGGATTTTCAAAGGCGAAATCATGGAGCACGATCCGTCTGCCCATGACCGTCGTCTGCAGGAACTCCAGGATGGTCCCGCGCCCCGTGGCGCCGGCGGCCGCCGTTAAGGAGGAATGACAGATGCTTCAACCTAAGCGCACAAAATTCCGCAAGCAGCACAAGGGCCGTATCCACGGCCTGGCCAAGGGCGGCAGCGACCTGAACTTCGGGTCGTTCGGCCTCAAGGCGACCGAGCCTGAGCGGGTCACGGCGCGTCAGATCGAGGCGGCTCGCCGCGCTCTGACCCGTCACATGAAACGTCAGGGCCGTGTCTGGATCCGGATTTTCCCGGATGTTCCGGTCACCTCGAAGCCTACCGAAGTCCGTATGGGTAAAGGTAAGGGTTCGGTGGATTACTGGGCTGCCCGCATCAAGCCGGGTCGCGTGATGTTCGAGATCGACGGCGTTGACGAGACCATCGCACGCGAGGCCCTGCGCCTGGCCGCGATGAAGCTGCCGATCAAGACCCGCGTGGTCGCGCGCGAAGACTGGTAAGGTTTTCGCCACCAGATGACAGGACAGGGCGGGGGCAACCCCGCCTTGTCTTTTTCCGAACCGGGGTCTGTTGCAAACAGGCCTTGTCAACCTGAGGGAACCGGCCTATACGGCCCCTTCATCCATCTCCACCGGGAATCAGGGTGACCCTGTCACAAGGGGCTCTCCGGTGACGTTGTTAAAAAGGACCGGCGACATGAACGCCCAGGAACTACGCAATAAATCCCTCGATCAGCTCCGCGAGGATCTGGTTGCACTGAAGAAAGAAGCATTCAACCTGCGCTTTCAACAGGCGACTGGCCAGCTGGAATCCACCGCCCGCATCAAGACGGTTCGCCGTGAAGTGGCGCGCGTGAAGACCGTGCTGAACGAAAAAGCCGCAGCCGCGGCCGCAGAATAAGGAGCCTGACAGATGCCCAAACGTATTCTTCAAGGCACCGTGACAAGCACGGCCAATGCCCAGACCGTAACCGTTCTGGTGGAACGCCGCTTCACGCATCCTGTTCTGAAAAAGACCATCCGTAAGTCCAAGAAATACCGGGCTCACGATGAGACGAACGCTTTCAACATCGGCGATACCGTCCGTATCCAGGAATGTGCGCCCAAGTCGAAAACGAAACGCTGGGAGGTTATCGCGTCCTAAGCGATAGCCTTTCGGTTCATCGAAACCCTGGGGAAAAGCCGATAGTGGCCCCCAAAGGTCGGGAGAAACCAAATGATCCAGATGCAGACCAATCTGGATGTTGCTGACAACTCCGGCGCACGCCGGGTGCAGTGCATCAAGGTTCTCGGCGGTTCGCACCGCCGGTATGCGTCCGTTGGCGACATCATCGTGGTGTCCGTCAAGGAAGCCATTCCGCGCGGTCGCGTGAAGAAGGGTGATGTCCGCAAGGCCGTCGTCGTTCGCACCGCCAAGGAAGTTCGCCGTGAAGACGGCACAGCGATCCGTTTCGATCGCAACGCAGCAGTCATCCTGAACAACAACAACGAGCCGGTCGGCACCCGTATCTTCGGGCCGGTCGTTCGTGAGCTGCGCGCCAAGAACTTCATGAAAATCATCTCGCTCGCGCCGGAGGTGCTGTAAGATGGCTGCCAAGCTGAAGAAGGGCGACAAGGTCGTCGTACTGGCCGGCAAGGACAAGGGCAAGCAGGGCACGATTTCGTCCGTTGACCCCAAGGCCGGCAAAGCCGTGGTGGAAGGTCTGAACATGGCCATCCGTCACACCCGTCAGAGCCAGACCAGCCAGGGCGGCCGCATCCCCAAGGCGATGCCGATCGACCTGTCGAACCTGGCCATGCTGGACAAGAACGGCAAGGCAACGCGCGTCGGCTTCAAGGTTGAAGGCGACAAGAAGGTGCGTTTCGCCAAGACCACGGGGGACGTGATCGATGCTTGATACCGCAACCTATACCCCGCGTCTGAAGGCGCTCTACAAGGACGCGATCCGCGCCGCTCTGAAGGAGGAATTCTCCTACAAGAACGACATGCAGATCCCGCGTCTGGACAAGATCGTCCTGAACATCGGCTGCGGTGCAGAAGCCGTGCGCGACAGCAAGAAGGCCAAATCGGCGCAGGAAGACCTGTCGACGATCGCTGGCCAGAAGGCCGTCACGACCATCGCCAAGAACTCGATCGCGGGCTTCCGCGTCCGCGAGGGCATGCCGATGGGTGCAAAGGTCACGCTGCGCGGCGACCGCATGTACGAATTCCTGGATCGTCTGATCACGATCGCAATGCCCCGTATCCGCGACTTCCGCGGCGTATCGGGCAAATCCTTCGACGGCCGCGGCAACTATGCCATGGGCCTGAAGGAGCATATCGTGTTCCCCGAGATCAACTTCGACAAGGTCGATGAGGTCTGGGGTATGGACATCGTCATCGCCACCACCGCGAGAACCGACGCGGAAGCTAAGGCGCTGTTGAAGCAATTCAACATGCCCTTCAACAGCTAAGCGCGGGAGAGAGAGTAATGGCTAAGAAATCTATGATCGAACGCGAAAAGAAGCGTCAGGAGCTGGTGGACAAGTTCGCCGCCAAGCGCGCTGCGCTCAAGGCGATCGTGAACGACCAGTCCAAGCCGATGGAAGAGCGTTTCCGCGCCTCCCTGAAGCTGGCGAAGCTGCCGCGCAACAGCTCGGCTGTGCGTCTGCACAACCGCTGCCAACTGACCGGCCGTCCGCACGCGTATTATCGCAAGCTGAAACTGTCGCGTATCGCGCTGCGGGACCTGGGCTCCATGGGCCAGATCCCCGGCCTGGTGAAATCCAGCTGGTAAGGGAGAGACTGATATGAACGATCCTATCGGCGATATGCTCACCCGTATCCGCAACAGCCAGGCGCGTGGCAAGTCCACCGTCATGACCCCGGCATCCAAGCTGCGGGCATGGGTTCTGGATGTGCTGGCGGATGAAGGTTACATCCGCGGTTACGAGAAGGGCACCGATGAAAATGGTCACCCGACCCTGATCATCAGCCTGAAATATTTCGATGGCACCCCTGTCATTCGCGAAATCAAGCGGGTCTCCAAGCCCGGACGTCGCGTTTACATGGGCGTCAAGGACATCCCGTCGGTCCGTCAGGGCCTGGGTGTGTCGATTGTCAGCACTCCGAAAGGTGTGATGTCGGATGCAGCAGCACGCAGCGCCAATGTTGGCGGTGAAGTGCTCTGCACGGTCTTCTAAGGAGGAAGGCAATGTCTCGTATTGGTAAGAAACCGGTCGAGCTGCCCGCAGGCGTTTCGGCGTCCGTGTCCGGCCAGACCGTCGAAGTGAAGGGCCCCAAGGGGACCAAGCATTTCAACGCAACCGACGATGTCACCATTGCCGTCGATGGCAACCTGGTGTCGATCACGCCGCGCGGCACGTCCAAGCGCGCACGCCAGCAGTGGGGCATGTCCCGCTCGATGGTGGCGAACCTTGTGACTGGTGTGACCACCGGCTTCAAGAAAGAGCTTGAGATCACTGGTGTGGGTTACCGCGCCGCGATCCAGGGCACGACGCTGAAACTGTCGCTGGGCTATAGCCACGAAGTCAACTTCGAGGTGCCCAACGGCGTGACGGTGACCTGCCCCAAGCAGACCGAAATCGTTGTGGAAGGTGATGACGCCCAGCTTGTGGGCCAGGTCGCGGCGAATATCCGCGAATGGCGCAAGCCCGAGCCCTACAAGGGCAAGGGTATCAAGTACAAGGGTGAGTACATCTTCCGCAAGGAAGGCAAGAAGAAGTAAGGACGCGAGAGATGGCAAACAGCAAAAGAACCCTGTTTCTGAAGCGCCGCCTGCGCGTTCGGAACAAACTTCGGAAGGTGAACGCGGGTCGCGTGCGCCTTTCGGTTCACCGCAGCAACAAGAACATCAGCGTGCAGCTGATCGACGACGTGCGTGGCGTAACCCTGGCCGCTGCCTCCACCCTGGAGAAGTCGCTTGGTGTCGTCGGCAAGAACAACGTCGAAGCGGCTGCCAAGGTGGGCGCGGCTATCGCCGAGCGTGCCAAGAAGGCCGGTGTCGAAGACTGCTACTTCGATCGTGGTGGTTTCCTCTTTCACGGGAAGGTGAAGGCTCTGGCCGACGCTGCGCGTGAAGGTGGCCTCAAGTTCTAAGGAGACGAGAGAATGGCAAGAGAAGACAACCGCCGCGACCGTCGCGACCGCGAAGAGGCCGCTCCGGAGTTCGCCGATCGTCTCGTGGCGATCAACCGCGTGTCCAAGACCGTGAAGGGCGGCAAGCGTTTCGGCTTTGCAGCACTCGTGGTCGTGGGTGACCAGAAGGGCCGCGTGGGCTTTGGCAAGGGCAAGGCGAAAGAAGTGCCCGAAGCCATCCGCAAGGCAACGGAACAGGCCAAGCGCCAGATGATCCGCGTGCCGCTGCGCGAAGGCCGCACCCTGCACCACGACATGGAAGGTCGCCACGGCGCCGGCAAGGTCGTGATGCGGGCAGCACCGGAAGGTACCGGCATCATCGCCGGTGGTCCGATGCGCGCCGTGTTCGAGATGCTGGGCCTCAAGGACGTCGTGTCCAAGTCGCTCGGTTCGCAGAACCCCTACAACATGATCCGCGCCACCATCGACGGGCTGAAGAAAGAATCCAGCCCCCGTTCCGTGGCACAGCGTCGTGGCAAGAAGGTCGCCGACATCCTGCGCAAGGACGATGCGCCGGCTGCCGAAGCGGCTGAAGCGTAAGGAAACGGTCCCATGGCAAAAACAATCGTGGTCAAGCAGATCGGTTCGCCGATCCGCCGTCCGGAAAAGCAGCGCCAGACCCTGATCGGTCTGGGTCTGAACAAGATGCACAAGACCCGCGAACTCGAGGATACGCCCTCGATCCGCGGCATGGTCGCCAAGATCCCGCATCTCGTGCAGATCATCGAAGAGCGCGAATAATCATTCGGGGCGGGACCTGTCCCGCCCTGTTTCACCATTCAAAGCCGTGTTCGGCCGCTCCCGTCGCTGGGGGCCGCATCCGGCACAAGGAGAAGCGACATGAAACTGCATGAACTGCACGACAACGAAGGCGCAACCAAGAAGCGCAAGCGCGTGGGCCGTGGCCCCGGCTCGGGTACCGGCAAGACCGGTGGCCGTGGTATCAAGGGTCAGAAGTCCCGCTCGGGTGTCTCGATCGGTGGCTACGAGGGTGGCCAGATGCCGCTCTATCAGCGTCTGCCGAAGCGCGGCTTCAACAAGCCGAACCGCAAGGCCTATGCTGTCGTGAACCTGGGCATCCTTCAGAAATTCATCGAGGCCGGCAAGATCGACGCATCCGCACCGATCACCGAAGACGTCATGGTGGCGTCTGGCCTCGTGCGTCGCAAGCTGGACGGCGTGCGCGTTCTGGCCAAGGGCGAATTCTCGGCCAAGGTCACGCTGAACGTCACCGGTGCTTCGGCTCAGGCCGTGGAAGCGGTCGCGAAACTGGGTGGTGCGCTGAACGTTGCAGCAGCTGCCGAGGCCCCTGCGGCTGAATAACGGGTTGTGAGCGGCGTCCGCGCCGCTTACATAGGCCCTAGTTTTCCTGAACGCCGCCTGAGCCGGAAAACCGCTCTGGCGGCGTTGTCACATGAGAGAGACCGCGAATGGTATCTGCAGCAGAACAAATGGCGGCGAACACCAGCTGGGCCGCCCTTGGCAAGGCAACCGATCTTCGCAATCGCATCTTCTTCACGCTTGGCCTTCTGATCGTCTATCGTCTTGGCACCTTCATTCCGGTGCCGGGTATCGATGGTGCGTCGCTGCGCGAGTTCATGGAAGGTGCGGCGACAGGTATCGGCGGCATCCTGTCGATGTTCACCGGTGGTGCGCTTGGCCGGATGGGGATTTTTGCCCTGGGCATCATGCCCTATATTTCGGCGTCGATCATCGTGCAGCTTCTCACCTCGATGGTGCCAAAGCTGGAGCAGCTGAAGAAAGAGGGCGAACAGGGCCGCAAGAAGATCAACCAGTACACGCGCTACGGCACCGTGTTCCTGGCGACCCTGCAGGCCTATGGCCTGGCGGCCAGCCTTGAGGCGGGCGACCTTGTCACCGATCCGGGCCTGTTCTTCCGCGCGTCCTGCGTGATCACCCTTGTGGGTGGCACCATGTTCCTGATGTGGCTGGGTGAACAGATCACGGCGCGCGGCATCGGCAACGGTATCTCGCTGATCATTTTCGTCGGCATCGTGGCCGAGATCCCCGCCGCCATGGCACAGTTCTTCAGCCAGGGCCGTTCGGGCGCCATCAGCCCCGCCGTGATCATCGGCGTGATCGTGATGGTGATCGTGACGATCGCCTTCGTGGTGTTCATGGAACGCGCCTTGCGCAAGATCCATATCCAGTATCCCCGCCGTCAGGCAGGCATGAAGGTCTATGAGGGCGGCTCGTCCAGCCTGCCGGTCAAGGTCAACCCCGCCGGCGTGATCCCTGCGATCTTTGCAAGCTCCCTGCTGCTGCTGCCGGCGACGATCAGCACCTTTTCGGGGTCCGATACCGGTCCCGTCATGTCGACGATCATGGCCTATTTCGGACCGGGACAGCCGCTGTACCTGCTGTTCTTCGTCGTGATGATCGTGTTCTTCTCGTATTTCTACACGTTCAACGTGTCGTTCAAGCCGGATGACGTGGCCGAGAACCTGAAGAACCAGAACGGCTTTGTTCCGGGTATCCGCCCCGGCAAGAAGACCGCGGAATACCTGGAATACGTGGTCAACCGCATCCTGGCACTTGGCTCGGCCTATCTGGCGGCGGTCTGTCTGCTGCCCGAGATCCTTCGCGCCGAACTGGCTGTTCCGTTCTACTTCGGCGGCACGTCGGTTCTGATCGTGGTGTCGGTGACGATGGACACGATCCAGCAGGTGCAAAGCCATCTTCTGGCGCATCAGTACGAAGGGCTGATCGAGAAATCGCAGCTTCGTGGCAAGGGCAAGAAACGCACGACCAGAAAGGCACCGGCGCGCAGATGAACATCATACTTCTGGGGCCCCCGGGGGCGGGCAAGGGCACACAGGCCCGCCATCTGGTCGAGACGCGCAACATGATCCAGTTGAGCACTGGCGACATGCTGCGGGAGGCCCGTACCAGCGGGACCGAGATGGGGCGTGTCGTGGCCGATGTGATGGACCGTGGAGAGTTGGTGACGGACGAGATCGTCATCGGGCTGATCCGCGAAAAGCTGGAAGGCGACAAGGCGGGCGGTTTCATCTTCGATGGCTTCCCGCGCACGCTGCCCCAGGCCGATGCGCTGGCCGAACTTCTGTCCAGCACCGGCGAGACGCTGGATGCCGTGATCGAGATGCAGGTGGATGACGCGGCCCTGGTGGCGCGTATCACCGGCCGCTTTACCTGCGGTGACTGCGGTGAGGTCTATCATGACGTCACCCATCGCCCTGCTGTGGACGGCGTCTGCGACAAATGCGGCGGCACCAACATGAAGCGGCGCGCGGATGACAACGAAGACAGCCTGCGCCAGCGCCTGATGGAATATTACAAGAAGACCTCGCCGCTGATCGGCTACTACTATGCCAAGGGTCAGTTGCGCACGGTCGATGGCCTGGCCGAAATCGGCGATGTTCAAAAGGCGATTGCCGCCGTTCTGGACTGATCCGGGCGGATTGCAGGAAACCACGGGCAGGGGGCTTGACGGCCCCCGCTTTTCTCCATAACCAGCCCTATCTCGGACACGAGACTTGATTCTGCGTGGGTCGCACCCGCAAGCGAATCGACATCTGAATTCAGCTGCGGCCCGATGGCACGATGCCTCGGGCCTACGTTGTGAAAAAAGGTTCTGGCACCACGGAACCGCAACGAAAAGGAAAGTGACACGTGGCACGTATCGCCGGCGTAAACATCCCGACCCAGAAACGGGTCCCGATCGCCCTGACCTATATCACCGGAATTGGCCATACTTCGGCCAAAGCCATCTGCGAAGCCGTGAACATCGACGCAACCCGTCGCGTGAACGAGCTGTCGGACGCCGAAGTCCTCGCCATCCGCGAGCACATCGACGCCAACTACACCGTGGAAGGCGACCTGCGCCGTGAGACGCAGATGAACATCAAGCGCCTGATGGACCTTGGCTGCTACCGTGGCCTGCGTCACCGTCGCAACCTGCCGGTTCGCGGCCAGCGCACCCATACCAACGCTCGCACCCGCAAAGGCCCCGCAAAGGCCATTGCCGGCAAGAAGAAATAAGGGAGGGCTGCATCAATGGCACGTGATACCCGTCGCGGAGGCAAGAAGAAGGTCTCCAAGAACATCGCCGCAGGCGTGGCGCATGTGAACTCGTCGTTCAACAACACCAAGATCCTGATCTCGGACGTGCAGGGCAATGCGATTGCCTGGTCCTCGGCCGGCACCATGGGCTTCAAGGGTTCGCGCAAATCGACCCCCTATGCCGCCCAGATGGCCGCTGAAGATGCCGGCAAGAAGGCTCAGGAACATGGCGTGAAGACGCTGGAAGTCGAAGTGCAGGGCCCCGGTTCGGGCCGTGAAAGCGCACTGCGCGCCCTGGCCGCTGTCGGTTTCAACATCACCTCGATCCGTGATGTGACCCCGATCGCGCACAACGGCTGCCGCCCTCCCAAGCGTCGCCGGGTCTGATCCCGCTTATTTTTCAGGGGGCCGCGCCTTGCGCTCGGCCCCTCGACGTCATTTAGAAACCTCGGGCGTCTTGGCCTTTTGGACATGAGGACAAGACAAGAATGGAGGGACGCATGATCCACAAGAACTGGGCCGAACTGATCAAGCCGACACAGCTTGAAGTCAAGCCGGGCAACGATCCGGCCCGTCAGGCCACCGTGATCGCCGAACCGCTGGAGCGGGGCTTTGGCCTCACGCTGGGCAACGCGCTGCGCCGCATCCTGATGTCGTCGCTGCAGGGCGCCGCCATCACCTCTGTGCAGATCGACAACGTGCTGCACGAGTTTTCCTCGGTCGCCGGTGTGCGCGAGGATGTCACCGACATCATCCTGAACCTCAAGGGTGTCTCGATCCGCATGGAAGTGGAAGGGCCCAAGCGCCTGACCGTGAATGCAAAGGGTCCGGGCGTCGTCACCGCTGGTGACATTTCGGACAGCGCAGGCATCGAGATCCTGAACAAGGATCACGTGATCTGCCACCTGGACGATGGTGCGGACCTTTACATGGAACTGACGGTCAACACCGGCAAGGGCTATGTTTCGGCCGACAAGAACAAGCCGGAAGATGCGCCCATCGGTCTGATTCCGATCGACGCGATCTATTCGCCGATCAAGCGCGTGTCCTACGAAGTGACCCCGACCCGTGAAGGTCAGGTTCTGGATTATGACAAGCTGACCATGAAGATCGAAACCGATGGGTCGCTGACCCCTGATGATGCAGTGGCCTATGCCGCGCGCATCCTGCAGGACCAGCTGTCGATCTTCGTCAACTTCGACGAGCCGGAAAGCGCTACGCGTTCGGATGACGACGACGGTCTGGAGTTCAACCCGCTTCTGCTGAAGAAGGTGGACGAGCTGGAACTGTCGGTGCGTTCGGCAAACTGCCTGAAGAACGACAACATCGTCTATATCGGCGACCTGATCCAGAAAACCGAAGCCGAGATGCTGCGCACCCCGAACTTCGGCCGCAAGTCGCTGAACGAGATCAAGGAAGTGCTGTCCGGCATGGGTCTGCACCTTGGCATGGATGTCGAGGACTGGCCGCCAGACAATATCGAAGATCTGGCCAAGAAATTCGAAGACGCCTTCTGAGAATTTGGGGCGGGTGTTCAACCCGCCCCTTAAATGCCCGCAGTGGCGGGGAAAACAAGGGCATGGTGCCCCAAGGAGAGCGGCTGACACGCATCGGCCGTCGGACAAAGCAAAAAGCTTCATAAAGCTTGAAGGAGAACGACAATGCGTCACGCAAGAGGCTACCGCCGCCTGAACCGTACCCATGAGCACCGCAAGGCGCTGTGGGCGAACATGGCCGGCTCGCTCATTGAACATGAGCAGATCAAGACCACCCTGCCCAAGGCAAAGGAACTGCGCCCGATCGTTGAAAAACTGATCACGCTGGGCAAGCGCGGCGATCTGCATGCCCGCCGCCAGGCCGCATCCCAGCTGAAGCAGGATGCCTATGTGGCAAAGCTGTTCGACATTCTGGGCCCGCGCTACAAGGAACGTCAGGGCGGTTACGTCCGCATCCTGAAGGCCGGTTTCCGTTATGGCGACATGGCACCGATGGCGATCATCGAATTCGTCGACCGCGACCCGGCTGCCAAGGGTGCAGCCGACAAGGCGCGCGTTGCTGCCGAAGAGGTTGCCGAGGATTGATCCCCTGGCCCCCGGGCCATGGATTGAGACAATTGAAACCCCCGTCCCGAAAGGGCGGGGGTTTTTCGTTTGCCCCGTCGGATCCTGCGGAACTTGCATCTTGCCGCTGCGGGGATCATATGACGGCAAAGGACAAGGGGGTTCCGATGCTGCGTTCCGGTCTTGCGATCCTGTCGGTCATGGCCCTCGGGTTGGTGCCCTTGGGGCTTGCGGCCGAAACACGGGTGCCCACCAGCCAGGCCGAAATCCAGCTGGGCTTTTCACCGCTTGTGAAACAGGCCGCCCCCGCCGTGGTGAACATCTACGCCAAGCGCGTGGTCGCGGTACGCTCCAGCCCCTTTGCAGGTGATCCGTTCTTCCAGGACCTGTTTCGCGACTTCGGCACCGTGCGCCCGCAGGTGCAGAACAGCCTTGGCTCGGGTGTCATCCTGTCCCCTGACGGGATCATCGTGTCGAACTATCATGTGGTGGGCGAGGCGACCGATATCCGGGTCGTGCTGACCGACCGGCGCGAATACGATGCAACCGTCATTCTTGGCGACGAGGAAAGCGATCTGGCCATTCTGCGGCTTGAGGGGGCATCCGACCTGCCCGCGCTCTCGCTGCGCGACAGCGACAGTGTCGAGGTGGGGGAACTGGTGCTGGCGATCGGAAACCCCTTCGGCGTGGGCCAGACCGTCAGCAGCGGGATCGTATCGGGTCTGGCGCGGTCGGGCACGGCATCCGGTACGGGGCGGGGTTATTTCATCCAGACCGATGCGGCGATCAATCCGGGCAACTCGGGCGGTGCGCTGATCGATGTGAACGGTGCGCTGATCGGGGTGAACACCTCGATCCTGACGCGGTCGGGTGGATCGAATGGCATCGGTTTCGCGATCCCCGCCAATCTTGTGGCCCGGTTCGTCGAACAGGCCCGTGAGGGGCGCACGCGGTTCGAACACCCCTGGGCGGGCATGTCGGGGCAGCCGGTCGATGCGGATATCGCGGCCTCGCTCGGGCTGGATCGTCCCGGCGGCATCCTTGTGTCCGCCCTGCACCCGTCCAGTCCCTTTGCCGAGGCGGGTCTGCGGCCCGGCGATGTGATCCTGACCGTGGACGGCCATCCCGTGAACACGCCCGCCGAGATGGTCTTTCGGATGAGCGTTGCGGGTCTTGGCAAGGTGGCGCAGGTCACGTCGCTGCGTGATGGCGTACAGCAGACCGTTGGCGTCGAACTGCGATCCGCACCCGAGACACCGCCGCGCGCGCCTGTGCGGCTTGACGAAAACGCCCCTTTGCCCGGCCTGACGGTTCTGAACGTCAACCCGGCCGTTCTGGCGGAATTCAACCTGCCGCTGGGAACCGAAGGCGTCGTCGTGGAGAACCCCGGCCCCTACGGTGCGCGGTTCGGGATGCGCCCCGGCGATGTGATCCTGTCCATCAACGGGGATACGATCACCCGGACAGCGCAGGTAGGGGATGCCTTGCGCGAGGCGGTTGCGGCGCGCGCGCTGCGCGTCGATCTGCAACGTGGCTTGCAGCGGTTGTCGTTGCGCAGCAGGCTGTGAGCCATGGCTGACCTTTTCGACACCGAAGGCAAGGAGCCGGCCAAGGGGTCGCCGCGCCCCCTGGCGGATCGGTTGCGTCCGCAGCGCCTTGACCAGGTGATCGGTCAGGAACAGGTGCTTGGACCTGATGCGCCGCTGGGGATCATGCTGGCCTCGGGTTCGCTGTCCTCACTGGTGCTGTGGGGGCCGCCCGGTGTGGGCAAGACCACCATCGCGCGGCTTCTGGCGGATGAGACCGATCTGCATTTCGTCCAGATCAGCGCGATCTTCACCGGTGTGCCCGAATTGCGGAAGGTCTTCGAGACGGCCAAGATCCGCCGCGCGAACGGGCAGGGGACCTTGCTGTTCGTGGACGAGATTCACCGTTTCAACAAGGCCCAGCAGGACGGGTTCCTGCCCCATATGGAGGATGGAACGATCCTTCTGGTGGGGGCCACCACGGAAAACCCCAGTTTCGAATTGAACGCCGCCCTTCTGAGCCGCGCCCAGGTCCTGGTTCTCAAGCGGCTGGATCTGGCGGATCTGGAACGCCTGGCGCAGCGGGCCGAAAAGGAACTGGGCCGCGCGCTGCCCTTGACCGGCCCCGCGCGTGAGGCGCTGCTGGAGATGGCCGACGGCGACGGGCGCGCGTTGCTGAACCTGGTCGAGCAGGTCGCAGCCTGGCGTGTCGATGGCAAGCTGGATACCGATGCGCTGTCCACCCGCCTGATGCGACGCGCCGCGAAATACGACAAGTCGGGGGATGAGCATTACAACCTGATTTCAGCGCTGCACAAATCCGTGCGCGGGTCAGACCCCGATGCGGCGCTTTACTGGTTCGCGCGGATGCTGACCGGGGGCGAAGACCCGCGCTATCTGGCGCGCCGCCTGACCCGCATGGCGGTCGAGGATATCGGGCTGGCCGATCCGCAGGCGCAAGCCGTGTGTCTGCAAGCCTGGGAAACATACGAGCGGCTGGGAAGCCCCGAAGGAGAGTTGGCGCTGGGGCAGGCGGTCACCTACCTGGCCTTGGCGCCCAAGTCGAACGCGGGCTATGTGGGTTTCAAGGCGGCGATGGCGCTGGCGCGCAAGACCGGATCGGAACCGCCGCCCAAACATATCCTGAACGCGCCGACCCGTCTGATGAAGGAACAGGGCTATGGCGCCGACTATGCCTATGACCATGACGCCGAAGACGGCTTTTCCGGGCAGAACTATTTCCCGGACGGTGTCAAACGCCCGGTGCTCTATCACCCCGTCGAGCGTGGCTTTGAACGGGAATTGAAGCGACGGCTGGATTATTTCAGCAAGTTGCGTTCAAGGCGTGAGCAGGGCTAGCGCGCCGTTTTTCTGGGAAAACTTGACATTCCCCGCCCCCCTCTTCACTGGTGCGGGCATGTTGACCACATTGCTGCAGGTCGCCCTCGGCGGCGCCATCGGGGCCACGGCCCGTTATCTGACCTCCATGGGCGCTTTGCGCCTGCTTGGGGCCGGTTTTCCATGGGGTACGCTGGCCGTCAATGTGATCGGGTCGTTCCTGATGGGGCTGTTGGTCGTGGTGCTGGCGCAGCGCGATGCAACGCGGCTGGCGCCTTTCCTGCTGACAGGGGTGCTTGGCGGTTTCACAACGTTTTCGGCGTTTTCGCTGGATGCGATGGCGCTTTATGAGCGGGGCGAGACGATGCTGGCGGCCTTCTATGTCGGGGCATCGGTGATCCTGTCGCTCAGCGCGCTGGTCCTGGCCATGGTGGTCGCAAGAGAGGTGCTCCAATGAGCCGTGTCCAAACCATTGCCGTGTCCGAAGCCGATAGCGATCAGCGTCTGGATCGCTGGCTGCGGCGCATATTTCCGCACCTGACCCAGGGCATGGTCGAAAAGATGTGCCGCAAGGGCGAGTTGCGTGTCGATGGTGGCCGCGTGAAGGCGGCAACCCGGCTTGCGGCCGGCCAGCAGGTGCGCATTCCGCCGCTGCCAGATCCCGAGCAGATGACCCTGGTCACTGAAACCCGGCTGAACCCGGCAGATATCAAGATGATGCAGGATGCGGTGATCTATCGTGACGATTACATCATCGCGATCAACAAACCTGCCGGTCTGCCGACGCAGGGGGGCAGCAAGACGGTCAAACATGTGGACGGTCTGGCCGAGGCGCTGCGCTTTGGCTATGAGGAAAAGCCGCGCCTGGTGCACCGGCTGGACAAGGACACGACCGGTGTCCTGGTGCTGGCGCGTGACCGCAAGACCGCCGCTGCGCTGACCGAGGCCTTCCGCCACCGCGAGACGCGCAAGATATATTGGGCGATTGTCGCCGGTGTGCCGACGCCTTACCTGGGCGAGATCAAGTTCGGTCTGGTCAAGGCCCCCGGCCACGGTGCCAAGGGCGAAGGCGAGAAGATGCACGCCGTCCATCCCCGCGACATCGACAAGACCCCCGGCGCCAAGCGGGCACATACGCTTTATGCCACGCTCTACCGTGTCGGCGGGCGCGCGTCCTGGGTGGCGATGGAGCCCCTGACCGGGCGCACCCACCAGCTGCGCGCGCATATGGCCGAGATCGGGCATCCGATTGTCGGCGATGGCAAATACGGCGGCTCGGGTCAGGAAAACCTTGGCGACGGCTGGGGCGCGCAACTGGGTGGCATCATCTCGAAGAAGCTGCACCTTCATGCGCGGATGCTGCGGTTCGAGCACCCGCATACGCGCAAGGTCATCACCATCACCGCCCCGCTGCCCGATCACATGGCCCATAGCTGGGACACGTTCGGCTGGACCGAGGATCTGGCCGCAGAGGATCCGTTCGAGGCGCTGCGGTGACGGATCGGCTGCGATTGGTGATCTTCGATGTCGATGGCACGCTTGTCGACAGCCAGGCGGATATCCTGGGTGCCATGGCTGCGGCCTTTGCCATGCACGGGCTGGACGTGCCGCCGCGCGAGGCCGTGCTGTCGATTGTCGGCCTGTCGCTGAACGAGGCGATGGCCCGCCTTGTGCCCGACTTGCCCGAGGGGCTGCGCGCCGATCTGGTGGCGGGATACAAGCAGGCTTACATGACGTCCCGCGTATCCAGCGATACGCGCCAGACCTCGCCGCTTTATCCGGGTGCGCGTGCGGTGCTGGATCTGCTGTCGCGACAGTCCCACACGCTGCTGGGCGTGGCCACGGGCAAGTCGCAGCGCGGTCTGGATGCGCTGATCGCCAGTCATGGTCTGGACGGGTTGTTCCAGACCCGGCAGGTTGCCGATCATCACCCGTCAAAGCCGCATCCCTCGATGTTGCTGGCGGCGCTGCGCGAAACCGGTGTCGACGCGCGGGACGCGGTCATGGTGGGCGATACCAGCTATGACATGGATATGGCGCAGGCTGCCGGGATCCGGGCCATCGGTGTCAGTTGGGGCTATCACGCGCCGGCGATGCTTCAT
Organism: Paracoccaceae bacterium; assembly: GCA_030758115.1. Lineage (GTDB taxonomy): Bacteria > Pseudomonadota > Alphaproteobacteria > Rhodobacterales > Rhodobacteraceae > Seohaeicola. Next base: position 19,862 of record JANREX010000024.1, on the reverse strand, counting down.
GGCGCTGACCATGTCATCGAGAGGTTCGAGGATCTGCCATCCCGGCTTGACGATATCTGGAGGGTCGCAGCATGAGCGAATGGAAAGCCAAGCGTTTCTGGAAAGCGGCCAGCGCCGTCGAGGCTTCCGGGGGCTTTACCGTCCATCTGGACGGGCGTCCGGTCAAGACACCGGCCAAGACCCCGCTGATCGTGCCGACCCACGCCATGGCCGCGGCCATCGCCGCTGAATGGGATGCCCAGGAGGGCGCGATCGACCCGCGCACCATGCCTGTCACGCGCTCGGCCAATGCGGCCATCGACAAGGTGGCCATCCAGCATGCCGAAGTGGCGCAGATGATCGCCGACTACGGTGACAGTGACCTGCTGTGCTATCGTGCGCCCGGCCCGGCCGAGTTGATCGCGCGGCAGGCGCAGATGTGGGACCCGGTGCTTGACTGGGCCGCCGAGGCGCTGGATGCACGACTGACGACCGCTTCGGGGGTGATGCACGTACCCCAGGATGGTGCCACGCTCACACGGCTGGCGGAGCGGGTTCACGCGATGGACAACTTCGCGCTGGCCGCATTTCATGACCTTGTCAGCCTGTCAGGTTCCTTGATTCTCGGCTTTTCCGCCATGATGAATCACTTGCCCGCCGAGGACGTCTGGCGCCTGTCGCGCGTCGATGAAGACTGGCAGATCGAGCAATGGGGCGTCGATGACGAGGCAGAGGCCATGGCCGCGACGAAACGATCTGCATTCCTGCACGCGAAATTCTTCCATGATCTTTCGCGACCCTCCGAATAACTGCCGAATCCTCAAGCTTCCGCAACGGAATGATCTTTTACCCCTTTGCGTTTCGTGATGATTGACTTGACGGAATGCGATGAATCCGACCAAAGTTAAGAACACTGAGGATCACTCTCCTCAGAACAATCCAACCGTCCATAGGGCCGGTAAAAGCGCTCTGCTTAAAGAGCGGTCAATCAGGAAGAGGTAAAAATGAACAAAAAAGTATTCTTGGGTGCGCTTACAGTTGCTGGGCTGACTGCCGGTGCTGCCGCTGCAGCAACACTCGATGACGTTAAGGCCCGCGGCAAATTGAATTGCGGCGTAACAACTGGTGTGCCCGGATTTGCAGCGCCTGACGCCAACGGCAACTGGGATGGCTTTGACGTTGGCTTGTGTCGTGCAGTTGCTGCTGCAGTGTTTGGCGATGGAAATGCGGTGGAATTTGTTCCGACAACCGGTAAAACACGCTTCACAGCTCTGGCGTCGGGCGAAATCGACATGCTGGCGCGCAATACAACATGGACTTTCAGCCGTGACACCGACCTCAAGTTTGATTTCCTGGGGGTGAATTACTATGACGGCCAAGGCTTCTTGGCACCTAAGGCACTTGGTGTGGCCTCGGCCAAGGAACTGGATGGCGCAAGGATTTGCATCCAAACTGGAACAACAACCGAACTGAACCTGGCCGACTTCTTTCGTGCCAATAGCATGAGCTATGAGCCGGTTCCGATCGAAACCAACGCAGAAGGTCAGCAACAGTATCTTGCTGGCGCTTGTGATGTTTACACGACTGATGCGTCCGGGCTTGCGGCAACCCGCGCTGCGTTCGAAAACCCTTCTGATCATATCATTCTGCCTGAGATCATCTCGAAAGAGCCGCTCGGCCCGCTTGTTCGGCATGGTGATAACGACTGGGGTGATATTGTCCGTTGGACGCTGAATGCACTTATCGCTGCGGAGGAATTGGGTGTAACTTCTGCGAATGTCGAAGAATTATCTGCAGGCACGGGCAACCCTGAGATCAATCGCTTGCTTGGGGCCGAGGGTACCTTGGGTGCGATGATTGGCCTCGACCCAGCTTGGGCGAAGAACGCCATTATGGTTGGTGGCAACTACGGCGAACTGTTTGAAAAGAACATCGGTGAGAACACGCCGATCGGTCTGGCGCGTGGTTTGAACGGGCAGTGGACCGACGGGGGGTTACTCTATTCGCCACCGTTCCGTTAAAAGAAATGGGGCGCGGCCTGTTCCGGGCCGCGCCCTTGCGTCTGATGTTGAAAAATAAAAAAACAGACGCATCACAAGAGCGGGAAAAGCTCGCCAAGTAAGGGCCTGCAGAGCTACCGGGGAAAAATATGTCACCACTCAGCGAACCGCCGCGTGAGTCTTTTCGGCTAAACATGCTGTTGAATGACACGCGCTTCCGCTCTTATACATTTCAATTAGTCGCCTTGATACTGCTTGTAGCTGCCTTTGGTTATCTAGGGTCCAACCTGATGGCTAACCTGCGTGCCGCGGGTCTCAACATTAGCTACAACTTTCTTGGCGACCCCGCGGGATATGACATCAACCAGCGTCTGGTTGAATATGACAGCCAATCCAGCCATTGGCGTGCCGCTGTTGTCGGTATCCTCAACACCCTACTTGTGGCCTTTCTAGCATGTGTAACTGCAACCCTGTTGGGAGTGTTCGCAGGTGTTCTGCGGTTATCCAAAAACTGGTTGGTGCGTAAATTGATGGCCGTTTATGTCGAGGCGTTCCGCAATGTGCCGGTGCTGATCTGGATTATCATCATCTTTACAATAATGACTGCCGTACTGCCTGCTCCGAGTGCGTTCCGCGGTGACGCTGCCACGGCCTCCATGCCCTTCAATGCCTTCGCCTTCACCAATCGCGGCATTTACATGCCTGCCCCGGTCTTCGGCCCCGGCGCCGCATTCCTGGCAGCGATCCTAGCAGCTTCGGTCATTGGGATCTTCGCCTTTAAGCGCTATGCTACTAAGTTGCTTTTTGATACAGGCCGCCTTTTGCCTACGTTTTGGCCCTCGGTTGCAATTTTCTTCCTTCCGACCATCTTAATGTTCTTCGTTCTGGGCCGTCCTGTTTCGCTCGACTTTCCCGAACTGACCCGCTTCAACTTTCAGGGCGGTATTAACATCCAAAGCCCGCTGATCGCGCTGTGGTTCGCTCTTGCAATCTACACCGGAGCCTTTATCGCTGAAAACGTCCGCGCTGGTATTCAAGCTGTGAGCAAGGGCCAGACCGAGGCGGCAGCCTCCCTCGGGTTGCGTCCCAACCGTATTATGAACCTTGTGATCCTGCCGCAGGCGCTGCGCGTTATAATTCCGCCCCTGATCTCGCAATACCTCAACATAACCAAGAACAGTTCGCTCGCCATTGCCGTGGGCTACATGGACATCACGGGCACTTTGGGGGGGATCACCCTGAATCAGACAGGCCGCGCGATCGAGGCGGTGCTTCTTCTGATGTTGTTCTACCTTTCCATTAGCTTGTCGATCTCTGCGCTGATGAATATCTACAACAAATCCATCAAGCTGAAGGAGCGTTGAGCCATGGCCCACGCCAAAGCGCAAACTGCTGCCTTCGTACGCAAAGCCATGCTAAATGAGCAGGCGCCCCCAGCTGCAGAAAGGGGCTTCGTCCACTGGATCCGGTCAAACCTTTTCGATGGTGTCGGAAACTCCCTTCTCACCATATTATCGCTTTTAGTCGTCTATTATCTGCTTATGGCCTTTTTGCCGTGGCTTTTGAACGGTATTTGGGATGCTCCTTCCATTCGTGCCTGCCGCGAGCTTCTTGAGGGTGCAAGTGGAGGTTGTTTTGCGGTCTTGACAGAACGTTGGAACCAACTGCTCTTCGGATTCAAATACCCCAGCTCCGAATACTGGCGCCCGACACTGGCTTTTGTACTTCTTTTGGTAGCCGTGGCTCCCATTATGTTCGCGATGTACATGCCGCGCTGGTTGCTGCTTTTTTCGGCAATCTACCCCTTCCTTGCATTCTGGCTGATCTGGGGCGGCACCATTCTTATACCAGTTATGACTTTCTTGGGCTTTGTTGCAGGCTATGTTCTGTATCGCAGCATGGTAACAAGATCCTTTGCTGCCGGTTTGTTCAGCGCTGTTACGGCGGCAGCGGTTGTATGGTGGTCGGGCGGGATACTAATGGATGTGCTGGCCCCTGAAAAACCCCTGCTAGAAGCAGTTTCCTCGCGTGACATAGGCGGCTTCATGCTGAACATGATGCTCGGCACCGTTTGCGTATCTCTATCGCTACCGCTGGGCATCGCGCTGGCCTTGGGGCGTCAGTCCAATATGCCGATCGTTAAGTGGATCTGCGTTGTTTTCATCGAGTTCATCCGGGGCGTGCCCTTGATCACGCTCCTGTTCGTGGCAAACGTTGTGCTGGCTTATTTCTTGCCTCCAGGAACAACGTTTGATTTGATCTTACGCGTCATAATTATGATCACCATGTTCTCGGCCGCCTATATCGCCGAGGTGATCCGAGGTGGTTTGGCCGCCTTACCCAGTGGCCAGTATGAGGCTGCTGACAGCCTTGGTCTTGATTACCCTCAGGCAATGCGGCTGATCATCCTGCCGCAAGCGCTCAAGATCTCTATCCCCGGAATCGTAAATGTGGCCGTTGGCCTGTTCAAAGACACCACCCTAGTTTCTGTAATATCGATGTTCGATATGGTCGGCATGATTCGCGGCCCGATCCTGGCCTCGACAGAATGGAACGGCGTCTACTGGGAACTTTTCGGATTTGCTGCCATCCTTTTCTTCGTCGTTTGCTACGGCATTTCACAATATTCTCAGTGGCTTGAGCGTCAGCTCAATACTGACTATCGTTAAGGAGGGCCACTGACATGGCTGCATATGTAGAAAAAAAGATTTCGGATGAAGTGGCGATTTCCATCGAGAATATGAACAAGTGGTATGGCAGTTTTCATGTGCTGCGAGACATCGATCTGACCGTTTATCGCGGTGAGCGTATCGTTATCGCAGGGCCGTCAGGGTCGGGCAAATCCACCCTGATCCGCTGCATCAACGCGCTGGAAGAACACCAGAAGGGCAAGATAACAGTGGATGGAACCGTGCTGTCGTCGGACATCAAGAACATCGACCGTATCCGGTCCGAGGTCGGCATGGTGTTCCAGCATTTCAACCTCTTCCCGCATCTGACGATCCTTGAGAACTGCACCCTTGCGCCGATCTGGGTCCGCAAGATCCCCAAGCGCGAGGCCGAGGAAATCGCGATGCATTTCCTGACCAAGGTTAAGATCCCCGAACAGGCCGACAAATATCCCGGCCAGTTGTCCGGCGGTCAGCAGCAGCGCGTGGCGATTGCCCGGTCTTTGTGCATGCGTCCCCGGATCATGCTGTTCGACGAGCCGACATCGGCACTGGACCCCGAGATGATCAAGGAAGTGCTGGATACGATGGTCAGCCTGGCCGAAGAAGGCATGACCATGCTCTGCGTGACGCATGAGATGGGCTTTGCCCGTCAGGTGGCGAACCGCGTGATCTTCATGGATCAGGGGCAGATCGTGGAACAGAACGAACCGGAAGAGTTCTTCAACAATCCGCAGTCCGAACGCACCAAGCTGTTCCTCAGCCAGATCCTGGGGCACTAGGCCGATCAGGCAAGGTCTACGAGAAACGCCGCCTCCGGGCGGCGTTTTGCATGTCGGCTAGGTCAGATCCGCAGGGATCACGAAATCCAGGGCGCGGCCGGTTGCGGGACGAAGATCCGCCCAGCTTTCCAAGTCGAATTCGGCGACAAGCGTGGCGCAGGTCGGATAGTCGTGGAACCTGGGATGGTCCGGGGCGCGTTGCAGCATGTCATCTGCAAATGCGGCAATGCCGGGGTTGTGCCCGATCATGAGGACCCTGCGCCCTTGCGCCTGCTGCAAGGCGTCAAGCATGGTGTCCGGGTCGGCATGATAGAGCGCCGGCAGGAATGCCGTGGCCGCGTCGATCCTGAGCCCCTCCAATGTCTGCCGGGTCCGCATGGCGGTGGAACAGAGGACCTGATCGGGAAGATGGCCCTTGTCCCGCAGCCATTGCCCCATCGCGGGCGCATCCCGCAATCCCCGGCTGTTCAGCGGGCGATCATGATCGGCAAGACCGGGACTGCCCCAATCGGATTTTGCATGGCGCATCAGGATCAGTGTCAGGGTCATCGAAAGGCTTTCATGTGAAAGGCGGATTGTTCCGGTAATCTGCCATGGCGCGCGCTGACGGGACAGGCCCTGCGCACCAGACAGCCGCCTTCGACGCAATCGCGACCCGCGTTGCCTGCAATATGGGCACGGCATGCCGGGACATCATAGCCATCCGCCCCCAGTGCGCCGATGGGGCAGGCTGACAGGCATGGCCTGTCTGCGCATGTCGTGCAGGGCATGGCGTCACTGGGCGGTGGAAGCTCCATCCGCCCCGGCAGGGCCAAAGCTCCGCGGTAGGATATGAACAAGCCCGCGCGATCATGGACAAGCAACCTGACAGGTGAGGCCCAGGCCCGCCCCGAGGCCAGCGCCCAGGAGTAGAACGGGTGAAACGGCGGGCCGCCAAAGGGAAAAAGCGCGGTCGCACCAAGATCCCGGGCCAATTGCCCTGTGACCCGTGCTGACCAACGGTCCATCGGGTCAGGTGCACCATCGCGGTATTCGACGCTGTCGGTGAAGGCCGGCCAGAACTGCGGCTCAAGCGGGGACAGCAGCAGCAAGGTGCCTGTGCCGGGCGGGCACCCCTGATCCGGGCGCGGATGGAACGCGCCCGCGATATCCAGATGAACGGCATTGGCCGCCGCCAGCACCGCCTGCATGCCTTGCGCTGGTGTCTTGGCCTGGCTCAATCGAAACTGGCGCGAATCAACGAGCCTGCGCCATGTTCCGTGAACAGTTCCAGAAGCGTCGCATTGGGCGCGCGCCCGTCCAGAATGACAACGGCCCGCACACCGCCTTCGATCGCCTCAAGCGCGGTTTCGGTCTTGGGGATCATGCCGCCGGCGATGGTGCCATCTGCCGTCATTTCGCGAATCTGCTCGGCGGTGATCGCGGTCAGAACCTCGCCTTCCTTGTTCTTCACCCCGGCCACATCCGTCAGCAACAACAACCGGTCAGCCTTGAGCGCTGCGGCAATCGCGCCTGCGGCGGTGTCGCCATTGATGTTGTATGTCTCGCCATTATGGCCAGCGCCCAGAGGGGCAATGACAGGGATCACGCCCGCATCGAACAATGTCCGCAGGATCGAGGGGTCGATCTCGGACGGGGTGCCAACCAGCCCAAGCTCCGGGTTGGTCTGCTTGCAGAAGATCAGGTTCGCATCCTTGCCCGACAGCCCGACGGCACGGCCGCCCTGCGCATTGATGGCCTGGACGATCCGCTTGTTGACCCGGCCGGACAGGATCATTTCCACCACTTCCATCGTGGCTTCATCGGTCACCCGCTTGCCGCGCACGAAATCGGACTTGATCTGCAACTTGTCCAGCATCTCGTTGATCATCGGGCCGCCGCCATGAACGATGACCGGGTTCACACCAACCTGTCGCATCAGCACGATATCGCGGGCGAATGTATCCATCGCCTCGTCGTCGCCCATCGCATGACCGCCGAACTTGATGACGACAATGGCCCCGGCGTAGCGTTGCAGGTAGGGCAGGGCCTCGGACAGGGTCCGGGCGGTGGCGATCCAGTCGCGGTTCATGTCTCTTTTCTTCATCCCGTGTTCCTCTTGCCCCCTTGTCCTATCGGCTGGGGTCCCGCCTGCCAAGTGTCGCGTTGTATCGGCCAAGCTAAGTGATAGGCTCGGCGCAGCAATGCAACAAGGGGTGCCATGCATGGGTGACAGACAGAAGACATTGCTGCTGACCGGGGCAAGCCGCGGGATCGGGCATGCCACGGTGCGAAGGTTCAACGCCGAAGGCTGGCGCGTCATCACCTGTTCGCGCCACGCTTTTCCGGCAGAATGCCCTTGGGGTGGCGGGGCCGATAACCACGTGCAGATCGATCTTGCCGATCCCAAGGACACGATCGCGAAACTGACCGATATCCGCGAGCGGCTGGACGGGCGGCTGGATGCGCTGGTCAACAATGCGGGCATTTCGCCCAAGGGAAACACGGGCGAGCGGCTGAATACGATCAGTACCGATCTGCGGACATGGGGGCATGTATTCCATGTGAATTTCTTCGCCTCGGTCGTGCTGGCACGTGGGCTGAAGGAAGAGTTGGCCGCCGCGCAGGGATCAGTGGTCAACATCACCTCGATCGCAGGTGCGCGCGTGCATCCTTTCGCCGGCGCGGCCTATTCCACGTCCAAGGCCGCATTGGCGGCGCTGACCCGCGAGATGGCCCATGATTTCGGCCCGTTCGGCGTGCGCGTGAATGCCGTGGCGCCGGGCGAGGTGGAAACCTCGATCCTGTCGCCGGGTACGGACAAGATCGTCGAGAAACTGCCGATGCGGCGTCTGGGCCAACCGGATGAGGTGGCGGCGACGATCTTTTTCCTGTGCTCCGACCAGTCGTCCTATATCACCGGGACCGAGATCGAGGTGAACGGCGGCCAGCACGTGTGAACGAACCGGGACAGGGGGGGCGCCGCCCCCAGCGTTCGCCTGCGGCGAACGCTCCCCCCGGGATATTTCGGGCAAGAAGAAAGCAGGTCAGACCAGCGTGGCGATCACGGCGCGCAGGGTGGCGATGCCTTCACCCTTTTCGGAAGAGGTCAGGATGATCTCGGGGAAGGCGGCAGGATGCTTTGCCAGCGCACCGCGAACCTGGGCCAGAACCGCATCGCGCTCCGAGGTCTTGATCTTGTCCGTCTTGGTCAGCACCACCTGAAAGGCCAGCGCAGAGCTGTCCATCAGGGACAGGATTTCCTCGTCGACCGGCTTGACCCCGTGGCGCGCGTCGATCAGCACGAAGGCGCGGCGCAGGGTCTGGCGGCCTGACAGATATTGCTTGAGCAGTTTCTGCCATTTGGCGACGACGGCCACCGGCGCGTTTGCATAGCCATAGCCTGGAAGGTCGACCAGGTAATGCCTGGTCCCGACTGTGAAGAAGTTGATTTCCTGCGTGCGTCCCGGCGTGTTCGAGGCGCGCGCCAGTCCTTTACGCCCGGTCAGGGCATTGATCAGGCTGGATTTCCCCACGTTCGAACGACCTGCGAAACACACCTCGATCCGGTCTGCGGGCGGCAGGCCGGACATGGCGACAACACCTTTGAGAAACTCGGTCTCACCGGCAAAAAGAAGGCGTCCGATTTCAGCCGTCTGTGCATCCGGCTCTTCTGCGAGGGGGAAGGGAAGTTGTTGCATCATACGACCTTTGCTGTGTCACCGATTGCGATGGTGCCTGAGGTGATGACCTCGGCGTGGACGCAGAAATCCTGATGGTTCCACTGTTCTTCCAGAAAGCCCAACAGATCGCTATCGCGTTTTCCGGTATCGGGATTGGCCGAAGGCGCAGCACAGCGTCCGGTGCGCTCGATCACGCGCAGGCTTGCCTCTCCGATCTGGATGGTGCGTCCGATCCAGTCGAACTCCTCCCATGGGGGAAGATCGTCGAGCCAGAGGTTGGCGCGCCAGCGTTCGATCTGCAGCGTCCGGCCCAAGCGGCCCTCGACCGCGCGATGCGATGCCAGATTGCCGATGGTCAGGGATGGGTAGTCGCTGTCAGTCATGCCGCGACCGGGGACGCGCACGATGCGGGCGGGCGCGGCGCGCCCTTCGGCGGTCAAGGGGCGGACCCAGTCCAGCAGGGTGGACGGCTGCAGATCAGGCGCCACGGTCAGACTTCCCTGATCCGGGTGCGAGAGGGTGATGGTCTGCCCATCCGCATGCAGTTCGGCACGGATCGCCGCAAGCGCGGGCGAGGAGGCCACACGGGTAAAGCCCGAGCAGGGCGACCAGGCGGTGTCATCGGCCCTCGATGCTTCATGCGCAACGGCCCAGATCCTGTCTCCTGGCAGGCAGGCACCTGCCGTCAGTCGTGTCGATGCGATGGCTTCGCGCCCGTGCGACTTGACAGGATAGCGCCAGATCTGCGCCAGGCGCGCCATCACTTCGCGCCGGTTTTCGGCTTGCGCTTGAAGCTGCCCTTGATGTTGCCAAAGACGTCGGGATTGTAGCCTTGGCTGCGCATGATCAAGTACTGTTGCGTGAAGGTGATCGTGTTGTTCGCGATCCAGTAGACCACCAGCCCGCTGGCGAAGCCGCCCAGCATGAACATGAAGACCCAAGGCATCCAGGCAAAGATCATGGCCTGTGTCGGATCCGTCGGTGCCGGGTTCAGCTTCTGCTGCAGCCACATCGAGATGCCGAGCAGGATCGGCAGAATACCGATGAATATCAGCGCCATGAAGGAATTGGGATCGGGCGCGTCCCAGGGAAGCAGACCGAACAGATTGAAGAGCGAGCTGGGATCCGGCGCGCTGAGGTCGGTGATCCAGCCGATCCAGGGTGCGTGGCGCAATTCGAGGGTGACGAAGATCACCTTGTAGAGCGAGAAGAAGATCGGGATCTGGAGCAGGATCGGCAGACAGCCCGAGGCGGGGTTCACCTTTTCCTTCTTGTAGAGCTCCATCATGTCCTTCTGAAGCTTCTGGCGGTCGTCGCCGGCCGCTTTCTTCAGCTCCTCCATCTTGGGCTGGAGTTCCTTCATCTTCGCCATGGACACGTAGGATTTGTAGGCGAGCGGGAACAGAAGCGCCTTGATCAGCAGCGTCAGCCCGATGATGGCCCAGCCCATTGACCCGGTCAGCCCCATGCCCGCCAAGGCCACGTTGATATAATGCAGGACCGCAAAGATCGGCTTGGTCAGGAAGAAGAACCAGCCCCAGTCGATGGAGTCCAGGAAGCGGTCGACGCCACCGTCCTTTTCATAGGACCGAATCGTCGCCCATTCCTTCGGCCCCGCGAAAAGCCGGGTTTCCGCGGTGATGGTCTGGCCGGGCGCCACGGTCTGCGTCGGCAGCACGGCTTCGGTCTGATAGATATCGCGCTGGTTGTCGTATTTCGCGACGGATTTGAAGGGGCTGCCAGCCGCCGGGATCAGCGTGGACATCCAGTAATGATCGGTGAAGCCGATCCAGCCATTCTCGGTGACTTGCGTCACTTCGGCGCGCGCGCCTTCGCGATCATTGAAGGCGAAGTCCGGCATGTCGCTGTAATCGGTCTCGGTCAACGTGCCGTCGGCCATGGCGATCAGGCCTTCGTGCAGGATGAAGAAATTCTTCAGCCCTTGCGGCTCTCCGTGGCGGGCAAGGATCCCGTAGGGTGCCATGCTGGCGCTGGCCGAGCCGGTATTCTCGACGCTTTGCGTGACGGTGAACATGAAATTCGCGTCAATCGCGATCTGACGCCGGAACGTGAGGCCCTTGCCGTTTTCCCACACCAGATCCACCGGTGTTTCCGGGCTGAGCGTATTGCTGCCCTCCTGCTGCCACAAGGTATTGGCCCCGGGAACATCTTCGGGCGCGACACCGGCGCCGGGTGCCCAGCCATAGAGGGCGTAATAGGCGTTTGGCTTGCCGATGGGCGACAGCACGGTCACGATATCCGCATCGGGTTCCTGGCTGACGCGGTAGTTCTTGAGCGACAGCTGATCGATGCGACCGCCCAGCAGCGAGATCGACCCGGATACACGCGGCGTCTCGATCATGATCCGCGGCGTATCGGCTGCGGATGCGACAGCAGCTTGCGTTTCGGATGGCAGGTCGCCGGTTGCCGTCTGTGGCGTTGTCGCCAGCGGCGCCGATGCGACGGCGGGATCGTTCGGGTCGACGGCGGGCTGTTCCGGCGGCGGGAACAGCACGAACCAAATCAGAATGACGGCAAAGCTGAGTGCTGTTGCCAGAAGTAGGTTCTTGTTCTGATCGTCCATCGGGGGCTCCCGCCAGTCCTGTCTGAGTGAGGCAGGTTCAACAGAGTGCGAGCCGAAAGGTCAAGCGGATTATGGGAAAAACCCGGTACTCTGCGGCCATTCGCCGTGCTCTGCGGCGATCCGGGGCGGCATACCGCACCGGTCATGCCCCTGTGTGCATCACCTTGCGGAACGGCCAATCGCCGGTGCCTGCTGCAGCTTGGCGTTGTGGTTGCGGATCCAGTCGGCTGTCTGGTCGAAGGGCATCGGGCGGGCAATGCCGAATCCCTGGACATGGCCGCATCCCAACTGTGCCAGCATCGCATGTTCGCCCAGGGTTTCCACGCCTTCGGCCAGCGTATCCAGATCAAGGCGGTCCGCCATCGTGAGGATCGCGTTGACTATTCTTTGCTGTTCGGGGTCGCGGTCGACCTTCAGGACAAAGGAACGGTCGATCTTGATACGGGCGACGGCGAAGCGCCGGATCGACGAGATGGAGGCATGCCCCGTGCCGAAATCATCAAGGTCGATCACGCAACCCAGTTTCGCCAGACCGTTGATGTTGCGGGACACCGTATCGTCAGGGGCTGCCGCCACGACAGTTTCCAGCACTTCGACCGACAGGCGCGAGGGGGGCAGGTCGAAGCGGTCAAGCTCCCACCGGATCTTGTCCAGAAGTTTGGGATTGTGCAGTTCCTCGGTCGCGAAATTCACCCCGACACGCGGAATATCGAACCCGGCCGCATCCCAGGACCGCAACGCGGTCAGCGCGTGATAGAGCATGACTTCTCCCAGGCGCTCAAGCTGTCCGGATTGTTCGAGGACCGGCAGGAATTCGGTCGGCGAGATCAGGCCGCGTTCCGGGTGCTGCCAGCGTGCCAGCGCCTCGAAGCCCGTGATTTGTCCGGTATCCGTGGAAATCTGCGGCTGAAACCAGGGCACGATCTGTCCGGCCTCAAGGGCGGTTGCGGCCTCATCGGCCAGAAGGCCCTCGCGCACGCGGGTCGAGCGCATCCTGTCGTTGAAGGCGCGAATGGCGGAAGGTCCGTTTTGCTGTGCGTCGGACAATGCCGTGCGGGCTGCATTCAGCAGGTCGGCGCTGCCGGGTCCCGGATTGCGCGAGGCAAGGCAAAAGCCCACCGAGCAGGAGAGGTAGACGGTTGTCGCATCCAGTGACAAGGGTTCTTCGATCGAGAGTTGCAGCCGGCCGGCCAACTGGATCGCGCTTTCCAGATCGAGATGGCGCATCGGGGCGATGGCGATCCCGAATTCCCCGCCGGGCAGGCGCACCACCCGGTCCCCTTCGCGCAGGGATGATGCGATCCGCGCGGCGAGGCGGAGCATGATCGTTTCCGTGGCACCCAGGCCGTGCCGGTCCAGCAGGTCGCGCAGATCGTCCACCGCCAGCATGATGCATCCCGTCGAGCGCCCGGTTCTGGCGGCACCTGACAAGGCGGTATCTAGCGCCCGGTTGAGGGCATCCATCGATTCCTCTGGCGGGGAAGTGTCCGCCACGGTCGGATCTGGCCAGCCGCCCTTGCCGCGTGCCGTGACGGCAAGGACCAGCGGCACCCCAAGCGCCACGATGATCAACCACGCCTCCCCCCCGATCCAGAAGGCAGCCAGGGCCATTGCGGGCATGAAGGCCAGGGCCTGTGGCCCCGACAGCATGATCCGCCCCGCGCGCCGCAGCCATGCATGCCATTTTTCGAAGGATTGCCCCATGCCTGATGTTCCTGTCCTGTTCCCAGGGCAAGTTAGGCATCTTTTCTCAAGGCAAGTTTAACGCAGCCGCGGTGGATCCGTTTCGACTTGGTCGAATTTTACGGAATTGCGGGTCAGGCCGGCGAAATCGAACAACCCCGGATCCAGAAGATGCGAGGGACGCGCGTTCATCAGCGCACGGAACATCACCTGCCTGCGGCCGGGGCTGTTCTTTTCCCAGCCATCCAGGATCTGCTTGACCTGTTGGCGTTGCAGCCCGTCCTGCGACCCGCACAGATCGCAGGGGATGATCGGGTAATTCATGGCGCGGGCAAAACGCTCGCAATCGTCCTCGGCGACATGGGCGAGGGGGCGCAGCACGAAGAGGTCCCCTTCTTCGTTCACCAGTTTTGGCGGCATGGTGGCCAGGCGGCCGCCGTGGAACAGGTTCATGAAGAAGGTCTCAAGGATGTCATCGCGGTGGTGGCCCAGCACCACGGCCGAGCATCCTTCCTCGCGCGCGATCCGGTAGAGATTGCCCCGGCGCAGGCGCGAGCACAGCGCGCAATAGGTCCGCCCCGCGGGCACCTTGTCGACCACGATGGAATAGGTGTCCTGGTATTCGATGCGGTGCGGCACGCCCATGCGTTCCAGGAATTCGGGAAGAACGGTTGCCGGAAATCCGGGCTGCCCCTGGTCCAGGTTGCAGGCCAGCAGATCGACGGGCAGCAGGCCGCGCCATTGCAGTTCATGCAGAACCGCCAGCAAGGTATAGCTGTCCTTGCCACCCGACAGGCAGACCAGCCAGCGGGGCCGCGCCTCGGGGTTGGCGGGATCGCGCTCGATCATGCCGTATTGTTCGATCGCCTCGCGCGTATATTGCACGATGCGTTTGCGCAGTTTCTTGAACTCGGTGCTTTTCGGGGCCCCGTGAAACAGCGGATGGATATCGTCGGAATCGTCAAGCATGTCTGCGCCCTGTCTTTGGGTGCCATGTAGCGCGAAGGGGCGCGGAATGCCAGCGTTGCGCGGCTTTGTCGATCCGTTCAGGCCGCTGGCGCGTATCCATGGCAAGACAACAGGAGAAGACGATGCGGATCTTGGCGATGTTATTGGTCATCGGGCTTGCCGGATGCACCGGCAAACCGGCGCTTGAGGATGAAAAGCTCAGCACGCGCAGCCTCAACCTCGAGGAGTTCTTCGCGGGCAGGACTGTTGCCCATGGCCAGTTCCAGGATATTTTCGGCACCGTGCGCCGCCGCTTCGCGGTCGAGATCAACGGCACATGGGATGGCCGGACCCTGCGCCTTGTCGAGGATTTCCTCTATGAGGATGGCAGCACCGAACAACGTGTCTGGACGCTGGACAAGACGGGCGAGGATACATGGCAAGGCACCGCGCCCGGCGTGATCGGCACGGCCTTCGGTGAAGAGCGCGGCGATACCTTCAACTGGCGCTATACCATCGACCTGCCCGTGCCGGATGGCACGCTGCGGGTGACATTCGACGACTGGATGTGGTTGCTGACCGAAGACCGGCTGCTGAACCGCGCCTATATGAAACGCTTCGGCGTCGATATCGGCGAGGTGATCATCACCTTCGAAAAGCAGGGCTGATCAATCCGGGGCGCGGTCATGATGATGGCCGCAACCCTTGCCGTCAGGCACGGGATCATAGCCGGAACTGCCCCATGGATGGCAGCGCCCGATCCGGCGCGCCGTCAGCCAACTGCCCTTGATGGCGCCATGCTTTTCCAGCGCCTCAAGCGCATATGCGGAACATGTCGGCTGATAGCGGCAGCTGAAGCCGACCCAGGGCGACAGGATCAGCCGATAAGCCCGTATGGGCAGGGCGACGAGATGGGCAAGCGGTGTCATGGCCTGGTCTGATGCAGCTTCTTCAGCGCCGATATAAGGTCGCGCTTGAGATCCTCAAAGGGGCGGGCGGCGGTCGCCTCGGCCCGACCGATCAGCACATAGTCCCACCCGTCCCGGCCATGTTCGGGCAGTACAAGGCGCGCCGCCTCACGCAGGCGGCGCTTTGCGCGATTGCGTGCGACGGCATTGCCGACCT
The DNA here is from genome assembly GCA_030758115.1 of Paracoccaceae bacterium. Classification (GTDB taxonomy): domain Bacteria; phylum Pseudomonadota; class Alphaproteobacteria; order Rhodobacterales; family Rhodobacteraceae; genus Seohaeicola. Next base: position 4,430 of record JANREX010000024.1, on the reverse strand, counting down.
TCTTGGTGCAGGTGAAGCCGACGCGGATGCCGGTGGCCGTTTCATCGCTGCGGCGCTGACGGGCCTGCACCATCATTCCCGATGTGCCTTGCCGACCGGCGCGGGCGCATCGCAGGAAATCGGCGCGTTCCTTCATCACATGGATGGCGGGGCACGCACCGGCTGGCGGCGGACAAACGGAAACCGCCGGTGGCGTTTCCCCTGCTCTGGCGGTTGTGCCAGTCTCGGGGGCCTCCGGCGGTGTCATGCCTTCAACAACGTGCGGGCGCTTACGCGCTCAGCACCTTGCGACCACGCGCGCGGCGCGCGTTCAGGATCTTGCGGCCGTTCTTGGTGGCCATGCGCGCACGAAAGCCGTGACGGTTCTTGCGCACGCGGTTCGAGGGTTGAAAGGTGCGTTTCATCGCTCCGTCTCCAAAACAAATGCCATTATGCGCGAGATTCGCGCCGGCCCGTGATATCCGAAGCCCGTCCTATAGACAGGGGTTTTGCCCAAGTCAAACCGTGCCCGCCGGTTTTCGCGCGGTTTTGCAACAAAAAACGCCATCTGCCGGGCTGGATCGGCGCTGGAGGGCCTGAAATGTTTCAGTTCCTTGCCAAAGACCGCAGATTTTCACGGCTTTCGTCACCCCGGATCAAGCGCGCGTGAGGCAGGTGCAAAAGCCTGTCAAAACCGGGCCCATATGCGCATCTTGGCGACCAGAGACAAAAAGGACAGAACACGATGCGCGACAAGGCAGACCATCAGACCCGATCCGAGGCGACATCCGACGGATGGATGCGCCGCATGCCGTTGATCGTCATCCTGCTGGTGGCGGCAGTGGGCGCCTTCACCTTGCGCGATACGCTTACCTTCGACATGCTGCGCGACAACCGCGAGGCCCTGCTGGCCTTTCGGGATGCGAACTATGCGGCGACCGTCGCGCTGTTCATGCTGGCCTATGTGCTGATCGTGGCCTTCTCGCTGCCGGGGGCCACCGTCGCCACGCTGACAGGCGGGTTCCTGTTCGCGACCTTTCCGGGTGCCTTGTTCAACATCACGGCCGCCACCATCGGGGCCTCGCTGATCTTTCTGGCCGCACGTTGGGGCCTGGGCGAGCGTCTTGCCGCCCGGATGGAAAGCAGCGAGGGCGCGGTGAAACGCATCAAGGACGGCATCGACGAGAATCAGTGGTCCATGCTGTTCCTGATCCGGCTGGTGCCTGCGGTTCCCTTTTTCGTGGCCAATCTTGTGCCGGCGCTTGTGGGCGTCCCGCTCAATCGCTTCGTGATCTCGACCTTCCTTGGCATCATTCCGGGCGGCGTCGTCTTTACATCGGTGGGCGCAGGCCTGGGGCAGGTCTTCGAACGCGGCGAGACCCCGAACCTTGGCATCATCTTCGAGCCGCAGATCCTGCTGCCGCTTCTGGGGCTGTGCCTGCTGGCGCTGCTGCCGATCGTGATCAAGGCGCTGCGGCGCGGAAAGGCTTTGTGATGGCGCATCTCAAGACAGATATCCTGGTGATCGGGGCGGGATCGGGCGGTCTGTCCGTTGCGGCGGGGGCCGTGCAGATGGGGGCAGAGGTGATCCTGCTCGAGGGTCACAAGATGGGTGGCGATTGCCTGAATTACGGCTGTGTGCCCTCCAAGGCGCTCTTGGCGGCCGGGCATGCCGCCCATGCGATGACGGCGGGTGCTGCGATGGGGATCACGCCGGTCGCCCCGCAGATAGACTATGCCGCGGCCAAGGATCATGTCGCGCGTGTGATCGCGCAGATCGAACCCGTCGACAGCCAGGAGCGGTTCGAGGGGCTGGGCGTCAAGGTGATCCGTGCCTTCGGCCGGTTCACCGGGCCGAACACCGTGCAGGCGGGCGAGGACACCATCAGCGCGCGGCGGATCGTCATCGCGACCGGATCAAGCCCGCTGGTGCCACCCATTCCCGGCCTCGAGGCTGTGCCATACCTGACCAACGAGACGCTGTTCGACCTGCGGGACAAGCCCGATCACCTGTTGATCATCGGTGGCGGCCCGATCGGCATGGAAATGGCGCAGGCCCATCGGCGGCTTGGCTGCGAGGTGACCGTGATCGAAGGCGCGAAGGCGCTGGGCAAGGATGATCCCGAAATGGCGGCCATCGTGCTGGATCACCTGCGTCACGAGGGGATCACCATCGCCGAGGATGCGCTGGCCGCCGAAGTCCGTGGCCAATCCGGGGCGATCGAGGTTGCGGTCAAGGATGGGCGCGTCTTCAAGGGCAGCCATCTTCTGGTGGCGGTGGGGCGCAAGTCGAATACCGACAGGCTGAACCTTGCAGCGGCGGGGATCGAAACGACCCGCCAGGGCATCAAGGTCGATGACCGGATGCGCACCACCAACAAACGCGTCTTTGCCATCGGCGATGTCGCGGGCGGGCTGCAATTCACCCATGTCGCGGGCTATCACGCGGGCCTCATCATCCGCCAGGCGCTGTTCGGCCTGCCCGCCCGGCAGAAAACCGCCCATATCCCATGGGCCACCTATACCGACCCGGAACTGGCCCAGGTCGGCCTGACCGAGGCCGCGGCGCGCCAGCAATATGGCACCGCGCTTGAGGTGGCGCGCTTCGACTATCACCACAACGACCGGGCCATCGCCACCCTGCAAACCAAGGGCCTGATCAAGGTCATGGTCCACAAGGGCCGCCCGGTCGGGGTATCCATCGTCGGGCATCAGGCGGGCGAGTTGATCGCCCTTTGGTCCATGGCGATTGCCAACAACCTCAAGATGTCGGCGGTGGCCGGGATGGTGGCACCCTATCCAACGATAGCCGAGATCAACAAACGCGCGGCAGGGGCCTATTTCTCGCCCCGACTGTTTGATAACCCTGTGGTGAAAAAGGTTGTCGGGCTTGTGCAGAGATGGCTGCCGTGACCCAGTAAAGAGGCGTCGATGTTGCATTCGCTTTCAGGACGGTTCCTGATCCTGACCATCATCTTCGTGATGCTGGCCGAGGTTCTGATTTTCGTTCCGTCCGTGGCGCGGTTCCGCGAGGACTACCTGCTGCTGCGCCTTGAGCGTGCGCAGATCGCAAGTCTGGCCTTGCTGGCCGACGAGGTGATTTCGCCCGACCTCGAAGAGGAACTGCTGCGCAACGCCGAGGTCTTCAACGTCGTGCTGCGCCGCGACGAGGCGCGGCAGCTGGTTCTTGCCTCTCCCATGCCGCAGGTGGTGGACCGCACCTATGACCTGCGTGATCCGCCCGCGCTGGAATTGATCGGCGATGCCTTGGGGCAGCTGCTGGACCAGGCCCCCGAAGTGATCCGCGTGATCGGCAACCCCACCCGCGAGGCGGGCTTGCTGATCGAGGTTACCATGGAAACGGGGCCGCTGCGCATCGCCATGCTGGAATATGGCGTGCGGATCCTGATCCTGTCGGCCGTGATTTCGATCTTCACGGCGACGCTGCTGTTTCTGGCGGTGCAACGCCTTCTCGTGATGCCCATCGCACGCGTGGCGCGCGCCATGAGCCATTATGCCGAAGCGCCCGAGGACGGGCGGCGGATCATCCAGCCGACCTCGGGGATCACCGAACTCAGGCAGGCCGAGGATGCGCTGCAAAGCCTGCAGACCCAGCTGACCGGCGCGCTCAAGCAAAAGGAGCGACTGGCGCAACTGGGTGGCGCGGTGGCCAAGATCAGCCATGATCTGCGCAACATGCTGACCTCGGCCCAGCTTTTCGTGGACCGGATCGAGATGTCCGAAGATCCGGCGGTCAAGCGTCTGGCGCCCAAGCTCGTGAACTCGATCACCCGTGCGGTGCATCTGTGCGAAAGCACGCTGGCCTTCGGCAAGGCCGAGGAGCCTGCACCACGGCTGCGCGATGTGCTGTTGCTGGATGTCGTGTCGGATGTGCTGGACAGCGAGCGCCTTGCGGTCGGGGATGCCGATGTCAGCCTGTCCGAGGATGTGCCCGGCACCCTTGTCGTCCAGGCGGACCCCGAGCAGCTGTTCCGCGTGATCTTCAACCTTGTCCGCAACGCGCGGCAGGCGATTGCGCAGACGGGCAAGCCCGGTGAAATCAGCGTCGCGGCCGAAGCCCAGGACAGGGCTTGGGTGATCCGTGTCAGCGATACCGGGCCGGGTCTGCCGGCAAAGGCCCGCGAGCATCTGTTCCAGCCATTCCAGGGTGGGGCGCGCAAGGGTGGGTCAGGACTTGGCCTGGTGATCGCGCAGGATCTGATCCGCAGCCATGGTGGCCGGCTGGAGCTTGAGAGCACAGGGCCGGAGGGCACGACCTTCCTGATCACCCTGCCGCGGGAGGGGAATTGACGCAGTGTTTTCGGGGGGCTGCGAAAAAACCGTAATCGCCCCTTGCCAAGCCCGGACCTTGGGGCTAAACCCCGCCTCCACGGACTGGTAGCTCAGTTGGATAGAGTACTTGACTACGAATCAAGGGGTCGGGGGTTCGA
>JANREX010000023.1 GCA_030758115.1 Paracoccaceae bacterium | reverse complement strand
CCGACCGAGGCATGGGCATACCATGTGCCCTTGGTGCCGTATTTCTCGAAGATTTCCGTCAGCCCGGCGGTATATTCGGCAAGATCGGGCAGTTCGACCGCGCAATCCTCGACGAAGGAGACGGGTTTGCCGTCCTCCTTCATGGACATCATGATGTTCAGCCCGGATTTGCGGAATTCGGCGATCCCGTTTTGCAGCCTGCTGTCCGTCACCGGGGTCATGCCGCCCCAGGATTTGCCGGATCCGGTCCATGAAAAACCCAGATCGCCCATCATCTCGTCCAGTTGCTGCAGCTTGACGGCGTTCTGGCGCGGATCCTCTTCGGCGAATTCGACCAGCAGCAGCGCCTCGGGCTGTCCGGTCACGAAATCCTCGATGGTCTGGCGGAACATCGGGATGTCGCGGCCCAGGCCGATCATCGTGGCGTCCACAAGCTCGACACCCTGCGGGGTCAGCGTGACCAGATGCTGCGCGGCATCCATCGCCTGGTAGAAGGTGGGGAAGTGGCACACGCCCAGCACCTTGTCCGAAACCAGCGGCCAGAGCTTCAGCTCGATCGCCGTCGAATAGGCCAGCGTGCCTTCGGAGCCGACCAGCAGATGCGCAAGGTTCTGCGGGCTGCGGTCCGGCGTCAGCGCGTCGATATTGTAGCCGCCGACCCGGCGCATCACCTTGGGGAATCGGGCGTCGATCTCGGCCGCCTCGCGCGCGCCAAGGGCCAGAAGGTCACCTGTCAGCGCGGACAGGGCAGGGGATTGATCCGCCCCGACCGGGCCGAAATGGTGCTTGCTGCCATCGGCCAGAAGCGCCTCGATCGACAGCACGTTGTCACGCATCATCCCGTAGCGCAGCGATTTGCCGCCGCAGGAATTGTTGCCCGTCATGCCGCCGATGGTTGCCCGCGATGCGGTGGACACATCGACCGGAAACCACAGCCCGTGCGGCTTGAGAATGCGGTTCAACTCGTCCAGCACGATGCCGGGCCGCACCACGCAGCGCCGGTTTTCCACGTCCAGTTCAAGCACCTGGTTGAAGTACTGGGTATTGTCCAGAACCAGCGCCTCGTTCACGGTCTGGCCACATTGCGACGTGCCGCCGCCGCGTGGCAGGACCGGGATCCCTTGCTCTGCCGCAAGGTCGAGGGCTGCGCGAATGTCGTCTTCGGATCGGGGTGAAAGAACCCCCAGCGGCATCATCTGATAGAAGGATGCATCCGTCGCGTAGCGCCCGCGTGAAAAACGGTCGAACAGCACGTCACCTTCGACGCGGGCAGCTAACGTTCTGGAAAGTTTCGACATTTCTTGCATTTTCAGGCCATTTCGTCCGCGGGGATCACTGGGATTTATGTGTTGACTAAATTATGAATTCAAAATTACAGTTCTTCAATGGAAAAAACAAATGGCCGTGAGCGGGCGCTCGCCGCGCCAGTTGTCGAAAGGTTGGGAAGAGAATTCATGAGAAAAGCCGGTCGTCACTTTTTGCAGATCCCGGGGCCGAGTGCCGTGCCCGATCGCATCCTGAGCGCCATTTCGCAGCAGACCATCGATCATCGGGGGCCGGATTTCGCCAAGGTCGGCCTCAAGGCGCTGAACGGGATGAAATCGATCTTCAAGACTGACGCGCATGTGTTCATCTACCCCTCGTCGGGAACAGGCGCATGGGAGGCCGCGCTGGTCAACTGCCTGTCGCCCGGCGACCGTGTGCTGATGTTCGAAACAGGCCATTTCGCGACGCTGTGGAAGAAGCTGGCCGACAAGCTGGGGATCAAGGCGGAATTCATCGAAGGCGACTGGCGGGGCGGTGCCGACCCCGACCGGATCGAGGCCTGCCTGGCCGAGGACAAGGCGCATGAGATCAAGGCCGTCTGTGTCGTGCACAACGAGACATCGACCGGGTCGGTTTCCCCCATCGCCGCGGTGCGCCGCGCGATCGACAATGCCAATCACCCGGCGCTGTTGATGGTCGACACGATCTCGGGGCTGGCATCGCTTGACTACCGCCATGACGAATGGGGTGTCGATGTCACCGTGTCAGGTTCGCAAAAGGGGCTGATGCTGCCGCCGGGCCTGTCGTTCAACGCGGTCAGCGCCAAGGCGATGGCGGCCAGCAAGACGGCCGGCAGCAAGCGGTCCTATTGGGACTGGGGCGAAATGGTCGGCCCGAACGAGAAGGGGTATTTCCCCTACACGCCGGGCACCAACCTTCTCTATGGCCTGAACGAGGCCATCGACATGCTGCATGAAGAGGGGCTGGACAATGTCTTTGCCCGTCACGCCCGCCACGGCGCGGCGGCCCGTGCGGCGGTGCGCGCCTGGGGGCTGGAGGTGCTGTGCGCCACGCAGGGGCAGGAAAGCGGCGTTCTGACCGCGGTGATGATGCCCGAGGGCCATAGCGCCGATGCCTTCCGCGCCACGACGCTGGAGCATTACGACATTTCCTTGGGCAACGGTCTGTCCAAGGTGGCCGACAAGGTGTTCCGCATCGGGCACCTGGGCGATTTCAACGACCTGATGCTGGTGGCGACATTGGCGGGTGTCGAGATGGGCCTCAAGAAGGCCGGTGTGCCCCACAAGGAGGGTGGGGTGCATGTCGCGATGCAGATGCTCGCGTAGAAGGCCCCCTCGCTTCCGGGCGAGGGGCAAGACAGACAAATGAAGCTCTGGGAGGAGAACAAGATGAAGACGCTCGTGAAACTGTCAGCCGCGACTGCGCTGATCGGGATGGCAACCACCGTTTCGGCGGCGGACATGACGCTGAAATTCGGCCATGTCGGTGCGCCGGGATCGCTGTTCGAGGCATCCGTGAATCATTTCGCGGAATGTTCCAACACCGCATTGGCGGGCAAGGTCGAGGTGCAGACCTTCGGCTCGTCCCAGCTGGGCAATGACAAGGAACTGTTGCAAAAGCTCAAGCTGGGCCAGGTCGATTTTGCGCTGCCCTCGTCGATCATGTCGTCCGTCGACGCCGTGTTCGGTATCTTCGAAATGCCCTATATCATCTCGGACCGCGACCACATGCGCCGGGTGCAGGGCGAAATGATGGATACGTTCCAGGGCGCGGCACAGGACAACGGCTATCATATCGTGGGTCTGGCCGAGAACGGCTTTCGCAACATCACCAACAACGTGCGCCCGATCAACGTGCCGGCCGACCTGCAGGGCATCAAGCTGCGCACGCCCAACGGGGTGTGGCGTCTGAAGATGTTCCAGGAATACGGTGCGAACCCCACGCCGATGGCCTTTTCGGACGTGTTCACCGCGTTGCAGACCGGCGTGATCGACGGGCAGGAAAACCCCTATGCGCAGATCGCCTCGGCCAAGTTCCAGGAAGTGCAGAAATACCTGTCGGTGACCGAGCACGTCTACACGCCGGCCTATATCCTGGCGTCCAAGAAGCATTTCGACAAGATGCCCGCCGATGTGCAGGCCGCCCTGACGGATTGCGCGAACAAGACGCAGGATTTCACCTACACCCACGCCGCCGAGCTGGAAGCAAGCCTGCTGCAGGTGATCAAGGATGCGGGCGTCGAGGTGAACGATGCCGACAAGGCCGCGTTCATCGAAGCCTCCAAGCCGATCTACAAGCAGTTCTCGGATGAGGTCGAAGGCGGTCAGGACATGATCGACCTGGTCCTCAGCCTGGGCAAGTCCGGCTGAGCCGTCTCGGGACGGGGGGCGCGGCGCAAGCCCGCCCCCTTTCTTCTGCATCTTCATGCAGGTCTGCCGGATCATCGGCGGCTGCTTGACGTTTGAACCCTTTCCAAAGTCAGGTCCGACATGGAGCATTCCGCCTACCCGACCCTGTCACGTCTGAACCGCGTCATGAGCAAGATCCTTGAATGGATGACGATCGGGCTGATGGTGCTTCTGACCGTCACCGTCACCTTGGCCGTGATCGCCCGCCTGATGGGGCAAAGCTTTTCATGGTATGACGAGGTGGCCGCGATCATGCTGGCCTGGATCACCTATTACGGGTCCGCCCTGGCGGCCCTGCACCGGCGGCACATCGGTTTCGATACGGTCCTGCTGGCCATGCCGCCCCGGCTGCGGGTGGCGGCCCTGCTGGCGGGCGAGGCCATCGTGCTGCTGTTTTTCCTTCTGATGGCCCGGGCAGGGCTCCAGGTTCTGGAAGTCCTTGAAGGCGATGTGCTGGTGTCCCTGACCTGGGTCCCGGTTCAGTTCACCCAATCCGTCATTCCGATCGGTGCCGCGCTTTTCATCATCTGCCAAATGCTCAGCCTGCCTGCCTATCTCAAGCTGACGGCGGCGGGGATCTCGCTCGAGCATGCCGAGATCGAGGAAGAAGTCGAAGCCGAGCTTGAAAAAAACAAGGACCGCGTCTGATGTTGATCGCTGCTATCTTCGTTGCCCTGCTGTTGATGATCTGCATCAACGTGCCTATTGCCGTGGCGCTGGCCATGTGTGGCGTCATCGGCCTGTTCCTGACGGAAGGCGCTGACAGTCTGGTCACCATCGCGCTGGACATGTACGGCGGATCGACCAAGTTCTCGCTGATTGCGATCCCGATGTTCGTGCTGGCCGGCGCCATCATGAACGCGGGCGGGATCACCGACCGTCTGATCAATTTCGTCACCGCAATCATCGGTTTCATCCGGGGCGGTCTGGCGATGGTGAACATCGGTGTGTCGCTGTTCTTTGCCGAAATCTCGGGCTCTGCCGTGGCCGACGTGGCCGCGATGGGATCGATCCTGATCCCGCAGATGAAGAAACGCGGCTACAGCAAGGAATTCTCGGCGGCCGTCACATCATCCTCGGCCTCGCTTGCGATCATCATTCCCCCGTCGATCCCGATGATCCTTTACGCGGCCTCGGCCAACACCTCGGTCGAACAGCTGTTCGTGGCCGGTGTGGTGCCGGGCCTTCTGGGTGCGGCGGGCCTGATGCTGGTCGCCTATATCTTCGCCAAGCGCTACAATTTCCCGACCGAGGCGGCGTTCAACATCCCGCGCCTCAAGGAAACCTTCATTGACGCGCTGCCGGCCTTCATCCTGCCGGTCGTCATCCTTGGCGGCATCTTCGGCGGTTTCGTGACCGCGACCGAGGCGGCAGGGCTGGCCGTTCTGGCAGCCATCGTCGTGTCGGCATGGTACCGCAACATCAATTTCTCGCATCTGCGCCGCGCCATGCTGGACGGTGGCATCCAGACCGCTGTCGTGATGCTGCTGGTGGCCGCATCGGTCCTGATGGGCGGCTTTCTGACCCGTGCACAGATCCCGCAGCAGCTGGCCGAAGGCATCTTGTCGATCACCACCCAGCAATGGGCGATCCTGCTGATCCTCAACGTCTTCTTCCTGGTCGTGGGCTTCTTCCTGCATTCCGCAGCAGCGATCATTCTGGTCATTCCGATCGTGATCCCGCTGATCACCGCGGCCGGTATCGACCCGGTGCATTTCGGTCTGGTCGTGACGCTGAACCTGGCAATCGGGCAGCAGACGCCACCCGTGGCCTCGGTCCTGATCACCGCCTGTTCGGTGGCGCGCGCCAATATCTGGGAGGTGTCCAAGGTCAACATCTGGTTCGTCGGCGTCCTGCTGGCGGTGCTGATGCTGTGCACCTACGTGCCTTCGGTCCCGATGTTCCTGGTGGAGTATTTCTACAGATGAGCATGCAGACCCCCGAACTGATCGAAGAGCTGCGCGACGGCACCCTCTGGGTTACCTTCAACCGCCCCGAGGCGCGCAATGCCCTGACCTTCGCGATGTACGAACGCCTTGCCGCGATCTGTGCGACGATGCCCACCGATGGAACGGTGCGTGCGATGGTGATTGCGGGCGCGGGCGGCAAGGCTTTTGCCGCCGGCACCGACATGACGCAGTTCCGCGCCTTCGAGACGGCGCAGGATGCGCTGGATTACGAAGGCCGGATCGACGCGGTGCTGGATGCGGTCGAACGCTGCCCCGTGCCGACCATTGCCGCCATCAATGGCGCCTGCACTGGCGGCGGCGGGTCCATCGCCGCAGCCTGCGATCTGCGCATCGCCTCGGCCAGCCTCAAGTTCGGCTTTCCCATCGCGCGCACCCTGGGCAATTGCCTGGCTGCCGGCAACCTCGGGCGGCTGAGCGAACTGATCGGGGCAGGCCGCGTGCGCGAACTGATCTTCACCGCCCGTCTTGTGCAGGCCGATGAGGCGCTGGCCTGCGGCCTGGTCAGCGAGGTTCTGCCGGATGAGGCCGCGCTGATGACGCGCGCGGACGAACTGGCGGCGTTGGTGGGATCCATGGCCCCCCTGACCCTGCGCGCCACCAAGGAAGCGATGCGCCGCAACCGCACCGCCAACAAGGTGCAGGACGATGACCTGATCACGCTATGCTACATGAGCGATGATTTCCGGATCGGGATGGAAGCCTTCCTGGGCAAGAGGAAACCGGAATGGACGGGACGATGACGACGGCCACGGGTCCGCTTCAAGGCATGCGGGTGATCGAACTTGCACATATCATGGCGGGTCCGGTCTGTGGCCTGATGCTGGCCGACATGGGCGCCGATGTGATCAAGGTGGAAAAGCCAAGCGGCGATGACAGCCGCCGCTTCGTGCCGCCAGACATCAATGGCGAGTCCGCGGCCTACATGATGATGAACCGCAACAAGCGGGGCATCGCGCTGAACCTCAAGGATGCCGATGCGGTCGATGTGTTGCGCAAGCTCCTGTCCGAGGCCGATGTGGTGATCGAGAATTACCGCACCGGCACGATGGAACGGCTGGGCCTGGGCTATGACGATCTGGTCAAGATCAACCCGCGCCTGATCTATTGCGAGATTTCGGGGTTTGGCCGGACCGGCCCCTATGCGGAGCGTGGCGGGTTCGACCTGATCGCGCAGGGTATGGCGGGTCTGATGTCGATCACCGGCGAAGGGCCGGGGCGTCCGCCCGTCAAGGTCGCAGCACCCATTTCAGACATCAATTCAGGCATTCTGGCCGCCATGGGCGTCAGCGCCGCCTATGCCAACATGCTGCGCACCGGGCAGGGGCAGAAGGTCGACACCTCGCTTTTCGAGGCGGCAATCGTGCAGACCTATTGGCAATCGGCGATTGCCTTTGCGACCGGCGAAAAGCCCGAACCGCTGGGATCGGCGCATCCGCTGAACGCGCCCTACCAGGCGTTTCAGACGCAGGATGGCTGGATCAACGTGGGTGCCGCAAACCAGAGCAACTGGCTGCGGTTTCTCGAGGTCATCGGCGCACCAGAATTGAATGACGACCCCAAATTCGCCTCGAACGAGGCGCGCAAGCGAAACCTGCCGGAACTGGTCGAGATCCTGAACGGCTTTCTGTGCAAGGACACGACCGAGGTCTGGCTTGCCCGGATGGAAAAGGCCAAGCTGCCCGCCGGGCCGATCAATGACATCCTGCAGATGCATGACGATCCGCAGACCCGCGCCCGCGAGATGGTGCTGACCCTCGATCATCCGCGTGCAGGCAAGGTCGATACGATCGGACACCCGGTCAAGTTCAGCCGCACCCCGGCCAGCATCACCCGCGCGGCGCCCGTGCTGGGGCAGCATAGCCGCGAGATCCTGCGCGAGATCGGACTGGACGCGGCGCGGATCGAGGCGTTGATCGCCGCGCAGGCCGTCATCGCGGCCTGAGGGGCGGGCACACCCCGCCATCCGATTCGCGACCGCGGCCCGATCGCCCGGCGGACCGGCCCGTGATCGCGCGTCATCGACCGCCACGCGCCCAGTTCACTTGCGAATGCGGGACCGCCCGATGCAGGTTCGACTTGCCTCCGATCCCCGGGCGCGCTAAGACGACGCGGCCTGATGCGGGCGTTGTGTAATGGTAAGACCCTTGCCTTCCAAGCAAGAGACGCGGGTTCGATTCCCGCCGCCCGCTCCAGACCCTTCCATAAAAACTTTCGGCGCGACATGGATGCCACCTTGGCACTTGACCTTCGCGTGGGCCGGGTTACGCTCCGTCAACCCGTGCGGTTTTCGAGGTGCGTCCGCAAGGACCGCTGCCCGGACCGCGTCGGACGCTGTGGCGGAAGGAGGAGCCGCCACAGCGATTTTTCAAAGGCCTGCGCCTGCCCGGCAAGTCCTGGCGGTATTCCAAAACGATATGTGGTTGCTGCAATGGCAGCAGCTGCACTTACCTGCGCCGCTGCTCTGCGGCCCTGTCTTTGGGAGGAGACCGAGAATGACACTGAAACATCTGGGGCTGATCGCGGCCATTGCGCTGACACCAGCCGCCACTTTCGCCGAAAGCTACAACGTGACCGTGGTCGCGGGGCACCCGCCGGTGTTTCGCTGGGTGCGGATGATCACCGAAAGCTTCATCCCGACCGCACAGGCCGAGCTTGAGGCGGCAGGTCACAGCATGACATTCTCGGAACAATACGGTGGCGCATTGGCCGGGGTCGGCGAAGAGCTTGAGGCGGTCGAGGCCGGGCTGGCCGAGATGGGCACCTGCCAGGCGCTGTTCGATCCGGCCAAGCTGGCGGTGCAGAACGTGACTTATTATACGCCCTTCGTCAGCGACGATGTGCGCCTGATCGCCGATACGATCAATGACCTGCACCGCAATCATACCGAGATGAACCTGGCCTATGCCGAAAACGGTGTGGTCTATCTGGGCGCACCCATCGGGATCGACGACTATACGCTGATGACGAATTTCCCCGTTACATCCTTGGACGACCTGCAGGGCCGCAAGATCGCGGCGCCGGGTGCGGCGATCAACTGGTTGTCGGGGACCGGGGCGGTCGGCGTCTCGGGCAACCTGACCACCTATTACAACGAACTGAAAGCCGGCGTTTACGATGGCGTTCTGGTCTTCGCCAGCGCCGCCCTGCCGGGCAAGCTGTTCGAGGTCGCGCCCCATATCACCAAGATGGGACTGGGCGCGCAATACGCAGGCTCCATCTGCGCCAATGCCGAGTGGTTCGCAGGTCTGCCGGCCGAAGTGCAGACCGCCCTTGTGACAGCCGCCGACGCGGCGCAGGTCTGGTATCACGATGACCTTGAGGCCTTTGTCCAGGTGGCCCTGGCCAAAATGGCCGAAGCGGGCGCCACCATCACCGACGCCAGCCCCGAGATGCGCGCCGCCTGGGCCAATGGCATGGACAATGCCGCGGCGAAATGGGCCGCCGAACTTGACGCGCAGGGCAAGCCCGCCAGCCTGATCCTGGGCCTCTACATGGATGCGATGCGCGCCGCCGGTGCCACGCCGCTGCGCGACTGGGACAAGGAATAGGCGCGGCATGCGCCCATTCCTGGCCCTTGCGTTGCGCCTTCTGGACGGGGTGACGCAGGCGCTGAACGTGATCGGTTCGGGGTTGATCCTGCTGCTGATGATCCTTGTGGGGGTCGATGTGGCAGGGCGCAACCTTGCAGGCGCGCCTGTCGCGGGCGTGCCGGAACTGGTGACGCTGTCGATCGTGGCGATCGTGTTCCTGCAGATCCCGCAGGCGCTGCGCGCCGGTCGCCTGACCCGGTCCGATGCGCTTCTGGGCTGGCTGGACAGGCGCAGCCCCCTGACCGGAAAATGGCTTGAGACCGCCTTTGACCTTGTGTCGATGGCGGTGGTCTGGGTGATCGTCAGCACCACATGGCCGATCTTTGTCCGCGCCTGGGAACGGGGCGAATTCATCGGCGCGCTGGGCGATTTCACCGCCCCCACATGGCCGGTGAAACTGACGATCCTGATCGGGGGCAGCATGCTGATCCTGCAATTCGCAGCCCGCATCCTGCGGCGCTGGGTCTTGCCCCCCGAGATGGAGGCGCAAGGATGACGCCATTCGAGATCGGCCTGATCGCCCTGGCCGCGATGTTCGTCTCTGTGCTGGCGGGGCTTTTCGTGCCCATCGCGCTGATGCTCTGTTCCTTCCTTGGGGTCTGGGCGATCAAGGGCTCGCCCCTGCTGGCGTCCAAGCTGATGGCGCTGGCCGCGAATGACGCGATCTCCAGCTATTTCTTCGGGGTGGTGCCGCTCTTCGTGCTGATGGGCTTCATCGTGGCCGAGGCCGGTCTGGGCCGCGATGCCTTCGATGTGGCCAATGCGATGTTCCGCCGCCTGAAGGGGGGGCTGGGCGTGGGCACGGTGGGGGCGAACGCGATCTTTGCCGCGATCACCGGCATCTCGATTGCCTCGGCCGCCGTGTTCACCAAGATCGCGGTGCCGCAGATGATCCGCCACGGCTATGCGCCGCGCTTTGCCGTGGGGGTGGTGGCGGGTTCCAGCGTGCTGGGCATGATGATCCCGCCCTCGCTGCTCTTGATCCTCTACGGCATCCTGACCGAGCAAAGCATCGGGGATCTGTTCATCGCGGGCATTGGGCCGGGTCTGCTGCTGGCGGTGTTCTTTGCCGGGGGCATCGTGCTGATGGCGATCTTCACCCCCGGTTTCGTGGGCCGCCCCGATGGCGCGCCCGAGGCGCTGCCGCCGCGCGTTCTGCTGGCCAAGGGCCTGCCCATCGCCCTGCTGATCGCGCTGGTGCTGGGCGGCATCTACGGCGGTCTTTTCACGCCGGTCGAGGCAGGGGCCGTCGGCTCCATCGGTGCGCTGCTGATCGGCTTTGCCCTGCGCCGCCTGACATGGGCGGGGCTGTGGCGGGTGCTGGTGGAAACCGGGCTGGTGACGGCGACCGTGTGCTTTCTGATCATCGCGGCGCAGATGTATTCGCGGATGCTGGCGCTGTCGGGCGTGCCCGCCGGGCTGGGCGCCTGGGCGGCGGGGGCCGATCTGGGCTTCTGGGGTCTGATGATCCTTTACGTCGTGATCGTGATCGCACTGGGCATGATCCTGGACAGTTCGTCGATCATGCTGATCCTCGTGCCGCTCATGCTGCCCGTGGTCGTGCCCATGGGGGTGGATCTTGTCTGGTTCGGCATCGTCACCGTGCTGGCGGTCGAGATCGGGTTGCTGACGCCACCCTTCGGCATATCCGTCTATGTCATCAAGGCCACGCTGGATGATCCCGCGATCACCCTGGCCGATATCTTCAAGGGGGCCGCCCCCTTCGCGCTGATCATGCTGGCGGTGCTGGCGCTGGTCATCGTCTTTCCCATGATCGCCATCGGCCTTGTGCCGGGGCGCTGAGTTTCACCGCAAGAAGGAGGGTTTCGCCATGGCACGCAGGTTCGTCGATATTTCCATCCCGCTGGAGGCGGGTGTCGCCAGCGACCCGCCGATCATGCTGCCGCAGATCGACTATCTGGATCACAAGATGACGGCGGGGCAGATCGCGGGCTTCTTTCCGGGCCTCACGGTCGATGACCTGCCCGGCGGCGATGGCTGGGCGGTCGAGATGCTGCGCATCAGCAGCCACAATGGCACGCATCTTGACGCACCATACCACCACCACTCGACGATGGACGGCGGCAAGCGCGCGATCACCATCGACGAGGTGCCGCTGGAATGGTGCATGAACCCCGGCGTCAAGCTGGATTTCCGGCACCTGCCCGACGGCCATCTGGTCAGCGCCGCCGAGGTCGCGGCCGAACTGGCCCGGATCGGGCATGAGCTGCAGCCACTGGATATCGTTGTCATCAACACCTCTGCCGGTGCGAAATACGGCCAGCCCGATTATGTCGACAGCGGCTGCGGCATGGGGCGCGAGGCGACGATGTATCTGCTGGAACGCGGCGTGCGGGTGACCGGCACCGATGCCTGGTCCTGGGATGCACCGTTTTCGCATACGGCAAGGAAATGGGCCGAAACCCACGATCCCGGCATCATCTGGGAGGGGCACCGCGCCTCGATCGACATCGGCTATTGCCACATGGAAAAGCTGAGCAACCTGGAAAGCCTGCCCGCGACGGGCTTCACCATCAGCTGCTTTCCGGTGAAGCTGAAAGGCGGATCGGCGGGCTTTACCCGCGCCGTCGCGATATTCGAGGAGTAGGCCGACCATGAAACTGGGAACCGTCTTTCACGCCGATGTGGAAAAACCCGTGGCCGTCATCGATGCACACCGCCTGCTGGACCTGCGGGCCGCCGGGCTGATGCTGCGCGACATGGTCGAACTGGTCGAGGCCGGGGAGGATGGGCTGGACGCCGTGCGCACCGCCCTGGCCGACCCCGGTGGTCGCGCGGTCATCGCGCTGACGGATGTGCAGATGCGCTGCCCGATCCGGCCCGTGCAGTACCGCGATTGCCTTGTCTTCGAGGAGCATCTGGTCAATTCCTTCGCCCAGGCCGAGAAGATGACCGGCCGCGCCTTTGCGATCCCGCCGGTCTGGTACGAGCAGCCGATCTATTACAAGGGCAATCGGATGTCCTTCATCGGGGCGGAGCAGGATGTGATCTGGCCGTCCTACGCCGAACATCTGGATGTCGAGCTGGAAATGGCCATCATCATCGGCAAGGGCGGCAAGGATATCGCCGCCGCCGAGGCACCGGGCCATATCTGGGGCTACACGATCCTGAACGACGTCAGCGCCCGCGATGCGCAGATGCGCGAGATGCCGGGGCAGCTGGGCCCCGCCAAGGGCAAGGATTTCGACACCGGCAACATCCTTGGCCCCTGGATCGTCACGGCGGACGAGATCGCCCATCCTGCCGCACTCGACATGGAACTGCGCGTCAACGGGGACCGCTGGGGCGGGGGCAATTCGCGCGCCATGCATCACAGCTTTGCGCGGATCATCGAACACATATCGGCCTCGGAGACGCTTTATGCGGGCGAGGTGATCGGGTCGGGCACCGTGGGCACCGGCTGCGGTCTGGAAACCGGCCGCCGCCTGGCGCCGGGCGATGTGTTCGAACTGGAGATCGAGGGCATCGGCGTGCTGCGCAACCGCATCGTCCGTCCTTGAGGCGCGGGTGCAAATGAGTATTTGGGGAACGATGAAAGGGCGCGCGCCTGTCCTTCATCGTTCTTCAAATACTCAAGTCCACGGCGGCGGCTGTCAGACGCGCCAGCCCAGAAGGCGCCGCTCGGCCCAGCCGATGGCGGCCGATGTCAGCACCCCCAGCGCCGACAGGATCACCACACCCGCGAAAAGCCGCTCCAGATCATAGAGTGAGCCCGCCTCGAGGATATAGGCGCCGATGCCGTAGCGCGCGCCCAGCATCTCGGCGGCGACCAGCAGGATGATCCCGATCGACAGGCTGATCCTGAGGCCCGACAGGATGCCGGGCAGGGCGCCGGGCAGCACGATCTTGCGCACGATCGACCACCAGGTCAGGCCGAAGCTTTGGCCCATGCGGATCAGCGTGCGGTCCACGTTATCGACCGCCCCATAGGTCGATACCACCGTGGGCGTGAAGGTGCCAAAAGCGATAAGGGCGTATTTCGACCCCTCGTCGATGCCGAACCAGATCACGAAAAGCGGCAGGAGCGCGATCTTGGGGATCGGAAAGATCGCCGCCACCAGCGGCACAAGCCCCGCCCGTGCCAGGCTGAAAAGGCCGATCATCACGCCCACGGCGATGCCCGCGCTGACCCCAAGCGCCGATCCGACCGCCAGACGCGAAAGCGAGGGGAGCAGATGGTCCCACAACAGCCCCGAAACCCAGAGGTCGCGGAAAGTGCCCAGCACGTCCGAGGGGCGCGGCAGCGTCAGGTTCGAAATCACCCCCGTGCGCGTGCCCCATTCGATCAGCGCGATCAGCGCCACGATCACGACGGCACCCAGGTAGCGCACGCGCACCGGTTTGAAGCCGCCGCCCCTGAAGGGAACGGGGCGCGATCTGTCTGGTGCGGCCTCACGGCCGGTCAGCGGCATGTCAGACATCGCCCAGCTCCTTGTCGGCGGCCTCGGCCTCGTCGCGCATCAATTGCCAGAGGCGCGCCTGATGCGCCTCGAGTGCCGGATCGCCCGCGCGACGCGCGGCCAGCGGCGTGTCGATGCTGACCACCTCGCGGATGCGGCCGGGGCGGCGCGACAGCACCACGATGCGGTGACCCAGACGCACGGCTTCGGCCAGGTTATGCGTGACATAGACGGCGGTGAAGGGCGCGCGCGTCCAGAGCGCGATCAGGTCGTCCATCAGCAATTCGCGCGTCTGCGCGTCGAGTGCGGACAAAGGCTCGTCCATCAGCATCACGGCAGGGTTCACCGCCAGCGCACGGGCAATGGCCACGCGCTGCTTCATGCCGCCCGACAGCTGCTTGGGCAGCGCGTCGCGGAAATCCGACAGCTTGGTGCGTGCCAGCACATCGGCCACGATCCGGTCGCGCCGGTCGCGGGGCAGGGGATGATCCTCGAGGACCAGTTCGACATTGCCCGCCACCGTCCGCCAGGGCAGCAGCGCGAAATCCTGGAACACGAAGGTCAAGGGGTTCAGGCAGCCATCGGGCGCGTCGCCCTGTTGCAGAACCGCACCCGCATCGGGCCGTTCCAGCCCGCCGATCATCCGCAACAGCGTGGACTTGCCGCAGCCCGACGGCCCGACGATGCAGACGATCCGACCCTGCGGGATGGTCAGGCTGATGTCGGACAGGACCTCGACCGCGCCATAGCGGTGCGAGAGACGGTCGAGGTGAAGATCCATGATGGCTGTTCCCATGGGGCGGCGCGCGGGAACGCACCGCCCTGTTGTCATGCGCCCGTGGGCTTACATCGTCTGCACGTAGGACGGATCGACCAGCACATCCATCGTGATGCTGTCCTTGACCAGCCCCTCGGCGATGAACCAGTCCAGCTGATCCTTGACCGAGGTCGTGTTCAGCGCCGCATCCGCGTTCAGGCGCATTGCGCCGTTGATGATCGACCCGCGCGCCGCGTCATAGGGTTTGTCGGCATTGACGTATTTGTGGATCAGCTTGACCATCTCCTCCATTTCATCGGCAGAGGTGGTCTTGTCGATCAGTGCCGCGTTGAAATCGGCGGCCCCCTTCGACAGGGCGCGCAGAACGGCCTCGGTCTTGGCGCGCTCGGCACCGGCATTGGTGGCGGACGTGAAGATTGTCGTGACCTGGTAGTCGGGCAGGTAATCGGCCACATCGCCGATGATATGCACCTCGGGGCCGGCGGCCAGGGGCTTGGCGATATGCGGCACGATGGTCCAGGCGTCGATCTGGCCGGTCTTCAGCGCGCCGATCACGGCGCCCACTTTCTGCAGCGGCACGAATTCCACCTCGACGCCTTCGGCGGCGGCGATCTTGGAGCCCATGTAATGGAAGGACGATCCCGCCTGCGTCACGCCGAATTTCTTGCCGCCCAGCATCGCGGGGCTGGTCAGGCCCGCCTGGTAGGCTGCGTCAGAGGCCAGGATCTTCTGCCCGTCGATGCCCTTTTCCTCGGACAGCGAGCCGCCGATCACCTTGACCGCGCCCTTTTCGGCCAGCGAGATAAGCCCGCCCGAAATCGCCGTGACGGCATAGTCGGCGTCACCCGATGCGATCGCCACCGCCATCGGCTGGGCAGCCTGGAAGAACTTGAACTCGACGTCAAAGCCCTCTTCGGCGAAATAGCCCCGCTCATAGGCGACAAAGCTGGCGGCATGGCTGGTGAAGTTCAGCGCACCGATATTGAGTTTCGTATTGGCAAGGGCCGGACGGCCCAGCATCGGCAGGGCGGCCGCCCCGCCCAAAAGGCCCATGGCCCCGCGGCGTGTCAAAGTGGTCATCGGGTCTCCTCCCCACATGATTGTCCTGCGGCAGGCGCGCGGCATGACAAAGCGCCGTCTCTTGACCCTGCCGGGGCTGCCATAGTGCGGGATCGTTCGGGGAAATCAACCCGCTAAAGCCGCAGGTCCAGGGACAAATGACCCGCGACAGGACAGCCGCTTGCCCCGCGCCGCCCCAGGGCTTAAACCGCTTGCGCAGGACAAGAAGGAAAAGATGAATGGCCGCACCGGGGATCACAGCCGAGCAGGAACGCGCGAAATCGAAACATATCGGCGCGCTGGCCGCCCTTTGGCCATTTCTGCGTCCCTATCGGCCGCTGCTTGTCGCGGCCATTCTGGCGCTGGTGTTGACCGCCTGCGTCTCGCTGGTACTGCCGCTGGCCGTGCGCCGCGTCGTGGACAATTTCAACGCCGAGGATGGCGCGCTTCTGGATATCTATTTCACCGCAGCCCTGGGCATCGCGGGTCTGCTGGCGCTGGGCACGGGGCTGCGCTACCTGCTGGTCACGTGGCTGGGCGAACGGGTCGTGGCCGATATCCGCAAGGCGGTGTTCGACCGGGTGCTGGGCATGTCCCCGGCCTTTTACGAAAACATCATGACGGGCGAGGTCCTCAGCCGGATCACCACGGATACGACGCTGATCCAGTCGGTCATCGGATCGTCCATCTCGATCGCGCTGCGCAACCTGCTGCTGTTCATCGGTGGTCTGGTGCTGATGCTTTTCACCTCGTCCAAGCTGACGGGGCTTGTGCTGCTGATCGTGCCGGCGGTGATCGTGCCGATCCTGGTGCTGGGGCGGCGCCTGCGCGTGCTCAGCCGCGAGAACCAGGACTGGATCGCGGCCAGCTCCGGCAATGCCTCCGAGGCGTTGTCGAGCGTGCAGACCGTGCAGGCCTTCACCCATGAAGAGGCCACGCGCCGCGCCTTCGGCGATGTGACCGAACTGAGCTATGACGCGGCGCGCAAGCGGGTGAACACCCGCGCCCTGATGACCGTGATCGTGATCTTCCTGGTCTTCACCGGGATTGTCGGCGTGCTCTGGATGGGCGCGCGGGATGTGCGCGCGGGTGCGATGTCCGCGGGCGCGCTGATCCAGTTCGTGATCTATGCGGTGATGGTGGCGGGGGCCGTGGGCGCGCTGTCGGAAATCTGGGGCGAATTGCAGCGCGCGGCGGGGGCGACGGAACGTCTGGCCGAGTTGCTGGATGCCGATGATCCGGTCAAGGACCCGGCGACCCCCTTGCCGCTGCCTTCGCCCGTGCGCGGGCGTATCGTCTATGAAGGTGTGAGTTTCCGCTATCCCGCCCGACCCGAGATCCCGGCGCTGGACCATGTCGATCTGGTGATCGAACCGGGCGAGACCGTCGCGCTGGTGGGCCCCTCGGGCGCGGGCAAGACCACGATCATCCAGACGCTGCTGCGCTTTTACGATCCCAGCGCGGGGCGCATCCTGCTGGATGGCGTGGCGCTGGATGCCATCCGGCGCGAGGACTTCCGCCGCCACATGGCGCTGGTGCCGCAGGATCCGGTGATCTTTGCCACGACCGCGCGCGAGAATATCCGCTTTGGCCGGCCCGATGCCACCGATGCCGAGGTCGAGGCGGCGGCGAAGGCCGCGGCCGCGCATGACTTCATCATGGCGCTGCCCGAAGGCTATGGCGCACAGGTCGGCGAACGCGGCGTGATGCTGTCGGGCGGGCAGAAGCAGCGCATCGCCATTGCCCGTGCCATTCTGCGTGATGCCCCCGTGCTGCTGCTGGACGAGGCGACATCGGCGCTGGATGCCGAAAGCGAACGCGCCGTGCAGCAGGCGGTCGATGCCCTGTCGCAGGGGCGTACCACGATCATCGTGGCGCACAGGCTGGCGACCGTGAAGAAGGCCGATCGCATCATCGTGCTGGATGGCGGGCGCATCGTGGCGCAGGGCACGCATGATGCGCTGGTGGCCGAAGGCGGGCTTTATGCGCGCCTTGCGCGGCTTCAGTTCACCGATGGGGTGCATGCGGCGTGAATTAGCGCTTGCCAGACACCTGTGACCTATCCGAAAGTCTAGGCGGTAAGAAACCCTCGGCATTCCGCGAGGGGGAGTTTGAGTGAAGGAACGGACATATGGGGCTTTTCAATTTCTGGAAGAAATCAGGCAAGAAGGTCGCGGGCGGCGGGGATGCTGCCCCCAGCGCCGAGGCGCTGAAGAAGGAAGTGGCCGATCTGGGCCTGGATACAAAGGGTGCCGAGATCACCGTCGAGGGTGACAAGGTCACCGTGTCGGGCGGCGCGCTGTCTGCCGAGGAGCGCGAGAAGGTGATCCTCGCCGTCGGCAATGTCGAAGGCGTGGCCGAGGTCGAAGCGGCCGAGGCCGATGATGCCGTGTTCCATACGGTCGAGAAGGGTGACACCCTGTCGGCCATCGCGAAGAAGACGCTGGGCAGCGCCAACCGCTATCCCGAAATCTTCGAGGCCAACAAGCCGATGCTGACCCATCCGGACAAGATCTATCCCGGTCAGGTCCTGCGGATCCCCGGTGGCAAGTCCGCCTGATCTGCAAGGATGACGGGCAGGGGCCGCCTTCGGGCGGCCTTTTCTTTTCCGGGCTTTCAGGGCTGTCCCGTGATGGGACATATCCGGGTGGATTGCGGGCCCTTGCGCGCTCTGCGACCGGATTGGCGTCCAATTCATGCCATAAAATGTCTGTATCAGCGCGGTGTCACAGAAATGGAGCAACGCATCCCATGTCCGACACATCGTCCGTCGCTCGCGCGCCCTTTGGTTGGTCCGGCTTTGCCGCCGGTGCTGCGGCACTGATCCTGACGCTTGTGTTGTTCTGGGCCGGGCCTTTCGCCCCGCAGCAATCGGCCGGCGTCAGCATCGGCGAGATGGCGGCCGAGATCGCGAGATCCGCCGCGCGGTCCGTCGCCGGTCAGCCGCAACCGGAACCCGTCGCGATCCCGCGCACCATCGACGATCACCTTGCGGTTGCCGTGGGCGTGCTTGCCGGACTTGCCGTGGTGCTTGGCGTGGCCAGCCTGATCCGGCATGAGCACAGGCGCGCCGCGCTATCGGGGATCGGGCTTGGCGCCGCCGCCATCGGCATCCAGCTTTTCGCCTTTGCGATCATGATGATCGTCGGCGCGCTGGTGATCGCATCGACGATCTATGCCATGCGCGACACATTCGCGGATATATTCGGCGGCTGACCCCGGCGGGGGGGGCGGGAAACGGCGACGCTCGCGCGAGACTATTCTGCCTCATCGCGACCTGATGCTGCCTTGTTCATCTCGGTCAGCCTTTGGGTGATCCGTGTCAGATCGATGATCAGCCGCTCCAGCTCCTGCTCGGGCCAGCCCGCCAGCAGGTCATTGAACATGGGGCCGAAGGAGCCTTGTATCGCCGTGAGACGCTCAAGCCCAAGTGCGGTGATGCGCACGGGCCGGTTGCGGGCGTCGTGGTCATCGCGCGCGATCTCGACCAGGTTCTGTCTGTGGAACTTCTGCACCACCTTGGTCACGGCTGGTTGGGTGACCTCGATCGCATGGGCGATATCCGAGATTCGGCTGGGGCGACCCTGCCGCGCCAGATGAAGCAGCAGCGCAAATTGCGCCCATGTCACATCATGCGGCGCAAGAAGCCGTTCGATAAGCCCACGATAGAGCGACGTCACGATCCCCAATTGCTGGCCGAAACGGGCGGGAAGAGGAGGCTGCTGCGTTTTCTGGTTGCTTTGCATAACGCGGAATGTAAAAAACATTCCGTGGAATGTAAAATGGAGAATCGTATGTTTTCGGCAGTTATCCGCACACCGCTGGTCGTCCATCTGGCGGCCTCGGCCCTTGCTTTTGGTGGGTTTCAATGGGTCAAGGCCCGGTTGGACGCCAGCTATGCGGCATCAAGCCACCCTGTTGACTATGCAACCGGACAGCTGGCTTTCGATGCACAGATCATCGAGGGCTATTATGCCCATATGCGCGACGCCGGGACATTGCCGATCTATTGGCAGACCCAGTTCATCGATTTCGGGTTCATCGTTTCGGTAATGGCGGTTGCCGTGTTCTTTGGGCTGCTTGCGGCGCGATTGGGTGGGAAGATCAACCGCGCGGGTGGCTGGGGCTGGCGGCTGGGTCTGGCTGCGGCGATCCTTGGTGTGGCGGGGGCCAGTTTCGACGCGTTGGAGAATCTGCTGTCCTTCGCGATGCTGGCCCGGCCCGAGGCGATCCCGCAGTTCCTGGCCCTGGCTTATTCCAGTGCCGCTGCGGTCAAGTTCGCCTTGCTGACGGCAGCAATGGCCTGTCTGGTCCTGTCACTGATCGCAGGTCTGGCAGGCAGGGTGGGCAGTTTTGTGGAACGCCGCAAAGGGTAGCGCAGTGCCTGCCTTTGCTCTTGGGGGGGCAAATGGGGTCGTCCGTGGTGTGTTGCAAAGAGCCGGGATCTGGTCGCGGACGGATGTGTGTCACAGTGCCGGATCTGCCCCATCACGCAGGAACAGATCGTCATGGCTGACCTGCTGACGATGAACGAAGGCAGGGCCTGCCCCTTCGTGCCCTTTGCCTGTGGTCACGACGACCGGCCGGTTCGGCCCTGACGTCACGCCATCTTGTCACCCTCGCTCTTGTATCCGGGCGCAAACGCTTACACATTACCGCCCGAGGATGAGACATGGGCCGCGTTGCGGCCCGCAAGGGAGGACCGAGATGGGTTTTGCATCTGTCGCAGATACGATCGCGCTTGAAACCGAGATGCCATGGGCCGAACGCGACGTGCCCAAGACCCTCTATCAGATGCTGAGCCAGACCCGCGACAAGGTGCCATTGGGCAAGGCTGTCACGTTCCAGTTGCTCAGCGGTCCGACCGACAAGGCCGAAACCCTGAACTGGACGCAGATGCATGAAAAGACCTGCCAGGCCGCGAACCTGTTCCGCAGCCTCGGCATCGGCGAGGGCGACGTGGTTGCCTGCGTGCTGCCCAATTGCAACGAGACCGTTCTGACCATCCTCGGCGGCGCCATCGCGGGGATCATCAACCCGATCAACCCGCTGCTGGAGCCTGAGCAGATCGGCGCCATCCTGCGCGAGACCAAGGCCAAGGTCGTCGTGACGCTCAAGGCGTTCCCCAAGACCGACGTGGCGCAAAAGACCGCCGAGGCTGTGCGCCATGCCCCCGGCGTGCACACGGTGCTCGAGGTCGATCTCAACCGCTACCTGACCCCGCCGAAATCCTGGATCGTGCCGCTGGTACGCCCCAAGAACCCCGGCAACCATCATGCCGATGTCAAGAATTTCAACGTCGAGCTGGCGCGCCAGCCCAAGACGCTGGCCTTTGCCGACAGCACGGGTGACCGTGTTGCCGCCTATTTCCACACAGGCGGCACGACGGGAATGCCCAAGGTGGCGCAGCATCGCTATTCGGGGATCATCTATAACGGCTGGCTGGGTGGCACGCTGCTTTATACGCCCGAAGACAACGTGATCTGCCCGCTTCCCATGTTCCACGTCTTCGCCTGCCACGTGATCATGATGGCGGTGATCTATTCTGGCGCGCATGTGGTGTTTCCGACGCCTGCGGGCTATCGCGGCGAGGGCGTGTTCGACAATTTCTGGAAGCTGATCGAGCGCTGGAAGATCACCTTCATCATCACCGTGCCCACGGCCATTTCGGCGCTGATGCAGCGCCCGGTCGATGCGGATGTGTCCACGGTGAAGACATCGTTCTCGGGCTCGGCGCCGCTGCCGCTGGAGCTGTTCAAGCGCTTCGAGGCGGCGACCGGCGTGACCATCGTGGAAGGCTATG
The DNA here is from genome assembly GCA_030758115.1 of Paracoccaceae bacterium. Lineage (GTDB taxonomy): Bacteria > Pseudomonadota > Alphaproteobacteria > Rhodobacterales > Rhodobacteraceae > Seohaeicola. Next base: position 18,888 of record JANREX010000023.1, on the reverse strand, counting down.
GCCTGACCGAGGCCACCTGCCTTGTGTCGGTCAACCCGGTGGACGGCGAAAAGAAGGTGGGATCGGTGGGCATCCGCTTTCCCTATACAGAGGTCAAGGTTCTCAAGGCCGTGGATGGTGCGCCGGTGGAATGCGCGGCCGATGAGGTGGGCGAGATCTGCATCGCCAGCCCCGGTGTCTGGCCCGGCAACACCTATACCGAGGAAGACAAGAACCGCGATCTCTACCACTATGATCGCTTCCTGCGGACCGGCGATCTGGGCCGGATCGACCCGGATGGCTACATGTGGATCACGGGCCGCGCCAAGGACCTGATCATTCGCGGCGGCCACAACATCGACCCGGCCGAGATCGAGGAGGCGCTGCTGGCGCACAAGGATGTGGCCTTTGCCGGTGCCATCGGCCAGCCTGACGCGCACGCGGGCGAACTGCCCTGCGCCTATGTCGAACTGGTCGCGGGTGGCACGGTAACGGGGGCCGAACTGGTCGAGCATTGCAAGATCCATGTGCACGAGCGCGCGGCCTTGCCGAAATTCGTCGAAGTGTTGCCGGAACTGCCCAAGACGGCCGTGGGCAAGGTCTTCAAACCCGACCTGCGCAAGCGCGCCATCACCCGCGTCTACAACGCGGCCCTGGACGAGGCGCGGCTGAACGCCAGCGTGGTCGAGGTTGTCGATGACAAGAAACGCGGTCTTGTCGCCCGTGTCGGCCGGACCGGTGTCGTGCATGACGACGAGGTGGGCCATGTGCTGGGCGCCTTCACCCGCCCGTGGGAATGGGCCGAGTGACAGGGCAGGGCGCGGCACCCCGGTCTGAGGGAAGGCCCTTGTGATCCTTCTGACGATCATCCTTGTTGCGCTGTTTCTGCTGGGCGCAACCGTGCTGATCCATTACGAGGTGCTGCGCATCACCGGCAAGCTGCTGCCCGATCTGCCGATCCGGGCGCGCCAGCGGGTTCTGGTCGTCATCATCGCCTGCCTGATCGGTCATATCCTCGAGGTGGGGCTTTACGCCATCGCCTATGCGACGTTGCTGCAGTTCCCGCAGTTCGGAGCGATCGAAGGGCTGTTCGACGGCACGGCTACCGATTTCTTCTATTTTTCCCTGACCAGCTATACCACGCTGGGCATCGGCGAGATCCACCCCGTCGGGCCGATCCGGATGATCGCCGGGCTGGAGGCGCTGAACGGGTTCTTGCTGATCACATGGTCGGCCTCGTTCACCTATCTGATGATGCAGCGCTACTGGCACCCCGAACGCGACCGGCGGGACTGATCACGAAACTCTGTCTGGCAAGGGGGTGTGTCTGCCTGCGCCATGCATTAGGTTCCCCGCAGACCAACGCAAAGCGAGAGTGACCCATGACCTATACCCCTCCCAAAGTCTGGACCTGGACCCCCGGCAACGGCGGCCGTTTCGCCAATATCAACCGCCCCATCGCCGGCGCGACCCATGACAAGGATCTGCCCGTCGGCAAGCATCCCTTCCAGCTTTATTCGCTGGCCACGCCGAATGGCGTGAAGGTCACCGTCATGCTTGAGGAATTGCTGGCCGCAGGCCATGAAGGGGCGGAATATGATGCCTGGCTGATCCGCATCAACGAGGGGGATCAGTTCGGCAGCGGGTTCGTGGGGATCAACCCCAACTCGAAGATCCCCGCGCTGGAGGATCGCAGCGGCGACACACCCCAGCGCGTGTTCGAATCCGGTGCGATCCTGCTGTACCTGGCCGAGAAATTCGGGGCTTTCCTGCCCACCGATCACGCCGCGCGCACCGAATGCCTGTCATGGCTGTTCTGGCAGATGGGCAGCGCGCCCTATCTGGGCGGCGGATTCGGGCATTTCTACGCCTATGCGCCCGAGAAGTTCGAATATTGCATCGACCGTTTCGCGATGGAAACCAAGCGCCAGCTGGATGTGCTGGACCGGCACCTGGCCGACCACGCCTATATGGCGGGGGATGACTATACGATCGCGGACATGGCGATCTGGGCCTGGTACGGCCAACTGGTTCTGGGGCGGCTTTACGAGGCGGCGGAATTCCTGGATGTGACATCCTACAAGAACGTGATGGCATGGGCCGAGAAGATCGACGCGCGCCCGGCGGTCAAGCGGGGCCGCATGGTCAATCGCGCCTTCGGTGATCCGGCGCTGCAACTGCACGAGCGTCACGATGCCAGCGATTTCGACCTGCGCACCCAGGACAAGATCGCGCCCGAACAGGGCTGAGGCCTCAGCGGGCGGGGCGGAAATAGGCGTTGCTGTCCAGCACGCCGGCCAGCCGTCCCGCCGTGCACAGCGCCGCGCAAAGCCGCGCCTCGGTCGGCAGGGCGCCGATCAGGGCCAGGGCGGAACCCGGCAGCCTGAGCGGATCCAGCGCCGACCGGATCGCCTGCACCAGCCCTGGCCAGGAGGTCTGTTCCGATGGCATGGCGGTGGCCGTGGCGAAGGGCAGGGCAGAGACTTCGCGCAATTCTTCAAGAAAGGCGTCCGGGGCTTCGCCTTCGGGGGCCAGCGCCAGCAGATGGCAATCGCGCAGCCGCGCCAGATGGGCGCGCACCGCATCGGGCAGCACCAGCCGCCGCGCAAGGCGCAGGTTCAGCGCGGCAGGGGTAAAGATCAACCCGGCCGGATCGCGCCCCGCCGTGCGATGCAAGGCGGCGTAATCGGCATGGCTCATCCCCAGTTCGGCCGCGCGCGCCATCTGCATGCGGATCACCGCCAGCGATGGGCGCTTGGCTGCCTGTTCCGCGCGGGCGCGTTCCCACATGTGCTTGTGCCACAGGCTGACCGGTTCGGGGGGCGCGTTATGGCCTATCCCTATGGCTGTCCGGGGCCAGTCCGTCATCGTCAGATCATCCGTGGTCAGGGTGTTTTGCATAGACCTGCGGCCATCCGGGGCTTTGCGCAAGAGCAAACCGTTTTCACTGTCATCTGTCGCCCGCATGCCGCGCTGAACTGCCTGAAAGCCGGGCGGTGCGGCGGCTGCGCACATGCATGCGGGATGATGCCCCCGACCGTCAGATATTCAGAAACCGCGCGCGGGCGGCATGATAGCTGGCATCGGCGCCATCGGCGCCATCGGCCTTGAGGCGCAGAATCTCCAGCGCTGCGACATAGCTTTCGGCGGTGCGTCGGGTCAGGGGATCGCCGCTGTCGCGCAGGGCCGTGATGATCTCGGCTGCGGCTTTGCCGCCGGCTTGCAGGATGCTGTCGGGAAAGGCGGGATATGCGGTCACGCCATGTGTTGTCATCAGGCTGCGCAACGCGGTGGCATCACGCGCGGCATTGGTGGCAAGGCTGTCGCGGTGCGCGGCGGCGCAAGCGATGCGCAGCACCTCGCGCAGGTTGGGGGGCAGCGCAAGATAGCTGTTCCTGGCGATGATCAGCTCGGACGCCATGGCCGGTTTGGTGAAGGACATGGTGTAGTAGTGTTTGCACAGCTGATGATAGCCCATGTCAAGATCGCGGGCGGGACCGGCGAATTCGATCCCGTCCAGGGCACCGGCCTGCAAGGCGGCAAGGGTTTCATCCGCCGCCATGGCGACGGGGGACAGGCCCATCCTGCGCCAGACCTGCGCGGGCAGGCCTGCGGTCAGCAGGCGCAGGCCTTGCAGATCCTCGATCCCCGCAAGGGCGGTACGGAACCAGCCGCCAGCCTGTGGGCCCGTGTCACCGCACAGAAAGGCCTGAACCCCGAATGTGTCATGCACCGCATCCCGGACGGCCATGCCGCCCAGTTGGTCCAGCCAGCTTGCCATTTCCATCGCCGTCAGCCCGAATGGCATGGCCGCAAAGAAGGGCAAGGCCTCTGACCGGGTCTGCCAAGCCTGCACCGGGCCGTGACCCGTTTCGGTCTGCCCCGCGATCACGGCATCCAGCGCCACGCCTTGTGCGGCCCCTGCAGGCGCTGCGACCGGTTGCACGGTCAAAAGCCCATCGCTGATGGTGCCGATCCGTTCGGCCAGCCGGGCCGCATCGGTCGCGGCGCGCGTCGCGCCCAAGGCGGGGCTGACCTGCATCCGCCATGCGATCCGCCCCTGTGACAGCGCCGGTGCCGCCAATGCCGTAACGGTGGTTGCGGCGGCGCCAAGCGTCGCTGTCTTCAGGAATGACCGTCTGTCCATGGGCGTTCTCTTCCGCTGCGGATTGGTCCGGTTCCGGGCCTGTGCTGGATTGATACCTTATAGGTTGCGCGCTGCGGTCAGGCAATTCCGCGCGCCCGGGTCCAGCCCTTTCGCGGCCTCAGCCGTCCAGAAGCGTGCGCAACAGGGGATGCGGAAAGCTGCGCCGCGCGGTCACGGCGTAGAAGCCTTCGATGATGTCCAGCTCATAGGGGGCGGCCTGCAACAGACCCGCCCGGATTTCATCGGTCAGCACCACGGCGGGGGCGATGGCCAGCCCCATGTTTTCACGCGCCAGAAGGCGGACCATGGCCATGTCGTCAACCTCGGCCGCGATGCGGGGGGTCACGTCCAGCCGGGCGACAAGGCTGTCGAAACCGCTGCGGATCGTGCTTTCCGTCGGCAGGATCACCGGCTCGTTGCGCAGCAGATCGGCCAGTGTCGCATGCGGAGCCATGCGCGCGGCCGTCCCGTAAAGCCCGATGGGCTGTTCCGAGATGCGATGCGTCACAAGGTCGGCCCCGCCGTCGCGATGCGGCGGCTCGTTGGTCAGGACCACGTCAAGGGCAAGGGCGGTCAGCGCCTCGAGCAGAAAGGTGCTGCTGCCCGAGCGCAGGATGATCTCGGTCTCGCCGCCGGTCAGGACGGGGCGCAGGAAGGCCAGCTGGAAGTTGCGCGACAGCGTCGATTGCGCGCCCACGCGCAGGGGTTGCTGCACCTCGCCGGTCTGGCGCAGGGTCGCGATCAGCTCCTCGCCCGCGCCGAAGATGCGATCGGCGTGATCCAGCGCGATCCGCCCCGCCTCGGTCAGGATCAGGCTGCGCCCGCTGCGGGTAAAAAGGGGATGGCCCAGACGATCCTCAAGCTGGCGCAACTGGATCGACAGGGCCGATTGCGACAGGTTCAGCCGCTCCGCCGCGCGGGTCAGATTGCCCATATGGGCAATCTCGCGGAAATAGCGCAGGTGATGATAGTTGAGATCAGCCATGCATTTATAAAACAGAACGTTTTTATAAAAACAATGAATTTTTTAGTGGTTTGTCGCGGTGCTACCTGACGGTCAGCTTTGACAGGAGAGCCCGCAATGACCCTTCTTGCCTATCTCGCGCCACTGGCGCTTGCCCTGGTTGCCCTTGATCTGACGCTGCGCCCGGTGGGCCGTGCGCAGATGCGCCTGCATCTGCCCGAATGGGCCGCCCTGCTGGCGATGGCCTGTGCGCTGGGCGCGGCCGTGCTGCTGGCGGTTGCGGGGCCTGTCACCCTCGGCCTGCCGGGGATACTGGCGCTGGGCTTTGCCGCGAGGGTCGACATCGTCTCGGTCGCGATGCTGCTGACCGTGTCCTTCGTGGGCTGGATCGTGCTGCGGTTCTCGCGCAAGGCGCTGGATGGCGAGGCGGGGCAGAGCGGGTTCATGGCGATGATGTCCGCCACGCTGGCCGCGGTGCTGCTGCTGGTCAGCGCGGGCAACCTGGTGCAGCTGGTGCTGGCCTGGTCGATGGTGGGGCTGGGGCTGCACCGTCTGATCCTGTTCTATCCCGACCGGCCGCGCGCGCAGCGGGCCGCGCGCAAGAAGACGGTCAGCGGGATCATCGGCACCGGCGCCCTGCTGCTGGCCGCCGTCCTGCTGATCCAGGCCTTCGGCACCGGCGATATCGCCGCAATCGCGCAAGCTGTGCAGGCAGGCCAGACGCCCGCGACCCTGTGGTTGGCGGCGCTGCTGCTGGCGGTGGCGGCGGTGTTCAAATCCGCCCTGATCCCCACCCATGGCTGGCTGACCGAGGTGATGGAGGCCCCGACGCCCGTATCGGCCCTGCTGCATGCAGGCGTGGTCAACGCGGGCGGCTTCCTGCTGATCCGCTTTGCCGATGTGCTGCTGGCCACCCCCGGTGTGCTGGCCCTGCTGGCGCTGATTGGCGGGTTCAGCGCGCTGGTCGGCGCGGCTGTGGCGCTGACGCAGCCGTCGGTCAAGACGGCGCTGGCATGGTCGACCTGCGCGCAGATGGGCTTCATGGTGCTGCAGATCGGCCTTGCGCTGTTTCCGCTGGCGCTGCTGCATATCGTGGCGCATTCGCTGTACAAGGCGCATGCCTTCCTGGCCTCGGGCGGCGCGGTCGAGCAGGTGGGCCGGATCCGGCGCCCCGGCCCCGTGGCGATCCCCGATCTGCGTGCCGTGGGGCGGGCCTTTGGTCTGGCGCTGGCAATCTACGCGGTCGTGGGCCTGATGTTCGGGATCATGGACAAGCCGGTGCAGACCGTCGCGCTTGGCGCGATCCTGATCTTCGGCGTGGCCTATCTGATCGCGCAGGGGCTGGCCGATCTGGCGCCCTGGCCGCTGACGATCCGCACCGTCGCCATGTCGGGTGCGGCCACGCTGGCCTATTTCGGGCTGCAGGCCGGCATCACGGCCCTGTCGGCGGGCACGCTGCCGGCGCCCCCGGCGGCTGACGGGCTGATCTGGGCGACGCTGGTGCTGGCGGTCGGCAGTTTCGGGCTGGCCTCGGTGGCGCAGGCGACTTTCCCGCTATGGGCAGGGCACCCCGCCGCGATGGGCCTGCGGGTGCATCTGATGAACGGACTTTACCTCAATGCGCTGACGGACCGGATGATCGGTCAGTGGCGCGCCACGAAAGGATGATGCTGTGAACGCTCCTTCCCTGACCTTCACCGGACCCGAGCTTGAACTCTTTGCCATGGCGCACAAGGCAGCAGCCTCGATCCCGCCGGCCTTTCCACTGGCGGCGACTGTCGCGGTCAATCCCTTCCTGGGCCAGGCGGGCCGGAACCGGGCGCAGACGGCGGCGATCCTGGCCCGCGTGGGCGGGCTGCGCATCTTCCGCGACAGGGCCGATTATGCCGATCTGATGGCGCGGGGCCGGATCGACCCGGCCGCCATGCAGACGGCGGCGCGCGCCCATGGGCTGAAGCCTGCCGATCTGGAACAGGCCGTGACCCAGCCGACACCACAGCCAAAGGCCTATCCCTCTGCCGCCGATCTGGCCGGGGATGCGGCGGGGCGCGACTGGGCCGATCTGGCGCGGGACCGCATCGCCACCTGGGCTGCGGCGCATTTCGACCAGGGGCAGGCGCTTTGGCCCGCGCTGGAAGGGTCGGCCTATGCATCCTGGCGCGCCTTTGCCAGCCGGGACCTTGTGCCCGGTATCGCGGGTCTGCGGGACAGTTGCCTGCGCGTCTCCGTTCTGCCCCATGATCCGCGTGCCGCCTTTGCCGAGGCCTGCCGGACACTGGGCGTCACGCCCGCCAGCGCGCCGGACTATTTTCATCGCCTGCTGATGGACCTGGAAGGCTGGGGCCAATACGCGCGGCATCTGGATTGGCTGGCCCAGCGGGACGGGGCGCGGGACGGCGTGCTGTTCGAATGCCTGACGATCCGGCTGTTGTGGGACATGATCCTGTTCGAGGCGCATTCCGACCAGATCGCCACGTCATGGACGGAAACACTGGCAGCCTATGCCGTGCCCGCGCAGCCGGGCCGGGACGATCTGATCGACGCGGCCTTGCAGGACGCGCTTGAACGGACCGAGGAGCAACGGTTGCTGGCAAGGCTGGCGGCTTCTGCGACCGATGCGCCCCTTGCGGATAGCAATCAGGCGCCGGCGATCCAGGCGGCGTTCTGTATCGACGTGCGGTCCGAAGTGCTGCGCCGGGCGCTGGAGGCGACGGATGAGGGCATTCGCACCATCGGTTTTGCCGGCTTCTTCGGCCTGGCGGCGGCGCATCGGGGCTTTGCCTCGGATGTGGTCGAGGCGCGCGCGCCCGTGCTGTTGCAGCCGGGGGTCGAAAGCCGGTCCGTCGGCGCGCCTGCAGATGATCTGGCCGCACGTATCGCGGCGCGGGCCACCCGTGCATGGGGACGGTTCCGCATGGCCTCGGTCTCGGCTTTCGCCTTTGTCGAGGCGGCAGGTCCGCTTTACGTTGCCAAGCTGCTGAAGGACACGGGCACGCGCGCCAAGCCGGCACCTGCGGGCCCTGCGCCGACCACGGATCTGCCGCTTGAGGCGCGGATCGGGGCCGCGGCCACCATCCTGTCGGCCATGTCGCTGACCGGCGATTTTGCGCGGCTGGTGCTGATCGCGGGGCATGGTGCGGGCGTCACCAATGCGCCCCACGCCAGCGCCCTGCAATGCGGGGCCTGCGGGGGCCATGCGGGCGATGTGAACGCGCGGCTGCTGGCGGGGCTTCTGAACGACAGCGCGGTGCGCGCGGGGTTGGTCGACAAGGGGATCAAGATCCCCGCCGACACGCGCTTTGTCGCGGGTCTGCATGACACGGTATCCGACCGGGTCACGCTCTACGAGGATCAGGCCCTGCCAGATCATGCTGCCGATCTGGCGCGGTTGCGCGCGGCGCTGGATCGGGCCGGACAACTGGCGCGGGCCGAGCGCGCTGCGCGGCTGCCGCGCGCGGATGCGCCCGAGGCGCTGGCCCTGCGCGGTGGCGACTGGTCCGAACTGCGCCCGGAATGGGGGCTTGCGGGCTGTGCGGCCTTCATCGCCGCACCGCGCCGTCTCAGCGCCGGGGTCGATCTGGGTGGGCGCGCCTTCCTGCATGACTATGTCTGGCAGGCCGACGAGGGTTTCGGCGTGCTGGAACTGATCCTGACCGCGCCGGTGGTGGTGGCCAGCTGGATTTCGCTGCAATATTACGGCTCGTCCGTGGCGCCGCAGGCTTACGGGGCGGGCAACAAGCTGCTGCATAACGTGACCGGCGGGATCGGCGTGATCGAAGGCAACGGCGGCATGTTGCGCGCCGGTCTGCCCTGGCAATCGGTGCATGATGGCGAGGGGCTGCAGCATGATCCGCTGCGCCTGACCGTGACGATCGAGGCTCCGGCGCAGGCGATCTCGGATATCCTGGACCGTCATGCGGGCGTGAAGGCCCTGTTCGACAATGGATGGCTGGCGCTGATGGCGACGGATGCGGCCAGGGGCAGCGTCCTGCGCTATGAAGGCGGCGCATGGGTCGGCCTGTCGGTCGCGGAAGGCCTGTCGCGGGCGGCGTGAGACCGCCAGGCGCCAAGCAACGGGAAGGCGGTCCCGTGTATGGCGGGCCGCCCGCAGCGCGTTCCCGCGCCTGCGTTTGGCCCGGCGCAGGTTTTCGCGTGTCCGTCGCCTGTCGCGATGCTATGGTTGACGGGTGGCGCGCCATTGACCGCGCTGCGTCGGTGCAGGGCGGGAGCGCGCGATGACCCGATCCTTTGACAGGCTCGTTGAGCAGCAGATCCGCAAGGCGATCGCCGAAGGCAAGCTGCGCGGTCTTGAAGGCGAGGGGAAGCCCTTGCCCGACCGCACGGGCGAGGCATATGCCGACATGGCCACAGCCGTGGCCGCCCGCATCATGGCCGAAGCGGGCGTGCTGCCCGAAGAGTTCAAGCTCAAGACCTTGCTTGAGGCGGCAAGGCAAAGCTATCGCGAGGCCGAGGGTGAAGATGCCAGGCGCGTTGCGATGGCGCTGATCGCCGATCTGGAGCAGCGCTACAACATCGCCGTCGAGGCGCGGCGGCGGTTCATGCAATCCTAGCGCGCGGGATCGGCCCACCTTGTCAGGTGGGCCGCGCCGGATCAATCGTAGCGCAGATCACGCGCCTTGCCCCGGAAGATGTAATAGGCCAGCGCCGAATAGCCCGCGATCACGGGGATCACGATCAGCGCCCCCACAAGGATGATCATCAGGCTTTCCGGGGCCGAAGCCGCGTCATAGATCGTCAGCTTTTCCGGCACCACGTAAGGATAGAAGGAATAGGCCAGCCCCGTGAAGGCCAGCACGAAAAGTGCGCTGGCCCCGGCGAAGGGCAACCATGCGAAGCTGTCATTCGGGGTGGGCAGCCGCCGCAGCACGACCCAGATGCCCATGATCAGCGCCGCCGACATCAGCGGCAGCGGGGCCAGCAGGAAGAATTCGGGGATCGAGAACCACCTTTCCCAGATGCGCGGGCTGACCAGCGGTGTGGCCAGCGAAATCGCACCCACGCCCAGCACAACGCCCCAGATCCCGCCGCGCGCCCATTGCACCGCTTTCAGCTGCAACGCGCCCTCGGCCTTGAGGATCAGCCAGCAGGCGCCGATGAAGCTGTAGCCGACGGTCAGGAACACCGCCGTCAGCAGCGCGAAGGCCTGCGAGGACCAGCTGTTGTCCAGCCCCATGATGTAGAGGCCCAGCATGTAGCCCTGTGCCATCGACGTCATGATCGAGCCTGCGAAGAACGCCATGTTCCAGGCTTTCTTCTTGGGCAGGGCCACCTTGGCGCGGAACTCGAAGGCGGTGCCGCGCAGGATCAGGCCGATCAGCATGATGGCGACGGGCAGATAAAGCGCCGTCAGGATCGTGCCATGCGCCGCCGGAAAGGCGACCAGCAGAAGGCCCACCGCCATCACCAGCCAGGTTTCATTCGCATCCCAGAACGGCCCGATCGAGGCGACCATCCGGTCCTTTTCAGCCTCGGTCCCGAGGGGCGTGAGGATCCCCACGCCCAGATCGAACCCGTCCAGCACCACGTAGATCAGGATCGACAGGCCCATCAGCGCGGCAAAGACCACGGGCAGCCAGACGGCGGGATCACCAAAGAGCGTCATCATGATGGTCACTCCGCCGGGATGGACTGGATGGCGCCGCTGATCGGGCGGCCCGCCTCGGGGGCGTATGCCCCCTTGGCCTTGCGGCGGGCCAGATAGACCAGCACGCTGACATAGGCGACCAGCAATGCCGCGTAGATCACCAGATAGGCGACCAGGGTCGAGGCGACCAGCGCGGGGGCCACGTCACCCACGGCGGCATCGGTGCTCAGCACCCCAGTCACCAGCCAGGGCTGACGCCCGATCTCGGTCGTGTACCAGCCCGCGAGCGTGGCCAGCCAGCCCGAGAAGGCCATCGGCAGGAAGGCCCAGACCACCGGGCGCGGCAGCCCTTCGATGCCACGGCCACGGCGCATCAGGAACAGCGCCGCCCAGGACAGGACCAGCATCGCCATGCCGGTGCCCACCATCACGCGGAAGGACCAGAAGACGGCATTGACGGGCGGGTGCAGGACGGTGCCATCCTCGGCCACGAAATCGTTCAGGCCCGGCACCTCGCCATCCGGACGGTGGGTCAGGATCAGGCTTGCGCCCGAGGGGATGCCGATCTCGAACCGGTTCTCGCGGGCCTCCTCGTCGGGCAGGGCGAACAGGAGCAGCGGCACATTGCCCTGGGTGTTCCAGTTGCCTTCCATCGCGGCCACTTTCGCAGGCTGGTATTCCAGCGTGTTCAGCCCGTGCATGTCACCGGCATAGATCTGCAGCGGAATGATCGAGGCGCCCATGATCACGCCCAGGCGCAGCGATTTGCGCACCTCGGCGCTGCGTTCGCCCATGACCCAGCGCAGGGCGGACATGCCCGCGATCAGGAAACCCACGGTCAGGCCCGAGGCCAGCAGCACATGCACAAGCCGGTAGGGCATCGAGGGGTTGAAGATGATCGCGAACCAGTCGGTGGCATGGGCCACGCCATCGCGCATCTCGAAGCCCTGGGGCGTGTGCATCCAGCTGTTCAGCACCAGGATCCAGAAGGTCGACATCGTCGTGCCCACGGCCACCAGCACGGTGGCGCCCGTATGCGCCCAGCCCGGCACGCGGCTGAAGCCAAAGAGCATGATGCCCAGGAACACGGCCTCCATGAAGAAGGCGGTCATGATTTCATAAGCCAGCAGGGGGCCTGCGATATTGCCCACGCTTTCCATGAAGCCGGGCCAATTGGTGCCGAACTGGAAAGACATGGTGATGCCCGAGACAACCCCCATGGCAAAGGACAGGGCGAAGACCTTGACCCAGAAGAAATAGGCATCCATCCAGACCTGGTCATTGGTCCGGGCATAGCGCCACTTGAAGAAGACCAGCACCCAGCCCAGGGCGATGGTGATCGTGGGAAAAAGGATATGGAACGAGATATTCGCCGCGAACTGGATCCGCGACAGCAATAGGGTGTCCATCATCTCCATCTGTCTGCCATTCGGCCCTCTGGGCCGCCTTTCGTGATAAACTGGGGCTTAGCGGTGAAAGCCCCGGAACCGTCCATCCTTGCCTGCGCACCCCTCAGCATGTCCGGCGCGCGGGTCAGACCGGACCGCAAGCCCGGATTTGCAAAGGTACATATGACGCGCAGCTTTGCGTGGTATGCGGCAGGAGCGCGCAGTTCCCCGGACATCCGCAGCCTTTCGGCCCGTTTTGCCTGTCATTGGCAAAGATGTGGTGAATGGTGGCGGGCTATAATCTGAAATTATAATTATGATCATAAAATGCAACTTAAACTGATCGCTCTGGTTTGTTAGAACGATTCCAGTATAGCTTGGGTCGATCGGTGGGGATGCGGCGGGCAGCAGTTGCCCGGCGTCCCGTCCTGTCCCGAGTGACAGCCCCCGCGCCCTGTTCAAGGGCACGACATCAACCAGAATCGGAGAGAAACATGGACGGAAATGACATCGGCAAATGCCCGGTCATGCATGCGGCGGTCAACCCGAACGCAACGCAGAAGGGCCGCACGAATCGCGAGTGGTGGCCGAATTCGCTGAACCTCAAGATCCTCAGCCAGCATTCCGCCAAGGTCGACCCGATGGGCGAGGCCTTCGATTATGCCGAGGAATTCAAGAAGCTGGACCTGAAGGCGCTGAAAAAGGATCTGGCGGGTCTGATGACCGACAGCAAGGAGTGGTGGCCGGCTGACTGGGGCCATTACGGCGGTCTGTTCATCCGCATGGCCTGGCACAGCGCGGGCACCTACCGCACCGCGGACGGTCGCGGCGGCGGCGGCACCGGCTCGCAGCGTTTTGCGCCGACCAGCAGCTGGCCCGATAACGCCAACCTCGACAAGGCGCGCCGCCTGCTCTGGCCGATCAAGCAGAAATACGGCAACCAGATTTCCTGGGCTGACCTGTTCATCCTGGCGGGCAATGTCGCGATGGAAACCATGGGCTTCAAGACCTTCGGTTTCGGCGGCGGTCGCGCCGATATCTGGGAGCCCGAGGAAGACATCTACTGGGGCAAGGAAGACAGCTGGCTGGGCGACATGCGCTATTCCGGCGAGCGCGAGCTGGAAAACCCGCTGGCCGCCGTGCAGATGGGTCTGATCTACGTCAACCCCGAAGGCCCCAACGGCAACCCCGATCCGGTCGCCTCGGGCCGCGATGTGCGCGAAACCTTCGCACGCATGGCGATGAACGACTACGAGACCGTGGCGCTGGTGGCCGGTGGTCACACTTTCGGCAAGTCGCACGGCGCAGGTGATGCGGCGCTGGTCGGCCCCGAGCCGGAAGCGGCCCCGATCCACGAGATGGGCCTGGGCTGGATCAGCACCCATGGGTCCGGCAAGGGCGGCGATACCATCACCTCGGGTATCGAGGGGGCATGGAAGCCGAACCCGACGACCTGGGACATGGGCTATTTCAAGGTGCTGTTCAAATATGACTGGCAGCTGTTGAAAAGCCCCGCGGGTGCGCATCAGTGGCATCCGATCAACTGCGAGGACGAGGATATGGTCGTGGATGCGCACGATCCGTCCAAGAAGCACCCGCCGATGATGACCACGGCCGACATGTCGCTGAAGATGGACCCGATCTACGAGCCGATCTCGCGCCACTTCCTGGAAAACCCCGACGAGTTCGCCGATGCCTATGCGCGCGCATGGTTCAAGCTGACCCACCGCGACATGGGCCCCAAGGCGCGTTACCTGGGCGAGGAAGTCCCCGCAGAGGACCTGATCTGGCAGGATCCGATCCCGGCCGTGGATCACCCTCTGGTCGATGCCGCCGATATCGCGGCGCTGAAAGCCAAGCTGCTGGGCGCATTGTCGGTGTCCGAAATGGTGCAGACGGCCTGGGCCTCGGCCTCGTCTTTCCGTGGGTCGGACATGCGCGGCGGTGCCAATGGCGCGCGCATCCGTCTGGCGCCCCAGAAGGATTGGGCGGTCAACCAGCCCGAAGCGCTGGCCAAGGCGCTGGGCGTGCTGGAAGGCATTCAGGCTGACTTCAACGCAGCGGCGACCGGTGGCAAGAAAGTGTCGCTGGCCGATCTGATCGTGCTGGGCGGCTCTGCCGCGATCGAGAAGGCCGCCAAGGACGCGGGCTTTGACGTCGAAGTGCCCTTCACCCCCGGCCGCATGGATGCCAGCCAGGAGCAGACCGACGTGGAAAGCTTCGAGGTGATGGAACCCATTGCCGACGGCTTCCGCAACTACGCCAAGGATGTCTACAGCGTGCCCGCCGAGGGCCTGCTGATCGACAAGGCGCAGCTGCTGACCCTGACCGCACCCGAGATGACCGTTCTGGTCGGCGGTCTGCGCGTTCTGGGTGCCAACCACGGCGGCGTGGCGCATGGCGTGTTCACGACCCGTCCGGGCCAGCTGACGAATGACTTCTTCGTCAACCTGGTGGACATGGGCACCGCATGGCAGCCCGTCGACAAGGACGAGCAGCTGTTCGAAGGGCGTGACCGCAAGACCGGCGCGGTCAAGTGGACGGGCACGCGCGTGGATCTGGCCTTTGGTGCCAATTCGCAACTGCGCGCCCTGTCCGAGCTTTATGCCCAGGACGACGCCAAGCCCAAGTTCGTCCGCGATTTCGTCGCGGCCTGGACCAAGGTGATGAACGCCGATCGCTTCGATCTGGCGTAACGGCACGACGGCACGACCGAGGATGGCACGCCAGCGCAGGCTGGCGTGCCATTTCCATAAGGTGCCGCGCCGATCCCGCCGCGCCACTGGTTGCGCGGCATGGCCGGTTCCCCCTGACGGAGGCTTTACCCCGCCGCCGCTCCGGTAGTATGTCAGGGCAGGGCGGTCCGCTTGGACCGGTTCCGTTGACCCCGCGGGCAGGAGAGACCATGGCGAGCGACAATCAGGAACGGTTCCGGGACCTTGCGGCCCGGATCTCCGATCTTGCGCCATACGGTGTCTTTCTGACCTTTGTCGGGGCTCTCAAGCTTTTGCCCTACGGCTTGCGGGTCCGGTTGGGCGGTTTTGTCTTTGCGCGCCTCATAGCCCCGTTCGCGGGTTACCGCAGGCGGATCGAGGATAATCTGCGGCTGATCTTTCCGGCCATGCCCGAGGCGCAGCGCGCTGCCGTGACCGCGGCCACATCGCGCAACATCGGGCGCATGGCGATGGAACTGCTGTCGCCGCAAGGCCTGCGCAAGCGCGCGCTTGCGGCACCGGTCAGCGGGCCGGGCTGGGATGCGATGCAGCAGGCCAAGGCGCAGAACCGGCCGATCATCCTGGTCTCGGGGCATTTCGGCAATTACGACGTGATCCGCGCGGGCACCATCGCGCAAGGGTTTCGCGTGGGCGGCATCTACCGGGCGCTGAACAACCCCTGGTTCAACCGCTATTACCTGCGCAACATCAGCACCATCGGCACACCCCTGTTCGAGAGGGGCCGCCGTGGCCTGGGCGAGATGGTGCGCTTTCTGCGCGGCGGCGGCACTGTGGCCATGCTGATCGACCAGCATATGCACAAGGGCGAGCCGCTGGATTTCATGGGCCAGACCGCGATGACGGCCCTGTCCGCCGCCGAGATGGCCCTCAAATACGACGCGCTGCTGGTGCCCTGCTATGGCATCCGGCGCAAGGACGGTCTGTCCTTCGATGCGGTGTTCGAAGCACCGATCCCCCATTCGACCGCCGTCGAGATGACGCAGGCCCTGAACAACAGCCTGCAGGCCCGGATCGAGCAGAATATCGACCAGTGGTTCTGGATTCACCGCCGCTGGAAGGGCGGCGCACCGGATGCCTGAGCAGGACCGCCTGAGCCGCCTGCGCGACCGGTTGCACAATTTCTGGATCGACCAGGGCGTGATACGCCTGTTCTGGGCGAATGCCGCGACGATCGCGCCGGGCGTGTTCCGGTCCAACCAGCCCGACCATCGCCGGCTGGCGCGGATGAAGGCGCAGGGGCTTGTCTCGGTGCTCTATCTGCGCGGCAGCGACGACGGCGCGCCGTTCCGGGCGGAACGCCGCGCTTGCGCCGCGCTGGGGCTGCGGTTTCACAGCTTCAACATGAGCGCGCATCGCCTGCCCCCGCCCGAACGGGTGCTGACCTTGATCGCGCTGTTGCGGCGGATCGAAAAGCCCTTTCTGCTGCATTGCCGTGCGGGCGCGGACCGTACCGGGCTGGCCAGCGCCATCTATCTTCTGGCGATCGAAGGCCGCCCGGCGGAAGAGGCCGCCGCCATGCTGTCGCGGCGGTTCGGGCATTGGAGCTGGTCATCCACCGGCGTGCTGGATCAGTTGGTGGCGGCCTTCGGGGCCGATCACGCGATCAGCGGCATCGGGTTCGAGGATTGGATTGCCACCCGTTACGATCCGGCCGCGATCACCGCAAACTTCGCCAGCCTGACACTTCGGGACCGGATCAGGCAGACCTTGGGCTGAAACGCTGCTGTGTCTCGTCGAAGCGCAGCCCGATGCGGCCTGCCATCTTGTGAAAGCTGCGGGTCATCGCGATCCGGTTCAGTCGGGCCGAGGCCGAGCGGAAAGGGATCGCGTGGATATCGCCGAACCCGTCGATCAGGACGAACTGATCCGCGCCACCCCGTTGCCCCAGCGCGATATTCGCCGCTGTCATGTCGCCCGCCACAAGGCCGTGGCGGAACATGCGCTTGGCGAACTGGTCCAGCAAGGTCACCATCGCGGCATCAAGGGGGCCTTCGCCAGCCAGTGATTTCAGGGTGCGCCCCAGCATCTGGCCGGGCAGGGCGATGCGTTCGACCGCCAGCACCGGCCCGATGTCTGAATCGCAAAACCCGTAGAGGTTCGGGATCGGCAGATCCGGGGTGGCGATGCCGGCAAGCCGCGCGCGCAGGTAGCAGTCGCTTTCCTTGAAGAACGGATGCCACAGGGTTTTCGGCGAGAGTTTCAGCATCAGCTGCCGGAAATTTCCGAGATCGGACAGGGCAAGCCGGATCGCCGTGCCTTCGGGCTGGCCAAGTGCGGCATGCAGCGATTTCGGCGCCTTGAACAGAAGATCGGGAAAGTCCGGATGATGATAGACAAGCCGGTCCTGCCCCTTTGCCACGGGCGCAAGCCCCGCAAGGGCCAGCGGTTCGGCCGGAAAGACCATGGCTGGTCTCTTGCTCATGGCGCGGCCATCCCTGCGTCGGTCTGACCCGCGCCATGGTAGCCCGTCAGAAGCGCCTGCCAGTCGGCGGCGCTCCAGTGCAGCGCAGGCACCTTGCCCTTCTCCTTGAGAAGCGAGCGTTCCAGCCTGTCGATGTTGTCCTGCGCCCAACGCCCATGTGGTCGGCGTTCGCATTTGTCGAAATCGATCAGCCAGATACCGCCCGCACCATCCAGCAGGATATTGCGGCAATTCAGATCCGAATGATGCACCCCCGCCTTGTGAAAATGCGCGATCACGGCACCGATGCGCGCCCAGACGTCGCGCGGCAGCGGCGCTTCGGCCAGAAGATCGGCAAGCGGGCGGGTATCGGGGAGACGCTCCATCAGCAGATCGGCGCGGTACCACGGGCCAAGCGGGCCGAAGCGCGCGGCAACCGGGCGGGGCACCGGCAGACCCTGGCCGTGCATCCAGTCCAGCAGGGTGAATTCACGCATCGCGCGGCTGCTGGCCACCGCCTCGCGCAGATAAAGGTCCTTGACGATCCGGCCCACCATGCCGCCGCGCCAGTAGTGCCGCAGCACCATGTCGCGCCCTTCATGGCGCAGGAACCATGCGGTATTGCGCCCGGTCGAGGTGCCGGTCAGCCGCCCCGTGCGCGCCAGCCAATCGGGATCGAAGAGGCCATTCTCCAAGGTTGGCAGAAGATCCGCGTCGTACCAGATGACCGCGCCGCCGTTCCGGCCTGTCGTGATCTCAGCCATGCCGCGCCCTGTGCCTCAGCGCCACAGCTCGTCGACCCAGGCGACGGGGATCACCCGGCGATACCATTTGCCGCTGCGGCCGATGATGGCGTCAGGCGGGTTCGGTTTGCCGTGGAACACGACGACTTTCGCCCCCTCGGGGATGCGGGCTGGCTTGAAGAACCCCATGATCCCGCGATGCATGCAATGGCGCTTGAAGCTGACGCACCAGCCCTTGGGCCAATAGCTCATCTTGCCCTGCCGCGAGAAATAGGTGGTCACGAATTCCTGCTCGTTGCGATAGTCGCTTTGCGCGCTGTCCAGCGACCGCGACAGATGCGCGATCAGGTCGCCATGCGCGCCGGCCGTGTAGCGGAACACCGAGGTATTTCCCGTCTCGTCACGCTTGTCCCATTCCTTGATCACGATGAACTCGCCCGGCGGGTCGAAGAACGGATCGAGCGGGCCGGTGATCACGATATCCACATCCAGAAACAGCGTCGGGCCGGTCAGGTCATAGAGCGGCGCGGCAAAGACGGTGACCTTCAGCCAGCCATGCAGGCGGGTCCAACCGGTGGCCGCGTCGAATTCGGGAATGCCGATGGCGGGCAGGGGGTGGGTTTCGATCGACGGGTCGATGCCCGTGGCGTCATCGGTCAGGCAGACGAAACGATAGGGGCGCGACATGTTGCGCGATACCATCGACGCCAGCTTGTTCACGTAGTCGGGGCCATATTTCGTGCCCCATTTCACGCAGAGAATATTGACCGGGTCCATCTGACTGCCTTCAGGGATGCCACGGTTCCATCCCGGGCGATTTCAGGGCTGCAACCTGTCAGGTCTTGGCCGCCGTTGCAAGGCCGGGCTGCGGCAGCGGCTTGCGCATCCGCCCCCCATTGCCCCGCCCCCATGATTGGGGCAGAGTC
>JANREX010000022.1:29835-40651 GCA_030758115.1 Paracoccaceae bacterium | reverse complement strand
GGACGCCCCTCTCACGGGTCTGTACCGAGGGCGCGGATCAGTTGCCCGAAAGCGAGAAGTCGTAGCTCATGGTGAAGGTGATCAGACCGTCGTTGCCGGTCGTGTCGTCATCTTCATAGAGGATGTTGAAAGCCACTTCGTCGGAGATGGCATAGGTGACGCCGAGTTCATAATAGATGACATCGGTCGAGTCGGTGCCGAGCAGAGCCTGAAGCGACCAATCATCGTTCAGCGCATAATCCACGCCTGCTTCGACATAGGAATCTTCGCTCTCGACAAGATAACCGACGGCGAGCGAACCGCTCAGGCTGTCGGACAGGCCATAGGACAGTGCCGCGATCAGTTCGGCTTCGTCATAGCCCGAGTCGTCCAGGAAATAAGCCGAATAGGACAGGTCGATGCCCAGACCGTTCGACAATTCGGTGCCATAGCCAAGGATCACGTCCATCTCGACCTTGTCGGGAGCCGAGCCGCTGGGCAGGGTGCCGAACCACAGCTGGCCGTAGAAACCGTTGGTTTCTGCCTGCAGGTAGAAGGACAGCGGGTATTCCGCTTCGGTGTTGCTGTCGGCTGTCAGGTCGTAGGAGGTGGCCACGGCGGCACCGCCCGAGATGCTGACCTGTGCAGTTGCAGCGAACGGCAGCATGGCAAGGCCTGCGCCAAGGAGGATGTATTTCATCTTTCGTCCCTTCGGTCTGGTTTTCTTTTGGGTTTCAGTGTTTTGAACGGTTTTTTCTGCATCAATCAGCAGAGTCTGTTTTGTAATGATATAACAATTACTGCGAGCTATCTTCCGGCGTCTGCCCTTTGTCAATCTGGATTATGCGGCAGTGCAGCACCGCCTCTTTCGCTGTCATAATCCTGTTGCAGAAATGACGTCCAGAGGGATGCGGAAGAAAAGGTCAGGGTGACTGACTTTGCCTGTTTAACAGGCAGTCGCGGTGGTGCTAGCCTACTTGTCGGGCGCAATCAGGCCCAGCCCGCGCAGATAGATCCCGATTCCCGACTCAAGCAGATCCTCGGGGGGGAAGGGCGAAGCCGTTCCGGGCGAGTTGCGCGCGAAGAGTTCGACCACACCATGCGACATGGCCCAGATATGGGCCGAGAACATGCTGGCGGGCGGCCGCTTTTCCGGCGGGATGTGCTGGCTGAGCTCTGACGCCGCGGTCTCGAGCACGGCGCGCGCGCGCGCGGCGGCCAGCGCCAGGTCGGCCGTGCGATTCACCGAGATGCTGCTTTCGAACATGGCGATGTAATGGCCGGGGTATTTGCGCGCAAAGGCCAGATAGGCGCGGCCCGTCGCCTCGAAGGCGGCCAGCGCCGAGGGCTGGCCCGACTCGTAGGCCACCTGCATCACTTCGGCGAATATCTCGTAGCCCTGGCGCGCGGCCTCGGCGATCAGGTCCTCGCGCCCCTCGAAGTGGCGATAGACGGCGGCAGGGGTGACGCCGGCCTGTTTCGCGGCCTCTGACAGGGTGAACCCGGTCGGGCCCTGGCGCGTGATCAGGTCCAGCGCCGCGTCCACCAGGGCCTGGCGCAGGTTCCCGTGGTGATAGCCCTGTTTACGCATCCCAAAGGTCCGGCCCGCCGCAGATCGACGGATCGGCGGCACCGATGGCCGCAGGATCCTTGCCAGCATAGTCGAGGCCGGACAGGACATGCCTGATCACGGCCAGGCGCGCGCGCTTCTTGTCGTCGGATTTCACGATGGTCCAGGGGGCGGCCTGGGAATGGCTGCGATGCAGGGTTTCGCTGATCGCATCGCTATAGGCATCCCATTTGTGCAGGCCATCCACGTCGATCCGGCTGAGCTTCCATTGTTTCAGCGGATCGGATTCGCGCGCCAGAAAGCGGCGCAGCTGTTCGGCGCGGCCGACGTTCAGCCAGATCTTGAACAGGTGAAGCCCCTCATCCACCAGCATGTTCTCAAGCTCGGGCACCTGGCGGAAGAAATGTTCGCGCTGGCTGTCGGTGCAAAATCCGAAGACATGTTCGACCACGCCGCGATTGTACCAGCTGCGATCATACAGAACGATCTCGCCCCCGGCGGGCAGATGGTCGATGTAGCGCTGGAAATACCATTGCGTCATTTCCGTATCCGAGGGCTTGGACAGCGCCACCACCCGCGCGCCGCGCGGATTGAGGTTCTGGGTGAACCGCCCGATCGTGCCGCCCTTGCCGGCCGCGTCGCGCCCTTCGAAGATGATGGCGATCCGCGCGCCCGTGGCACGGGCCCAGTGCTGCATCTTGACCAGTTCGATCTGCAGCGCCTCCATCTGCCTGTCATAGGCCTTGCCGCTCATTTCCGCGGGGTAGGGGTAGTCGGGATTGATCAGGTCATCCTTGCCCGCTGACCGGATCGCGGCGCGGATATGGTCGGGCGCATGGTTTTCGAAGAAATCGCTGATCGCGCCGTCGAATGGCAGGCTCATGGCGGGCTACCCCCTTGTTTTGCATGACTATGGCCCAGCGGCCGGATCAACGCAATCGGGCGCGGGCGGCGGCGCGGTGGATCGCCTCTTCCACCGCATCGGGGGCGGCGTGATGGGGCATGTGACCGATCCCGTCCAGCCGCGTCAGCACGGCGCCGGGAATCTGACGCGCCAGCGGTTCGGAATGGATATGGATCGGGACCACGTCATCGGCGGTGCCATGCACGATCTCGACCGGCATGGGCAGCGTGGGATAGCGCGCCGCCATCTCGACCACATGCGGGCGCAGCGAATTGACCTGGCGCGCATTGGCGCGCAGCGTTTCGCGCCGCAGGGTCAGGCCCGCGCCGATGTAATCGGCATATCCCGGCGGCGGTGATTGCGGCGCAAAGATCCCGTCCAGCGCCGCATCGACGCGCGCCATCGGCGCATAGGCCGCGATCAGCGGCACCACCGTCGCCCCGCCGATGGAAGAAGAGGTGATATCGTAAAGCGCGCCAAGGCCGCCAGGCCAGGGGTTGGATGCCCCGGCCAGAACGACCAGCGCCGCAGTGTCTGCGGGCCGGTTCAGCCCCCAGGCCAGCGCCACGGCCCCGCCATAGGAATGGCCCAGAACGATCGGCCGGCGCACGCCAAGCTGGTCCGCGGCCGCCTGAAGAAAGGCGGCCTGCTGTGCCGGGCTTTCGGCGGCGGTATTGAACGGCCCGCCGAAATCATCCGAGACGCGGTCGGTCCAGCCAAGACCCGGCCGGTCGAAGACGATCACGCGGTAATTGTCCTTGAGCCGGTCCACGAAGGCAAAGGTGAAATCGCGGGTATTGCCGGATGCGCCATGGATCAGCACCAGATCGGGGCCGCGCCCCGCGACATGCGCATGGACTTGACGTCCGTTGACCTTGATCAACTGGCCTGTCGGAGGAAAACTGGCTTCGGCCCCGGCTTCGCGCGTGTCGGCGCGGCGGTCCACAATGGCCCCGCATCCGCCCAGAAGCGCGACAGTGGCGATGAAGCTGATCACTTTAAGTACCGATGGCATCCATATCAAACGGGGTTGACTGATAAATCTGGTTTATCCAGTTGCCATATAGAAGGTGTGCGTGACTTCTCCAGCGATTGAGCGGCGTTCTCGCGGGATCGTCATCGGGGTAGTAGTTCAGCGGCACATTGATCGGCGTGCCGCTGGCGACGTCGCGGTCATATTCCTGTTTCAGCGTGTCGCTGTCATATTCGAAATGGTTGAAGATATAGAGCGCGCGATGGCCCGGATCCTCGACCAGGGCGGGGCCCACCTCGTCGCTGGCCAGCAGAGTGATCAGACCGGGGGCCGCGTCGATTTCGGACTGCTTCATCTCGGTCCAGCGGCTGACCGGGATCACGCAATCATCCGAAAACCCGCGCAGGTAGGGCGAGGCGGGCGCCATGTTGCGGTGCCGGAAGCAGCCGAAGGCCTTGGCCTGCAACATGTGTTTCCTGACCCCGTGGAAGTGATTGATCATCGCCATCCCGCCCCAGCAGACGCCGAAGGTGGATTGGACATGGGATTGCGTCCAGTCGAAGACCTCACGCAGCTCGTCCCAATAGGTCACCTCCTCGAAGGGCAGGTGTTCGATGGGGGCGCCGGTGATGATCAGCCCGTCGTATTTCTCGCCGCTCGCCGCCACCTCGTTGAAGGGGCGGTAGAAGCTTTCCATATGCGCTGCGGCGGTGTTCCTGGTCTGGTGTTCCGACATGCGGATCAGCGACAGTTCGATCTGCAAGGGCGTCGCCCCGATCAGCCGGGCGAACTGGTTCTCGGTCTGGATCTTCTTGGGCATCAGGTTCAGCAGGCCGATTTTCAGCGGGCGGATATCCTGGCGCGCGGCCTGATCCTCGTCCATGACCATGACCCCTTCGCGCGTCAGGACGTCGAAGGCAGGCAGGGTGGACGGGATCTTGATGGGCATTGCGATTGGTCCTTGAGATCAGAAGGGGGAAAGGTCTTTCGGAAAGGGTCAGATAGGGCGCGGGTCAGCCCCGCTCAAGCGCCTGGGCGATCAGCGCGTCCACGTCCGCCGCATTGCGCACGGCGGCGACCTCGTCGGCGGTCACGGTCACGCCCCAGTTGCGCGCCATAGCGGCATAGCGCGGTTGGCGATGGGCCAGCGCCTGCGCATAGGTCCAGCGGATGAAGGCATCTGGATCAACTTCGTCCTCTGACACCTTGTTCTGGCTCAGGTATTCATTCCACACCCGGTCCAGGAACTCGGCCTGGTAGGACATCGGCTTGGGGGCGCGGTCGAAGCGGCGGATCAATTCGGCGGTATGGGCCGCGTCGCCCTTGATCCAGACCATCAGCGTTGTCTGCGACAGCGCCTTGAGCACCGGATCCTCGGGATTTTCGGGATCGACCCATTCGCAGATCGATCCGCCCGTGTCGCAGACGAAATGCGGATAGCCATAAAGCGCCTCGGCGCGTTCGATGAAATAGCCGGTGTCCAGCAGGGCATGGATCTCGGCCTGGCGGAACTGTGCCTGCCTGCGGGTGTATTCGGCGTAAGCCAGCCCGCCCTTGGCGGGATTGCCCGGCTTGCCAAGGTAGGACGACACCGGCGTGAGGTTGTGAAAGGTGATGTTCGAGCCGATATAGATCGAATCCGACAGCAGCAGGTTGCGCAGGAAGGGCACTTTCATCGCTTCCGCCTTGGCGTTGTCGGCGATGTATTCACCCATGTAGCGGGTGCCGATCCGGTAATCGATCGAATAGTGGAACCAGTCGCCGTGATCGCGCAGAAGCGTGGCCAGATGGGTCTTGCCCAGCCCGGACATGCCGAAAAACAGCAGCCGCTTGCGCGGGGCCTCCCGCCATTGTGCCGCAGATGTGTAGATCATGGTCGCATCCCTCTTGCCTGCGCGTTGTGGTAGCCCCGGCGCAAGGGGTGGTCAACGCTATTGCACGGGGGGCGGCATGGCCCCGGTGGCGCGGCGGCGCTTCAGGATGCGCCCGTCGATCACGACAAGCCCCGCCGCCAGCAGCGCAAAACCGGCATAGGCGCGCAGCGGCAGCGCCTCGTCCAGAAAGACCGCGCCCAGCAGGATCGCCACGGGCGCCACCAGCAGCGTGACCAGCAGAACATTGCCCGATCCCGCCATCGCCAGCACCCGGTAATAGAGCAGATAGGCCAGCGCCGTCGCCACGATCGACAGATAGGCAATGGCGATCCAGGTGATGCCGGCATAGTCCATCGCGGGCAGGCCGTCGCGCATCAGGGCCAGCGGCAGGATCACCAGTGTCGCACCGCTCAGCATGCCGGCGGCGGCCACCTGCGGGGCCAGCCCCGACAGGCGTGCGCGGTTGAAGGCGCTGCCGAATGCATAGCAGAGCGCCGCCCCGATCAGCGCCAGCTGCGCAAGCGCGGTCAGGTCCAACCCGCGCACCGCATCCGGCCCGATCACCGTGACCGCCCCGGCAAAGCCAAGCCCGATCCCCGCCAGCTTGCGCCGGGTCAGACGCTCGTCCGCGAAGACCAGGGCTGCGACCAGCACGCCGAACACGGCGGTGGAACAGTTCAGGATCGAGGCCAGACCCGAAGGGATATGCGTCTGCCCCCAGGTGATCAGCGCGAAGGGCAAGGCGGTGTTCAACACGCCCGAGAACACGAAACCCGCCCAGACCAGCGGATCACGCGGCAGCGGTAGACGGCGCAGCAGCACATAGGCCCACAGGATCAGCGCAGCCCCGGTCACGCGGAAGGCCACGACGCTGACAAACCCCACCTCGCGCAGGATCACGGCGTTCGACAGGAAGGAGGCACCCCAGATGCCGCCCAGCAGCAACAGTTCCGCCCAAGCCCTGAGAGAGATGGATTTCTGTGTCATGCGGCGGTGTTATGCCTGCCTGCGCGCACCCGCAACCCGTTTCATGCGGCTTGTTTCGGTCGCCGTGTCTCGTGCCAGATATTGAGGTAATTGCCTGCGAAGATCACCAGCGCACCGGCAAAGACGAACAGGTCCAGCGGTTCGTTGTAAAGCAGCATGCCCACCACGGCGATCACCGGCAGGCGGGTGAAGTCGATCGGGATGACCACGGTCGCGGGCGCAATGGACAGCGCATTGGTCAGGCAGAAATGCGCAAGCAGACCCGCGCAGCCGATCACCACCACAAAGGGCAGGCTGGTGGCCGAGGGCAGGGCGATATCCCCGTCATAGCCCGCCGCGATCAGGCCGAACACGACCTGTGTCACGGTCAGGTAGAACAGGATGCAGGCGATGCTTTCGGTGCGCGTCAGCTTTTTCGTCAGCATGATGGTGAAGGCAAAGCAGATCGCCGAAAGGGCGGCGGTGATCACGCCGGGGTTCAGGCTTTCGGGATTGGGCCGCGCCACGATCAGGATGCCGATGAACCCCATGACGGCGGCCAGCGTGCGCATCGGCGTCATGCGTTCGCCCAGCACCAGCGGCGACAGCACCAGCACCCACAGGGGCGAGGTGAATTCCAGCGCGAAGACCTGCGCCAGCGGGATCACGGTGACGGCGTAGAACCACAGGTTCTGGCCGCTGAAATGCGCAAGGTTGCGCATGATCTGAAGGCCGGGGTGGCGGCGCGTGACCTGGCCCCAGCGCCCGGTAAGGGTCAGGATGGCACAGACGATGATCACGCCCACGATCGAGCGGTAGAGCATGATCTCGAATGTATCCAGATCAAAGGCCGCCTCGCGCCCGGCAACGGCCATGGCCGAAAAGGATGCGATGGCCCCGACCATCCAGAGGGCCGCGCGCAGCACGGGTGGCGGCGCGGGAAGGATGGCGGGGATCGGGGTCGTCATGCGTCGCTTGCCTCGGTGATCACGTAGTCGCGCGTGATGCCCGCGGTCTGTGTGGCCCAATCTGTGGCCGCGGCGCGGGCCTGATGCGCGTCAAAGGCCGCGCGGTCCGCGAAGGCCTCGTCAACCTGCCAGATCAGCGGATCGCCGGTCGGCACCACGTCAAAGGACAGGCAGCCGGGTTCGGCGCGGGTCAGGCGGATATGCGCGGGCAGGGCCATCATCACGGCCCGCGCCTGGGCGTGGGTCGTGCAGATCAGTCTTCCCGAAAGCCGGATCATTCCCACTCGATCGTGCCCGGCGGTTTCGAGGTCACGTCATAGGTCACCCGGTTGATGCCCTTGACCTCGTTGATGATGCGGGTCGCGGTCTCGCCCAGGAAGTCATGGGTGAAGGGATAGTAATCCGCCGTCATCCCGTCCACGGATGTGACCGCGCGCAGGGCGCAGGCGAAATCATAGGTGCGCCCGTCGCCCATCACGCCCACGGTACGCACCGGCAGGATCGCGACAAAGGCCTGCCAGATGTCGTCATAAAGACCGTGGCGGCGGATCTGGTCGATGAAGACCGCATCGGCCTTGCGCAGGATCTCGAGCTTTTCGCGCGTGATCTCGCCGGGGCAGCGGATCGCAAGACCCGGTCCGGGGAAGGGGTGGCGCCCGATGAAGCTGGCCGGCAGGCCCAGTTCATGGCCCAGCGCGCGCACCTCGTCCTTGAAGAGTTCGCGCAGCGGTTCGACCAGTTTCAGGCCCATCTTTTCCGGCAGGCCGCCCACGTTGTGATGCGACTTGATCGTGACCGAAGGCCCGCCGCTGAACGAGACGGATTCGATCACATCGGGATAGAGCGTGCCCTGGGCCAGGAATTCCGCGCCCTCGATGCCGCTTGCGTATTTCTGGAACACGTCGATGAACAGACGCCCGATGATCTTGCGCTTGGTTTCGGGGTCGGACACGCCGTCCAGCTCGCCCAGGAACAGCTCGGATTCGTCCGCATGGATCAGCGGGATGTTGTAGTTGTCGCGGAACATCGCCACGACTTCGGTGGCCTCGTTCTGGCGCAACAAGCCGTGATCGACGAAGACGCAGGTCAGCTGATCGCCGATCGCCTCGTGGATCAGCACGGCCGCGACAGAGGAATCGACACCCCCCGACAGGCCGCAGATCACGCGCTTGTCGCCGACCTGTTCGCGGATCTTGCGGATCGCTTCCTCGCGGTAGGCACCCATGGTCCAGTCGCCGGAAAAGCCCGCCATGCGGACGAAATTCTCGTAAAGCGTCTTGCCGTTGGGCGTGTGATGCACCTCGGGGTGGAACTGCACCGCGTAGAAGCGGCGGTTCAGGTCCGCGGTGATCGCGAAGGGCGCGTTGGGCGAGGTGCCATAGACCTCGAAACCCGGCGCGATGCGGCTGACATGGTCGCCATGGCTCATCCAGACCTGTTCGCGTTCCTCGAGGAACCAGCCGTTCAGCAGGTCGATGCGCCCATTGGCGGGGGTCACATAGGCGCGGCCGAATTCGGCGGTGCCGTGGCCCGATTCGACCATGCCGCCCAGCATCTGCATCATGACCTGCTGGCCATAGCAGATCCCCAGCAGCGGGACGCCCAGGGCGAAGACCGACTCGGGCGGGCGGGGTGATCCGTCACGCGTCACGCTGTCAGGTCCGCCCGACAGGATCACGGCCTTTGGCGCGAATTCCGCCAGGAAGGCATCCGTGACCTTCTGATAGGGGTGGATTTCGCAATAGACGTTCAGCTCGCGCAGGCGGCGCGCGATCAGCTGCGTCACCTGGCTGCCAAAGTCGATGATGAGAAGGCGGTCATGGGATGTCTGGCTCATGTTCAGCGTCCTAGGCCAAGGCCCGCGTTTGCGCAAGCCTCGGCGCGGTGCTGGGCGGCGCTGTTGGGGGGGGCGATGTCGCTTTTTCCCCTCAATGGCCGGATTTCTCACCCAAGGGGCGCGTTGAACCGGGTATCACGTGGCAAACCCGCCAACGGGGCGGTGTGTTTCGGCATGAAGGATGACAAAGATGACAGAGGTTCAGACCCGCAGACCGGCACGCGGCGGTGGCGGAGCGGCACGGCGCGCCGAGCGCGGCGCCGTGTCCTTCGAGACGGCCCAGTATATCCGCCGCAACATCCCGAATTTCGAGATCCTGAACGAAGAAGCGCTTGAGATCATCGAGACGAATGCCGAAACCGTCCTGGCCGAGATCGGTGTGAATTTCGTCAACAACCCCGGCGCGCTGGAGTTGTGGCGCAATGCGGGTGCCGAGATCGAGGGCGAGCGTGTGCGCATCCCGCGGGGCCTTGCGCGTAAACTTTGCGCCACTGCGCCGCGCGAATTCACCCAATACGCCCGCAACCCCGCGCGCAACGTGGTGATCGGCGGCAAGAACCTGGTGCTGGCCCCGGTCTATGGCCCGCCCTTCGTGCATGACGTCAAAGGCGGTCGCCGCTATGCCACGATGGAGGATTTCCGCAAGTTCGTGAAGCTGGGCTACATGTCCAAATGGCTGCACCATTCGGGCGGCACGGTGTGCGAGCCCACGGATATCCCCGTCAACAAGCGGCACCTCGACATGCTGCATGCCCATATGACCCTGTCGGACAAGCCCTTCATGGGATCGGTCACGGAACCCAGCCGCGCGCAGGATTCGGTCGATATGTGCGAGATCCTGTTCGGGCGCGATTTCGTGCAGAACAACACGGTGATGACCAGCCTGATCAACATCAACTCGCCCATGACCTTCGACGATGTGATGATGGGCAGCCTTGAGGTCTATGCCCGCAACAACCAGGCCTGCATCATCTCGCCCTTCATCGTGGGCGGCGCGATGGCGCCGGTGTCGGTGGCCGGCACGCTGACGCAGGTTCTGGCAGAGGTGCTGGCCGGTATCGCCTACAGCCAGCTGGTGCGCCCGGGTGCCCCGGTGATCTTCGGCGCCTTCGTGACTTCGATCGACATGAACTCGGGCGCGCCCACATTCGGCACGCCCGAGGCCAGCCAGATCACCTATGGCGCGGGACAGCTGGCGCGGCGCATGGGGCTGCCCTACCGTTCGGCGGGGTCGTTCTGCGGCTCGAAGCTGCCCGATGCGCAGGCGGCCTATGAGACAGCCAACAGCCTGAACATGGGGCTTCTGTCCGGCGTGAACTTCATGCTGCATGCCTGCGGCTGGCTGGAAGGCGGGCTTGTCGCCAGCTTCGAGAAATTCGTGATGGATGCCGATCAGCTGGGTGCGCTGCACAAATTCGCCGAAGGCGTGGCCGTGGACGCGAATGCGCAGGCCATGGATGCGATCCGCGAAGTCGGCCCCAGCGGGCATTACCTTGGCTGCGCCCATACGCAGGCGAATTTCAAGTCGGCCTTCTGGCGCTCGGACGTGTTCGATTACAAACCCTTCGAGACCTGGCACGAGGAAGGCGCGCGCGACACGATGACCTTGGCTGCGGCGAAGGTCGACCAGATGCTGGCCAATTACCAGCAACCAGCACTTGATCCCGCCATCACCGAGGCGCTGGCCGGTTACGTCGCGCGCAAGAAGGAAAGCATGGCCGACGCCTTCATGTAAGCCATGGCAT
>JANREX010000022.1:0-29735 GCA_030758115.1 Paracoccaceae bacterium | reverse complement strand
GGGCCTGCGGAAAAACAACAAGGGAAGGGCGGTCTTGGGGCCGCCCTTCG
The DNA here is from genome assembly GCA_030758115.1 of Paracoccaceae bacterium. GTDB lineage: Bacteria > Pseudomonadota > Alphaproteobacteria > Rhodobacterales > Rhodobacteraceae > Seohaeicola. Next base: position 29,685 of record JANREX010000022.1, on the reverse strand, counting down.
CCTTTTGGGGCAGCCGTGTCGCGGCCCACTATCCAAGCGGTTCAAGAACGCCACCCGCCGCCACAGCGACCGGGCGATGCGGCGTGAGGGGCGGATGCATGGCGCGCAGCAATCGCGCCTCGCCCATCACGGCAATCATCACCTCGACATGGCGGATCGTCGAATAGGCGGCCTCGCCCGCGCGGCGGCTCTGGTCCATCCCGGCCTCGATATCCATCAGCCGTTCCAGCGCGGGCGCGTTGCGCGGCAGTCCACCATGCCCCAGCAGGCGCGGCAGATGGATGTCGCGCCTGTACTCCTCGGCGCCGATGCGGGCGGTGCGGATCAGCAGGCGCGGTCGGCGCAGCGCATCAAGCCGGTGCAGGATATCGTTCATGGTGCGGTTCCTTGTGCAGGGCCGGGCGGATTGCCCGGTCTGCCTGACTGAACCACGGCCAAGGGGGATGTTGCGCATCGGGCCAAAGCAGCGCGCGGCGCCTTTGCCATTATTCAACATTTGGAAACAATTATGAACAAATCGACCGAATGTTAACGAACTGGTAAGAATTGCATTCTTAGGTTGCAAGTCTGTCTGGGGATAACCTGTGGAGAAGAAAGGCAGGAGGTTTGACATGACGACCTTTGACACCGCTGCGGCCTTGAATGACGGGGCATCTGCGGTCTTGAACAGGGGGGATGCGCCGGGCTGGGTTCCCAAGACGGCCCTGCGCTATCTTGCCCATATCGAAGCCGGACTGCCGATCCGTGCGCTGGCGCGTCATGCGGGCTGTCATGCCTCGACGATCCTGCGTCAGATCCGCAAAATTGAAAACCGCCGCGACGATTTCCTGGTGGACGAGGCCCTGCGCCAGCTTGGCGGGCTGCATTTCCGACCCGATCCCCGGCGCGAAACGGGGGCTGGTTCCCCGTTGATGTCCCAGTTCCCGCTGAAGGAGCCTAGTACGATGACAACAGATCTTGATCCCATGCCCGGCAGCCATGACACCCCGGCGTCCACCGCGGGCCATGCGCCCGGACCGGTGGCCCCTTCGAATGAGACCTTGCGCCGCGAAGGGCGGCGGGTGCTGCGCCGGCTGGCCGAGCCGGGCGCGGTGCTGGCGGTGGCTGCGGAAATGGACAAGGCCGTGGTGGTGCGGGACGGGGTCGACGGGGGCACGACACGCACCGCTGTGGTGGACCGGGCCATTGCGCAGGCGATGGCGCTGAAGGAATGGATCGTCTGCGACACACCGGGGCGGGTGTCGCGCTACCGGATCACCGGCACGGGGCGCGCGGCATTGGGAACGCTGCTGGCCGAGGCCGAGAACATGGCCCGCCGTGGCGTCAACGAGGGGGCCGCACGGTTTTCCGGGCGGGATGCGGCGGATGGCGCTGCGGGCGCTCCGGATGACCAGACCAATGGCGGCGGTCGGCGCAGGATGCGCTATTGCGTGAACGAGTCGCCCTTGCTGGCGCTGGCGCGGCGGCGCGACAAATCGGGCCAGCTCTTTCTTTCGGATGAGCTGGTCACGGCGGGGGAACGGCTGCGCGAGGATTTCGAACTGGCCCAGATGGGGCCGAAGGTGGCACAGAACTGGGACCGGTTCCTGACCGCAGGCGTGCAAGGCGGGGCGCTGGCCACCGGGGCCGCGCGCGGCCCCGAGGCCGCCCGCGCCCGGATCAGCGCGGCGCTGCGCGACCTCGGGCCGGGTCTTGGCGATGTCGCCCTGCGCTGCTGCTGTTACCTTGAAGGGCTGGAACAGGCCGAGCGGCGCATGGGCTGGTCGGCCCGGTCGGGAAAGATCGTGCTGCGCATCGCCTTGCAGCGGTTGCGCCGCCACTATGACGAGCTTGGCAAGGATGGCGGCATGATCGGCTAGGCCGGGACTGTCACGGTTTGGCCCAAAAACGGCCGGATCCTTGTGTGACACTGGCCCGGTTCAACAAGTGGTAAGCCGATGTTTGACGATCAATCCCGCATGACACGCCTGCACCTGCCCGCAACCTTCCGGCCGCGCTATCCCTGGTTTGTCTGGCCCGTCCTGGGGATGATGGGTCTTCTTGCGCTGTTGCCCCTTTGGGGGGCGTTCTGGGGGCTGACCCATGGCTGGCTGTCGACCGACCCGGATTTTCTGAATGGCTTCATCATGATGCTTGTCGTGGGTTTCGCGCTGATGGCCTTTCCGCTGCTGACGCTGTGGTCGGTCTTCCGTGATCTGCCCCGGTTGCATGTCGATCACGGGATGGTGCAGCTGACCACGATCTTCGGGCGGGTGAAGACGCTGCAGCTGTCCGACTATGCCGAGGTGTCGCTGGGCGAGGCGGTCCTGGCCAAAGGTTATCAACCCCGGCTCGAGGCCGTGCCGATGACACCTGGTGGCGCGCTTGCCTTGCTGCCGCTGAAACCCTTCGTCAGAAACAGATCCGAGGCCGAGGCGCTTGTGGCCCTGGTCCGGCATGCCGCCGGCGAAAGACCGAAACCCGTGGCCATGCAGGAGGCCCGCTTGCACCGCCAAAACCGGCGGGAATGGGTGACGCTGGCCGCGATCAGCATCGGTGCTTTCGGGCTGCTTGTCTTTCTCAAGATGACAGAGTGACGGGCACGCGTCTGATAATGGGCGTTGTCAAGAACGGGTCAGATGCATAACTTTGCGTTATGAACATCACCCTGCGTCAACTGAGCTATTTCAAGGCCCTGGCCGAACAGCGCAATTTCGGCCGTGCGGCCGACGTGGTGCATGTCTCGCAGCCTGCGCTATCCGTGCAGATCCGCGAGCTGGAGAAGAACCTTGGCGCGGCACTGGTGGAACGGCAGGCCCGCGACGTGGTGCTGACGCCCTTCGGGCGGCGTATCCTGGCCCATGCCGAGGCCGTTCTGTCCGCCACCCAGGCCCTTACCGATGCGGCGCGTTGGCGCGGCGGTCTGTCGGGAGAGTTGCGCCTTGGCGTCATTCCGACCATCGCCCCCTATATCCTGCCGGGCGCGCTGGAGGCGCTGCGCTCGCGCGATATCTCGCTGGATGTGCAGGTGCAGGAGGCCAAGACCGACCGTCTGCTGGCCGCATTGCGCGCAGGACGGCTGGATGCGGCGGTGATCGCGCTGCCCTCGGCCGAGGATGGTCTGGTCGAGATCCCGCTGTTTCAGGACCGCTTTCTGCTGGCCGGGACAAAGGCGCGACTGACCGCGCTGGGGGCCGGGGCCGATGCGCTGCGCCCGATGGAACTGGGCGCAAGCCAGCTTTTGCTGCTGGAGGAGGGGCATTGCCTGACGGATCAGGCGCTCGAGGTCTGCGGGCGCGGCCGGGGGCATGCGCAGATCAACATGGGGGCCTCGTCGCTGAGCACCTTGTCGCGGCTGGTGGCGGCAGGTTTCGGGCTGACCTTGATGCCGGAACTGGCGGCGTTGCAGGAACAGCGCGCGGCGCCAGAGATGCATCTGATGCGTTTCAGCGAGGCCGAACCGGCCCGACAGGTGGGCCTCGTGCGGCGGGAAACCAGTCTGGACGATGGCTGGTGCGCGCCCCTGGCAGACATCCTGCGCGACGTGGGCGGCGGGCTGGTGCAGGCGGCCCGGCGCGACATACCCTGACATCCCGGTCAGGCGGGTCTTTAATCCGGTCCTAAATGCGCGTATGTGAAGGCAAGTCACCAAAGCCCGAAAGGCACCCAGATGCGCGATCTGAAGATCCCCGGCCAGCGGCACCCCGAAAAGGCCCACCGGCCCGACAATGCCCAGCCCAAGAAACCCGACTGGATCCGGGTCAAGGCCCCGACCTCGCAGGGTTACAAGGATACGCGCAACATCATCCGCGAGCACAAGCTGGTCACGGTCTGCGAAGAGGCGGGGTGCCCGAATGCCGGCGAATGCTGGAGCCAGGGCCACGCCACCATGATGATCATGGGCGAGATCTGCACCCGCGGCTGCACGTTTTGCAACATCGCCACCGGCAAGCCGCAGACGCTGGATGCCTTCGAGCCGGGCCGCGTTGCCGATGCGGTGGCCAAGCTGGGGCTGAACCATGTGGTCGTCACTTCGGTGGACCGGGATGACCTTGACGATGGCGGGGCCGAGCATTTCGCCCAGACCATCCGCGCCATCCGCCACCGCGCGCCGGGCACCACGATCGAGGTGCTGACCCCGGATTTCCTGAAATGCGCCCCCTCCGCCCTGGAAACGGTCGTCGCGGCGCGGCCGGATGTGTTCAATCACAACCTGGAAACCGTGCCGGGCCTGTACCCCGAGGTGCGCCCCGGCGCGCGCTATTTCCATTCGCTGCGCCTGCTGCAGCGGGTCAAGGAGCTGGATCCGTCGATCTTCACCAAGTCGGGGATCATGGTGGGTCTGGGCGAAGACCGCCAGTCGGTGCTGCAGGTGATGGATGACATGCGTGCAGCCGATGTGGATTTCCTGACCATCGGTCAATATCTGCAACCCACGCCGAAACATCATGCGGTGGACCGTTTCGTGCATCCCGATGAATTCGCAGCCTATGAAAAGGCCGCCTTCGGCAAGGGGTTCCTCATGGTCTCGGCCACGCCGCTGACGCGATCCTCCTATCATGCGGGCGATGATTTCGCGCGTCTGCGCGATGCGCGCCAGGCGCGGCTTGGCCGGGCCTGACAGGGCCAGCACCCGGTTCGGTGAGAGCGGATGGCGAGGGGGCCAGCCCCCTCGGGCGAACTGCGTTCGCCCTTCACCCCCGGGATATTTCAGGCAAGAAGAAACCCCGGCTCAGTCGACCGGCGCCAACCGCTTGAGATAGGCGGCCAAGGCGGCGCGGTCGGCCTCGGGCAATTGCGCAAGGTTCTGGACCACATCGGCCATGCTGCCGCCCGCGGTGTCATACTCGGGCGTGAAACCCGAGGTGAAATAGGCCAGGATATCGGCTTCGGACCAGTCGAGGCGCGCAGGCGTGATATTGGGGATCGTCCCGCTGCCCGAGGGATTGGGCGCCCCGCCCATCCAGCGTTCACGCGCAAGCCCGCCCAGCGGACCGCGCGGCGTATGGCATTCGGCGCAATGGCCGAGCGCCTCGGCCAGATAACGGCCACGGGTTTCGGCTTCGGTCAGATCGCCCGTCACGGTCCATTCGTCATCCAGATAGAGCGCCTTCCACAGGCCAAGCCCGCGCCGGATCGTGAAGGGAAAGCCCAGGTCATGCGGCTGGTCGGGGGTCGCATCGGCGGGCAGGGTGACAAGATAGGCCTGAAGATCCGCGATATCCTGCAGCGTGGCGCGACTGTAGGCGGCGTAGGGGAACGCGGGGTAATAGTGCTGACCTTGCGGTGAGGTGCCGTAGCGCATCGCGTCGACAAGATCGGCCAGACCCCAGTCCCCGATGCCGTGATCGGGATCCTGCGATATGTTGGGCGCGCGGAACGTGCCGAAGGGCGTGGCGAAAGCGCGGCCCCCCGAAAGGATCAGCCGCGCCTCGCCGGTTGCGCCTTCGGCGGCGTGGCATGACGCGCAGCCGCCTGCGTCAAACACCGCCTTGCCGCGTGCCGGCACGCCGACAAGGCCTGAAAGCGCGTCGGGATCGACCCGCTCCGGCGCGGTGAGCCACAGACCGCCGCCCAGAACGAGCGCGCCCAGTGCGGCAAGATATGTCAGGGACCTGATCATTGATCGTCCAATCCGGGGCGCCGGGCGGACCCGGCGCCGCCTGGATCAGTTGCTGGGCACGCGATAGGCTTTGTGGCAGGCGCCACAAGACCCGCCAACAGCACCCATGGCGGCCTGCAGGCTGGCAAGATCCGTTCCGGCCGCCGCTTCCATCGCGGTGGCGGCGGTCACAAGATCGCTGCCTTTGCTCATGACGTCGGGCAGGTTTTCCCACAGGGCGGGCAGGGTGCGCGAACCTTCGACGCCCATCTCGTCCGATCCTTCTGGCCACAGGCGGCTTTGATCCAGTCGCGCAAGGCTGGCCAGGTTGGTCGCGGCGGCACTGGCCGCGGCGCTGTCATAGGCAACGTCGCCCTTGGCCATGGCGCCCAGCTGTCCGAGGTTGAAGGCATAAAGCTGCATCTGGGCCTGACGCGCCTTGGTGGCATCGTTGAGCGCTTTTTGCTGCGCGTCCTGCCCGGTTGCGGCACCTGCCGCGATTGCAAGGCCGAGCACGGCACCGATAATGGAAAGTCCCTTGGTCATGAAATCGTTCCCTTTGATCTACACACACTGTGATGGACAGTTTGTCGCAGGCGAGGCGGCCTGTCTCATCACATAACCGTGACGTCAGCTTTGTTTGCCGCTGCGGCCTGCTGACGGCAACCCTCAGGCATCGGTGAATCGCACCTTGCCGATATAGGGAAGGTTGCGGTTGCGCTGCGCGAAGTCGATGCCATAGCCCACGACGAATTCATCGGGAATCTCGAAGCCGGTCCAATCGGCCTTGATCGGCGCCTCGCGGCGGCTTGGCTTGTCGAGAAGGGCAATGGTCTTCAACCGGTGCGGTGCGCGCGACATCAGCAACTGGCGCACATGGTAGAGGGTGTGGCCGGTATCGACGATATCTTCCACAACCAATACGTCTCGTCCTTCAATTGCGCCGCGCAAGTCCTTGAGAATGCGCACTTCGCGGCTGCTTTCCATGGCGTTTCCATAAGATGACGCCTCGAGGAAGTCGACCTCGACGGGCAGGTCCAGTTCGCGCACCAGATCGGCGATGAACACGAAAGAGCCGCGCAGCAGGCCCACGACCACCAGCTTGTCGGTATCGGCAAACTCGGCTTCGATCTGGTGCGAGAGGGCCTCGATACGGGCGGCGATGGCCTTGGCCGAGATCATCCGGTCGATGACATAAGGACGCTGGGTCATGGGTTTTCCTTGCAATTCGACGCTCACTCTACGAAATGAAGCCCCACTGTCACGCGCGAAAATGCTTCACAGACGATCAGGACGACCCACAGACAATGCCGACCCATTCCGAAACCCGCAGGCTGCCTTACAGCGCGCAGCAGATGTACGATCTGGTGGCGGATGTGGCGAAATACCCGCAGTTCCTGCCCTGGTGCGCCGCGGCGCGCATCCGGTCGGTCACGCCGCGATCCGACGGGGCCGAGGTGATGGAGGCGGATCTGGTGATCAGCTTCAAGGTGTTTCGTGAACGATTCGGCAGCCGCGTGACCCTGTGGCCCGCGCAGATGAAGATCGACACCGAATACCTGGATGGGCCGTTTCGCTACATGAAATCCAACTGGGCCTTCAAGGATGCGCCTGAGGGCGGCTGCGATGTGTCCTTCTTCGTGGATTTCGAATTCCGCAATGCCGTCCTGCAGGGGATCATCGGGGTCGTGTTCAACGAGGCGATGCAGAGGATCGTGCGCGCCTTCGAGCGGCGCGCGGCGCAGCTTTACGCTGCGTGAAACCGCGCTATGCTGGCGGCGCAACCAGGGAGCCGCATAGATGACGATCACCTCACAACTTTCTGAATTCGCGGCGCAAACGCAAACAGGGGACCTGCCCGAGGCGGCATTGCACATGATGCGGCTGTCGATGCTGGATTGGGCGGCAGTGGGTCTGGCCGGGCGAGACGAGCCCGTGGCCCGGATCACGCGGGACATGGTGCTGGACGAGGGCGGTGCGCCACAGGCCGGGCTGATCGGTCATGCAGGCCGCGTCCCGGCGCGGGCGGCGGCGCTGTCCAACGGGGCCACCAGCCATGCGCTGGACTACGATGACACGCATTTCGCCCATATCGGGCACCCTTCGGTGGCGGTGATCCCGGCGGCACTGGCTGTGGGTGAAGCGCAGGACGCCGATGGTGCGGCCTTGCAGGCGGCGGCGCTGATCGGGGTGGAGGCGTCGATCCGCGTGGGTGTGTGGCTGGGGCGCGATCATTATCAGACCGGGTTTCACCAGACGGCGACCGCGGGCGCCTTTGGGGCGGGTCTGGCCGCCGCGCGGTTGATGGGCCTTGATGCCGAGGGCTGCGCCATGGTGCTGGGCTTGCTGGCGACGCGCGCATCGGGTCTGAAGTCGCAGTTCGGCACGATGGGCAAGCCTTTCAACGCGGGGCTTGCCGCCGCCAACGGGGTCGAGGCGGCGCAACTGGTGGCGCGCGGTTTCGTGGCCAATCCGCAGGCCCTGGAAAGCCCGCAGGGATTCGGCCCGACCCATGCCGGTCAAGACATCAAAAGTGCGGTGCAAGGGCTTGGCAAGGAATGGCTTTTCGACACGATCAGTCACAAGTTCCACGCCTGCTGCCATGGGCTGCATGCGGTGCTGGAGGCCGGCCTGACGCTGGCGCCTCTGGATCCGGCCATGATCGACCGGATCGAGGTCACGACACATCCGCGCTGGATGAGCGTCTGCAACCAGATCGCGCCCATGACAGGGCTTGGGGCCAAGTTCAGCTATGGCACGGTGCTGGCGATGCAGGTGCTTGGTCATGATACGGCGGTTCTGGGCAGCTACAGCGATGCGGTCTGCGCCGATCCTGCGTTGCAGGCGCTGCGGGCGCGTGTCCATGTGACAGCGGATGACAGCGTGGCGGAAACCGCCACGCGGTTGCGGGTCGTGCTGCGGGATGGCGCGGTGCGCGAGGCGCGCCACGATCTGAATGCGCCCATGTCGCTGGCCCTGCGGCAAGACAAGATCGCGGCCAAGGCACGCAGCCTGCTGGGCACGCCACGGGCAGATGCGCTCTGGTCCCTGATCGAAGGCCAGGCGAGTGCGAGAAAGCTTGCAGCTTCTCTTGTGTAGGCAATGCCTTGCGGTTTGTTGTTAATGCGTTTCCGCTGCCGTTAGAAGCAAGGCAAGCGCGTGATCCGTTGCGGCATCGCGCACGCCGTCGCGGCCGCGCGCCCCGAATTCGACCGTTTCGGTCCATGTGGCCTGGCCCTTTCGCGCAAGGCCGAAGCAGACGCGCCCCTCGGGCTTGAAGTCTGACCCGCCGGGGCCCGCGATCCCGGTGATCGACAGGGCCACATCCGCAGCCGAGGCAGCCAGCGCGCCTTCGGCCATTTCCCGCGCTACAGGCTCTGACACGGCGCCATGGGTCGCAAGTGTTTGCGACAAGACACCCAGCATGTCGGATTTCGCGGCATTGGAATAGGTGACAAAGCCCCGGTCGAACACGTCGGAAGAGCCGGCGATATCGGTGATCGCTGCGGCCACCATGCCGCCCGTGCAGCTTTCGGCGGTGGCGATGCGCAGGCCATTGGTCCGGTAGAGTGTCAGGATGTCGATGGCGGTATTGCGCATGTCAGACCCCCAGCAACCCGTGCGAGATCCAGGCGCCAAGGCCCACCATCAGCGCGGCCAGGATGCCCGCGATCACATCGTCCAGCATCACCCCCAGCGGTCCATGCTGCCGGTCCGCCCATCCGACCGGGCCGGGCTTGGTGATGTCGAAGAGGCGGAAGGCCACAAAGGCCGTGAGCCAGCCGGGCCACAGCGCCAGAAGTCCCGCGCCGGAGTGGCTGGCGCCGATCATCACGGGCAGCAGCGCGATCCATTGGCCGACAACCTCGTCGATCACGATCTCGGATGGATCGTGATCGTCTTTTCCTTTTGTTTCCAAAGCTGTGGCCCACCAACCTGACGCAAATGCCAGGATGATCGCCGCACAGAACAGCGGCACGCCGCCCAGCATGTATAGCGCCCAGCCCACCGGCAGCGCCGCCAGCGAGCCCCAGGTGCCGGGAGCGGGGCGCAGATGACCGACCTTGCCGAAGGTGGCGATCAGGTGGCTGGTGCGGCTCATGGCTTGACCAGTGTCGCCGTGGCGAGGGCGGCGATACCCTCTTCGCGCCCGGTGAAGCCCAGCCTTTCGCTGGTCGTGGCCTTGACCGATACGCGGTCGGCCGAAAGCCCCATGATCGCGGCCATTTCGGTCTGCATCGCGGTCGCATGCGGGCCGATCTTGGGATATTCGCAGACAAGAGTGCAGTCTACATTGCTGATCTGAAACCCGTTTTCCTGCGCCAGCAGAACCGCGTGGCGCAGAAAGATATGGCTTGCGGCCCCTTTCCACTGCGGATCGGAGGGGGGGAAATGCCGCCCGATGTCGCCCATGGCCAGCGCGCCATAGATCGCATCGGTGACCGCATGCATGCCGACATCGGCATCGGAATGTCCGACCAGGCCACGGCCATGGGGCACCTTCACACCGCAGAGGGTGACATGGTCCCCCGGCCCGAATCGATGCACGTCGTAGCCATTGCCAAGCCTGATATCCATGCCTGTTCCTTGTCCTGTCAGGATTCGTTCGGCCCGGGCAAAATCCTCGGGCGTGGTGATCTTCAGATTGTCCTCATGTCCCGGCGTGATGACAACCCCGATCCCGGCGGCGCGCACCACCTCGACGTCATCCGCGGCAAGGCCGGGGTGCGCGCGATGGGCCATCTGCAAGGTCCGGTAATCAAATCCCTGCGGTGTCTGGGCGCGATACAACCCGTCACGCGCCTGCACGCCGGTCACATGCCCGGTTTCGGCGCGCCAAAGCGCATCTGTCACCGGCAGGCCGGGGGCTGCGGCGGGGGCCTTGTCGAGGGCGCTGAGCACCTCGGCGATGACCGTGGGCGGCGTACAGGGGCGCGCCACGTCATGGATCAGCACGCGCGTGACGCCGTTGCCCTCCAGCGCGTCCAGACCGCAACGCACCGATGCATCGCGACTGGCGCCACCTGTCGTCACCCTGACGCCGGGGGGCGGCACATAGAGATCAAGATCGTCCGGATGCAGCACGACAAGGGTCACGTCGATACCGGGCTGATCCTGAAACAGGGCCACGGTCCAGTCGATCACGCGGCGACCTGCCAGCACGCGCCATTGCTTGGGCTGATCGCCCCCCGCACGGGTGCCGCGGCCCGCGGCGACGATGATCGCGGCCGTGGTCATGCGCGGTGATCCTGCGGAAAACGGGCGTGAGTCACGTGGGGTCCGGCCTTGCTGTCTGATCCTTCCTTCTGCATAGGGCGCGGGTGTCGAAAGGGCAATGTGCCAGTTTGTCGGTCAATTTGCTTAAAAAGTAGGCGACAGGCGGGAGCGTGCCTATATTTGACCCAGATACAACGATGGTAGCGTTGTCGGCGGGCCTCGGCTTGCGATAGCCATGAGCCAATGCACAAGGAATAAGCACGTGTCTTTGCATGTAGGAGATCATCAACTGTCCTCTCCGGTGCTGTTGGCACCGCTGGCCGGAATCACGGATCTGCCATTTCGCACGCTGGTCGCCTCGTTCGGGGCGGGGCTGGTGGTCAGCGAGATGGTGGCCTGCCGCGAGATCGTCACCGGCCGGATCGAGGCGCGCGAACGGGCCGAACTGGGCGCGGATGTCGCGGGAACATCGGTGCAGATCGCCGGGCGCGATCCCCATTGGATGGCCGAGGCGGCGCGGATGATCGAAGCCTCGGGCGCAAGGATCATCGACATCAACATGGGATGCCCGGCCAAGAAGGTGGTGGGCGGTCTGTCGGGCTCGGCGCTGCTGCGCGAGCCTGATCACGCCCTGCGGCTGATCGAGGCGGTTGTCGCGGCGGTCAAGGTGCCTGTCACCCTCAAGACGCGGCTGGGCTGGGACGATGATTGCCTGAACGCGCCCGATATCGCGCGGCGGGCCGAAGGGGCCGGGGTGCGGATGATCACCATCCATGGGCGGACCCGCTGCCAGTTCTACAAGGGCAAGGCGGATTGGGCGGCCATCTCGGCCGTCAAGCAGGCAGTGGCGATCCCCGTGATTGCCAACGGCGATATTGTCGATGCGGAATCGGCGGCAGAGGCGCTGCGCCTGTCCGGTGCCGATGGGGTGATGGTGGGGCGCGCGGCACAGGGACGGCCCTGGCTGCTGGCGCAGATCGCCCATGCTCTTTATGGTCGTCCAGCCCCCATAGTGCCCGTGGGGGATGCGCTGGTCGACATGGTATCAACACATTACGAGGCGATGTTGATGTTCTACGGTCAGGATCTCGGGCTGCGCGTGGCGCGCAAGCATCTTGGCTGGTACATGGACGAGGCGGGAACCGAGGCGCCGTTGCGCCAGCGTATCCTGCGCGCCAATGCGGCGGATGAGGTCCTGCGCCTACTGCCCGATGCGCTGGCGGGCGCGGGCTTGCCCGCGCGGAGGGTTGCGGCATGATCGACGATTCCGCGCTCTGGTCGTCATTGCCGGTACCCGCGATCCTTCTGGACCCCGAGGATCGCATCGCCGATGCCAACCCGGCGGCAGAGCTGTTCCTGAACGCTTCGGTCAAGGCGGTGCGGGGGCATCCGGTCTGGGACCGGGTGATGGTGGATGCCCCCATGCAGGAGGCCTTTGACCGATCCCGCGAAACCTCGACCCCGCTTTTCGTGAATGATGTCGATGTGGGCACCGGCGAAAGGGTGCCATTGCATTGCAACCTGCAGATTTCGCCGATGCAGGGACAGCCGGGTTTCATGATCCTGCTGATCTCGCCGCGCGAGCTGGCGGGGCGCGTGACCCATTCGCAATCGGTCAAGTCGGCGGCGAAATCGGCCATCGGCATGGCCGAAATGCTGGCCCATGAGATCAAGAACCCGCTGGCGGGCATCACGGGGGCGGCGCAGCTTCTGTCGATGGGCCTGAGCCCCGAGGACATGGAACTGACCGATCTGATCGTCGAGGAAAGCCGCCGGATCGTGAAGCTGCTGGAGCAGGTCGAGCAATTCGGAAACCTCAGCCCGCCGGACCGGCGCGAGGTGAACATCCATGATGTGCTGGACCGGGCGCGGCGCTCCGCGCTCTTGGGGTTCGGCGCGCATATGAAGATCATCGAGGATTACGACCCCTCATTGCCCATGGCCTGGGGGGACCCGGACCAGTTGCTGCAGGTGGTGCTGAACCTGGTCAAGAACGCCTCGGAAGCCGCTGACAAGAATGGCGGAACCATTCGCCTTCGGTCCTATTACGAGCATTCGTTCCGCATGCGCCGCAGCGACGGGATGGGCCAATCGCTGCCCCTGCAGGTCGAGGTGATCGACGATGGCCCCGGACTGCCGGCCGATATCGCGGGGGATATCTTCGATCCTTTCGTGTCGGGCCGCGAGAATGGCACCGGGCTTGGCCTGGCGCTGGTCAGCAAGATCATGTCCGACCATGACGGCTGGATCTCGGTCGATTCCGTGCCGGGGCGGACGGTGTTCCGCATGTCACTGCCGCGTGCCCCGCGCGACGCTCCGCCGCCGCGCAAAACCAACATATCTCAGTCCTCAAGGGAGTAGACGCCGATGGACGGAACCGTTCTGGTCGCCGATGACGATCGCACCATCCGCACAGTGCTGACGCAGGCGCTGACGCGTGCGGGCTGCAAGGTGCATGCCACCTCGAGCCTGACCACGCTGATGCGCTGGGTGGCCGAGGGGAAGGGCGACGTGGTGATCTCGGATGTGATGATGCCCGATGGCAACGGGCTCGAGATGCTGCCGAAGATCGCACAGGACCGTCCCGGTCTGCCGGTGATCGTCATCTCGGCGCAGAACACGATCATGACCGCCATTCAGGCCGCCGAGGCCGAGGCCTATGATTACCTGCCCAAGCCCTTCGATCTGCCGGACCTGATGAAACGGACGGCGCGGGCGCTGGAAAGCCGGCGCCGCGTGGCGCCCTCGGCCCCGGTCGAGGCGGGGGCAGAGCGGCCCGACGATCTGCCGCTAGTGGGGCGCACGCCTGCGATGCAGTCGCTTTACCGGCTTGTGGCCAGGGTCATGAACACCGATTTGCCGGTGCTGATTTCCGGTGAAAGCGGGACTGGCAAGTCCTTGATTGCACGTGCCATTCATGATTTCTCGGACCGCCGCACCCTGCCTTTCGTCACGGTGACGGCGACGGATCTGCAGGATATCGAAGGGCCTGCACGTGTGCTGGCCCGTGCCAAGGGCGGGTCGGTCCTGTTCGACGAGATCGGCGATATCGACCTGGAAAGCCAGGCGCGGATCGTGCGCATGATGGACAGCCCCGGCGATCACGTGCCGCGTTTCATGGCCACCAGCCAGTCGAACCTGTCCCAGGCGATGGAAAAGGGGCGGATGCGGCAGGATCTCTACTATCGGCTGGGCGGGGCCACGATCGAGGTGCCCTCGCTGCGCGAGCGGGTCGATGACATTCCGCTTCTGGCCGAGCATTTCCTGCTGCGTAGCGAGAAGGATGGTGCGCCCAAGCGCCGCCTGTCGCGTGACGCGCTGGAACTGATGCGCGCCTACAGCTGGCCGGGCAACGTGCGCCAGTTGGAAAACGCGATCCGCCGCCTTGTGCTGACCAGCCGCGCCGACGAGATCACCCGCTCCGAAGTGGAATCGGTTCTGGGCAATCAGCCCGAGATGGAGCCGGTTCTGGGGGGCGGCAACGATACCGAAAAGCTGTCGGCCTCGGTCAACCGCCACCTGCGCCGCTATTTCGATCTGCATGGCAACATGCTGCCGCCACCGGGGCTTTATGGCCGCATCCTGCGCGAGGTCGAGGGGCCTTTGCTGGAAATCGCGCTTGAGGCGACTGGCGGAAATCAGGCTAAATGTGCCGATCTGCTGGGGATCAACCGCAATACCTTGCGAAAGAAGATCACGGATCTGGATATTCGCGTGACACGACGCCGGAAGTTGATGTAAAACCGCAACAGATAAGTGGCAGATTGGCCAAGTGGCCGGTCTGACCCGATAAAAGCGGTCAGGCGCGTCAAGCGCCACATCAATCAGGACGGGGGCAGCGGGTGATAACCCGGGCGCATGCACGCATCGATTGGAACAGGCTTGCGCGTCTGCGCCGCCTGAAGAAAGTGCAGAATGCCGCCACGCTGGGGCTGGTGTTCCTTGGGCCTGTTCTTGCCGTTGCCACGTTCCTTGTGCTTGGTCCGCTGGATCAGGGCGCCTCGGCCATCGGGTTGCGGCTGATCCTGCTGGTGGATCTTGTCTATGTGCTGGTTGTGGCGGCGCTTGTGCTGCAGAAGGTTGCAGGTCTGATCGCGGCGCGGCGGGCGCGCTCGGCCGGATCGCAGCTTCATCTGCGGCTGACCGGGGTCTTTGCCCTGCTGGCCCTGATTCCCACCGTCTCGGTCGCGATCTTCGCGGGCCTCACGATCAACGTGGGCCTTGAGGGGTGGTTCTCCGACCGTGTGCGGCAGGTCGTGGGCAGTTCGCTGGCCGCCGCCGAAGCCTATGAGGAAGAGCATCGCCGCGACCTGACGGATGATGCCCTGGCGCTTGCGGCCTATCTGGACAACAACCGGCGCAACACCTTCTTCATGGGGGATGGCGATGTGCGCCGTGTGCTGGCGACCGGCCAGGGGCAGATCCAGCGGGGTCTGCGCGAGGCCTATGTGATCGACGGCACGGGCGAGATCCGGGCGCGGGGCGAACGCTCCTACCTGTTCGATTTCGAACCGCCCGGGGCCGAGACGATCCTGGCCGCCTCGGAAGGTGGCGTGCAGATCATCGAGGATTGGGACAGCAACGAATTCCGCGCGCTGGTGCGTCTTGAGGAATTCGTCGACCGCTATCTCTATGTCAGCCGCGAGGTGGACGGAGAGCTTCTGAACCTGCTGGACGACACCAAGGAAACCGCGCGTTTCTACCAGCAGCTTGAAAATGAACGCGGCCGCGTCCTGTTTGAATTCGGTCTGGTCTACCTGGGCTTTGCGGTGATCCTGATTCTGGCGGCCGTCTGGCTGGGCATGTGGTTCGCCGAACGGCTGTCGCGCCCGGTGGGCCGTCTGACGGGGGCGGCACAGCGCGTGGGCGCGGGCGATCTGGACGTGCAGGTGCCCGATGAGGCGGGCGATGACGAAATCGCGATGCTGGGGCGCTATTTCAACCAGATGACCCGGCAGTTGAAGGGTCAGCGCGACACGCTGCTGGACAATACGCGCCAGATCGAACGGCGGCGTCGGCTGTTCGATTCCGTGCTGAGTTCGGTGACCTCTGGCGTGGTGGGGGTGGACGCCGAAGGGCGGGTGACCTTCGTGAACCGCTCGGCCGAGCGGCTGCTGGACTGGCAGGAGGATCAGCAATCCGTGGCCCTGTCGGTCGCGGTGCCGGAATTCGGCCCCCTGTTCGAACGGCTGCAACAGGCACAGACGGAAACCGCGCAGGACGAGGTCAAGGTCAGCCGGGCGGGGCGGCTTGAGAACCTGCTGGTGCGCATGTCGACGCGGCGCGGCGAGGATGGGCGGCTGGAAGGCTACGTGGTCGCCTTTGACGATGTGTCCGATCTGGTCGCGGCACAGCGCATGGCCGCCTGGGGTGATGTCGCGCGGCGCATCGCGCATGAGATCAAGAACCCGCTGACGCCGATCCAGCTGTCGGCGGAACGTATCAAGCGGAAATTCCGCAAGCATCTGGACGAATCGACCGGCACTGATCTGGATCAGCTGACGGATGTGATTGTGCGCCAGACCAATGACTTGCGGCGCATTGTTGATGAGTTTTCGAAATTCGCCCGCATGCCTGAACCTGAGCGGCGACCCGAAAGCCTGACCGCGCTGGTGCGGGATGCGGTGCTCTTGCAGCAATCGGGGCAACCGGGGGTCCAGATCGGTGCCGATCTGGCCGATGATCCCTTGGCGGCCGAGGTGGATGCGACCATGATCCATCAGGCCCTGACCAACCTGATCAAGAACGCGGGCGAAGCGATCGAGACGCTGCAGACCAAGGGTGCGCCTGAAGGGCATCAACCGCAGGTGCGTGTGGCCACGGCGCGGGTCGGATCGCAGGCCGAGATCCGCATCATCGACAACGGTGTGGGCCTGCCCGAGGACCGCTCGCGCCTGTTCGAGCCCTATGTGACCACGCGCAGCGAGGGGACGGGGCTGGGCCTGCCGATCGTCAAGAAGATCATCGAGGAACATGGCGGCACCCTCGTGCTTGAGGATGCGCCTTGCTTCGCGGGGCAGACATGGGCCGGTGCGATGGCCGTGATCCGCTTGCCGCTGGCGCTGCCCGGTGCGGCGGGCCATGTCGCAGAGATTGAAACCGCGGCGGCGCCGGACGAGGGGAAACACCCTTCCGTTCCCGCGCGCGGACAGGAAAAACAGAGGAGTGGCAGATAGATGGGCGATATTCTTATTGTCGATGACGAGCGCGACATCCGCGAATTGATCTCGGATATCCTTGAGGATGAGGGGTATGACACCCGTCTGGCCGGCAATTCGGACGAGGCGATGGCCGCCATCAACACCGAGCCGCCCGCGCTGATGATCCTGGATATCTGGCTCAAGGACAGCCGGATGGACGGGATCGACATCCTCAAGACCGTCAAGCGCGACAACCCCGATGTGCCGGTGGTCATCATCTCGGGTCATGGCAATATCGAGATCGCCGTGGCTGCGATCAAGCAGGGGGCCTATGACTTCATCGAAAAGCCCTTCAACATCGACCAGTTGCTGGTCGTGATCCGGCGCGCGATGGAAACAAGCCGTCTGCGGCGCGAGAATAGCGAGCTGCGGCGCAAGGATGTGACCGCTGCGGAAATGGTCGGTGCATCAGGGGCTTACCGGGCGTTGATCAGCCAGTTGGACAAGGTCACGAAATCCAATGGCCGGGTCATGCTGACCGGCGCGCCGGGGTCGGGCAAAGAGGTTGCCGCGCGCTATATTCATGCGAATTCCAACCGGGCGGGCGCGCCTTTCGTGACGGTCGGCTGCGCCTCGATCGAGGCGGACCGGATGGAAGAGGTGCTCTTCGGCCGTGAAAGCGCCGAGCGCGGGGTCGAGCCGGGCCTGCTGGAACAGGCGCATGGTGGCGTGATCTATTTCGACGAGGTGGCGGACATGCCCTCCGGCACGCAGTCCAAGATCCTGCGCGTGCTGGTCGATCAGCAATTCACGCGGCTTGGCGGCGGCGACAAGGTGCGCGTCGATCTGCGCGTCATTTCATCGACCAATCGCAACCTCGAGGCCGAAATCAAGGCCGGGCGCTTCCGGCAGGAGCTGTATCATCGGCTGAATGTCGTGCCGATCGCGGTGCCGCCCCTGGTGGACCGGCGCGAGGATATCCCGCTTCTGTCGCAGCATTTCATCGAGTTGTTCAACCGCACGCAGGGCCTGCCGCTGCGCCCGCTGAGCGACGAGGCGGTGGCCCTGATGCAGACGATGGACTGGCCGGGCAACGTGCGCCAGTTGCGCAACCTGATCGAACGCGTGTTGATCCTGGGCGAAGGCACCGGTCCGATCGAGGTGCGCGACCTGCCGTCGAGCGAGGACAAGAGCACCGATGACGGGCGCGTCGTGCTGTCCGGTGCGCTGGCCACGCTGCCGCTGCGCGAAGCGCGCGAGGCCTTCGAGCGGGAATACCTGCTGACCCAGATCAACCGCTTTGGCGGCAATATCAGCCGCACCGCCAATTTCGTCGGCATGGAACGCAGCGCGTTGCATCGCAAGCTCAAGTCGCTGGGCGTTGTGACCTCTGGCAAGGCGGGGGGACGCCTTGCGCAGATGGATGACGAGATCGAGACGGCGGATGCCGACGAGATCTGAGTGCGCCTGCGCCTCTCCGGCCTAGCCCGGCGTCACGATCTGCCAGGTGCCGTCGCCATTGCGGATCGAGCAGGAGTTCGGCGCAAGCCGCGGCAGGATCGTCGTGGCGGCGGTCGGGGCCGCGCGCTTGACGCCTTGCGAACAGGCCGGCAATTCGACGAAGGCATAGCCTTTGGCCGTCATGCACTGGCTCAGTACGCGCTGCCGCAAGGGGGCATTGGCGTCCCATGTGCGGATCTCGCCGCCGACGCGGTCATAGACCACGGTGCAATTGCCCGCGCTGTCGCAAACCTTGCGCGGCACGATGCGGATCGGATCGCGTTCGACCCTGCGGTCGACGGGCACGCGCTGGAGGGCCTCGACCTCGCAATTGGTCAGCGTGTCCTGCATCGCGGCCACGGTGACGCCGGGCTTGTGGTAGATGCCCAGCGGGGTGCAGGCCGCAAGGGCGAGGGCCGCAAGCGTCAGGGGCAGTTGCCGCGCCGGGCGGAACCGGGTGCGGCCGAGGAAAACCGAAAGGGTGGAAAACGCCATGACAGGGTACCTTTGAAACAAGTCAGCCCCAGTGTGATGCGGCCTGCGGGAAATGACAATTCAATTGACCATGATGGGGCTATCTGCCATCCAAGGGCCTCGGAAACCAAGGAAACGCAGGCATGAAAATCATCATCTGCGGCGCAGGGCAGGTGGGGTGGCAGATTGCCCGGCATCTTGCGGGCGAGAAGAACGACATCACCATCGTCGACAACAACCCTGACCTTGTGCGCCGGGCCACCTCGTCGCTGGATGTGCAGGGAATCGCGGGCTTTGCCAGCTATCCCGACGTGCTGGAGCGCGCAGGCGCGCGCGATGCCGACATGATCATCGCCGCCACCTATTCCGACGAGGTCAACATGGTCACCTGCCAGGTGGCCCATTCGGTCTTTTCGATCCCGCGCAAGATCGCGCGTCTGCGCAGCCAGTCCTATCTGGACGCGATCTATTCCGATCTCTATCGCCGCGATCACATGCCGATCGACGTGGTGATCAGCCCCGAACGCGAAGTGGCCGAAGCCGCGTTGCAGCGCCTCTATTCGCCCGCGGCCTTCGACACCGAGGTGTTTCTGGGGGGGCGCGCGCAATTGCTGGGCATCACCATCGAGGAAGACTGCCCGGTCGTGAACACGCCCTTGCGCCAGTTGACGGATCTGTTCTCGACCCTGCGCGCCATTGTCGTGGGGGTGCGCCGTGACGGGATCCTCTTTGCCCCCGAGGCCGAGGATCAGCTGTTCGTGGGCGATGACTGCTATGTCTTCACCGTGAACGAGGATATCCACCGCACGCTGGAAATCTTCGGCAAGACCACCCGCAAGCAGGAACGCGTGGTGATCGTGGGCGGCGGCAACGTGGGCCTTGCGGTGGCCCGCGCGCTGGAGGAGGGCACCCAGAAGATCCGCGCCAAGATCATCGAGAAGAACCGCAAATCCGCCGAACGCGCCGCCGAGGTGCTGGAACGGACCATCGTTCTGAACGGCGACGGTCTGGACGCGGCACTGCTGGCCGAGGCGAACATCAGCCGCGCCGATGCGGTGCTGTGCGTGACCGATGACGACAAGACCAACATGCTGGCGGCCGTGCGGGCGAAATCCGAAGGCTGCCCGATGGCCATTGCCCTGATCAACGATCCCACGATGGTGCCGCTGATGGGGCCGCTGGGGATCGATGCCTATATCAACCCGCGCGCCACCACCGTGTCATCCATCCTGCGCCATATCCGCCATGGACGTGTGCGCGGCGTCTATTCCATCGGCGATGCCGAGGCCGAGATGATCGAGGCCGAGGTGCTGTCCACCTCGCCCATGGCGGGCAAGAAGGTGCGCGACATCGATTTTCCCGAAGGCGTGCTGGTGGGTGGCCTGCTCAAGGGCAACCAGGTGGTCAAGCCGAATTCCGATACCCGGATCGACGAGGGCGATATCGTGGCGATGTTCTGTCTGGCCAAGGACGTTCCCGAGGTCGAGAGGCTGTTGCAGGTCTCGATCGATTTCTTCTGAGGCGGGCCAGCGATGCGCGCGCGCCTTTTCGACCAACCGCTTCTGATCCTGCTGATCGGCATGGCGGGGCTGTCGATGTATCTGCCGGCCATTCATGCCGCGGTGCTGCTGCGCCATTCCGAGGCGCGTGCCTTCTTCTATGCCGGTACGCTGACCCTGATGATCGTGACCCTTGTGGCCATTGCCATGGCCGCACAGCCGCGCCGGCGCAGTTCGATGCGCAACCTGGCCGCGCTGGTCGGTGCCTATCTGATCCTGCCGCTGATACTGGCCGTGCCCTTTCACGATGCGATCGGCACGACATCCTTTCTCAACAGCTATGTCGAGATGGTGTCGAGCCTGACGACAACCGGCGCCAGCCTGTTCGAACCGGGGCGCCTGTCGCCGACCCTGCATCTGTGGCGCGGGCTGGTCGGATGGATGGGCGGCTTTCTGATCTGGGTGGCGGCCTCGGCGATCCTGGCGCCCTTGAACCTTGGCGGGTTCGAGGTCACGGCCATGGCCGAGCCGGGGCAGGGCGAGACCCGCTTTACCCAGGGCGGGCTTGCCGATCCGCAGCAGCGCATCATCCGGGTGACGCTGCAGTTGCTGCCGATCTATGCGGGGCTGACGCTGGCGCTGTGGCTCTTGCTGCTGGTGCTGGGCGATCCGCCCCTGGTGGCGCTGATCCATGGCATGTCGGTGCTGGCGACCAGTGGCATCTCGCCCCTTGGCGGGGTCGAGGGGGCGGCCTCCGGCGTGCCGGGCGAGGTGGTGATCGCGCTGTTCCTGATGTTCGGCCTGTCGCGGCTGACCTTTTCCTCGGATACGATCACCACGGCGCGGCGCGGCATCCAGCATGATCCCGAATTTCGCCTGGGCATGACCATTGCCCTGGGGGTGACGCTGATCCTGTTCATCCGCCATTACCTGGCCTCGTTCCAGGTCAGCGGCGATGCCGATCCGCTGGTGCCGCTCTATGCGCTTTGGGGCAGCTTTTTCACCATCCTGTCCTTTCTGACCACCACCGGATTTGAAAGCATGCATTGGGACGCGGCAAGGACTTGGTCGGGGTTGGGCACATCCGGCATCATCCTGATGGGGCTTGCCCTGATGGGGGGCGGTGTCGCCACCACGGCGGGCGGGGTCAAGCTGCTGCGGGTCTGGGCGCTTTACCTGCATGGTCTGCGCGAGATGGACCGGCTTGTGCATCCGTCCTCGATCGGACATTCGCGCGCGGGCAGCAGCCGCATCGCCCGCAAGGGGGCGTTCTTCGCCTGGATCTTTTTCATGTTCTTCGCCATCTCGTTGATGGTGCTCATGCTGGGCTTTTCGGCCCTGGGCAGCAGTTTCGAGCAATCCATGGTGCTGGCGGTCGCTGCGCTGACGACGACCGGGCCGCTGATCTCGGCCAGCGCCGAGGTGCCGATTTCCCTGATCGGGCTGGCCGATGGGGCCAAGCTGCTGTTTTGCGCGGGCATGGTGCTTGGCCGGCTGGAACTGCTGGCCTTCATCGCGCTGCTGACAAGCGGTTTCTGGCGCGACTGAGCGTATCGCGATACCGTCCGACACCCTCCGGCCGGTCAATCGCGTGACAGAAGCGGGGAAACACCGGGATAAAGGGCTGATTTTTGACTGGAATCTTCGGCAACCGCAGATCATAGTAAGTGGACAGGGACATTGAACCGATCCGCGGTCACTGCAAGAACAAAGGCTTTCATATGGCTTCCGACAAACAAAATCTTCAGGATGCATTTCTAAATCACACGCGGAAAACCAAGATCCCCGTGACCATTTTCCTGATCAACGGCGTCAAGCTGCAGGGCGTGATCACCTGGTTCGACAACTTCTGCGTGCTGCTGCGCCGCGATGGCCAGTCTCAACTGGTTTACAAGCATGCGATCTCGACGATCATGCCGTCGCAGCCGATCAACCTTTATGACGGTGAAGACACCAATTGATGGAACATGACCGGGTTGCCACCCGTGCCTGGGTGCTGCATCCCGAACTCAAATCCGAACAGGATCGCCGCGCCCCCGAGCACAAGCTTGAAGAGGCCGTGGCGCTGGCTGATGCGCTCCCCGATCTGGAGGTCGTGGGCGCCGATGTCGTGCGCTTGCAGCGCCCGCATGCCGGCATGTTGTTCGGCAAGGGCAAGATCGCAGAGCTGAAGGACAAGTTCAAAGCGGCCGAGGTCGAACTGGTGCTGGTGGACGGCCCCGTGACGCCGGTGCAGCAGCGCAACCTTGAAAAGGAATGGAAGGTCAAACTTCTGGACCGGACCGGCCTGATCCTTGAAATCTTCTCGGACCGCGCGCGCACCAATGAAGGTGTGCTGCAGGTCGAAATGGCCGCGCTCAGCTATCAGCGCACGCGCCTGGTGCGGGCCTGGACCCACCTTGAACGGCAGCGCGGTGGGCTGGGCTTCGTGGGCGGACCCGGCGAGACCCAGATCGAGGCGGACCGCCGCGCCATCGACGAACAGCTGGTGCGCTTGCGCCGGCAGCTGGACAAGGTCGTCAAGACACGCACGCTGCATCGCGCGGCCCGCGCCAAGGTGCCCTTTCCGGTCGTGGCGCTGGTGGGCTATACCAACGCGGGCAAGTCAACGCTGTTCAACCGCCTGACGGGGGCCGATGTCCTGGTCAAGGACATGCTTTTCGCCACGCTCGATCCGACCATGCGCTCGGTCAAGCTGTCGGAAACCGGCCCCGAGATCATCCTGTCCGATACGGTGGGCTTCATCAGCGATCTGCCGACCGAACTGGTGGCGGCCTTCCGCGCCACCCTCGAAGAGGTGCTGGGCGCCCATCTGATCGTGCATGTGCGCGACATCAGCCATCCCGACACCGAGGCGCAGGCCCGCGATGTGCGCGATATCCTGGCCTCATTGGGCCTGTCGGACTCTGTGCCCATGATCGAGGTCTGGAACAAGATCGACCGGCTTGATCCCGCCACGCGCGAGGCGGTTCTGGCCAGTGCCGCCCGCCATGACCAGGTGCAGGCGATCTCGGCCGTGACCGGCGAGGGGCTGGATGCGCTGCTGGCCGCGATGACCGCGAAGCTTGAAACCGCGCGCCATCCGGCGACGATCAGCCTGTCATTCGCCGAAGGGCGCAAACGCGCCTGGCTGCATGACCAGGGTGTGGTCGAGGCCGAAACCCAGACCGATGACGGGTTCGACATCTCGGTGCTCTGGACGGCGCGTCAGGAAAAGCGCTTTCGCGACATGTGATCCCGCATGGGAACAGGCGCAACACGCGATCCACATGAAAAAGGGGCGCCCGATGACCGGTGCGCCCCTTTGTCGTTTCTTCTTGCCCCAAATATCCATTCCGAAGCCGCGTTCAAGCGCGCCGGTGCGGGTCAGGCGGGCAGTCTGCGTTCCGCCTCGAACGAGATCAGCCGGCGATTGGTTTCGTCCCACAGGTGGAACTTCACGCAGGACAGGCTTTCGCGGAAGCCAAGCCGCTGGGCCTGGGCCAGCTCGCCATGGTCGCGCAGGACCTGGGGCAGCTTGTAATAGGGGATGCGCGCATAGAGGTGGTGCACGTGATGGATGCCGATATTGGCGGTGAACCAGCGCGCCAGCGGGGGCAGGTCGTAATGGGACGAGCCATGCAGCGCCGCATCATGGATCTGCCAGTCGCTGTCGCCTTCCCAGTATGTATCCTCGAACTGGTGCTGGATATAGAACAGCCACATGCCGATGGTGGCGGCCAGCAGGACGCTGGGCAGGAAGATCAGCAGGATCGGCGCCCAGCCGGCATAGGCGTAAAGCGCCACCAGAAAGCCCAGCGTTGCAAGGTTGGTGCCCATGGCGCTGACCCAGTAGAGCCAGCCCGAGGACATCAGCCCATAGGGAATGCGGTTCTGCAGCAGGAACAGATAGCCCGGCCCAAGCCCGAAAAGCACCACGGGATGCCGGTAGAGCCGGTACATGAAACGTTCCCAGCCGCTGGCCGCGCGATATTCGGCCACGGTCATGGTATGCACATCGCCCAGGCCGCGCTTGTCCAGGTTGCCGGTGCTGGAATGATGCGCGGAATGGGTGCGGCGCCAGACATCGTAGGGCGTCATCGTGAAGACACCCAGCAAGCGGCCGACCCAGTCGCCGACGCGCTTGTCCGCGAAAAAGGCGCCATGGCCGCAGTCATGCTGGATCAGGAACAGCCGCAGCACGAAGGCCGCGTTGGCAAGGCCCAGCACGAAGGCCAGAACGTAGCTGAAGGACAATGCCCATAGCGCCAGCGCCCAGATCCCGATGAAGGGCAACGCGCTGATCGCCACCTCGAATGCGCTGCGCGCAGGGTCGGGTTCGCGGTAGCGCGCCAGGATCCTGACCCACTCCTGCGCGGAGCGTGCCGGAGCTGAAGCGGTATCGACGGTGGGTTCGGTCAGGACGGGTGTCGCAGCAGAAGCGGGGCGGGCGGCGTCATCAAGACGCTGGACGGGCGCGTTCATCGAAGGGATAGGTCTCTTTATTGTCGTTTATCTTGCCTGTTCCGTGCGGTGGTAAAGCAGAATGGCCGCCGAGTCGAGGAAACAACGCATCACATGATTGCCAACATGCCGCAGGCGGGGTGGATGGCTGCGTTCTGTTGCATCATCAGCGCGGTTGCAGCAGGGTCACGCCCACCGCTGCGGCGCGGGCAAGGTTTTCGTCCAGCGACATGGGGATGTATTCGCCGCGCCGCCACAGCTCGCCCAGATCGTCATAGTGGCGCGACAGGAAATGCCCTGACTGACCGGTCGAGGTGACAAAGACCGAACTGTCGGGGTCCGCGAAATCATAGACCCCCCGATAGCCCGCGCCATGCACGTTCAGAAAGGGATCGTCGCCCTTGCCCAGGGTGCGCCCGCGCAGCAGCGTGTGATCGCCGCCGCTGGTGGACTGGCGGATGTTCACGAAATACCGCAGCAGCGGCACCTCTCCCAGCGCGGGGTGATCATGGGTGGCCTGATGCGCATCGCCCCAGCGCAGCGCCTCGATCTGGGTGCCGTATCTTTCCTCGATCCAGACCAGAGCATCATCCAGCGCCAGGCGCGCCATGTCGGTGCAGGTCTCGACCGGGGCGCTCTGGATCACGTCGCACCAGACGCCCGCCCCATCGACATCGCGGTAGACGCGCTCGATGAACAGCGGCTCGACATGGGTGAACTCGTCGGCCAGCGGGCCGATCTCGTCCCGGATCAGCCGGTCCTGGAGCGCGCGCAGCCATGCGGCATAGATCAGCGGTTCGGGCAGATGTTCGTTCATCTCGCCGTTCCAGTTGGCCAGCAGATCCAGCGCGCGCTGGCGTTGGCGCATGCGCGTGCCCTCCGGCGCCGCCGATCCGGTGAACCACAGATCGGCCGCCACCAGCGACAGCAGCGATTGCGCGGTCACGCTGACGGTATCCAGCTGCGCTTCGATGAAACTGTCGCGGGTATGCACCTCGCGCATCTGCATCAGCCGCTGCCAGCGCTGCACCCTCTGGCTGTCGCCCCAGATATGGCTGACATGCAGCGGGAAGGGGCGGTTGACGATCTTGTTGTTCGTATTGCCCAGGATACCGCCCTGCGGATTGACGAATTCGGGGTTGGAATCATAGGGCAGCGCCCCCTGCCAGCGATTGCTCGCGATCCATCCGGGGCTGGGAATGCGCCCCTGGCTCTGGTGTTGCACATCTCTGCGCGGGGCCTGTCCGATGGTCTTCAGGGCGATCTGCACACCGTCAACCAAGGTCAGGTTCTGCGAGGGGGCGATGAATCCTTCTCCCGCTGCCAACGCTTCCTGCACGGTGCGGGCATACATCAGCCCAAGGCCCGCGCTCATGGTGGTATCGGCGGGCGTCAGCGCGGTCCAGGCCAGGCTGGCCACATGCCCCGGCGGGGTGATGGCGCCCAGGTTGGCATGGCTGCCGGGCAGCACGGGGCCGTTCTCGGTCCAGCGCAGGGTCAGGGTGACCGGGGCCGCGCCCTTGATGTTCACGATCGAGGGGCGGGTCTCGAAGGGTTTGAACCCCTCCGGTGTCAGGTATTCCTCGGGATTGTCGGGGTTGAGCTGCTCGATGAACAGGTCCTGGTCATCGAGATAGGACGAGGTGATACCCCAGCCCAGATCCTCGGACCGGCCTGACAGAACGATCGGGATGCCGGGAATGGTGCCGCCGATCACACCGCCTGCCGACAGTTCCATCCGCGCCAGGTACCAGATGGTCGGTGCGCTGAAGCCCAGATGCGGGTCCGAGGCCAGAAGCGTGCCGCCATTGGCCGAACGTTGCGCCGCCGCCGCCCAGGCGTTCGAGGCGCCGGCCAGCTCGAAACGGTGAAAGGGTGACAGCGGATCGGCGGGCAGATCGCCGGTCATGGCAAAGCGTGGCAGCGCGCCGTCGAACAGGCTGGCATAGGAGGGCAGGGCCGCCACACCGCTGCCCGGCGCATCGGGCAGGATATCGACCAGGCGGGCGGGATCCGGCAAGGCCAGCGAGGTTCGGGCGCGCTTGATCTCGGCCGACATCTGGCCCGACAGTTGCAGCGCCATCAGCTTGATCACCGCAATGGAATCCGCGGGCTGCCAGGGCGCCACCGGCGCGTTGAACAGGAACATCTCGGGCGCGCCACGCCCCAGCGCGCCTTCGTTGATCTCGGCCAGGCGCGCGTTCACGCCATTGGCATAGGCCTCAAGCGCGGCGATGGTGCGGGTGTCCTGCACATCGACCGCGCGCTGCGCCAGCGTGTAGAGATCCAGCCGCCGGATCAGCGTGTCGATGGGCAGGGTCCGTGCGCCGAAGATCTCGGACAGCCGCCCTTGCACCGTGCGGCGCATGGTCATCATCTGCCACAGTCGGTCCTGCGCATGGGCATAGCCCAGCCCATAGAAGACATCGGCATCGGTCGCGCCGAAGATATGGGGCACATTGGCATTGTCGCGCACGATCTCGACCGGGGCCGAGGGCTGCGCGGCCCCTTCCGGGATCGTGACGGTGCGATTGTAATCGGGCAAGGAGCGGCCGGCGAACCAGAAGATCAGCGCGATGCCCGCCACCGCGAGAACGATCAAACCCCCCGCAATCCGCAACAACCACTGGATGACCCGCACCATTCCGAAACGCCCCTTACCCCTTGCAATCCGCCCGTTAGCTAGACACAAACCAGAGGGAACACAATCACGCAAGGGAAGAGGCTGATGGCAAAACTGGCATTTCTGGGTCTGGGAGTCATGGGGTATCCGATGGCGGGGCATCTGGCGGCCAAGGGGCATGAGGTGACCGTCTACAACCGCACCGCCGCCAAGGCCGAAGCCTGGGTCAAGCAGCACGGTGGCGCGATGGCGACGACGCCGCGCGCGGCAGCGGAAGGGGCGGATTTCGTGATGGCCTGCGTGGGCAATGACGACGATCTGCGGTCTGTCTGCACCGGGGCGGATGGCGCCTTTGCGGGCATGACCAAGGGCGCGATCTTTGTCGATCACACCACCGTATCGGCCGCCGTCACGCGCGAGATGTTCGCCGCCGCCGAGGCGCATGGGCTGGGCTTCGTCGATGCGCCGGTCTCGGGCGGGCAGGCGGGTGCCGAAAACGGCGTGCTCTCGGTGATGTGCGGCGGGGTGCAGGCGCAGTACGACGCGGCAGAGCCGGTGATCGCCGCCTATGCGCGCATCTGCCGCCGGATCGGTGACAGCGGCGCAGGCCAGCTGACCAAGATGTGCAACCAGATCGCCATCGCGGGCCTGGTGCAGGGCCTGTCCGAGGCGCTTCATTTCGCCGAGAAAGCGGGCCTGGACGGCGAGGCCGTGGTCGAGGTGATCAGCCAGGGCGCTGCCGGCAGCTGGCAGATGTCGAACCGCTACAAGACCATGGTCGCGGATCAGTTCGAATTCGGCTTTGCCGTGGACTGGATGCGCAAGGACCTGGGCATCTGCCTTGATACGGCGGACGAGAATG
Organism: Paracoccaceae bacterium; assembly: GCA_030758115.1. Classification (GTDB taxonomy): domain Bacteria; phylum Pseudomonadota; class Alphaproteobacteria; order Rhodobacterales; family Rhodobacteraceae; genus Seohaeicola. The sequence continues at coordinate 1,346 of JANREX010000022.1, read as the reverse complement.
GCGCCAGCCTGCCGGTCACGGCGCTGGTCGACCAGTTCTACAAGGATGTGCAGAAACTGGGCGGCGGGCGCTGGGACACCTCGTCCCTGATCAAGCGCCTGCGCGCGATGGGCTGAACCGGCCCGTCATCGTGCCTTGAATACTCTCGAAAGCCTTGCTCAATGCGGCGAGGCTTTCGAGAACAGGTGGATCACCACGATCCCGCCCAGGATCATCGCCATGCCGATCACGGCGGGCAGATCAAGACGCTGACCGAAGACCATGAACCCGATCAGCGCGATCAGCACGATCCCCAGCCCCGACCACAGCGCATAGACCACGCCCACCGGCATGAAGGCCAGCGTCTGCGCCAGCAGGTAGAAGCTGATCCCGTAAGCCACCACCACCAGCACCGAGGGCCAGGGCCGCGTGAACTGCTGGCTTGCCTGCAAGGCCGAGGTGCCAATCGTCTCGGCCACCACGGCAAGGAGGAGGAGGAGATAGGGCATGGCGGCGGTCCTTTGGGTTGAGTCGGGCAAGCATCAAGGATGGACCGGGACAGGGCACAGAGGGAAGAGGGCGCGGCCCGTTCCCGTCACGGGTCATGTTGCCGCGCTGTGACACTCTGATTTCCGCAGGCTTTGCAAGGGATTGTCGGCGGTTGACAGATCGCGCGGGCGCGCCACACCTTACCAGCCGTATGGGTTGCGGCTGTGAGGTAACGATGAAACTGTCTTTGGGTCTGGGCTGGCTGCTGTCGCCTCTGCGCTACCGGCGGATGCGGCGGATCGCGGCGGGGGGTGCCTTTGCGATGGGGGTGTTTTCCTTCGTCACCTTCGATCTGGCCCCGCGCGATGGCCATCTGACCGTGACCTTGACCGAAGAGGTGCAGCCGGGGATCGCCCTGCTGACCTTTGCCAACCAGACCGAGCACGCGATTACCGGGTTGGACGCACTCTTTGCTGTCTATGGTTATGACGGCAAGCTGCTGAGCGAGGACAATTTCGTGCCCAGCGGCATGACGGTCGAGGGGGGCAAGGCCAAGGATGCCCGCCTTGGCACCGCGCTTTTCGACGCCGACAAGGCCGCCTTTCTCTATTTTTGCGGCACCTTTGACGGCAGCTATCTTGTGGACAGGCTGCAAGAGGTCTGGGTGCTGTCGCGCATCCCGCTGGCGCAGGATCCGGGCTTTGCCCAGTTCCACTATGCACGGGATCGCGCCTGGCTGGGCGGGCCCGACTGCGTATTTCCCGCCGATCTGCAAAGCTTCGCCGCGCAGGAGGGGCTGGATCTGGAGGGGATGCTGGATCAATACCGCAAGGCCGGGATGCTGCGTTAGACCGGCATGGCGCAAGGCAGGCCAGAGC
>JANREX010000021.1 GCA_030758115.1 Paracoccaceae bacterium | reverse complement strand
CCCACCACTTCGGCATGCAGGCGGATCGCCTCGGCAATCGCGGCGCGTTCCTCGTCCTCGTGCATGTCGCGGTGATCGACCCATTTCAACCCGTGGCTGGCGATTTCCCACCCGGCGGATTTCATTGCCTCGACCTGTTCCGGGCTGCGCGCAAGCGCCGAGGCCACGGCGTAAACGGTTAAGGGTAACTCCGCCTCGGTGAACAGGCGGTGCAGACGCCAGAAGCCTGCCCGCGCGCCGTATTCATAGATCGATTCCATGTTCCAGTGGCGCATGCCCTGCCAGGGTGCGGCACCGGCGATATCGGACAAGAACGCCTCGGATGCGGCATCGCCATGCAGGATGCAGTTCTCTCCGCCTTCTTCGTAGTTCAGCACGAACTGTACCGCGACCTTGGCGCCTCCCGGCCATTGGGCCTTGGGTGGATGTGCGCCATAACCGATCATGTTGCGTGGGTAACGGTTCATAAGGTCCTCGCATGTGCTGGCAAAACTCTATGACAGACTTGTGCCGATGATTTTCAAGAAATCCGATAAAGAGTTTCCTGACAATCGCAGCGCAGCATTTGCCCATGTCCTGCGCTATGGCTTGGGCTAGACTGCCTAATGATACCGCAGAAACAGGAGCTTTTCATGTCCCAGGGATACCTGACGACCCATGTTCTGGATACCGCAAGTGGTCGCCCCGCCGCGGGACTGGCGATCGACCTCTACCGGATCGAGGGCGACGCAAGGGTGCATCTGGCCCGCAAGGTCACGAATGACGACGGGCGCACGGATGGGCCGATCCTGCCGCAGGGCCAGTTCACCACAGGTGTCTATGAGCTGGAGTTCCACGCGGGTGCCTACCTGGACAGCATCGGCACCCCGCCCGAGGCGCCGCGTTTCCTGGACGTCGTGCCGATCCGGTTCGGCATCTCGGATGCCGGGGCGCATTACCATGTGCCGCTGCTGCTGTCGCCCTTCGGTTATTCGACCTACCGCGGAAGCTGAGGGCGCGCGCGCCCGGATGGACAGTTGCCCGCCTGCGGGATATTCAGCGCGCATGGCCCAGAAGAAAGCAGACCCGAATTACAAGGTGATTGCCGAGAATCGCCGCGCGCGCTTTGATTACGCGATCGAGGAGGATATCGAATGCGGTATCATCCTGATGGGGTCCGAGGTCAAATCGCTCCGCGAGAACGGGGCGAATATCGCGGAAAGCTATGCCTCGGTCGAGGATGGCGAGCTTTACCTGATCAACAGTTACATCGCGCCGTTCCAGCAGGCCCGCGTCTGGAAGCACGAGGAACGCCGCCGCCGCAAGCTGCTGGTGTCGCGCAAGGAGCTGGCGCGCCTGTGGAACGCCACGCAGCGCAAGGGCATGACGCTGGTGCCGATCGTGATGTATTTCAACGATCGTGGGCTGGTGAAGCTGAAGATCGGCATCGCCAAGGGCAAGAAGAACCATGACAAGCGCGAGACCGAGGCCAAGCGCGATTGGAACCGCCAGAAACAACGGCTGCTGAAAGAGGGCTGATTGCCCCTGAAAACAGGGCGTTTCCGTCCGAAACGGAGGCCCTTTGACTTGCCAGCCACCACCCCCCGATGTAGGCAGGACAGGACGCATCGACAGGGGGGTTCCCATGGCACTTGATGATCCCAGATTGCTGGTCTCGACCGACTGGCTGGCCGCCCATATGAAAGATCCGGATCTGCGGATCCTGGATGCCACCTATTTCATGCCGGGCGATCCGCGTGACGCCAAGGCGGCCTATGCCGCCGCCCATATTCCGGGCGCGCGCTTCTTCGACATCGACGAGATCAGCGACCACCGGTCCGATCTGCCCCATATGGCGCCGCCGGTCGAGAAATTCATGTCGCGCATGCGGGCCATGGGCATCGGTGACGGGCATCAGGTGGTCGTCTATGACGCCGAGGGGCTGTTTTCGGCGGCTCGCGTCTGGTGGCTGTTCCGCCTGATGGGCCAGATGGACATCGCCGTGCTGGATGGCGGTTTCCCGAAATGGCTGGCCGAGGGGCGCGAGGTCGAGGATATGGCCCCGATGGTGCGCGACCGGCACATGACGGTGCGCCGCCAGAACCACATGGTCAAGGATGTGACCCAGGTGTCCGCCGCATCCAAGCTGGGCGATTACGAGATCGTGGACGCCCGCGCCGCTGAACGGTTCGCCGGCGAGGTGGATGAACCCCGCCCGGGTCTGCGCAAGGGGCATATCCCGGGATCGAAAAGCCTGCCGTTCAAGACCCTGCTCAACCCGGATGGTACATTGCTGGACGTGGATGGATTGCGCGCTGCCTTCGCGGCGGCGCATGTCGATCTGTCAAAGCCGGTGATCACCACCTGCGGGTCGGGCGTGACGGCGGCCATCATCAGCCTGGCGCTGGAACGGATCGGCAAGACAGATCACTCGCTTTATGACGGGTCATGGTGCGAATGGGGGGCTTTCCCCACCCTGCCCGTTGCAACCGGAAAGGCCTGATTTCCAAATGTTTTCGAACCTCAAAGAACATCCCGCCGACAAGATCCTTGCGCTGATGCAGCTCTACAAGGATGATCCGCGCCCGACCAAGATCGACCTGGGCGTCGGTGTCTACAAGAACGCCGAAGGCGTGACCCCGGTGATGCGCGCCGTCAAGGCGGCCGAGCGCAAGCTGGTCGAGGAACAGACGACCAAATCCTATGTCGGTCTGGCGGGCGATCCTGCCTTTGCGGATGTGATGATCGACCTGGTGCTGGGCGGCGCGGTGCCGCGTGACAGCATCGCGGCGGCGGCGACACCGGGCGGTACTGGCGCGGTGCGGCAGGCGTTCGAGCTGATCCGCATGGCGAGTCCGTCCGCGCGGGTCTTTGTGTCCAACCCGACATGGCCGAACCATGTGACCATCCTGAACTACCTGGGGATGGAGGTGGTCGAATACCGCTATTTCGATGCTGACACGCGTGGCGTGGATTTCGACGGCATGATGGCCGATCTGGCCGATGTGCGCGCCGGAGACGTGGTTCTGCTGCATGGATGCTGTCACAACCCGACTGGCGCGAACCTGAACCTGACCGAGTGGAAGGCCGTTGTCGATCTGCTGCTGAAAACCGGTGGCGTGCCGATGATCGACATCGCTTACCAGGGCTTTGGCGATGGCCTGCAAGAAGATGCCCTTGGGGTGCGCCTGGTTGCCTCTTCGGTGCCGGAATGCCTGATCGCGGCAAGCTGCTCCAAGAACTTCGGCATCTACCGTGAACGCACGGGTCTGCTGATGGCCGTGTCGCAGGACAAGGGGCTGCGCGGGCTGACGCAAGGATCGCTCAATTTCCTGAACCGGCAGAACTTCTCGTTCCCGCCGGATCATGGCGCGCGCGTCGTGACCGAGATCCTGACTGATGCGGCGTTGCGTGCCGATTGGACGGCCGAGCTGGAAGAGGTGCGCCTGTCCATGCTGGACCTGCGCAAGCAGCTGGCGACGGAATTGCAGCGCCTTGCCGGATCTGACCGTTTCGGGTTCATTGCGCAGCATCGCGGGATGTTCTCGCGGCTGGGCGCCTCGCCCGAGATGGTGGCCCGTCTGCGCGAGGAGCACGCGATCTACATGGTGGGTGACAGCCGCCTGAATATCGCCGGTCTGAACAAGACGACGGTGCCGATCCTGGCCAAGGCGATCGTGGACTGCGGCATCTGACAGACGACTTGAGACAGGGCGGGATCATCCCGCCCTTTTCATGTCTGGCGGCTATTCGGCCTCGACTGCGCGGGAACACCAGTAGGAAATCAACGCGTTGCGCGACATGCCCCGGCGCAGCGCGACCTTGTCGATCTTTGCCAGCAGATCCGCGTTGAACCGCAGGGCGACCGGTATCTTGACTGCGCGCTGCGGCACCTCGTCCGCCTTCACAGGCTTGCCAGCGGATTTCTTTGATTTCTTTGCCATATTGAAAACCCTTCAAAACGATATTTTTTGTATATCATTTTGATGTCAATAAGGCAGCAAAAAACCCCGGCCTCACGACCGGGGTTTTCAGGCGATCACATCAGATCAGTTGATAAGGCCCGCGTAACGCATCGCGTCATCCATGCGTGCCTTGACCGCATCGGTCAGCCCGACCAGTGGCAAACGCACCTCGTCGCTGCACAGGCCAAGGCGTGACATCCCGTATTTCGCGCCTGCGACACCCGGTTCGGCAAAAATCGCCTCGTGCAGGGGCATCAGCCGGTCCAGAAGGGTCAGCGCGGTTGCGTAATCCCCCTTGAGGGTGGCCGTCTGGAATTCCGCGCAAAGCTTGGGCGCGACATTCGCGGTGACCGAGATGCAGCCGACACCGCCATGCGCGTTGAACCCGAGTGCCGTGGCGTCTTCACCCGAAAGCTGGATGAAATCCGCACCACAGGTCATGCGTTGCTTGGGCACGCGGCTGAGGTCGCCGGTTGCGTCCTTGACGCCGACGATGCGCGGCAGTTTCGCCAGTTCGCCCATGGTGGCGGGGGACATGTCGACGACCGAGCGGCCGGGGATGTTGTAGATGATGATTGGCAGGTTGCAGCAGTCATGCACCGCCTTGAAATGCGCGATCAGGCCGGCCTGCGTCGGCTTGTTGTAATAGGGGGTCACCACCAGCGCCGCATCGGCGCCCACCGCCTCGGCGTGCTGGATCAGGCGAATACCCTCGGCCGTGTTGTTCGACCCGGCACCGGCGATGACAGGGATGCGCCCGGCAGCGGCCTTGACCACTTCCTCGATCACGATCTCATGCTCGCGATGGGTCAGCGTCGGGCTTTCACCCGTGGTGCCGACAGGGACCAGGCCGTGCGAGCCTTCGGCGATGTGCCATTCGACAAGTTTCTTCAGCGTCTCGATATCCAGCGCGCCGTTCTTGAACGGCGTGATGAGGGCGGGAATGGACCCTTTGAACATGACACGCTCCTTTTCGCTGCGTGGCGGCCAGATGCCGCCTGTGGATGGCCCCCGCTGTCGGTCTTGTCACCAACGTGAATTGAAGCCCGAGACTCGAGGGGATAGTCTGGCGCTGTCTATCCTTTGTCCCTCTGGAAAAAGCAAGAGATGTTGCGAAAAGCGATCCTGACGGCCGCGCTTGCGGGCTTTGTAATGACCTCGGATGCGATGGCGCAACAGACCGGGCCGCAACCGCTGGCCTCGGCCATGTCGGCGGTGCGGTCGGGCAACTGGGACAATGCGGCGGCCCTTGCCGAAAGGGCAGGCCCCGAAGCGCTGATGCTGGTCGAATGGCACAGGCTGCGCGCCGGGCGCGGCAGCCCTGACCAGGTGCTGGCTTTCCTGGACCGCAACCCGGACTGGCCGGGCCTTGCCCTGCTGCGGCGGCGGTCGGAACAGGCCTTCGTGACAGCGACCGATGCGCAGGTCCTGCAGTTTTTCCGCGATGTGCCGCCTCAAACCGGCACGGGCGTCCTGCGCCATGCCGCTGCCCTGAAAGAGGCGGGTCGCGCCGGCGATGCCGAGGCAGGGCTTGTCCTGGCCTGGCGGACGCTGGCCATGGACCGGCTGGAACATGAGGTTTTCGTCGAGATGCATGGGCCGCTGCTGGCCCCGCACCATGCCGCCCGGCTTGACATGGCCCTCTGGCGCGGGCTGACCGAAGATGCGGAACGCATGCTGCCGCTTGTTGGTGCGGACCGTCAGGCGCTGGCGCGGGCGCGTCTGGCGCTGAAGGCGCAGGCGGATGGTGTGAACGCGCTGATCGACGCGGTGCCCGCCGCGTTGCAGGGTGATGCCGGTCTTGCCCATGACAGGTTCAACTGGCGAATCCAGAAAGGGCTGACCGATAGCGCGATTGCCCTGCTGCTTGAGCGTTCGACCAGCGCCGCGACCCTGGGCGAGCCGCAGCGCTGGGCCGGTTGGCGCAGCTACCTTGCCCGCGCCCAGATGCGCGAGGGCAAGACCGATCTGGCCTATCGGTTGGCGGCATCGCATCGCTTGGCCGATGGGTCGGATTACGCGGACCTGGAATGGCTGGCGGGCTATATCGCCCTGACCTACATGAAAGAGACCGATCTGGCGCTGGATCACTTCCAAAGGTTCCGGGCAGCGGTGTCGACACCGATTTCGCTGGGCCGTGCCGGTTACTGGATCGGGCGCGCGCAAGAGGCGGCGGGCGATCCTGATGCAGCCGCTCTGGCCTATGCGGATGGCGCGCAGCATCAGACCAGTTTCTACGGGCTGCTTGCGGCCGAAAAGGCGGGTGCTGCATCCGATCCCTCGCTGAGGGGGGCGGATACCCCATCGGACTGGCGCGGCGCGGCCTTCACCGGATCTTCCGTCTACAGGGCGGGCCTGTTGCTGCTGCGTGCGGGCGAAACCGGCCTGGCCGAGCAGTTCTTTACCCACCTTGCCGAAGGGCAGGACGCGACCGGGCTTGCCCAGTTGGGCGAGATGGCGATCGATCTGGGAGAGCCGCATCTGGCCGTGATGATCGGCAAGGAAGCGGCGAACCAGGGCGTGACCCTGCCGCGGCCCTATTATGCGCTGCATCCGATGCGCGACATGCGCCTGCCCGTGCCGATGGAGCTGGCGAAATCCATCGCGCGCCGCGAAAGCGAATTTGACCCCGCCGTGGTCAGCGGCGCGGGCGCGCAGGGTCTGATGCAGCTGATGCCGGGCACGGCGGCCGAGGTGGCGCGCGATCTGGGGCTGGATCACGACGCCGGGCGCGTCCTGTCGGACTGGTCCTACAATGCCCGTCTGGGCAGCGGTTATCTGGCAAGGCTGGGCGCGGATTTCGGGGGCAATGTCGTTCTGGTCGCCGCGGCCTACAATGCCGGGCCCAGCCGCCCGATCCGCTGGATGCAGGAACAGGGCGACCCGCGCGGCATGTCTGCCGATCAGGTCGTGGACTGGATCGAGCATATCCCGTTCCGCGAAACCCGGAACTACGTGATGCGGGTTGCGGAATCGATGCCGATCTACCGCGCCCGTCTGGGGCGCGATCCGCATCCTGTGCCGTTCAGCCGCGAGTTGTCAGGCGCCACGGTTCTGCCGCTCGCGCCATAGGGTGAACAGCCCCGCCGCCACGATCATCGCAGCACCAATGGCCACGTTGGTGCGGATGGTCTCGGAAAAGACCACGATCCCCAGCACCGACACGAACACCAGTTGCAGATAGGCAAAGGGCTGTACGGCGCTGGCCTCGGCGACCTCGTAGCATCTGATCAGCAGCCAGTGACCCAAGGCACCGGTGATGCACAACAGGCCCATCCAGCCCCAATCGGGGCCGGTCATCGGTTCCCAGAACCAGATGCCGATGCTGGTCATCGCGATCGACCCTACCGTGCCTGTCCAGAAAAAGCTGGTGGCGGTGCTGTCCTTGCGGGCGGCGTAGCGGGTCAGAAGGCCGTAAAGGGCGAACAGCAAGGCCGCGATCAGGGGCACGATCGCTTCGATCCGGAAGACGCCGAACCCCGGTTGCAGGATGATCAGCACCCCGGCAAACCCCACGCCGATCGCCGTCCAGCGCCGCCAGCCGACCTTCTCGCCCAGCACCGGGCCGGACAGTGCCGCAACCAGAAGCGGATAGCAGGTAAAGACCGCATGGCTTTCGATCAGGCCGAGAATCGTGAAGGCCAGAACCATCACGCATATCTCGGTCACCAGAAGAACGGCGCGAAACGCCTGCAGCACCGGTTGCGAGGTCTTTGCCGCCGCACGCAAACCGCCTGCCTTGCGCGCGGCCACGGACATGACGAAGGCCGCAAAGAACCAGTAGCGGATCATGATGACCATGAAGACGTTGTATTCGCCTGCCAGATGCCGCGAGATCCCGTCCTGCATGGCAAAGACGAAAGTCGTGGCGATCATCAGCATGATCCCGAGGCGGGTATTCTGTTCGGTCATGCTTTGGCCTTCCGCGCCACGGTCATATGTCTTTTGCTGCCGTATCCCTGACAGCGTTCAACGTCAAATCCCGCCGCCGCAAGGCCGCGCCGGACAAAGCCTGCGGCTGTATAGGTGGCGGCGGTGCCATCCTCTGCGGTGTGGCGCCCGACTTCGGCCAGCAACGCATCCTCCCACATCTCGGGGTTCTTGGCGGGCGAAAACCCGTCCAGAAACCAGGCATCCGCCTGTCCCGTCCAACGGGGAAGGGTATCGCGCGCGTCGCCTTGCACCATCGTGAAGGCAAGGTCCGGAAGGGTGAAGCCCCTTGGGCTATCCTGCCAGAAATGTGCCAGTTCGGCGGCAATCCCGGCCAGCGCGGGAAAGGCGGATTGCGCCCTGCGCATTTCTGCCGCTGTCATCGGAAAGGCTTCGAAGGTGGTGAAGCGCAACTGTCCGGTTTGCCCGGACGAGCGCCACAGATGAAGCGTGGCCAGCAGGTTCAGACCCGTACCGAAGCCCAGTTCGGCAATATGAAACCCGTCGCGGAACCGCGCCGGCAGATCGTTGCCTTGCAAAAACACATGCGCCGTTTCCGCCAGACCACCCTGGAGCGAGAAATAGGGGTCGTCGAACCGGGTGGAAACAGGCAGGTCGCCGTCGCGCCATGCGATGTGTGCGGACTGGTCTTGCAAGGGGGCATCCCTTAGGAAGGGCATTGAAAACAACGCGACAATGCAAAGGATGTGCAGGAATGGCAATGGCTGATGTGACCGTTCTGGGGGCCGGAATATTCGGCCTGTCGGTGGCATGGGCCTGCGTTCAGCGTGGCGCGCGGGTGCGGGTGATCGACCCGCATGGACCGGGTGCGGGCAGCAGCGGCGGGATTGTTGGCGCATTGGCCCCGCATGTGCCCGAACAGTGGAACGACAAGAAGGCGTTTCAATTCGACAGC
>JANREX010000020.1 GCA_030758115.1 Paracoccaceae bacterium | reverse complement strand
TCTTCCGCCGCCGCGTCTTCCGCCGCCACCTCAGCCGCGCCGAACCAGCCGTCCCCCGCGCGCCGGCGCACCAGGAAATTCTCGATCTGCTTGGCCGCATTCCGGCTGAGGTTGCGCATCTGCACTTCCTTGGACTGGGTCAGCCCGGACCCAAGGATCGTATTGCCTGAAATCGTCTCGATCACGGTGATCTGTTCGGGGGGCGTGTTCATCTTCTGGCTGACCGCGTCATCCCAGACCGTCAGCAGCAGGATCAGAACCGAGTTCGGCGAGGCCACGATAGGAATACCGGGTTGCGCCAGCACGTAACCTTCGACGCTGACACCAAGATGATAGAGGCGATCCCCCTCGTAGCGGCCGAAACGCTCGTCGATCGCACCCTTCAGCGATTCCTGCCATTCCTCGGGCGTCGCCTCGCGCGAGACCGGCCCGCGCGTCATCTTCGAGGCCACGACCACGTTATGACCCAGACGGAAATCCCCCAGATCGGCCGGCGCCTCATCCAGGTCGTTCGGATTGGTGCAGGCGGCCATCAGAAGGACCGAGGAAAGCAGGGCAAGCAGACGGAACATGGCATAGTCCTTCGCAGCGATGTCCCGGGCATAGCGCAGCGGAACCCGCCGCGCAACGCGCCTGCGGCAGCTTGGCGCGCGCCGTGACCCGTTTGCCGAATGCCCTCACGCCCTATATCCTGTCCCAAGGAGGCATCCGCCCATGTCCCACGCAGAAACCATCGACACCCAGGCCCCCCGCCAACCGCGCCTGCCCGTGCGCGTTCCCCTTGTCACGGAACCCTGGGGGCTGCTGAAAAGCCTGAATGCCGCGCGCCAGAACGTGCTGTCGATCATCCCCGAGATCGCAACCCGCCAGCCCATGGTCAGCGGCAAGACCGGCAAGCGTTGGCATATGGTCATGGACCCGGAGGCGATCCGCCAGATGCTTCTGGAACGGCTGGACGATTATCCCAAGTCGGACGTGACCAAGAACCTGCTGCGCCCCGCGATCGGCGAATCGCTGTTCGTCGCCGAAGGGGCGCATTGGCGCTGGCAGCGCCGTGCGGCCGCACCGGTCTTTTCCCATCGCAACGTGATGAACCTTGCGCCGATCATGACGGCCGCGGCCGAACGATCCGCCGAACGCGTGGCCGCCGCAGGCCCCCGCGCGGTGGACATGTTCGACGAGATGGTGCGCGCCACCTTCGACGTGATCAGCGACGTCACCTTTTCGGGCGGCGGCGGATTTGACCGCGACGCCGTGCACAAGGCCATCGACGCCTATATCAGCGAGGCGGGCAAGATCAGCCTGTTCGACATCCTGGGCTTTCCCGACTGGGTGCCGCGACCCGGGCGAATGATGTCGGGTGCCGCACTCAAGCAGATGAAGGGTGTGGCCGACCAGTCCATCGAACAGCGCCGCCGCGCGGAGCATGGCAAGGCGGTGCCTGATCTGCTGGACCTGCTGCTGGCCGGGGAAGACCCCGAAACGAAGCGGCAGATGGACACGGGCGAGTTGCGCGACAACCTGCTGACCTTCATCGTCGCGGGTCATGAAACAACCGCCCTCACCCTGGGCTGGGCGCTCTACCTCTGCGCCTTCGACCCGCAGGTGCAGGACCGTGCGCGCGCCGAGGCCCAATCGGTGCTGCAAGGCCGCGCCGCGACCGGCGCGGATGTCGAGGCGCTACCCTTCATCCGCCAGATCGTGGATGAGGCGCTGCGCCTCTACCCCCCCGCCGGTCTTGTATCGCGCACGGCACAAGCCGCCGATACCCTTGGCGGCCGCGAGATCAGGCCAGGCGACACCGTGATGATCCCGATCTATGCCCTGCACCGCAATCACCTGCTGTGGGAGGATCCGGATGCCTTTCGTCCCGAACGTTTCGCCGACCGCAAGGCCGTGCCGCGCTATGCCTATCTGCCGTTCGGGGACGGCCCGCGCATCTGCATCGGCGCCAGTTTTGCCCTGCAGGAGGCGGTGATCATCCTGGCCACGCTTCTGTCACGGTTCCGCTTCCGCCCGGTGCCGGGCCGCGATCCGAAACCCGTGATGATCCTGACATTGCGCCCCGAGGGCGGTGTCTGGCTGCAGGCGGATCCGGCCTAGACCGGCGCCGCCGCGTTCTCAGGTGAACCTGTTGTCGCGCGGAAAGCCGCGCGGCGCCATGCGGCCGGCGCTTGCGCGTTTGCCCAGCCATTCGGCCAGATCGCTTTCGGTGCGGGTGCGACCTGCGGGGTCATGCCAGCTCAGCCCGTCGGACAGGGCAAAGGTGATCGCATCCGACAGGCCACCATCCTTGAATTTCTGCAGCCGCACGCCCTTGCCGCGCGCCATTTCCGGCAGCTCGTCCAGCGGGAACACAAGCACCTTGCGGTTCTCGCCGACGCAGGCCACGTGATCGCCTGTCACCGGGCGGCAGACCAGCGCACGCGCATCGCCCGACAGGTTCAGCACCTGCTTGCCCGCGCGGGTCTGGGCCACGACCTCATCCTCGGACACGACGAAACCATCCCCCGCCGACGACGCCACCAGCAGCTTGCGCCCCGGCTTGTGGATCAGGATATCCACGATCTGCGCCTCGTTCGGCAGATCCACCATCAGGCGCAGCGGTTCACCCATGCCGCGCCCGCCGGGCAGGTTCATCGCACCCACCGTGTAGAAACGCCCGTTCGATGCAAAGACCAGCAGCTTGTCGGTCGTTTCCGCGTGGAAGGCGAAACGCGGCCCGTCGCCGTCCTTGAACTTGATCTCGCGGGTCAGGTCGATATGGCCCGACATCGCCCGGATCCAGCCCATCTGCGAACAGATCACGGTCAGCGGCTCGCGCTCGATCATCGCCTCCAGCGGCACATCCTCGACCTCGCCCGCCTCGGCGAACTGGGTGCGCCGCGCACCGCCGGGGCTGGAGGCGCCGAACTGCTTGCGCACTTCGCGCAGCTGATCCGAAATCGCAGCCCATTGCAGCTTTTCGCTGTCCAGAAGATCCTCCAGCGTGGCGCGCTCTTCCATCAGCGCGTCCCGCTCGCGGATCAGCTCGATCTCCTCCAGCCGTCGCAACGACCGCAGGCGCATGTTCAGGATCGCCTCGGCCTGCACTTCGGACAGCGACGGCTCTTCCTCCGCACCGATGCGCCGCGCCGTCAAGGGCGAGACATAGTCCTTTTCCGACGTGGCGCGCACATGGGGCTTGCCCCAGTCCTCGAACATCAGCGCCCGCTTGGGATCGTCATCATAGCGGATGATGTCGATCACCCGGTCGAGGTTCAGAAAGGCGATGATGAAGCCTTCCAGCACCTCCAGCCGGTGATCGATCTTTTCCAGCCTGTGCCGGGACCGGCGCTGCAACACCTCGCGCCGGTGATCCAGGAAGGCGCGCAGCACCTCTTTGAGCGAACAGACCTTGGGCGTCAGCCCGTCGATCAGCACGTTCATGTTCAGGCTGAACCGCACCTCGAGATCCGAGTTGCGGAACATCATCCCCATCAGCACATTCGCATCGACGGTACGCGCGCGCGGCTCCAGCACAAGGCGCACGTCATCGGCGGATTCGTCGCGCACATCGCCCAGGATCGGGATCTTCTTGGTCTGGATCAGTTCCGCGATCTTCTCGATCAGCTTGGATTTCTGCACCTGATAGGGGATCTCGGTGATCACGATCTGCCACTGACCGCGGCCCAGATCCTCGACCTCCCATTTGCAGCGCAGCCGGAAGGCCCCGCGCCCGGTGCGGTAAGCCTCGGCAATGCTCTCGCGCGGCTCGACGATCACGCCGCCGGTCGGGAAATCGGGCCCCGGCACATATTGCAGCAGCGTTTCGTCCCGCGCGTCGGGCGATTTGATCATGTGCAGGCAGGCGCCGACCAGTTCTTCGATGTTATGCGGCGGGATGTTCGTGGCCATGCCGACCGCGATGCCGGATGACCCGTTGGCCAGCAGGTTCGGGAACGCTGCCGGGAACACGACCGGTTCTTCCAGTGTGCCGTCATAGTTGGGGCGGAAATCGACCGCGTTTTCCGCCAGCCCTTCCATCAGCGCCTCGGCGGCGGCGGTCATGCGCGCTTCGGTGTAACGGGCGGCGGCAGGGTTGTCGCCGTCGATATTGCCGAAGTTGCCCTGACCGTCGACCAGCGGATAGCGGACGTTGAAATCCTGCGCCAGACGCGCCATCGCGTCATAGATCGCGGCATCCCCATGCGGGTGATAGTTGCCCATCACGTCGCCAGAGATCTTGGCCGACTTGCGGAAACCACCGGTGCTGCTCAGCCTCAGTTCGCGCATCGCATAGAGAATGCGGCGATGCACAGGCTTCAGGCCGTCGCGCGCATCCGGCAGCGCACGATGCATGATCGTCGACAAGGCATAGGTCAGATAGCGCTCGCCGATCGCGCGGCGCAGCGGTTCGGACACCTCGGAAGGGTTCGGTACATTATCGTCGATCAGGTCGCTCATGCGTCAGGTGATAGACGCACACCGCGGCTTGGTAAAGCAACCAGCGCACAACAGCCCGGCGATTTCTGAAAAAATGACAAGGCCGATTAACCCGAATCAGGTATAGGCGGAATCCTGCCCAGTCGGTTTTCGGCTGTTTTACGTGTGTTTTGTGTGTTTGGGGGTATGGGCATGTGGCGTCTGATGACGGCGACTTTTGCATTTCTCGGGTGGTCTTTCTATTCGCTGAGCGGCGGCGCCGATTATCAGCCACGCGAAGGATCTCGTCAGGCGGAAGCGCAGCGCCTCAAGGCCGAAGCCGCAGCGGCGCCATCGCAAACCAATGTTTTGGCACAAGGCAAGATCGACACGGTCATTCTCGACACCGTCAGCATGAACCGCTCGGAACTGGATCCAGGCGGACTGGGTGGCTTGCCTGATGACATGCCCCTTCGCCCCATCCCGGTATCGGCGGATGGGCAGGCCGATGATGTCATCCGCTGGACCGCAACACTGAACCTGGCGCAGCCTGCCGTGACCGCGCCCCTCGACCAGATCATCGCGACCAGCCCCCCCGCCCAGCCCGAGATCGCACGCGATATCCGCCGGATCACCGGCAATGTTGTGAATTTCCGCAGCGGTCCAGGCACGCGCTATGGCGTTGTCGGCAAGCTGTCGCGGGGCGCGGAAGTTGAGGTTCTGGAAACCTTCGACAATGGCTGGCTCAGGATGCGCACCATCGAAAGCAACAGGGTCGGCTGGGTCCTGGGATCACTTGTCGCGAAAAGCGACGGCTGATCTGCGCCGTCAGGTGTTGCATCATGACGTGGCACTTGCGATGACGGCGGCATGAGCACGAAAACCATCCTCATCACCGGCTGTTCGTCGGGCATCGGCTACGACGCCGCGCATGGCCTCAAGACGCGGGGCTGGCGCGTCTTCGCGGCATGCCGTCAGCAAACGGATGTGGATCGGCTGATCGGCGAAGGGCTGGAGGCCGTGCAACTGGACTATGCCGATCCGGCTTCGATCCGCGCTGCCCTGGCACATGTGCTGGACCAGACCGGCGGCAGGCTGGATGCGCTGTTCAACAACGGTGCCTATGCCTGCCCGGGCGCGGCCGAGGACCTGCCGCGCGAGGCCCTGGCCGAGATTTTCGAGGTCAATGTCTTCGGCTGGCATGATCTGACAGGGCTGGTCATCCCGGTGATGCGCGCCCAGGGACATGGCCGCATCATCAACTGCTCTTCGGTGCTGGGTCTGGTGGTGGCACCGTGGCGTTCTGCCTATAACGCCACGAAATACGCCATCGAAGCGCTCAGCGACACGCTCAGGATCGAGATGCGCGGCACCGGCATCGATGTCATCCTGATCGAACCGGGCCCCATCGCCAGCCGCATCCGCGCCAACTCGATCCCCCATTTCGAACGCTGGATCGACTGGCAGAACAGCCCGCGCGCCGATCAATACCGCAGCACCCTGCTCAAGCGGTTGTACGAGCCGAAGCTCAAGAAGGACAGGTTCGAATTGCCGGCCTCTGCTGTGACCGCCAAATTGATCCATGCGCTTGAGGCGCCACGGCCAAGGGCGCGCTATTACGTCACCACCCCGACCTATGCGATGGGCCTGTTGCGCCGCATCCTGCCGACGCGGGCGCTGGATTGGGTGCTGGCCAAGGGCTGAGACCACCCACCTGTGGCAAAATTCAGGTTCGCTTTTTGTCGCGCGCCCTCTACATGGGGCGGGACAAGGAAAAAAGGACTGAAGTGATGAGGGACGATCCCCTGTTCTACGTTGTGGTCGCAGCCTGTCTTGCGGTGCTGGGCATCCTGCTGCTGGGTATCGGCGGCTTCGCCAAAGGTGGTGACTTCAACCGCAAATATGCCAACAAGATCATGCGCTGGCGCATCGGGGCGCAACTGGGCGCGGTCGTCCTCATACTTTTGTTCGTTTGGCTCCGCAGACAGGGATAAGACATGATTGTTCTGAACAAGATCTACACCAAGACCGGCGACGATGGCGAAACCGCGCTGGGAAATGGCGCGCGCGTCGCCAAGCATTCGATGCGCGTGACCGCCTATGGCACCGTGGACGAGGCGAATGCCACCGTCGGAATGGCGCGGCTGCATGCCGGCACGGAGCTCGACGCGGCCCTCGCGCGGATCCAGAACGACCTGTTCGACCTCGGGGCAGACCTGTGCCGCCCCGACATGGAGCGTGACGCGGACGCGGAATATCCGCCCCTGCGGATGGTCAAGGCGCAGGTGGACCGCCTTGAGGCCGAAATCGACGCGATGAACAGCCGCCTGGAACCCCTGCGCAGCTTCATTCTGCCCGGCGGCTCGGCGCTGGCCGCCTATCTGCACCTGTGCCGCACGATCAGCCGCCGCGCGGAACGCGAAACCGTGGAACTGGCGACGATGGAAACCGTCAACCCGGATGCCGTCAAATATCTCAACCGGTTGTCGGATTGGTTCTTCGTGGCGGCCCGTGTCGCCAATGATGACGGGCGCGCCGATGTTCTGTGGGTGCCGGGGGCAAACCGCTAAATCGTGCCAATGCCCCGCGATGGGACATCCGAACCGAAAAACGCGGCGTCTTATGACCATGACGTGACGATTTTGCCCTGTTTCACCGGCGCGCAAGATTATATCAACGCGCAGAGTGTTATCTGGGGAGTCGTAAATCGTCTTCCCGCAATCTGAGGGAGACCACGCCAATGAAGGTACTCGTGCCTGTCAAACGTGTGATCGACTATAACGTGAAGGTTCGCGTCAAGGCGGACGGAAGCGGTGTCGATCTCGCCAATGTGAAGATGTCGATGAACCCGTTCGACGAGATCGCGGTGGAAGAGGCGATCCGCCTGAAGGAAGCGGGCAAGGCCGACGAGGTCGTGGTTGTCTCCATCGGCGTCAAGCAGGCGCAGGAAACCCTGCGTACCGCGCTGGCGATGGGTGCTGACCGCGCAATCCTGGTCGTGGCCTCGGATGACGTGCACAACGACATCGAACCGCTGGCCGTGGCCAAGATCCTCAAGGCCGTCATCGCCGAAGAGGCACCCGGTCTGGTCATCGCGGGCAAGCAGGCGATCGACAACGACATGAACGCGACCGGCCAGATGCTGTCGGCGCTGCTGGGCTGGTCACAGGCGGCCTTCGCCTCGGATCTGGACGTGCAGGGCGATCACGCGCTGGTCACCCGCGAGGTGGACGGCGGCCTGCAGACGATCAAGGTCAAGCTGCCGACGATCGTCACCGCCGACCTGCGCCTGAACGAGCCGCGCTATGCCAGCCTTCCCAACATCATGAAGGCCAAGAAGAAGCCGCTCGATGAAAAGACCGCCGCCGATTACGGCGTCGATGTCACCCCGCGCCTGACCGTGGTCAAGACCTCGGAACCGGCGGCACGGGCGGCAGGTATCAAGGTGGGCTCGGTGGACGAGCTTGTGGCGAAACTCAAGGAAGCGGGGGCTGTGTGATGGCTGTTCTTCTGATTGGTGAAGTGACCGATGGCACGCTGGCGCTGGACGCCACCGCCAAGGCCGTGACCGCGGCCAAGCAACTGGGCGATGTGACCGTGCTCTGCACCGGCGCTTCGGCCAAGGCCGCAGCCGACGAGGCCGCGAAGATCGCAGGCGTGTCCAAGGTGCTGGTCGCCGAGGATGCGCTTTACGGTCATCGCCTGGCCGAACCCGTGGCCGCCCTGATCGTCAGCCTGGCGGGCAATTATTCGCATATCGTGGCCCCTTCCACGACGGATGCGAAGAACATCATGCCGCGCGTCGCGGCCCTGCTGGACGTGATGATCCTGTCCGACGTGGTGGGCGTGGTCGATGCGGATACGTATCAGCGTCCGATCTATGCCGGCAACGCGATCCAGACCGTGACATCCACAGACAGCGTCAAGGTGATGACGATCCGCACCTCGACCTTCGATCTGGCCCCGATGGGCGGCGCCGCCCCGGTCGAGGCGATCGCCACCGGCGACAACCCCGGCCTGTCGGAATGGGTTGAAGACAAGGTCGCGGCCTCGGACCGTCCCGAACTGACCAGCGCGGGCGTTGTCGTGTCCGGCGGGCGCGGCGTGGGTTCCGAAGCCGACTTTGCCCTGATCGAGAAACTGGCCGACAAGCTGGGCGCTGCCGTGGGCGCGTCGCGCGCAGCGGTGGACTCGGGCTATGCCCCGAACGACTGGCAGGTTGGCCAGACCGGCAAGGTCGTGGCCCCCGATCTTTACGTCGCCGTCGGCATCTCGGGTGCGATCCAGCACCTGGCCGGCATGAAGGACAGCAAGATCATCGTCGCCATCAACAAGGATGAAGAGGCCCCGATCTTCCAGGTCGCCGATTACGGCCTGGTCGCGGACCTCTTCACCGCCGTCCCGGAACTGATCGAAAAGATCTGAACC
>JANREX010000019.1 GCA_030758115.1 Paracoccaceae bacterium | reverse complement strand
GGCCCCGCATGTGCCCGAACAGTGGAACGACAAGAAGGCGTTTCAATTCGACAGCCTGATGATGGCCGGTGATTTCTGGTCGGGCGTCGAGGCTGCGTCGGGCCTTTCCACGGGTTATGCCCGCTTGGGGCGGCTGCAACCCGTGGCGGATGAGGCGGCGCTTGATCTGGCACGGGCGCGGGCGCTGTCAGCCGCCGCACTGTGGCAAGGCCATGCGGTCTGGGAGGTTCTGCGCGCCGATGATTGCGGTGATTGGGCCCCCGCCAGCCCCAGCGGCTGGGTGATCCGTGACACGCTGACCGCGCGGTTGCATCCGCGTATGGCCTGCGCGGCACTGGTGGCGGCCTTGCGGGCGCGCGGGGCCGAGGTGGTGGCGGCGCATGCGTCCGAAGGATCCATCGTCCATGCGACGGGTGTGGCAGGGCTTGCCGAGATCGGCACGACGCTCGGGCGCAGCTTTGGCAACGGGGTCAAGGGGCAGGCTGCCCTTCTGGCGCTGGACATGCGCGCGGCGCCGCAGCTTTTCGTCGATACGGTGCATGTGGTGCCGCATGCGGATGGGACGGTTGCCATCGGATCGACCAGCGAACGCGATTACGACGATCCCGCCAGCACGGATCGGCAACTGGATCAGGTGATCGCCCGTGCCCGCGCGGCCGTGCCTGCGCTGCGGGATGCGGCGATTCTCGAGCGTTGGGCGGGCGTGCGCCCCCGGTCGCGCAGTCGCGCCCCTGTTCTGGGCGTGCATCCTGTCTTCAAGGATCAGTTCATCGCCAATGGCGGCTTCAAGATCGGCTTCGGCATGGCGCCCAAGGTGGCGCAGGTCATGGCGGATCTGGTTCTGGACGGGGTTGACCGGATTCCGCCGGATTTCCGGCCCGAGGCCAGCCTGTAAAGGTCAGGCTGCCTGCGCCTGCATGCATTGCCGCCCGTCAGGGCCGCGCACCCACATGGTGCCGTCATCGCACCAGCACAGCGCGGCTTCTTCGAAATGCATCAGCGGGGCCGTCGCGCGAAAGCTGAACTGGCGCAGGGTGCCCAGCCGTTCCTCGGCCAGCAGCATCAGGTGCTGCGCCAGAAGCGGGCCATGGGTCACAAGCCCGGCGTAACCCTCGACATCGCGGGCGTAATCCAGATCGTAATGGATGCGGTGCCCGTTGAATGTCAGCGCCGAATAGCGAAACAGAAGCGTGCTGTCGAAATGCACGCGGCGGCACAGATCCTCGTCCTGCCGCGCTTGTGGCGGTATCGGCGCGGGGGCGCCCGGCGCGGGATCCTCGCGATAGACAAGATCCTGCCATTCCGTGATGCATGCCTTGCCATGCTGGGCGATCTCATGGCGCAGCGTCACGAACCCCAAAGGCCCGGTACGGCCATCCTTGCGTGTGACACTGTCGATCACGGTGGTCTTTTCCGCAGGCGTTCCGGCCATCAGAGGCGCGTGGAACGCCAGCCGCCCGCCCGCCCACATGCGGCGAGGCAGACCAAGGTCAGGTATCAGGCCAAGGCCGGTTGCGGGATGCCCGTCGCGCCCCAGCCTTGCGGGCGGCTGCGGATCCCAGAAATGCAGCTGATGGAAAAACGGCGGCAAGGCGCTGCCAGCCGTGATGGTCGGGGCAAGCCCAAGGGCCACCTGCAAGGCATGCCCGCGCGCGGGGTCCATCATGTCGGTGACGGTTTGACTGTCGGATCGGCTGGCATCATGTTGCATGGGCGCAGATTAGGCGCGGGCCGGGCAAGGAACAATCGCGAAATGACACCTCAGATCAAGTCGCTGGACCATCTTGTCCTGACCGTGGCCGACATGGATGCCACGGTCGCATTCTATACCCGCGCCCTGGGGATGCGGGTCGAAAGCTTCACCCCTGCCGGCGGCACGCCGCGGCTTGCGCTGCGCTTTGGCGTGCAGAAGATCAACCTGCACCAGGCGGGCGCGGAATTCCGCCCCCATGCGGCTCAGGTACAGCCGGGATCGGCCGATCTGTGCTTTCTCAGCGAGACGCCGCTGGATGACTGGCAGGCGCATCTTTCAGGGCTTGGCATCGAGGTCGAGGAAGGTCCCGTGCGCCGCACCGGTGCCGAGGGGCCGATCCTGTCGATCTATATGCGCGATCCTGACGGGAACCTGATCGAGGTCTCGAACCGGCTGGCCGAATAGCGCTTTCGGGGTCAGCCGCGCGGCGTGATCCGCCGGACCAGCCCTTCCTGTGCGACATTGGCGACAAGCCGCCCGTCGCGTGTAAAGACCCGGCCCCGGTTGAACCCGCGCGCCCCCCCGGCCCAGGGGCTGTCCATCGTGTAGAGCAGCCAGTCGTCCATGCGGAATTCATCATGCACCCAAAGCGCATGATCGAGGCTGGCAAACTGCATGTCCGGGTCGGTGAAGGTCTTGCCATGGGGCATCATCGAGGTGCCGAGCAGCCCCATGTCCGATGCAAAGGCCAGCGCCGCGCGATGCAAGGCCGGGTCATCGGACATGCCCCCACGCACCCGTATCCAGATATGCTGCACCGGATCCCGTGGGCTGCGATCGAAGGGCGGGCGGGGCGTGACCGATCGCATTTCGACCGGGCGCGGTGTTTTCAGCCAGTTGCGGAAAGCCTCGGGCAGGGCGTCGCCCATGCGGGCGGCCATCGCCTCTTCCGTCTCAAGAACCTCGGGGCCGGGCACATCTGGCATGCTGTCCTGATGGGCCAGACCTGGCTCGGGCACGTGGAACGAGGCGGCAAGGTTCAGGATGGGCTTGCCATGCTGGATCGCCACCACACGCCGGGTGGCGAAACTGCCGCCATCCCGATCCCGTTCGACCTGGTAGAGCACGGGTTGGGTCGCATCGCCCGGCCGCATGAAATAGCCGTGCAATGAATGGTTCGGACGCGCAGGATCCACGGTCATCGTGGCCGCCATCAGGGCCTGCCCGATGACCTGACCGCCGAAACTGCGCCCGCGTCCCTGCGGGGTGGCGATGCCGCGATAGAAATCCTCCTCGATCCGTTCCACGGTCAGAACGCTGGCCAGGCTATCGGCCAGTTGCTGATCGGTCGGGCGGGGGGGCGTGTCTGTCATGGGATCGTTTCCTTCGGGCATGGTCGCGCCAAGGGGAGGGGAAAATGCGGCCAAGTGCAAGACCCGCCGCGCGCGACGCGGCAGCGCCAATGGCCGATCACGGGCGCGTTGCTGCAGGCTTTGGCCGGGCTTTCCTTTTCGATCGTGCTGTGGGTGATCCCGAAGCGGTCCTGCAACAGCGCTTTCACCTCGGTCCGGCCATAGCCGAAGGTCATCGTTTCATCTGCGGGGCGGCGCGCCAGTTTGCGGGCAAGCAGCGCGATCATCAGCACGAGGGCATCCGACAGGTTGTGGATGGCATCCGCGATCGTGATGATGGTCTTGATCATGCGGCATTGCGACGGGTCTTCCCTGTGGCTTTCGCCAAAGGGATCAATGTGCCTCGGCCCAGTTGGCGCCACGCCCCGCATCCACGATCAGCGGGACATCCAGCTTCAGCACCGGCTCGCAGGCGCCTTGCATGATGTCGCGGGCGGTGTCGATCAGGCGATCCACCGCGTTTTCATCCACCTCGAAGATCAGTTCGTCATGCACCTGCAGCAGCATTGTCGCCGGCTGGCCCTTGATCGCGTCAGGCATGCGGATCATCGCGCGGCGGATGATGTCGGCTGCCGTGCCCTGAATCGGCGCGTTGATCGCGGCGCGCTGGGCGAAACCGGCGGTCGGCCCCTTGGCGTTGATGTCGGGGGTATGGATCTTGCGCCCGAACAGGGTCTGCACATAGCCATGGTCGCGGGCGAACGCCTTGGTGGCATCCATGTAATCGCGGATACCGGGGAAACGTTCGAAATAGCGGTCGATGAAGCCCTGCGCCTCGGCCCGCGGAATGCGCAGGTTGCGGGCGAGGCCAAAGCCGGAAATGCCGTAGATCACGCCGAAGTTGATCGCCTTGGCGCGGCGACGGATATCCGGGGTCATCTGGTCCATCGGCACGTCGAACATTTCCGATGCGGTCATCGCGTGAATGTCCTGCCCCTCGCGGAAGGCCTGTTTCAACGCGTCGATCCCGGCGATATGGGCCAGGATGCGCAATTCGATCTGGCTGTAGTCGAGGCTGACAAGCACCCGACCCTGGGGTGCCACGAATGCCTCGCGGATGCGCCGGCCCTCTTCGCTGCGCACCGGGATGTTCTGCAGGTTCGGATCGGTCGAGGACAGCCGGCCGGTGTTCGCACCGGTCTGCATGTAGGATGTATGCACGCGGCCCGTTTCGGGGTTGATATGGTCCTGCAGGGCATCGGTATAGGTCGATTTCAACTTGGACAACTGCCGCCAGTCCAGAACGCGGGCGGGCAGATCATGCATCGTGGCCAGGTCTTCCAGCACATCGGCGCCGGTGGCATAGGCGCCGGTCTTGCCCTTCTTGCCGCCTTCAAGGCCCATCTTGTCGAACAGGATCTCGCCCAGCTGCTTGGGGGAACCGACGTTGAAACTCTCGCCGGCCAGTTCGTGGATCTCGGCCTCCAGCCCTGCCATCTTCTGCGCAAAGGCATTTGACATGCGGCTGAGGGTGTCGCGATCCACCAGAACGCCGGCCATCTCCATCCGCGCCAGCACAGGCACCAGGGGCCGCTCGAGTGTCTCATAGACCGTGGTCACACGGGCGGTGGACAGTTGCGGGCGGAACAGTTGCCAAAGGCGCAGGGTGATATCGGCATCCTCGGCCGCGTAGGTCACCGCCTCGTCGATCGGGACGCGGTCAAAGGTGATCGCCGCCTTGCCGCCGCCCAGAAGCGACTTGATCGGGATGGGCGCATGCCCCAGGTAGCGTTCCGACAGCGTGTCCATGCCATGCCCGTGCAGGCCTGCGTTCAGCGCATAGGACATCAGCATCGTATCATCGATGGGCGCCACCGTGATCCCGTTGCGGGCCAGGATCTTGGCGTCATATTTCATGTTCTGCCCGATCTTGAGGATGCTGTCGTCCTCCAGCACGGGTTTCAGCGCGGCCAGGACAGCCGCCATCGGCAACTGCCCCTCGGCCAGCGCGTCCGAACCGAACAGGTCATCCGCCGCGCCCGCCTTGTGCCCCAGCGGGATATAGCAGGCGCTGCCCGCCTCGACGCATAGCGAGATACCCACCAGATCGGCGCGCATCTCGTCCAGGCTGGTGGTCTCGGTGTCCACGGCCACATATCCGCGATCGCGGATCAGGGCGATCCAGCGGTCCAGGGCGGCCATGTCGGACACGCGCTCGTAGCTCTTGGGGAAGGGGATATCGGCGGGTGTCGCTGCGCCCTGTCCGCTGCCCTCGCCTGCGGGGGCGGCACCGGCGGGATCCGTGTCGCGGATCACGGGCGCGTCCACTCCCAGCGCGGCCGAAATGCGCTTGGTCAGCGTGCGGAATTCCATCTCGGCCAGGAAAGCCATCAGCTTTTCGGGATCGGGGTCGCGGATTTCCAGATCGTCGATGGTGAAATCCAGCGTCATCTCGCAATCCAGTTGCACCAGGCGCTTGGACAGTTCGATCTGCGCGCGATGCTGCTGCAGGACCTCGCGGCGCTTGGGTTGCTTGATCTCGTCCGCCCGGTCCAGCAAGGCTTCGAGCGAGCCGAATTCATTGATCAGCAGCGCCGCCGTCTTGATCCCGATGCCGGGCGCGCCCGGCACGTTGTCGACCGAATCCCCGGCCAGTGCCTGGACATCGACCACATGTTCGGGACCGACGCCGAATTTCTCGATCACGCCCTCGCGGTCGATGCGGCGGTTCTTCATCGGGTCCAGCATCTCGACCCCGTCGCCGACAAGCTGCATCAGGTCCTTGTCGGAGCTGACGATTGTCACGCGGCCGCCGGCATCGCGTGCCTGGTGGGCCAGGGTGGCAATGATGTCATCGGCCTCGAAGCCCTCAAGCTCCTTGCAGGCGATGTTGAAGGCTTCGGTCGCGGTCCGTGTCAGCGGGATCTGCGGGCGCAGGTCTTCGGGCATGGCCTCGCGGTTGGCCTTGTAGAGGTCATACATGTCGTTGCGGAACGTGTGGCTGCCCTTGTCGAAGATCACCGCCACATGGGTGGCCGCATCAGGGCCGCTGTTGTTCTCGACATAGCGCTGCAGCATGTTGCAAAAACCCGACACCGCCCCGATGGGCAGGCCGTCGGATTTGCGCGTCAGCGGCGGCAGCGCGTGATAGGCGCGGAAGATGAAGGCCGAGCCATCGATCAGATGCAGGTGGCAACCCTTGCCGAAAGTCATGCGCGCCCCTTTCGCAGGCCTCGAACCCGCTGCTTCTTCTTGCTCAAAATATCCCCGCCGGAGGCATCCGCCGGATCGGCAGGCGCCATCGTCCCGCGATCAGACCTTGCCTTCGAAATCGCGGTGCACGAACTTGCAATCGCAATAGGGGCATTCCACCCAGCCGTGTTCATGCGGAATCTGCAGCCAGACGCGGGGATGGCCAAGTGCCCCCTCGCCCCCGTCACAGGCCACGCGGTAGCTGTCGACAAGCTTTGTCTCTGGTGCCTCGATCGTCATCTCGGGACATTCCCTTTTGCGGTCAACTGGATTAGGTCCGTTATGAGCGATGCGACGGGCAGGGGCAAGTAGGGGCAGGTTGACCATGAGCGGCAATGCGATCGAAATCAGGGGTCTGGTCAAGACCTATGGCGGATCGAAAGGCCAGCCCGAAAAGCAGGCGCTGCGCGGGATCGACCTGGATGTGCCCACGGGGTCGGTCTTCGGCCTGCTGGGGCCGAATGGCGCGGGAAAGTCCACGCTGATCAACATCCTGGCGGGGCTTGTCGTCAAGACCGCCGGGCAGGTGCGCATCTGGGGCTTCGATCAGGATATCAATCCGCGCCAATCGCGCGCGGCGATCGGCGTGATGCCGCAGGAGTTGAACCTCGATCCCTTTTTCACGCCGCGCGCCGCACTTGAAATGCAGGCAGGGCTTTACGGCGTTCCCAAATCGCAACGGCGCAGCGACGAGATCCTTGCGCTTGTCGGCCTGTCCGACAAGGCCGAAGCCTATGCGCGCACCCTGTCGGGCGGGATGCGGCGCAGGCTTCTGCTGGGCAAGGCGCTGGTGCATCATCCGCGGATCCTGGTCCTTGATGAACCCACGGCGGGCGTGGACATCGAACTGCGGCAGATGCTGTGGGAAAACGTGCGCAAGCTGAACAGGCAGGGCATGACCATCATCCTGACCACCCATTACCTCGAAGAGGCCGAGGAGATGTGCGACCAGATCGCGATCATCAACCAGGGGCAGGTGGTGGCGCGCGACAGCACGGCAAACCTGCTGGGCCGGATGGACCGCAAGACGATGGTGATCCATCCGGCCAGCCCGGCCGAGCGGTTGCCCGAGGGGCCGGGGCTGGATGTGTCGCGCCGCGAGGACGGATCACTGGCGATCAGCTACCAGACGGGACAGACCACGGCCGAACAGGTGCTGGAAGCGGTGCGTGCCGCCGGCCTGTCGATCCGTGACGTGAAGACCGAACAGGCCGATCTGCAGGATGTCTTTCTGAACCTGACCCGGTCTGCCTGACCCCGCAACGCGCGCCTTGCGGCGGCTTCGGGATGCGCTCCGCGCGGGGATATTTCAGGCAAGAAGAAACAGGGTGGGCGCGCTCAGTCTGCGCGCGGCAGCATCCGGCCCAGGACCCGCCCGCCCAGGATGTGCACATGCAGATGCGGCACCTCCTGCACGCCGGCGGCGCCTGCGTTGGAAATCGCGCGGAAGCCACCGCCGCCCATCCCCGGCTGGACACCCATGATCCGGCACACCTCGCCGATGGCGCGGGTGAAATCCACGATCTCGGCATCGGTGGCGGCCTGCGCGAAGTGATCGTAGGTGACATAAGGCCCCTTGGGGATCACCAGCACATGCACGGGCGCCTGTTCTGAAATGTCATGGAAGGCCAGGCTATGTTCGGTTTCCAGCACCTTGCGGCTGGGAATCTCGCCGCGCAGGATCTTCGCGAACACGTTCTGGTCGTCATAGCCATAGGACATGGGTCACCTCAGTCTGCAAACAGGTATTCCGTTGCGGCGATTTCATGCGCCTTGTCATGGGAAATGGCAAGGAATTGCGAGAGTTTCGCTGCGTTCTCATCGATCGGGTCCATTTCGCGGATGCGATGATGGTGTTCGAAATCCTGGTCGCGGATACGGTCGCTTTCGAAGGTCATGTCGTTGCGGATCGTCGGCAGCAGGCGCGCCAGGGTTTCGGACGGTGTCCGGTCGCCGGCAAGACCGACCCGCTTGGCATGGCCGATCAGGTAGTCATCCGAGAACTGGCACTCGATCTCGAGCAGCCTGGTGGTGGAGCGGTCGCCGCAGAAATCCTGGATCAGGTCCAGGTTGCCGGGGTCCATGCACACGATCAGGCGGTCGGTTTCGTAATAGTCGAAAAGCATCCGCATCAGGGCGCGGCGGTGTCTTGTGCGTTTGCCAAGGCTGGACTGAATGCCGCCGAGATCCGGCAGATACGTGCTTTCCTCGTTGAACAGGTATTCGATGACCGGAACATTGGTCACCTGCCTGATCCGGTGCAGCAGGCGCTTGGCCACGTGCCATTTCTTGCAGATCAGGATCAGAAGCTCGCGCTCGCGGCCAAGGGTGCTTTCGGTTTCCCAGAACCGAGAGGCGAAGCGCCGTCCGATCCGGCCACGGCCCGACAGGAACTGATAAAGGCTGCGCCCTTCGTTCGATATCGGGAAACGCACGCCTTCGGCCGCATAAAGATCGCCCAGCCGCTCCTTGAGCTGGGTGGCGCCCGGGCTGATCTTGCGGGCGAACAGGAAATCCTGGCTGAGCAGCAGATCGTAGTGATCGTTGTAGAAGGT
>JANREX010000018.1 GCA_030758115.1 Paracoccaceae bacterium | reverse complement strand
GCCTCGATGGCGGCACTCAGCAGGCCGATCCGGTCTTCCAGCGTCAGGGCGGCCGTCGCCGGATCTTCGGCGGGCCGGTCCGCAGCCTCGGCAAGGCCGTTCTGCAGCAGGACTTCCAGTTCCGCACGCAGCATGCCGATATCGCAGCGCTCCATATCGACCTGACCGGCGGCAAAGCAGGTTTCCTCTGTCATTTGCGCAAGATAAATGCGATCAACTGCGGTCATGACCGATTTTTGTTGTGCAAAATGTGTGTCAAGCGCACGTATCTGCGCCATTGCCGGGTATGGCTGGATCAGAGATATCGCCAGAAGGCTGGCCGTTGTGGTCTTCAATGCTCTGCGCGTCATGTGCTTGCCTTTGTGCTGGCCCGACAGGGGCACCGGCCCACGCCTGCGCGCGGGTGAACGATTCCGATGTGATCATAACGCGGCACAAACGGAAGGCGGGTAGCGTCACAAGGCCGTGTTTGCGCGGCTTGGGCGGCAAAGCCGGCTGTTTCCTGCCGAAAAGCGGTGGGATGGGCTGCTTTCCGCCGGTCCTTGCCGGGGGCTGCCGGGCCGGACCTACTTGATCAGCGGCATCACTGACTTGAAGGCCGGATGCGCGGCCGTGCCAAGCCATTCGAAGATCACCATCTCGGTCGTGACGATATCGGCGCCGTGGGCGCGCATCCGGTCCAGCCCTGCGATCCGGTTGGCATCATGGCGCGAACCCGTCGCATCGGCCACCACATGCACGCAGCGCCCATCCGCGCGCAGCGCCAGCACCGTTTGCAGCACGCAGACATGCGCCTCGCAGCCGCAGACCACCAAGGCCTCATCCCCCGCAAGCCGGGCGGCAATGGCCGGATCGCGCAGGCTGTCAAAGCTCATCTTGGGCAGCGCTTCGCCGGCTGTGATCTCCAGCTCGGGGCAGGTCGCGCCCAACCCTGCGGGGTTCTGTTCCGTCACATGCAGGGGCAGGCCAAGCATCCGCGCCGCCCGGATCAGTCGCACCGTATTGGCGATCCTGAGGGTGGATGCGTCGATGGCCGGCATCAGGCGGGCCTGCACGTCGATGACCAGCAATGCGGATCGGGCGGGATCGATAAGTGGCATGGCGCACCTGTCTGATGACTGCATGCAGTCTGCCCGTGAAGGGGCGGGCTGAAAACCCCCGATCGTGCCTGCCGTGTTCTGCGGCGCAATCCTGCTGCATCGCGTTGCATGACGGGTCCCGAGGTCACAACCGCGTCAGTGCCGCCTTGCATCCGCTGCGCGCGACCTAGAAGATATGGAAATGAACCAAACGACAAGCACAGCGCAAGCGCCCGGTGACCGGGTCGGCCCCGGGGGGCTGGACCCGTCGCTGCTGATCGCCTGCCCGACCTGCGATGCCTTGCAGCTTGATCGCCCCGTGCCTGCGGGCGCGCGGGCGCGCTGCCATCGCTGCGGCACGATCCTGATGGCGCCGCGCGAAGGTGCCATGACGCGCATCGTGATGCTGGCCGCCACGGCGCTGGTGCTGATGGTGGCCGCCGTGTTCTTTCCCTTTCTCGAACTCAGCGCCGGAGGGATGGTGCGCCGGTCGTCGCTGCTGGATGCGGTGCTGGCCTTTTCCTCGGGGCTGTTGTTGCCGCTGACCTTCGCGGTGGCGGCCCTGATCATCGTGCTGCCGGTGCTGCGGCTGGCCAGCATCCTCTATGCGCTGGCGCCGATGGCGCTGGGCTGGCACAGGGCGCGGCATGGCGTCGCCGCCTTCCGCCTGGCCGAGGCGCTGCGCCCCTGGGCCATGGCCGAGATCTTCATCGTCGGTGTGGCGGTGGCGCTGGTCAAGGTGGCGGGGCTTGCGCGCCTGGGCATTGGCCCTGCGTTCTGGACCTTCGCGGCGCTTGTCCTGGTGACGGTGCTGAACGACACCTACATGTGCCGCCTGACCGTCTGGAAAACCCTCGAGGAGCGGCGCCGCCCATGACATCCGCGCAGGGAAATGACGGCGCGCAGGTCTTGACGGCGCGGCAGGCCGGGCTTGTGGGGTGCCACAGCTGCGGGCGGGTGCATCCCATGGGCACGCCCCGGTGCAGCCGTTGCGGCGCGGCGCTGCACAGCCGCATGCCGGGCAGCCTGCAGAAGGTCTGGGCCTGGCTGTTCGCGGGAATCGTTGTCTATGTGCCGGCCAATATCTACCCGATGCTGTTGACCACCAGTTTCGGCGCGACCACGGAAAACACGATCATGGGCGGCGCGGTGGAACTGATGCATCACGGATCCTACGGTGTGGCGCTGATCGTCTTTGTCGCCAGCGTGCTGATCCCTGTCGGGAAATTCCTGGCCATCGGTTATCTTGCGCTTGTGGTCGATCCCGGCAGCCGGTTGGGCGGTCGCCTCAGGCAAGGGCAGGACCTGCACCGACGCCAGCGATTGTTCGAGGTGGTGGAGTTCATCGGGCGCTGGTCGATGATCGACGTCTTCGTGGTGGCCATTCTGTCCGCACTGGTGCAACTGGATTTCGCGGCGACGATCAACCCCGGAATCGCGGCGGTCAGTTTCTCTCTCTCGGTGGCCTTCACCATGCTGGCGGCCCTGAGTTTCGACCCCCGGCTGATCTGGGACGCAGAACAGGACTTGCATTGATGAGTAGCGACAACACCCCTCCCGCGTCAGGCCCGACACCGGCGCAGATGCGGATCGACCCGCCGAAAAGGTCATTCTGGCGCAATCTGTCGCTGGTCTGGCTGGTGCCGATCCTGGCGCTGATCGTGTCGCTTGGCATCGCATGGCAGACCTATGCCGCGCGCGGCGTGACGATCGAGATTTCATTCCTGAACGCCTCGGGTGTCCGGCCCGGCGAGACCACGATCCGCTACCGCGACGTGGTGATCGGCACGGTCGAGGATGTGCGCTTCACTCCCGATCTGGCGCGGGTGCTGGTCAGGGCCGCAATCGACCGGGACCTGGCCGATACCCTGCCTGCGGATGCGCAGTTCTGGGTGGTGCAGCCCGAGGTCAGTGCCCGTGGCATCACCGGCCTGTCGACCGTGCTGTCGGGCGTCTATATCGAGGCGTCCTTTACGCCTGCACCGGACAGTGACATCCGCGCCTTTGCCGGCATGGACAGCGCGCCGCTGATCCGTGAAGGCCAGCGGGGTACGCGGATCACCCTGCGCACCCGCGATGCCAACAGGATCTCGGAAGGGGCGCCGATCCTGTTCCACGGGATCGAGGTCGGCCATATCGAGGCGCCGCGCCTGATCCTGTCGGGGGACAGCGTGGTATTCGACGCCTTCATCATGGCGCCGCATGACCGCCGTCTGACCACGGCGACGCGGTTCTGGGATACCTCGGGGTTCACGGTATCGCTGGGAACGGGCGGGCTTTCGCTGGATGTGGGCAACCTTGCGGCGCTGGTGACGGGCGGCATTGCCTTCGACACCATCTTTTCCGGCGGTGCGCCGCTGAACCCCGGCTATGTCTTCGACCTCTTCCCCGACGAAGATGCCGCCCGCCAGAGCCTGTTCACCGGGGTCGCCGCCAATGCGGTCGAGATGGCGATCGAATTCGAGGGGTCGGTCAATGGTCTTGCCGTCGGATCGCCGGTGCGGTTTCGCGGCCTGCGCGTGGGCGAGGTGCGGGCCATCGGCGCGGTGCTGGTCGAAGAGGGCAACCGCCAGACGGTCCGGCTGCGCACCACAGTGGCGCTTGATCCGCAGGCGCTGGGCCTGCCGGCCGAGGCCGGGGCCGAGCGCACGATCGAATTCCTGCGCAATGCCGTGGCCGAAGGGCTGCGCGCGCAGCTTGCGACATCGAGCCTCTTCACGGCGGCGCTGGTGATCGAACTGGTCGAACTGCCCGATGCGGCACCCGCCACGGTCGAGCAGCGCGAGGATGGCATGATCGTCCTGCCCTCGGTCACCTCGGATCTGCCCGATTTCACCGCCACTGCCGAAGGCGTGCTGGAGCGGATCAACGCGCTGCCGGTCGAGGAGTTGATGAACCAGGCGATCACGCTCATGGCTTCGATCGAGGCGGTCGTCTCCTCGGAAGGGACGCGGCAGGCCCCGGATGCGGCGCTCGCGCTGATCGAGGATATCCGTGCCCTTGTCGGCGGGGAAGACACCCAGGCCCTGCCGGGCGAGCTGCGCGGCGGTCTGGCCGAGGTGCGCGGCATCGTCGAGGAATTGCGCCTGCGCGGGGCCATCGACCGGCTGGTCACGGTGCTGGACAGCGCCGATGCCATCGCCGCCAATGCCGCCACCGCCTCGGCCGATCTGCCCGAACTGGTTGCGGAACTGCGCGCTCTGACCGCCCGCGCCAACGGTGTCGAGATCGAGGAACTGGCCGCTGCCGCCACCCGCCTTGTGGACAGCGCCGACAGGCTGATCGGGTCTGACGAGATGCGCGACCTGCCGCCCGCCCTTGCCGGTGCGCTGGCCGAGGTCAGCCAGGTTCTGGCGGCCCTGCGCGAAGGCGAGGCGGTCGAGAACGTGAACCGCACGCTGGCCTCGACCCGGTCGGCGGCGGAATCCGTGGCGCAGGCAATGGAAAGCCTGCCTGACCTGTCGCAACGGCTGGAACGGCTGGTGGCGCAGGCGGACGGGCTGATCGCTGCCTATGGCGAAAGGTCCGACTTCAACACCGAGGCGATGCAGGTGATGCGTGAATTCCGCGACACCGCCCGCGCGGTCACGCAGCTGGCCCGCGCCATCGAACGCAACCCGAATTCCCTTCTGATCGGACGTTGACCATGACAAGAACCATTCCGCTTGCGATTTCCCTGACCCTCGCGCTGGCCGCCTGCGGCGATACAGCCGCGCGCTATCTGGTCGAACCCGCGCCTGTTGCGGAACCGGTCGCCCTGCGCCTTGCCAGCCTCGAGCTGCGTGATGTGGTGCTGCCCGCCTATGCCGAAGGCAGCCAGATCCTGCAGCAGGATGCCGATGGCGCCCTGCGCCCGGTCGAGGGATCGGAATGGGCCGATAGTTCGGCCCGCGCGGTCACGGCGGCGCTGGCGCGCAGCCTTGATCTGCAGACAACGGCACCGGTCGCGGCCGAGCCATGGCCGCTGTCGGAACCCGCGGCGGGGCGCCTTGATGTGCGGATCGACGCCATGCTGGCGCGGGCCGACGGGACCTTCCAGATCGCGGGGCAATATGCCGTGGCCAGTTTCGATGGCCGCGCCCGCGAGGTTCTGGAACGCTTCGACATCCGGGTGCCGCTGACCGCCCAAGGCCCCGCCGCGATTGCCGCCGCGCAGGGTCAGGCGATCGACCAGCTTGCCGGGCAGATCGTGGCGCGCCTGCGCCGCTAGGGCCGGTTCAGGCCAGATCAGGCGGGCTTCAGGGTGATCGTCTCGACCGTGACGGCATCCACCGCCGCGGCGGAATAGGCCAGCGGGACATAGTCGCCCGCCGCCCAGAGAGGCGCCAGATCGGCAAGGTGCGGGCTGTCCTGCATGCCCGACTGGCCTGGCGCATTGATCCAGACGCTTGCGTCCCAATTGCCCAGGTCGATCACCATCCGCACGCTGGCCCCGATCCTGACGCGGTAATCCGAGGCCTCGTGATGCGCCAGCATGATCGAGGTATTGCCGCCCCCCTTGGGCCATGGCCCCAGATCGAAACTCTGCCCCAAGGGCGTCAGCGCATGGTCGAACCAGCCATGATGCAGATCGCCCCAACGCCACGCCGTCGGGTCCGCGCCAAAGCGCGCGGTCACATCGGCCAGCGCGGCTTGCAGCGTGTCGCGCATCAGCGCGTCCCGCGCACCCGGCGCGTCCAGCCCCGCGCGGGCGGTCAGCGACGGATGCTTGCCTTCCAGCAATTCCGTCACCACCGGCACATTGCCGGGCACAAGGAACCGGCGCAGATCAGGGTCGGGCGCCACATGCGACAGAAGCGCGGGGCGCAGGTGCGACGACAGCCAGACCTCGTAAAGCAGGGCAGGGGCCGATCCGACCTCGGACCGCCCGTCCCACAGCGCCAGCAGGTCGCGCCCCGGCGCATCCTGCGGCAGCAGCGCGATCAGTCGCGCGGCAAAGGGCGATCCTGTATCGGTCTGCAATGCGGTCGATGATGCCAGATCGTGATCGTCGCGCGCGCCAAGGGCGGCGGCAATGCGCGCGGCGCGCTGATCCTCGAACCACTCATGCCCGATGGCGGGGCCGGCCTGCGCGGCGGCGGGCAGGTTCATCTCGTTGGCGGAATGCACAAAGCCCTGCGCGGGATTGTCCAGCCGGGGCAGGCTGCGCGCGGTCATGAAGCCCTGCCATTCAAAGCGCCCGTCACCCGCCACGGGGACCAACCCGCGCCAGCCGGTCCGGCGTGGCACATAGCCCGCCGCCTGCCAGCCGAAATCGCCGGCCATATCGGCATAGACAAGGTTGACGGACGGCGCGCCCCATGTGTCCACGGCATCCTTGAACCCTTCCCATGTGGTCGCGCGCATGGATTTGAGGCTGGCCATATAGGGCGCGGTGCCGGGTTCCGTGAACACCGTCCGCAGCGCCAGCGCGCGTCCCGGTTCCTCCCACACCACTGGCCCATGCCGGGTAAAGCGAAGGTCCAGCCGCTGATCGGGATGGCCACGGACCGCGAAAACCTCGGTCACGGTCTGCATGTCCTCCCAGCCCTGCCCATAGCGGT
The DNA here is from genome assembly GCA_030758115.1 of Paracoccaceae bacterium. Lineage (GTDB taxonomy): Bacteria > Pseudomonadota > Alphaproteobacteria > Rhodobacterales > Rhodobacteraceae > Seohaeicola. The sequence continues at coordinate 36,338 of JANREX010000018.1, read as the reverse complement.
AGCGCGCGGGTGCTGCGGGATCGGTGTCATAGACCATGACATCCTCCTGATCGGCGCAGAAGATCGTCAGGCTGAAGGCCGCATGCCCGTTATGCCCGGCCATGATGCCGGGCGAAGACGGCTCTCCCGCGCCGATGATGTCGATGCCGGGGGCTGTCAGATGCACCATGTAGCGCAGGCTTGGCGCGGCATGCGCCCGGTGCGGATCGCTGGCCATGATCGCGCGACCCGATGCGGTGCGACTGCCCGATACGACCCAGTTGTTCGACCCTTCCACGCTTGGCGCCTGCACCACGGTCTTGCGCGGATCGACGCGGGACCAGCGCGCGGCCTCCTCCAGCCCGGCGGCCAGACGGTCGGGCGAAAACGTCACTGGCGCGGTCGCCAGCTCGAACGCCGCCAGCGCATGGGGCGGCAGGCCCGCGCCCGCATTCACCGCCCATTCCGCCGCCGGAACGGGCGGGTTCAGCGGCACGCGCAACAGGTCGGTGTCGGGATCGGCCAGCGCCAGCACCTGCGCGCGCGCCAGTTCGGAGGCCGCGTTGCGCGTGAGGCAATGGGTACGGATGCGTACCACATCCTCGGCCGCCCAATGCGCGGGTTGCGTGCCAAGCGCCGCGAATTCCGCAGGCAAGGCCATCCGGCCGTCCAGCACCAGATCGACGAAAGAGTTGATCCCGGCGGCGAATGCGGTGCAGATCGCCTGCGCATCATCGCCATAGGCCGCCCATTCGGGCGCCATGTCGCCGCGGTACAGGAACAACCGTGCCGCGCGGTCCTGCATCAGGTAGCCGGGGCCGAAATCCGCCGCCAGCAGGCCAAGGCCCCGCTTGCGCCACAGGTCGATCTGCCACAACCGGTCGCGCGCCGCGTTGAAGCCTTGGGCAAAGAACAGGTCATGCAGCCCTTCGGCCCGGATATGGGTCAGCCCCCAACGGTCGATCTGCAGGGTGGCGGGAGCGGCAAGGCCGGGCAGGTGATATGTGGTCATGACGGTCTCCGGTATTCTGGTCAGATCTGGCTGATGGCGCGCGCCGCTTCCAGCGCAAGGGGGGCGACGCGGGTGCTGAAATCCTCGGGTGTCCATTCGGCCAGCGATCCCGCGACATGGATCGCGGCCACCGGGCGGCCCTGCGGTCCGGTCACGGCGACACCGATCGCAACCTCGCCCAGCAGGATCTGCTCGACCGCGATGCTGTAGCCGCGCGCGCGGGTCTGGTCGATCTCGGCGATGATGGCGTCGGGGTCGGTCAGGGTGCGTGGCGTGAAGGGCGTGCGGTCCGACCCGTCGATGATCTCGCAGGCCTCGGCTTCGGGCAGGCGGGCCATGATCGCCCAGCCGCCCGAGGAACAGAAGGTCGGCACGCTATGGCCCACCAGCGTGGCATAGAATGTCTCGCGCTTGCTTTGCATCCGGGCGGCATAGACGACGCGCTGCCCGTCGAACAAGGACAGGTCGACCCGTTCGCGCACGTTGCGACGCAGTTCCAGCAGCACCGGCGTGGCGCGCTGGATCAGCGGGTTCAGCCGCAGGAAATCCAGCGTGTGATCCAGAAGGCGGATGCCGGGCAGAAAGCCGCGATCCTCGTCGTCGCGGCTGATGTAGCCAAGGCTGCGCAGGGTGTGGACGATTCGCTGCGCGGCGCTGCGATCCACGCCTGCGCGGGTTGCGATCTCGGCCAGCGAGAGGGGGCGGTCGGCATGGTGGAATGCGGCCAGAACCTGCATCGCGCGGGCAATCGAATTCGTAAACAAAGGATCTGCGCGCTGTTCATCGCTTAAATATCGAACACCGGATTCGGCGCGGAGCGTGTTTCGTGTCATCTTGTCTGCGACTCCGGTTGACTTGGGGGCAAGCACAGTTCTAGGCTCAGATTACGATGCAAGTATATCGCCTGGCAATACACATACCACTTCGTGTTTCTTGTCCGGCAAGGTTTCGACCGGTGATATGCTGCAGATCGTGATGGAACGACGGGGGTGCCCAGGCAGATGACAAGACGTGTGGCTTTGGCGGGTTTCCTGCACGAAACCAACACATTCGCGCCCAGTCCAGCAGACATGGCCAGCTTCGTGCAGGGCGGTGGCTACATGCCCATGGCGCGCGGTGCCGCGCTGATGACGGCCGGTCGCGACATCAACCTGGGGATCGGCGGTGCTGTCGCCCATGGCGAGGCGGCTGGCTGGGACATGGTGCCGATCCTGTGGTGCGGGGCGATTCCCTCGGCGCATGTGACGCGCGACGCCTATGACAGCATCACGGCCGAAATCGTCGAGGGCATCCGCGCCGCGGGTCCGCTGGACGGCGTCTTTCTGGACCTGCATGGCGCGATGGTGGCCGAACACGAGGATGACGGCGAAGGCGCGCTGATCGCGCGCGTCCGTGCTGTCGTGGGGCCAGATGTGCCCATCGTGGCGGCACTTGATCTGCACGGCAACATTACCGCGACCATGGTCGATGCCGCCGACGCGCTGGTGGGCTTTCGCACCTATCCGCATGTGGACATGGCCGACACCGGCGCCCGGGCTGCGGTGCAACTGGACGCGCTGATGGCGCGCGGCAAACCCTTTGCCAAGGCGTTCCGGCGGATGGATTTCCTGATCCCCATCGCATGGCAGAGCACTGTCATGGAACCGGCGGCGGGCATCTACGGCCGCATGGCCGCGCTTGAGGGGGGCGATGTGGCGACCGTGTCGTTCTTTCCCGGCTTTCCGGCTGCCGATTTTCCTGAATGCGGGCCGACCGTCGTGGCCTATGGCGCGACACAGGCCGCGGCTGATGCGGCCGCCGATGCCGTGGCCGCCGATGTGAACCGGGCCGAGCCCGCCTTCGCCGGGCAGGCCTACGATCCCGACGCGGGCGTGGCCGAGGCGCTGCGAATCGCCGCCAGCGCCACGAAACCGGTCGTGATCGCCGATACACAGGACAACCCCGGCGCGGGGGGCGACAGCAACACCACCGGCATGTTGCGCGCCCTCGTGCGGGCGGATGCGAAACGCGCCGCGACCGGCATCATCGTCGATCCCGCCGCCGCCGCTGCTGCCCATGCGGCGGGGCAGGGCGCCCAGATCGAGATCGCGCTGGGCGGATTTTCCAACATCCCCGGCGACAGCCCGTTCAAGGCGCGTTTCACCGTTGAAACCCTGTCGGATGGCAAATTCATCGCCTCGGGACCCTTCTATGGCGGGGCGCCGCTGGATCTTGGCCCCTCGGCCTGCCTGCGCATCGGCGGGGTGCGTGTGGTCGTCTCCACCCACAAGGCGCAGATGGCCGATCAGCAGATGTACCGCTTCGTGGGCATAGAGCCGACGGAACAGGCGGTCCTTGTCAACAAGAGCTCGGTTCATTTTCGCGCCGATTTTCAGCCGATTGCCGAAACGATACTCGTTTGTACCGCGCCCGGCCCCATGCCGATCAGCCCGGCCAGCCTGCCATGGACACGGCTGGCACCGGGCATGAAACTGGAGCCGATGGGGGCCCGCTGGCACCCGGCGGTGATTCCCGAACCCAGTTTTGAGGAGAGCTGAGCAAAGAGTTCACCCCCGTGCACCCGTCACAGAAACCGGGGCACATGACGACCACCCGAAGTGCAACAGAGAGAGAAAAGAATGACAATTCATAGTATCCGATCAAAGGGCGCCACGCGCGTTCGCAGCCTGATGGCTGGGGCGATGATGGCCTCGACCGCGCTGGTTGGCGCAAGCGCCGCCTGGGCTGAAACCACGATCACGGCCGTGATGCATTCCGGCCTGCGCGTTCTGGATCCGGTGATCACCACCGCCCATATCACCCGCAACCACGCCTACATGATCTATGACGTGCTGGTGGCGGTCGATGGCACCTTCACACCGCAGCCGCAGATGGCCGACTGGACCGTGTCCGATGACGGGCTGGTCTATACCTTCACCCTGCGCGACGGGTTGAAGTTCCATGACGGCAGCCCCGTCACCATGGCCGATGCCGAAGCCTCGCTGAAGCGTTGGGCGACCAAGGATTCCGGCGGCCAGATCATCATGGACAAGACCGCCAGCCTGACCGCGACGGATGACAAGACGCTGGTCTGGACCCTGAACGAACCCTTCGCCCCGCTGCTGGACACGCTGGGCAAGCAATCGGCCCTGCCGCCCTTCATCATGCCCGCGCGCATCGCAGCCACCCCGGCCGATACCGCGATCACCGAGCATGTGGGCTCTGGTCCCTTCCGCTTCGTCGAGGCCGAATTCCAGCCCGGCGTCAGCGTCACCTACATCAAGAACGAGGATTACGTTCCCCGGTCCGAGCCTGCCGACAACATGGCCGGTGGCAAGGTCGTGAACGTGGACAAGGTCGTCTGGTCGACCATGCCCGACGCCTCGACCGCGATCAACGCGCTTCTGGGCAACGAGATCGACTATATCGAATCGGTACAGGTCGACCTGCTGCCGCTGCTGGAAGGTGACCCCGATGTCGTCTTCGAAAAGCGCGAGCCGCTGGGTTACCAGACCATTGGCCGGATGAACTTCAAGCATCCGCCCTTCGACAACGTCAAGGTTCGCCAGGCCGCCATGAAGGCCCTGGATCAGCAGGCGATCCTCGCCGCGCTGGTGGGCAACCCCGACTACTATTCGATCTGCGGCGCGATCTTCGGTTGCGGCACCCCGCTGGCCGATGCGACCGGTTCGGAAAGCCTGACCTCGGGTGGTGATCTGGACGCGGCCAAGGCCCTGCTGGCCGAAGCCGGTTACGATGGCACGCCGATCGTCCTGATGGCACCGACCGATGTGGTGGCGCTGGCAGCCCAGCCGGTCGTGGCCTCGCAGGCGCTGCGCAATGCAGGCTTCAACGTCGACATGCAGCCGATGGACTGGCAGACGCTGGTGACACGTCGTGCCAGCCAGAACGCGCCGGCCGATGGTGGCTGGAACATGTTCTTCACCAACTGGCTGGTGCCGGAAATCTCCAGCCCGCTGGTGTCGCCGATGCTGAACGGCCGTGGCGACTCGGCCTGGTTCGGCTGGCCGGATGACGCGGTGGTCGAAGGTCTGAAGGCCGATTTCATCGCCGCCAAGACGCTGGAAGAGCAGCAGGCCGTGGCGAAGAAGATCCAGGCGCACAACATGGAGCAGGTGCTCTATGTGCCGGTCGGTCAGTACGCACTGCCGCAGGCGCGCCGCACGACCCTCACCGACATGCTGGCCTCGCCGGTGCCGGTGTTCTGGAACGTGAAGAAAGCCGAGTGATCACGCCGTGATCCGTCCCGGCGCACGTCCAGCGTGCGCCGGGATTTCCCGCGCGACAGGGCGGCCTGCCCTGGTCCTGCGCGACTGACCTGTCACCTATTCGCCGAAAGGGTTCCCTGCCAATGCTGGGCTATATCCTCCGACGCATCCTGGCGATCATTCCCGTCATGCTGATCGTCGCGATCTTCGTCTTCCTCCTGCTGCGCCTGACGCCCGGCGATCCCGCCGCGATCATCGCCGGCGACATGGCCACGCCAGAGCAGCTGGAACGCATCCGCGAGGCGATGGGCCTGAACAAACCCTTGCTGACCCAGTTCTTCACCTGGATGGGCAGCCTGCTGCAGGGCGACCTTGGCACATCGCTGATCTCGGGCACGCCGGTCACCACGATGATCGGGCAGCGCATCTTCCCGACGATCAACATGGCGCTGCTGACCATCGTGATCGCCGTCGCCATCGCCGTGCCCATGGGCGTGCTGGCCGCATGGCGGCACCGGTCCTGGGTCGATTACGCGGTCATGAGCTTTTCCGTGCTGGGCTTTTCGGTGCCGGTCTTCGTGATCGGCTACCTGTTCATCCTGGTCTTCTCGATCTCGCTGGGCTGGCTGCCGGTGCAGGGCTATGCCTCTCCGACCGAAAAGGGCTTTGCCGAGTTTCTCTATCGCGCGATCCTGCCCTCGCTGACGCTGGCCACGATCTACGTGGCGCTGATCGCGCGGATGACGCGCGCCTCGATGCTGGAAGTGCTGGGCGAGGATTACATCCGCACCGCCCGCGCCAAGGGCGTCAAGGAAAGCCGCGTGCTGTTCCGTCATGCGCTGCGCAATGCGGCGGTGCCGATCCTGACAGTGATCGGAACCGGTTTCGCGCTGCTGATCTCGGGCGTCGTGGTCACCGAAAGCGTGTTCAACATCCCCGGTATCGGCCGCCTGACCGTCGATGCGATCCTGGCGCGCGACTATCCGGTGATCCAGGCGATGATCCTGATCACCAGCGCGACCTATGTGGTGGTCAACCTGATCATCGACATCTCCTACACCGTCTTTGACCCGAGGATCCGTTACTGATGTCACATTACGCGCCCCCGTCCTCGGCCCTGCAATCGGTGTTGCGGCTGTTCTCGATCCCGTCGCTGGCCAAGCTGGGTGTCGGTCCGATGATCGCCGCCGCCGTTCTGGCGATGATCGTGATCGTCACGCTGCTATCGCCCTGGCTGGCACCGTTCGATCCGCTGGAGATGAACCCGATGAACCGCCTGCAGGGGCCAAGCGATGCCAATATGCTGGGCACCGACCCCTTCGGCCGCGACATCTATTCGCGCGTGCTGATCGGCGGGCGCGTGTCGCTGCTGATCGGGATCGGTGCGGCCATCGTGTCGGTGTTCCTGGGCCTGATCATCGGGCTTGTGGCCGGGTTCTTCCGGCTGGCCGACACGATCATCATGCGGATCATGGACAGCCTGATGGCGATCCCGTCGATCCTGCTGGCGATTGCGCTGGTCGCGCTGAACGGACCGTCGATCACATCGGTGATCATGGCGATCACCATCCCGGAAATCCCGCGCGTCGTGCGGCTTGTGCGCTCGGTCGTGCTGACCGCGCGCGAGGAACCCTATGTCGAGGCGGCCATCGCGCTGGGCTCCTCCATGCCCAAGATCCTGTTTCAGCACCTGATGCCCAACACCATGGCGCCGCTGATCGTGCAGGGCACCTATATCCTGGCCTCCGCCATCCTGACCGAGGCGATCCTGTCCTTCCTGGGCGCAGGTGTGTCGACCGAGATCCCGACCTGGGGGAACATCATGGCCGAAGGGCGGCAGTATTTCCGCGTGAAGCCCGAACTCATCCTCTGGCCCGGCCTGATGCTGTCGCTCTGCATCCTGTCCATCAACCTCTTGGGCGATACCGCGCGCGACATGCTGGATCCGCGCCTGAAGAAACGGGGGGAATAAGCCGATGCTGTTCAAATCGCGCAATTTCGACGATGCGAAAACCGTCCTGACGGTCAGTGACCTGACCGTCAGCCTGCCCCCCGCCGCCAAGGCCCCGCCGGTGCTGAACCGGATCAGCCTGACGATCCGGCAGGGCGAAACCGTCTGCCTTGTGGGGGAATCCGGGTCCGGGAAATCCGTCACCTCGCTGGCGATCATGGGGCTTCTGCCCAAGGATGCGTTGTTCGTGACGGGGGGCAAGATCACCCTGTCGGACACCGATCTGTTGCAGCAGTCGCCCTCGGCCATGCAGGACATCCGCGCCCGCCGCGTGGCCATGATCTTTCAGGAGCCGATGACCGCCCTGAACCCCGTGATGCGGGTGGGCGACCAGATCGAAGAGGTGCTGGAAAGCCATACCAGCCTTTCGGCCGACGAACGCCGCGCGCGCGTCATCGACATCATGGAGCAGGTGCACCTGCCCGATGTGGAGCGTATCCACCGCAGCTATCCGCACCAGTTGTCGGGTGGTCAGCGCCAGCGGATCATGATCGCCATGGCCCTTGTGCTGGAACCCGAACTGCTGATCGCGGACGAACCCACAACCGCGCTGGATGTGACCACGCAGCAGCAGATCCTGTCGCTGATTGCCGAATTGCAGGAAAAGCACGGCACGGCCGTGCTTTTCATCACCCATGACATGGGGGTGGTGGCCGAGATCGCCGATACCGTCTACGTGATGAAATCGGGCGACCTGGTGGAACACGCGCCCATCGAAACCCTGCTGCGCGCGCCCAAGCAGGATTACACGCAAAACCTGTTGCGCGCCGTACCCAGCCTGATCCCGCGCGCCCCGCGCACGGCACCGGGCGGCGATCCGGTGCTCAAGGTCGATAACCTTGACATGATCTATGGCGGCGGCGGCTTCTTCGTGAAACGCCCCGGCACCCATGCGGCCAAGGACGTGACCTTCACGGTCGCGCGCGGGCGCACATTGGGCATCGTGGGGGAATCGGGTTCGGGCAAGTCCACCGTGGCGCGCTGCATCATGCGACTGATCGCGCCCACCGCAGGGTCGATCCGCCTGCGCGACACCGATATCGCGCATCTCAGCCGCGCGCAGCTCAAGCCGCACCGCCAGCATCTGCAGGTGGTGTTCCAGGATCCGTTCCGGTCATTGAACCCGCGCTGGACGGTCGGGCGCAGCCTGATCGAAGGCCCGGTGAACTATGGCACGCCACCCGCGCAGGCCATGGCCCGCGCGGCCGAGCTGATGGAGATCGTGGGCCTGCCCCGCGACAGCCTCGACCGCTACCCGCACCAGTTTTCCGGCGGCCAGCGCCAGCGCATCGCCATCGCCCGCGCGGTGATGATGCAGCCCGACGTTCTGGTGGCGGATGAGGCCGTCTCGGCCCTCGACGTGTCGGTGCAGGCACAGGTGCTGGACTTGCTCAACGACCTTCAGGAAAGCCTTGGCATCACCATCGTCTTCATCACCCATGACCTGCGCGTGGCCGCGCAAATCTGTGACGATGTGCTGGTGATGCAGCGCGGCATCGTGGTCGAACAGGGCCCCGCCGCCGCCGTTCTGGCCAATCCGCAGCATGAATACACGAAATCCCTGATCGAGGCCGCACCCGGCCGCGCCTGGGATTTCGCCAATTTCCGGGAACTGGGCGCCGCCTGATCCCCCCACACATATGGAAAGACCGAGGAGAAAGTCATGAACATCCTGCCCGTGATCGAGGCCAGCACAGCCGAGCTGACCGAGATCTTCAAGGACCTGCACGCCCATCCCGAAATCGGCCTCGAAGAGCAGCGCACCGCCGCCATCGTGGCCGAGAAACTGCGCGGCTATGGCGTCGATGAGGTGCATACCGGCATCGGCATCACCGGTGTTGTCGGCATCATCTACGGGCGCGGCGGCAAGGATGCGGGCGGCAAGCGCGTGGGCCTGCGCGCCGACATGGACGCGCTGCCCATCCACGAGCAGACGAACCTGCCCTATTCCTCGCAGAACGCAGGCAAGATGCACGCCTGCGGCCATGACAGCCACACCACGATGCTTCTGGGCGCGGCCAAGCATCTGGCGGCCACCCGCAATTTCGACGGCACCGCGATCATGATCTTCCAGCCGGCGGAAGAGGGGCTGGGCGGTGCGCGCGGCATGCTCAAGGACGGGCTTTTCGATCGCTTCCCCTGCGACGAGGTCTACGGGATGCACAACTCGCCCAATGGAAAGCCCGGCACCGTGGGCATCTGCAAGGGTGCCGCCATGGCAGGCGCGGCCTTTTTCGACATCACCGTGACCGGCAAGGGCAGCCATGCCGCCATGCCGCAGCAGTCGCGCGACGCGCTGGTCACCGCCTCGGCCCTCGTGGGGCAGTTGCAGACCATCGTGGCCCGCAATGTCGCCCCGCTGGATACCTGTGTGCTGTCGGTCACCCAGATCCACGCGGGCAGCGCCTATAACGTGATCCCCGAAACCGCCCATATCTGCGGCACGATCCGCTACTTCAAGGACTCGGTCTACGAGATCGCGGAAACCCGCATGAAGGAGATCTGCGCCGGTTTCGGCGCCGCCTTCGGGGCGGAAATCAAGGTCGATCTGCGCAATGTCTTCGACGTGCTGATGAACGACAACGATCTGTCCGATGCCTATATGGATGCCGCCCGCGACATCGTCGGCGAGGAAATGATCAGCCGCAATGATGAACCCGCGACCGGGTCCGAGGATTTCGCCGACATGCTCAAGGTCGTGCCGGGCGCCTATTGCCGCGTGGGCCACACCGGCAACGTGCCGCTGCACAACCCCGGCTTCGTGCTGGGCACCGAGGTTCTGCCCGTGGGCGCCTCGATCATGGCGCGCGTGGTGGAACGCCGCCTGCCGTTGTCGGAGGCTGCCGGATGAACCCGCTCGACCTGAATTTCGACGCCGACGACATGGTGGAACGGCTCAGGCCATGGATCGAATGCGAAAGCCCGACCTATGACGCCGATGCCGTCAACCGGATGATGGACCTTGCCGCCTATGACCTGACGGTCGCGGGCGCCGTGGTCGAGCGTATCCCCGGCCGCATGGGCTTTGGCGGATCGGTCCGCGCGCGGTTCCCGCATCCCGATTTCGGCAAGCCCGGCATCCTGATCGCGGGCCACATGGATACGGTCCATCCCATCGGCACGCTGGAAAAGCTGCCCTTCAAGCGTGAGGGCGACATCTGCTATGGCCCCGGCATCATGGACATGAAGGGCGGCAATTTCATCAGCCTCGAGGCGATCAAGGCGCTGGCCGCCGCCGGCATGCAGACACCGCTGCCGGTCACGGTCCTTTTCACCCCGGACGAGGAGGTGGGCACGCCATCGACCCGCGCCTTGATCGAGGCCGAAGCCGCCAAGAACAGATATGTCCTTGTCCCCGAACCGGCCAAGCAGGACGGCGGGGCCGTGATCGGCCGCTATGCCATCGCGCGCTTCAACCTGCGCACGATGGGCCGGCCCAGCCATGCGGGATGGGCCTTGGCCGAAGGCCGTTCGGCCATCGCCGCCATGGCGAAAAAGATCCTCGAGATCGAGGCGATGACGACCGACGACTGCACCTTTTCCGTGGGCGTGATCCACGCCGGGCAATGGGTGAACTGCGTGTCGTCAAGCTGCGAGGCGCAGGCCCTCACCATGGCCAAGACGCAGGAAGACCTTGATCGCGGCGTCGCCGCCATGATGGCGCTTCAGGGCGAGGAAAACGGCGTGACCTTCGAGGTGACGCGCGGTGTCACGCGCCCCGTGTGGGAACCCAACCAGCCCGGCACCATGGCCATGTTCGACATCGCCAAGGAAATCTGCGCCGAACTGGGGTTCGAACTGACCGGCGCCAGCTCCGGCGGCGGCTCGGACGGCAATTTCACCGGCTTCATGGGCATACCCACGCTCGATTCCATCGGGGTGCGTGGCAAGGGGCTGCACACGCTGGGCGAACATATCGAGGTGGCCAGCCTGGCCGAGCGCGCCAAGCTGACAGCCGCGCTGCTGATGCGGCTGCAGTAGACAAGGAGCCGCGCGGGCAGGTGGCAACCCACCCGCGCGGGCCCCCGATCCCGATTGCGACAGGGCCTGACCCTTGTTAGACAGGACGCATGACCGGGCAATCCCCTCAGAAGAAAAGCGGCTGGCGCGGGTCCGAGGACCTGTGGCTCAACGCGGCCTATGACCTTCTGATCGACAAGGGGGTCGATGCGGTCAAGGTGCTGCCGCTGGCCGAAACGCTGGGCCTGTCGCGCACCAGTTTCTACGGCCATTTCGACAGTCGCGAGGCGCTGCTGGCCGCCCTGGTCAACCGCTGGCGCGACAGGAACACCGGCAACCTGATCCGGCAGACGCAGGCCTATGCCGAAACCATCACCGAGGCCGTGTTCAACATCTTCGATTGCTGGCTGCGTCCCGATCTCTTCGATGCGCGATTCGACCATGCGATCCGCAACTGGGCCCTGGGCGATCCGGGCCTGCGCGCCATTCTGGAACAGAACGACGGTGACCGGATCGACGCGATCCGCGCCATGTTCGAACGCTTCGGTTATGATCCCGACGATGCGCGCATCCGCGCCTATACCATCTATTACACCCAGGTCGGCTATGTCTCGATGATGGTGCAGGAAGAGACGCGCGTCCGTGTCGACCGCATGCCCAATTACATCGTGGTCTTCACCGGGCACAGCCCCACCCCGTCCGAGGTGGAGCGGTTCCGCGCCCGGCATCTGACTGGCCCCGCCCAGCCCCGCGCCAGGCAGCGCAAAGCCTGATCAGGCCTCGACCTCGACCTTGCCGATGGGATGCGAACAGCAGGCCAGGATATAGCCTTCTGCCACGTCCTCTTCGCTGATGCCGCCGTTATGGACCATGTGCACCTCGCCCGACAGCTTGCGGATCTTGCAGGTGCCGCAGATGCCGAACTGACAGCCCGAGGGGATGTTCAACCCCGCACCCCGCGCCGCCGACAGCACCGTGTCGGTCTGCGCGCAACGGGCCGAAAGGCCAGCCGAGGCAAAGATCACCTCGGCCCCGACATCGTCCTGCGGGATCAGGTCGTCGAACTCGGTCAGTTCGGCCATGGTTTCCGCCGGCGCGTGGAAGCTTTCCTGGTGGTAGCGCGTCATGTCGAACCCCAGCGCGTTCAGCATGTCGCGCACGGATTGCATGAAACTGTCAGGACCGCAGCAATAGACATCCCGGTCCAGATAGTCGGGCGCCATCAGGCCCAGCATCAGCTGGTTGAACCGCCCGCGATAGCCGGTCCAGACCTCATAGGGGTCGTCCTGACTGACCACGAAATGCAGCTTCAACCCCTGCACCCGGCTGGCCATGTATTCCAGACGTTTGCGAAAGATCAGCTCGGTCGGGCGGCGGGCGCACTGGATGAAGGTCATGTCGGGGTCCTCGCCCCGCTCGAACAGGGTCGCGGCCATCGACATCACCGGCGTCACGCCCGAACCTGCAGAGATGAAAAGGTATCTCCCCTCGGGCTGCGGCGGCAGATGGAACAGGCCCGCCGGGCCAAAGGCGCGCAGCTGCATTCCCGGTTTCAGGTTTTCCAGCATCCAGCGCCCCGCCACGCTGTCCGGCCCCGGCTTGACCGTGACCGAGACATAGGCGTTCACCACCGGGCTGCTTGAGATCGTGTAGGTCCGCTGGATCGGCCCGCCGGGCAAGGGCAGTTCCAGCGTCAGGAATTGCCCTGCGCGGTAGACGAAGGTCGCCCCCGAGGGCGGGCGGAACACGAATGTCCGCACACCGGGCGTTTCGGGCACCACGGCCACGCATTCCAGCGGCTCGCTATCCTGCCAGACGGGTGTATCGGCGCGGGGCATCGGGATCATCCGGTCACTCCGCCGCGATATTGGTTTCGGGGCGCGCAGGCCCGGTCAGCCGCTTCTGCATCGTGCCCGCATACCAGTCGATGAACTGGATCACGCCGCTTTCCTGCTTGGCCGAATAGGGCCCCGGCAGATAGGCGGGCGAGGCGATACCGCGCTGGTTTTCCTCGACAATCCGGCGGTCTTCGTCGTTGGTGTGAACCCAGACCTCGGTCAGGCGGTTCAGGTCGTAATCCACGCCTTCCACCGCATCCTTGTGCACCAGCCAGGTCGTGGTGACCTGGGTTTCCGTCACCGATACCGGGATCACGCGGAACAGCAGGACCTGGTCCGACAGGAAATGGTTCCAGGTGTTGGGATAATGGAAGAACAGGCAGGTCCCCGCGTTGTCGAAAGGCACATCGCCCACGCGCCGCGCCACCGCCGCCTTGCCATCCATCGTATAGCTGACCGCCGCACCCAGGAAGGGGATGCGCACCAGCCGCCACTGATCGTCAGGGTCGGCCACATAGCGCGATGGCAGGCCCGCGGCCTCGCAACGCTCCACATGCGCCAGGCCCGCGGGCGACGAGATGCTGTCATCCGCGCCCACAAGATCGGGATCGTCATTGAAGGTCCGGCACAGCGACGGGTGCGAGCCCGAACAGTGATAGCATTCGCGGTTGTTCTCCAGCACCAGTTTCCAGTTGGCCTGCTCGACGATCGTGCTTTGATGCGCGACCTTCAGCTGCTGGATGTCATGGGGGGCCGCATAGCGGGCCAGTTGCGCGGCCACGGGGGCGAAATCCGGGGCCTCGTCGGCCAGGCAGACAAAAACCATTCCCCCGGCCTCGGCGCAATGCACACCGCGCAGCCCGTGGTCCTGCGGCTTGAAATCCGGCCCCATGTCGCGGGCATAAAGCAGCTTGCCGTCCAGCTCGTAGGTCCATTGGTGATAGGGGCACACCAGCTTGGGCGCCGCACCCTTTTCGGCCGAACAGATCCGGCTGCCGCGGTGCCGGCAGGAGTTGTGGAAAGACCGGATCGTACCATCCGCCCCGCGCACGATGATGATCGAATAGGCCCCGACCTGCAGCGTCACGTAGGATCCGGTCTTGGGCACTTCGGCTGCGGCAATCGCGAACAGCCAGTCGCGATACCAGATCTTCTCCATATCCGCCGCGAAGACCTCCGGGTCGGTATAGAAAGGGCGGGGCAGGGAATGCGCCGGCTTGCGCTGCGCCAGAAGAGACTGAAGTTCGGAATCGTCAAGCATGACAGTGATCCTAAGGAAGGGATGAAGGGTTATGGTTGATCATGTGCAAGTGATTTCTACCCTGCATGGTCAGATATCCTTGACCAGACGCAGCGCATCATAGATCGCGGCATGGGTGTTGCGGGCGGCCACCGCATCGCCGATCCGGTAGAGAACGAACTGATCCGGCGCGGCCTGCCAGGGCTGCGCGCGGCCTGCGATCAAGGCATCCTGATCGACCGCGCCCTTGTTGGCCGATTGCGGTTTCAGATCGAAATAGAGATCATCCAGCGGCAGGGTGCCGTGATTGACGACGATCTGGTCGAAATCCCGCGTCTCGCGATGGGCGGAATAATCCGTGCCGATCACGGCGGACAGTTGGTTGCCGTTCCTGCGGACCGCTTTCAGCCGGTAAGTCACTGTAAAGCGGACGTCCTTGTCCTGCAGGCTGCGCATATAGGGCACCAGGTTCATCGCCATCACATCGGGGGCAAAGCTGCGGTCGGGGGTCATCACCTCGACATGGGCACCGCTGCCCGCGATCACCTCGGCGGCCTGCAGGGCCGCATGGTCGCCCGCATCGTCATAGACCAGAACACGGGCACCCGGTTTCACATCGCCTGCGATGATATCCCAGGACGACACCACCAGATCGTTGCCATCCTCCAGCACATCCGTATGCGGCATGCCGCCTGTCGCCACGATCACGACATCGGGGTTTTGCGCCATGATGTCAGTGGTTTCAGCATAGGTGTTGAAGTGGAAGGTCACATCGCGCGCCGCGCATTGCGCCATGCGCCAGTCGATGATCCCGATCATCTCGCGCCGCCGGGGCGATTGCGCCGCCAGCCGCAACTGCCCGCCCGCATCGGGGGCGGCCTCGAACACCGTCACCTGATGGCCGCGCATGGCGGCCACGCGCGCGGCTTCCAGCCCCGCAGGCCCCGCACCCACCACGACCACGCGTTTTTTCACCGGCGCGGGTGCAATCATGTCGTCCTGCGGCATGCTCAGTTCGCGGCCCGTGGCGGCGTTATGCGTGCACAGCGCATCGCCCGCCTGATAGATCCGGTCCAGGCAGTAGTTCGCGCCGACGCAGGGGCGGATATCATCCTCGCGGCCTTCGATGATCTTGGTCACGATCAGCGGATCGGCCATATGCGCGCGGGTCATGCCCACCATGTCCAACTGGCCCGAGGCCACGGCATGGCGCGCGGTCGCCACATCGGGGATGCGCGCGGCATGGAAGGTGGGCAGGCCCACCTCGGCGCGGATGCGGCCGGCGAAATCCAGATGCGGGGCCGACCGCATCCCCTGTACGGGGATCACATCGGTCAGCGCCGCATCGGTATGGATCTGGCCCTTGATGACATTCAGGAAATCCACGCCCTCGGCCTTGAACATATGCCCGATGGCGATGCCCTCGTCTGGCGTGATCCCGCCCTCGGCCGCTTCATCCGCCGCATAGCGCATCCCCAGCAGGAACCGGTTGCCGACCCGCTTGCGGCAGGCGCGGTAAACCTCCAGCGCGAAACGCGCGCGATTCTCAAGCCCGCCACCCCAGGGGGCATCCAGCACATTGGTCAGCGGCGACATGAACTGATCCATCAGGTGGCCGTAGCATTCGAATTCCACCCCATCGAGGCCCGCCGCCTGCATCCGTTCGGCGGCATCGGCGTAATCCTCGATGATGCGGTCGATCTCGTGATCCTCGATGATCTTGGGAAAGGCGCGATGCGCAGGCTCGCGGAAAGGGCCGGGGGCCACGACAGGCAGCCAGTCGCCCTTGGCCCAATGGGTGCGGCGGCCCAGATGCGTCAGCTGGATCATCACCGCGCAACCATGCCCGTGGCAGGCCTCGGCGATGTTGCGCATCCATGGCACCACCTCGTCCTTGTAGGCCAGCACATTGTTGAACACGGGCGGAGAGTTGCGCGACACCGCCGCCGATCCCGCCGTCATGGTCAGCGCCACACCCGCGCGGGCGCGCGCCTCGTGATAGGCGCGATAGCGGTCCTTGGGCATCCCGTCCTCGGGATAGGCCGGTTCGTGACTGGTGGTCATGATCCGGTTCTTCAGGGTCAGATGGCCCAGCTGGTAGGGTTGCAGCAAGGGGTCCTTGGTGGCGGTCTGGGTCATCGGGGGCTCCGTCTGAATCACGTGGATGAGCCGCGCGGATCGCGCGGATCATGGATGATCCTGACCGACCTCCGCCGTGGCGTCATCCACAAAAACGACAGTGGTGTCGGATTTTTCGACGTGAGTGTTTTCGACCTTGCCTGCATGGCGGATCCCCTGTTCCGATACAGGCAAGGATAGTCCGCCACGCCGGTGAATCAGGCACTGAAAACGACGCTCCGTTCCGGTCCTGCGAAGCGCGTGTCCGGGGTGCCGCGATTCAGCTTTTCACGACCTCGGGGATGCGGCCCGCAGGGGGCGTGTTGCGACTGCGCTGGCTGGTCACGCGCCCGTCGATGATGGTCATGCCGACACCGGGCAGGTTGCCCAGTTGCACCGATTCCAGGATCGTCTTGCCCGGAGCATGCTGCGCCTGGTCCATCAGCACGAAATCGGCGCAAAGCCCGGCCTCGATCATGCCGGTGTCCAGCTCGCGCATCCGCGTGGTGTTGCCGGTGCCGAAGCAGAAGGCCACCTCGGCGGGCACATTGCCCAGGCTCGACAGCATCGCGATCATCCGCAGGATGCCCAAGGGCTGCACGCCCGATCCCGCCGGGCCGTCCGTGCCCAGGATCACCTGGTCCAGCTTGCCCAGCTCGCGCGTGGTGTTCAGCGTCAGAAGGGCGGCGCGTTCGTTGCCGTTATGCACGATCTCAAGCCCCGCCTTGCAGCCTTCGCACAGGCAGATGATCTGGTCGTCGGGCAGGGCGGAATGCCCGCCATTGATATGGCCCACCACATCCGTGCCCGTCTCCAGCACCATGTCCGCGTCGATCAGCCCGGATCCGGGGATCGACGGACCGCCCGTGTGGATCGTGCTCTGGATGCCGTATTTGCGCGCCCAGTCCACCATCTGCCGCGCGGTCTTGCCGTCCTTGACGGTGCCAAGCCCGACCTCGCCCAGCAGCTTGACGCCGGCCTTCGCCAGATCGGCGAAATCCTCCTCGACCATGCCATGTTCGATCACGGGCGCGCCCGCATGCACCTTGACGCCCGAGGGGCGGAAATTCTCGTACCAGCGCTGGGATGCGATCGCCATCGCCTTCAGACCCACGATATCCTTGGGCCGGCCCGGCATATGCACCTC
Organism: Paracoccaceae bacterium; assembly: GCA_030758115.1. Taxonomy (GTDB): domain Bacteria; phylum Pseudomonadota; class Alphaproteobacteria; order Rhodobacterales; family Rhodobacteraceae; genus Seohaeicola. The sequence goes on along the minus strand of JANREX010000018.1, from coordinate 18,825 downwards.
ACCGGCCGAGATCAGGGTCGTGACCCCGCCATGCAGCGTCGAATCGATCCAGTGCAACTGCTGCTGGCGCGGCGTGTAATCGCCCACCACCGGGTGCACATGGCTGTCGATCAGGCCGGGGGCCAGCGTGCAGCCACCCGCGTCGATCAGCGTGTCGGCGCCGTCGGTGTCCATGTCCTTTTCCCGCCCCCAGGCGGTGATCTTGCCGCCCACCGCGATCAGGCAGTCGCCGTCCAGAATGGGCTGTTCGATCTTGCCCGACAGGATCAGGCCGATGTTGCGGATGACAAGCTTGTGGGTCGCATCAAGCGTCTGTGCGGCTGCGTCTGCCATGGGTTCTCTCCTCTGACTTGTTAGAACGCTAACAGAAACCTTGCACCGATCAAGGGGGCAGCTTGCCAAGATCGTCGCAAAAACGTTGACAGATAATTTGTTTGCATACTAACAAAAAGGAAACCGACCCGTCAGCCGGAGGCCCCATGTCCCTGACCGAAATCCCCCAGACCGCCGCCTTTCCCCTACCCGAAGGCATGTTCGCCGAAACCGTGACCGAGGTGCAGCATTACACCGACCGCTTGTTCCGTTTCCGCATCACCCGCCCCGCATCCTTCCGCTTCCGGTCGGGCGAGTTCGTGATGATCGGCCTGCCCAATGCGGCCAAGCCGGTGATGCGCGCCTATTCCATCGCCTCGCCATCCTGGGACGAGGAGATCGAGTTCTATTCGATCAAGGTCCCCGGCGGCCCGCTGACCGAACATCTGCAAAGGATCCAACCTGGCGATACGGTTCTGATGAAGAAGAAACCCACCGGCACGCTGGTTCTGGATGCGCTGCTGCCGGGAAAACGCGTCTACATGTTCGCGACAGGCACCGGCATCGCGCCCTTTGCCAGCCTGATCCGCGATCCCGAGACCTACGAGAAATTCGAGCAGGTCATCCTGTGCCATACCTGCCGGGATGTGGCGGAACTGACCTATGGCATGGATCTGGTCCGCGACCTGCGCGCCGATCCGCTGGTGGGCGAGATGGCGGGCGGCCTGATCCATTACGCCACCACCACGCGAGAAGCGTCGGATCGCATGGGGCGGCAGACCGATCTGATGGCTTCGGGGCAGATGTTCACCGATCTTGGCCTGCCACCCATCGACCCCGCCACCGATCGCGGCATGATCTGCGGCTCGATGGCGATGCTGCGCGACACCAAGGCGGCGCTGGAAGGCTTCGGACTTGTCGAAGGATCGAACAGCATGCCCGCGACCTTCGTCGTCGAACGCGCTTTCGTGGGCTAGGCCGCATATTTGATTTGACAGCCGGGTGCGTGCGGATTTCTTATTCGTGTGCAAACAAAATACAGACCGCCCGCAGAGGCGGCAGACAACGGGGAAGCTGCGATGGGATATCTTGTTGCCGCATCATTGTCCGAGGCGCTGGATGCGCTGGGCCAGCCGGATGCCGCCGTGATCGCGGGCGGGACCGACTGGTTTCCCGCGCAGGGCACCAGGCCATTCAAGGGCGATCTGGTGGATATCACCCGCGTGCCGGGTATGCGCGGGATCACCCGCGACGCGGGCGGCTGGCGTATCGGCGGGGCCACAACCTGGACCGACCTGATCCGTGCCGATCTGCCCCCGGCTTTTGACGGTCTCAAATCAGCCGCGCGCGAGGTGGGATCGATCCAGATCCAGAACGCGGGCACCGTGGCGGGCAACCTGTGCAATGCCTCGCCCGCCGCCGATGGCGTGCCGCCGCTTCTGACGCTGGGGGCCGTGGTCGAACTGGCCTCGACCCGCGGTATCCGGCGCATGGCCCTGTCCGAATTCCTGAAAGGGCCGCGCCAGACCGCGCGCATGCCCGGCGAGGTGCTGACCGCGCTGATCATCCCCGATCTGCCCGATGGGGCGCAGGGGGCTTTCCTGAAGCTGGGCGCGCGGCACTATCTTGTCATCTCGATCGCGATGGTCGCGGCGCTTGTCACGCTGGACCGTGGCCGGATCGCACAGGCGGCGGTGGCCGTTGGCTCATGCTCGGCCACGGCGCAGCGCCTGCCCGCGCTCGAGGCCGATCTGACGGGCCGCAAGGTGGATGATCTGCGGGCCGCAGGCACCGGCATCATTCTGCCCGCCCATCTGGCGCCGCTGGCGCCCATCGCGGATGTGCGCGGCAGCGCCGACTACCGGATGGAGGCGGCGGCCACGCTCTGCGCCCGCGCCCTTCACATGGCGATAGAGCAGGGGGAAATGGCTCATGGATAAGCGCACCGCAGCGGATCTGACCGCCTTTCACCTCAACGGACAGGTGGTCGAGGTGGCCGCGAACCCCGGCGAACGTCTGTCCCACGCCCTGCGCGAAAGGCTGGGGGCCAAGGACGTCAAGGTCGGCTGCAACGCGGGTGATTGCGGGGCCTGCACCGTGCTGGTTGATGGCGCGCCGGTCTGCGCCTGCCTGATGCCGGTGCAGCAGGCGGCGGGTGCCAAGGTTGAAACGCTGGCCGGTCTGGTCAAGGCCGACCCCCATGCCGCAAGGCTGGTGGACAGCTTTCAGGCGCATCAGGCCGCGCAATGCGGGATCTGTACACCGGGCATGATGGTTTCGGCAGTGGCGCTTCTGCGCGACAGGCAGGCCCCGGATGCCACCGAGGTGCAGGACGCGCTGGGCGGTGTGCTGTGCCGCTGCACCGGCTATCGCAAGATCATCGACGCTGTGGTCGAGGCAGGGGCAGGGCGCGCGCCCGCGCCCGAAGGGTCCGGCGATGTCGGCACCACGATCCGCCGTCTGGACGGCCTGCCCAAGGTCACCGGCACCGAGGCTTTCGGCGACGATGTCGCCCCCGCCGATGCGCTGGTGCTGCGTGTCATCCGCTCGCCCCATGCCCATGCGGGCTTTGCCTTCGGCGATCTCGACGCTTTCCGCGCGGCGCATCCCGGTGTCGTCGCGGTGCTGACCGCCGCCGATGTGCCGGGCCTCAACGCCTTCGGCGTGATCCCCGGCTTCATAGATCAGCCCGTCTTTGCGGTGGATCACGTGCTTTTCCGGGGCGATGCCGTGGCCGCCGTCGTGGGCGAGGCCGAGGCGATGGCCCGCTTCGATCCCGCCGATTTCCCCGTCACATGGGAGCCGCGCCACCCGCTGATGGAGGTGGCCGAAGCCCTGGCCCCCGGTGCGGCCCAACTGCATCCGGGTCGCGTGAACAACGTCATGTGCGGCGGTCATGTCGCCTGCGGCGATGCCGAGGCCGCCCTCGCCCGCGCCGATGTCACGGTCGAGGGGCAGTTCACCACCGCCTTCGTCGAACATGGCTATATCGAACCCGAGGCCGGTTTCGCCATGATGGACGGTGACCGCGTGGTGGTGCAGGCCTGTACCCAGGCCCCGGTGATGGATCAGGATGCGCTGATGCAGATCCTCGCCCTGCCGCGCGACCGCATCCGCATCCTGCCCACCGCCGTGGGCGGTGGTTTCGGCTCCAAGATCGACGTGTCGCTGCAACCTTTCCTGGCTCTTGCCGCGATCAGGACGGGGCGTGCGGTGCGCATGACCTATGAACGCGTCGAAACCATGCAATCCACCACCAAGCGCCACCCCGCCGCCATCTCCATGCGGATCGGGGCCAGCCGCGACGGGCGGCTGTCCGGCATGACCTTCGACGGGGATTTCAACACCGGCGCCTATGCCTCATGGGGGCCGACCGTGGCCAACCGGGTGCCGGTCCATGCGTCCGGTCCCTACCGGGTCGCCGATTACCGCGCCACCACGCGGGCGGTGAACACCAATTGCGTGCCAGCCGGCGCGTTTCGCGGCTTTGGCGTGCCGCAATCGGCGGTGGCGCAGGAAAGCCTTTTCGACATGCTGGCCGCCCGTCTGGATATGGATGCGCTTGAATTCCGCATCCTGAACGCGCTCGACAATGGCGTACCCACGGTCTGCGGGCAGGTCTTCGCGCAGGGCGTCGGCGTCAAACCCTGCCTCGAGGCGCTGCGCCCTGCTTGGGCTGCCGCCCACGCCGAATGCGCCGCCTTCAACGCTGCCAACACCACGCGCAAACGCGGTGTCGGGGTCGCTGCGGGCTGGTATGGCTGCGGCAATACCTCGATGCCCAACCCCTCCACCATCCGCGCGGGGCTGCGCGCCGATGGCGCGGTCGTGCTGCATCAGGGCGCGATGGATATCGGGCAGGGCTCGAACACGGTGATCCCGCAGATCTTCGCCCGCGCGCTTGGTGTGCCGGTGCAGCAGATCGCGCTGATCGGGGCCGATACGGATGTGACGCCCGACGCGGGCAAGACCTCGGCCAGCCGCCAGACCTTCGTGACCGGCAATGCCGCGCGCCTCGCGGGCGAGGCGCTGCGCAAGGCCGTTCTGGCGCAGGTCAATGCCAGCCCCGATGCGACCATCACCCTTACCCCCGGCGGTGTCACCGTCACGGATGGCGCGCAGGACTTCACCCTCGATCTGGCGCGGCTTTCCCCGAACGCGGCAGGCTACCTGCTCGAGGTGAACGAAACCTACGATCCGCCCACCAAGCCGTTGGACAAGAACGGGCAGGGCGAACCCTACGCCCAATACGGCTATGCCGCCCATCTGGTGGTGGTCGAGGTGGACATACCCCTTGGTCGCGTCCGGCCGCTGCGTTTTGTCGCCGCCCATGATGTGGGTCAGGCGATCAACCCGCTTCTGGTCGAAGGGCAGGTGCATGGCGGCATCGCCCAGGGCCTGGGCATGGCCCTGATGGAGGAATATATCCCCCACCGCACCGAGAACCTGCATGACTACCTGATCCCGACCATCGGCGATGTGCCCCCGATCGAAACCCTGATCGTCGAGGTGCCCGATGCCCACGGCCCTTACGGCGCCAAGGGTCTGGGCGAACATGTGCTGATCCCCACGGCACCTGCGATCCTCAACGCCATCGCGGATGCCACCGGCGCGCGGATCACGCAGCTCCCCGCCACCCCCGCGCGGGTGCGCGCCGCATTGAAAGAGGTCGGACATGCCTGACGACAACGCCCCCAACCCGACCGCCGAAAAGATCCGCTGCGATGCCTGCCCGGTGATGTGCTATATCGCCGAGGGCAAGGCCGGCGCTTGCGACCGCTACGCCAATCACGGCGGCGAACTGGTGCGCCTTGATCCCTTGACCGTGATCCAGGGCGGCGCGCAGGCCGTGGCCTTCCTCGACCAGGGCGACAATGCGCAGGACTGGGATGGCGACGTCATTCAGGGCAACCGCACCTTCGTGACCGCCGTGGGCGCGGGCACGACCTACCCGGATTACAAGCCCGCCCCCTTCATCGTCAGCCAGCAGGTCGAAGGCGTCGACATGGTCACCGTCGTGACCGAAGGCATCTTCAGCTATTGCGGCGTCAAGGTGAAGATCGACACCGATCGCCACATCGGTCACGAACGCGCCATCGTGCGCGTCGAGGGCGAGGCGATCGGCCATGTGATGACCGCCGAATACGGCTCCAAGATGCTGTCGCTGGGCGGGGTCGAACACCTGACGGGCGGCTCCAAGAAAGAGGGCCGCGTGACCTGCGACGCCCTCATGCGCCTGTGCAACCGCGAACCGGTCGAGATGCAGATCGACGATGGCGTGACCATCGTGGTGCAGGCAGGCCATGCCCCCATCATCAACGGCACACCCGAAAAGCTGATGCGCGTGGGCTGCGGTTCGGCCACCATCGGGATGTTCGCCAAGCAATGGCACGGCCATGTCGACGAGGTCGTCGTGGTCGATGACCATATCACCGGCGTGCTCAGCGAACACGAGGCGGGCAAGGGCCTTGACATGCGCCTGTCCGGCATCAAGGTGAAGGGGCGCAAATCCACGCCCGGTCGCTATTTCCAGGTGGCCGATCCCGGCACCGGCTGGGGCGGCACCGATGTCGAAGACCCGCTGACCATCCTCAAGCCTGCCGATCCGAAACTGGCATGGCCGGGGCTTCGGCTGCTGATGATCTCGACCACCGGGGAACAATGGGCCTATTACATCCTTGACGATCAGCTTGTCCCGCAGCCGGCCGACATCACGCCGCCGCTGCTGGCGACCGCCGAACGGATTGCGGAAAACTGCGAACCCTCGCTGTGTTCGGTGCTGTTCATGGGCGGCGCGGGCGGCAGCTTGCGCGCGGGCGTCACCGAAAACCCGGTGCGGCTGACCCGTTCGGTCAAGGACGCGCTCACCTATGTGTCCTGCGGCGGGGCCGAGGCCTATGTCTGGCCCGGTGGCGGTATCACCGTGATGGCCGATGTGATGGACATGCCCACCAATTCCTTCGGCTATGTGCCCACACCCGCGCTGGTTGCGCCCATCGAATTCACCCTGCGGCTGGCCGATTATGCAGCCCTTGGCGGGCATGTGGATCATGTCAAACCGGTCGAGGATGTGCTGACCCCCGCCATCCGCAAGGTGCTGCCCAATATCAGCCAGCCCGACCCGCATGATCCGCAAAACTACCGTTGGCGGCCCGATCGCAAGGGGCGGCGCTGATGGGGGCGGTTGCGGCCCTTCTGCCCGATGGCCGGTTGCATCTGCAACATGGCCCCATCGACCTTGTGATCGGGGTCGAGGGGCAGGATGACGCCCGCCGCAAAGCCTTTCGCGCCGCCCGCGACCGTTTTGCCAGTATCCTTGCCGAACTCGTGCCCGAACTGCCGCTGCTGCGCGCGCCCTTGGGCGCTGTGCCTGAGGGCCTGATCGCCCGCCGGATGCACCGCGCCTGCAAGGGCGTGGCGCAGGGCGATTTCGTGACGCCCATGGCGGCTGTCGCCGGGTCCGTCGCGGATGAGGTGCTGGCGGCGATGCTGGCCGCCACCCCGCTTGCCCGCGCCCATGTGAACAACGGCGGCGATATCGCGCTGCATCTGGCGCCGGGCGCGGAATACCGCGCCGCGATTGCCGGGCTGGACGGGCAACTGGCGGGCCGGATCACGCTGCGCGCCACGGACGGGATCGGCGGCATCGCCACATCGGGGCAGGGCGGGCGCAGCCTGTCCTTCGGTATCGCATCCTCGGTCACGGTGCTGGCGCGCGACGCCGCCACCGCAGATGCCGCAGCCACGCTGATTGCCAATGCGGTCGATCTGCCGGACCATCCCGGTATCACCCGGCAACCTGCCTGCGATATCTGGCCCGACAGCGATCTCGGCGCGCGGCTTGTCGTCACCGATGTCGCACCCCTGCCGCCCGCCGATATCGCCCGCGCCCTCTCGCAGGGGGCGGCACGCGCACAGGCGATGATCGACACCGGCGCCATTGCCGCCGCCGCGCTGGTCCTGCAAGGTCAGGGCGTCACGGTCGGAGAATTCACAGACAGGGCCACGGCCCGAACGGAAAGGAGCCTCCAGCATGCCTGAGGTCGAGATACGCAAATTCGCCAGTGTGGTCGAAGAAGTCTTCCACGAGGGCGGCCCCCGCGCCACCACGCCCCTGCGCCGCGCCGCCGCGATCGCGGTGATCCGCAATCCCTTCGCGGGATCTTACGTCGAAGACATCCAGCCCTTCATGGAAGACCTCAAGCCGCTGGGCCTGATGATGGCGAACCGGCTGGTGGACTTGCTGGGCGGTGATCCGTCGGTCGTCGAAGGCTACGGCAAGGGCGCCATCGTGGGGGCTGCGGGCGAGCTGGAACATGGCGCGCTTTGGCACGCACCCGGCGGCTATGCCATGCGCGAGGTGCTGGGCGACGCGATGGCCATCGTGCCCTCGACCAAGAAGGTGGGCGGGCCGGGCACCCGACTTGACGTGCCGATCACCCATATCAACGCATCTTATGTGCGCAGCCATTTCGACGCCATGGAACTGGGGCTGAACGACGCGCCGCGCGCCGATGAAATGGCCCTGATGCTGGTCATGACCACCGGCCCGCGCGTGCACAACCGCGCAGGCGGTCTGGCCGCCGACAAGATCACCGGAAAGGACGGGCTGAGATGAGCGCCGATATCCGCAAACTGGCCGTCTGGGTCGAAGAAACCCATACCGAGATGGGCCGCCCCATCACACCCGCCACCCGCAAGGCCGTGGCCGTGGCGGTCATCGCGAACCCTTTCGCGGGTCGCTACGCCGAAGACCTGTCCGAGCTGATCGAGATCGGCGCCGAGCTTGGCGGGCTCTTGGGTGCGCGCTGTGTCGCGGCGCTGGGGATCGAACCGTCGCAGGCGCAAAGCTATGGCAAGGCCGCGATGGTGGGTGAGGGCGGAGAGCTGGAACATGCCGCTGCCATCCTGCACCCCAAACTGGGCGCGCCTTTGCGCGTGGCGGTGGAAAAAGGTGCGGCGCTGGTGCCATCGTCCAAGAAGATGGGCGGGCCGGGACAGGTGCTGGACGTGCCGCTGGGCCACAAGGACGCGGCCTATGTGCGCAGCCATTTCGACGGGGTCGAAGTGCGGCTGAACGATGCGCCAAGGGCGGGCGAGATCATGGTGGCCGTCGCCGTGACAGACAGCGGCCGCCCGCTGCCGCGCGTCGGTGGGCTGACCCATGCCGAGGCCGAGGGCAAGGACGGGCTGCGCTGATCCCGGCGGCATTCGTCGGATCGTGAGTATTCCCGGCAAGATGAACGGGGGGCGCGGGGAAAACCTGCGCCCGTCAGAGCTTGTCCAGCAGGTCCAGCAACCGCTCCAGCTCGCGCCTTGTCAGGTTCGCGGCCGTCGCCTCGGAAATCTCGGTGGCGGTCCTGACGGCCTGATCGGCGAAGGCGCGCCCCTCGGGCGTCAGCGAGATGTCCAGCCGCCGCATGTCGCTGGTGCTTTTGGTGCGCCGTACCAACCCCTTGGCGCGCAGCCGGTCCACCACGCCCTTGGTCGTGGCCGCGTCCATCCCCACAAGCCGGCCCAACTGGTTCTGCGAGATCGTGTGTTCGTCCAGCAGTTTGGCCAGCACCGCGAATTGCGTGGGCGTGACATCGGGCATCATCCGGGCAAAGACCTCAAGGTGCTTCTGGTTGGCCAGACGCAGCTTGAAGCCGATCTGCTCTTCCAGCCGATAGGCCGGCCTGTCCCGATTCTCGATATCCATCCGGTGTCTTTCCTGCGGGTTGGACCCATGCGCGATGGGCTATCATGCCCGCTGTGCAGGCTATAGTCTTTCACGAAAGCCGCCTGCGGTCCATTTCCTGTTTCGGGCGAAAAATTTGTTTGACAGCTAACAAGTTTTTGGTGCGGAATGGGACAAAGGTCAAGCCGGGCCGGGATGGAAGGATCTATCCCGTGGGCCATGTGGGCCGGATGGATCGCCTGTTCAGCGGGCGGCGCAACAGGAGGGAAAGACGATGCCTTTCGTCAGAAACGCCTGGTATGTGGCCGGATGGTCGCATGATTTCGGCGCCGAGATGCGCGCGCTGACGATCGTCAACGAAACCATGGTGATGTTCCGTGCCAGCGATGGCGCGCTGGTCGCGCTTGAGGATCGCTGTCCGCACCGGCAGTTGCCGCTGTCCAGGGGCAAGCGGATCGGCGACACGATCCAGTGCGGCTATCACGGCATGACCTTCGATCGCACCGGCGCATGCGTGCGCGTGCCGGGGCAGGACAACCTGCCCGCCAGCGCCTATGTCGATGCCTTCCCGGTCGAGGAGCGCCACGGCATCGTCTGGGTCTGGATGGGCGATCCCGACCGCGCCGATCCCGCCACCATCTTCGACATGCCCGAATTCAGCGATCCGGCCTGGCATGTGCATCATGGCGATGCGCTGCACCTGAAGGCCAATTACCTCAACGTGGCGGAAAACCTTGTCGATCCGGCGCATGTCAGCTTCGTGCATCCCACGACGCTGGGCAGTTCGGCGTCCGAAAACGTCCCCGTCCATGTCAGCACGCGCGGCAAGGCGATCACCGCATGGCGCTGGATCCGCGACGCGCCGCCGGTGGGGTTCTTCCAGAAATTCGGCGGGTTTTCCGGCAATGTCGACCGCTGGCATTATTACCATCTGCATCTGCCCAGCACGGCGGTGATCGACTTTGGCAGCGCCGATGCCGCCCTGAACCTGCCCGAGGAAGACCGCCAGAAGGGTGTGCGCATCTTCGCGCTGCATTTCGTGACCCCAGTGACCGAGGATTACACGATCGACCACTGGATGCATATCCGCAACGCGGCGGTGGGGGATGACGCGGCCTCCGCGCAGATGGACGCGATGTTCCGCATCGCCTTTGCCGAGGACAAGGAGATCCTCGAGGCGATCCATATCGAGGAACAGCGCCCGCAAAAGCGCAAGCCCATCCGCATTGCCATAGACAAAGGCCCGAACGTATACCGCAAAAGGATACGTGACCTGATCGAAACCGAGGCGACGGAAGACCTTGGAGACCCTGTAAGACCAACCTTCGTCCAGCACGACTGAGGACACCCAACAGAGAGGATACCCCAATGCATCGCAAGACGTTTTTGAAAGGACTGGTGGGTGCGGCAGCACTTGCCGTGGCGGGGCTTCCCGCCCTCGCACAGGACACGATCAAGATCGGAGAGATCAACCATTACAAGCGGATGGCCGCCTTTGCCGAACCCTACAAGATGGGGATCGAGCTGGCGCTGGAAGAGGTGAACGCCGCGGGCGGTGTGCTGGGCAAGCCGCTGGAATTCATCTTCCGCGACGATCAGGGCGATCCGGGCGAGGCGATCAAGATCGCCGAGGAACTGATGACGCGCGATGGCGCGGTCATGCTGACGGGCACCATCCTCAGCAACGTGGGGCTTGCGATCTCGTCGCTGGCTGCGGAAAAGAAATACCTCTACCTCGCGTCGGAACCGCTGGCGGATTCCATCGTCTGGGCCAGCGGCAATGACTACACCTTCCGCCTGCGCACCTCGACCTACATGCAGGCCGCGATGCTGGCCGAAGAGGCCGCGAAATCCGATGCGGTCCGCTATGCCACGATCGCGCCCAACTATGCCTATGGCAAGGAAGCGGTCGCGGCCTTCAAATCGGTGCTGACGCAGTTGAAGCCCGATGTGGAATTCGTGACCGAACAGTGGCCCGCCCTGTTCAAGATCGACGCGGGCGCCGAGGTTCAGGCGCTGGAACGCGCCAAGCCCGATGCCGTCTTCAACGTGACCTTCGGCACCGACCTTGCGAAATTCGTCCGCGAAGGCACCACGCGCGGCCTGTTCGACGGGCGCACGGTCTATGGCATGCTGACGGGCGAGCCCGAATACCTCGATCCGCTGGCGGATGAGGCGCCGGTCGGCTGGATCGTGACCGGCTATCCCTGGTATGACGTGACCGACGCCTCCAACAAGGCTTTCGTCGATGCCTACCAGACGCGCTATAGCGACTATCCGCGCATCGGTTCGCTGGTGGGTTACATGACGGTGCAATCCATTGTCGCCGCGCTGGAAAAGGCCGGCAGCACCGAGACCGAGGCGCTGAAGGCGGCCTTCAAGGGGCTGGAGCTGGATACGCCCGTGGGCCCGATCACCTATCGCGCGATCGACCATCAGGCGACCATGGGTGCCTTTGTCGGCACCATCGCCATGAAGGACGGCAAGGGCGTCATGGTCGACTGGACCTACAAGAACGGCGCCGATTACCTGCCCAGCGACGAGGAAGTCGCAAAGCTGCGCCCGGCGAACTGAGCCGCGTCCGAACGCTGCGGGCGGCGGCCTGACCGTCGCCCGCGCCCATCTGGTCGGTCGTGCGGCACCCTGCGGGTGTGCCCGGCGCTGGCCTGAGCTTACTCCAGGATATCCGGGACCAATCACATGGGTTTCTTCATCGCACAGCTTCTGACGGGGCTTGCCAATGCCGGCGCGCTGTTCATGGTCGCTTCGGGCCTGTCGCTGATCTTCGGCGTCACCCGGATCGTGAATTTCGCCCATGGCTCGTTCTACATGCTGGGGGCCTATGTCGGCTATTCGCTGATGCAGGTGCTGCCGGGGGCCGTGGGCTTCTGGGCCTCGATCCTGCTGGCGGGCGTGATCGTGGGGCTGATCGGCGTCATCGTGGAAATCTGTGTGCTGCGCCCGGTCTACCGGGCACCGGAACTCTTCCAACTGGTCGCCACCTTCGGCGTGATCCTCGTGATACAGGATCTGACCCTGATGACCTGGGGCGCCGAGGATGTGCTGGGCCCCCGCGCCCCCGGCCTGACCGGCGTGGTGCGCATCATGGGCGAGCCTGTGCCGAAATACGACCTTGCCCTGCTGGTCATCACCCCATTCGTGGCGCTGGGCCTGTGGTATCTGATCACCCGCACCCGCGTCGGCGTGCTGGTGCGCGCCGCCACCCAGGACCGCGAGATGGTGGGCGCGCTGGGCGTCAACCAGTCGTGGCTCTTTACCGGCGTCTTCTTTCTGGGCTGCGCGCTGGCGGGTCTGGGCGGCGCATTGCAACTGCCCAAGGGCGGTGCGGATCTGCTGATGGATTTCAACATCCTCACGGCGGTCTTCGTCGTCGTCGTGATCGGCGGCATGGGATCGCTGCCCGGCGCTTATCTTGCGGCGGTGCTGATCTCGGTCCTTGGCGTCTTCGGCGTCACCTACATGCCGCAAAGCACGCTGGTGCTGATGTTCGTGATCATGGTGCTGGTCTTGATGATCCGCCCCTATGGCCTGTTCGGCCGCCCCGAGGTGGCAGGCGAACACGGTCAGGTCGGCGAGCCCGAGCGCCCGATCAAGCCCGCAGGGCTGCGCGCCCGGATGATCGTGGCCGCAGGTCTGGCGGTGCTGGCGCTGATGCCGGTCTACGGATCAAGCTTCGCGCTGGTGCTGGCGACCGATATCCTGATCTTCTGCCTTTTCGCCGCCAGCCTGCATTTCATCCTGGGCCTTGGCGGTCTTGTCAGCTTTGGACATGCGGCCTTTTTCGGCGGTGGGGCCTATGTTGCGGCGCTGTTGGTGACCTATGCCGACACGCCGATGGAACTGGCGTTGCTGCTGGCACCCCTTGGCGCGGGCATGGCCGCGATCATCATCGGCTGGGTCTGCCTGCGCCTGACGGGTGTCTATTTCGCCATGCTGACGCTGGCCTTTTCGCAACTTCTGTGGTCCCTCGTGTTCCAGTGGGGCGAGGTGACGCGCGGCGATGACGGGCTGGTGAACATCTGGCCCTCGGCCTGGGCCTCGGGGACCACGGTCTATTTCTACCTCAGCCTCGTGATCTGCACGGGCGGCATCCTGTTCCTGCGCCACGCGGCACATGCGCCCTTCGGCTATGCGCTGCGCGCCGCGCGCGACAGCGCCCGGCAGGCCGAGGCGACAGGCATCGACACCAAGCGCGTGCAATGGGCGGCCTTTGCGCTGGCCGGTGCGATGGCCGGTGTTGCGGGGGGGCTTTTCGTATTCTCCAAGGGCAGCGTCTTCCCGAACGAGCTGGAAATCGCGCGCAGCTTCGATGCGCTGATCGTGGTCTTCCTGGGCGGCGTCAAGACGCTGGCGGGTGGCGTTGTCGGCGGTGTGGCGCTGGAAGGGGTCAAGGATATCCTGACGCGCTTCGAATACTGGCGCCTTGCGCTGGGCGTGCTGATCATCCTCGTGGTGATCGTGGCCCCCGATGGGCTGGTGGGCACCGCCCGCAAGCTGGCAGAGCGTTGGGGCATCCTGCGCGGGGCGGAGGACAGCAAATGAGCATCGTTCTGGAAACCAGGGGCCTGTCGAAATCCTTCGGCGCGATCAAGGCCGTGTCGGACGTGTCCTTCAGCCTGCACAAGGGCGAATTGCTGGCCATGATCGGCCCCAATGGCGCAGGCAAAAGCACCTGCTTCAACATGCTGATGGGGCAGTTGAAACCCACCGCAGGCACGGTATGGCTGAACGGGCAGGATCTTGCGGGTCTCGGACCCCGCCAGATCTGGCGGATGGGGGTGGGGCGCACCTTCCAGATCACCGGCACCTATGCGTCGATGACCGTGGCCGAGAACGTGCAGATGGCGCTGATCTCGCACAACCGCCGGGTCTTCGCGATCCTGCCCTATGCGCATCGTCTCTACCGTGACCGGGCCATGGAGTTGCTAGACCTCGTGGGCATGGGCGATCAGGCCGACCGCCATTGCGCGGTGCTGGCTTACGGCGATCTCAAGCGGCTGGAACTGGCGATCGCGCTGGCGCATGAACCCAGCCTGCTGCTGATGGACGAACCCACCGCCGGCATGGCCCCGCGCGAGCGTATCGCGCTGATGAAGCTGACCGCCGATATCGTGCGCGATCAGGGGGTCAGCGTGCTGTTCACCGAACATGACATGGATGTGGTCTTTGCCCATGCGCATCGGGTGATGGTGCTGAACCGCGGCCAACTGATCGCCAACGGCACGGTCGAGGATATCCGCAACGATCCCCGCGTCCAGGAGGTCTACCTGGGTGGCGGCACCCTGTTCCACGCCGCAGAGGAGGGCCAGCATGCTTGAGATCGCATCCGTCAACAGCTTCTACGGCAAGGCCCATGTGCTCAGCGACCTCAGCTTCACCGTCCAGCGCGGGCAGGTGGCCGCACTTCTGGGGCGCAACGGGGCGGGCAAATCCACCACGATGAAATCCATCATGCAACTGGTCGTGCCGCGCAGCGGGCAGGTCCGTTTCATGGACCGCGACCTTGTGGGGCTGGCCCCGCATCGCGTGGCCAAGATGGGCCTTGGCTATGTCCCCGAGGATCGGCGCATCTTTACCGACCTTACCGTTCTGGAAAACCTCGAGGTCGGGCGCCAGCCCGCGCGCGAGGGGACGGTCACATGGACGCGTGACATGCTGTTCGATCTTTTCCCCAACCTGGCCGAGCGCCGCAACAACCGGGGCAAGGAAATGTCGGGGGGCGAACAGCAGATGCTGACCATCGCGCGCACGCTGATGGGCAACCCCAGTTTCGTGCTGCTGGACGAACCCAGCGAAGGCATCGCCCCGGTGATCGTCGAACAGATGGCCCGCGTGATCCTGCAGCTGAAATCCGAAGGGTTGACCGTGCTTCTGTCCGAACAGAACCTGCATTTCGCCCGCGCCGTGGCCGATGTGGCCGTGATCATCGAAGGCGGCGCGCAGAAATTCCACGGCACGCTGGCCGAGCTGAACGCCCAGCCCGAGATCAGGGATGCCTATCTGTCGGTGTGACCCCGGGGTGCTGCGCCGGGCGATCTTCCGTCACAAGGGGCGGGAAGGGGTCGTTTGCGGCGGTCTGCCCTGACGCCTGCTTTGCGGACGGAACGGACCTTGATATCCACCTGGCCAATGACCGCTTTAGATCGATTGCATGAAACAGCAGCGCTCGTCATCCTGTCAAAATGTGAAGGCTTTTGAAGGGTGGTTTGATGGCTTGAGTGTTTTTCAGCTCACCTGCCTCGCGGCAACACGAAAGCCGAGATTTCCTGTTGTTGTATTGCCCGCAAGCGCTTGGCGTGATGATGTCCTGTAGCGCGCGCAATAAGACGCATGACAAAGATATGACCCGCCCTTGGCCACATAGCTCTGCCCGTTCAGCGGCCCCTTCGGGTTGCGCACAGGGCGCGGTGAGTGCAGCCGCGTGAAGCGGTCTGCGACCCACTCCCAGACATTGCCTGTCATGTTGAAAAAGCCATAGCCCTGAGGCCCATAGGCCTTTGCCGGCGCTGTGCCTTCATAGCCATCTGCCGCGCTGTTGGCATCTGGAAAGCTTCCTTGCCAGACGTTTGAGCGATGAATGCCATCCAGCTCCAAAATGCTTCCCCAAGGGTAGGGTTGCCCCTTCAAAAGCCCGCGGGCGGCAAACTCCCACTCGGCCTCTGTTGGCAGGCGTGTTCCCGACCAGTGGCAGTAAGCCAGAGCATCCTCGCGCGCGATATGGGTGACAGGGTGCGCGCCTCTGCCGTCCATCGGCTTGTCGTGCCCGTCGGGCGCATGCCAGCACGCCTTGGGAACCTCGCGCCACCAAGGCGCCTGCGCAGGTGCAGAAAAGCGCGCCGCATCCTCGCAAAAGGCATAGAACACAAAGGAGGATCCGAGCCGCTCCGCCACGGTGAGGTAGCCCGTGGCGCTCACAAAGTCGGAGAATTCATCAACTGTCACAGCCGTCGCAGCCAGCGCAAAGGGATCGACAAATACCTCACGGACGGGGCCTTCACCATCCTCAGGGTGCGGCCCGTCCTCTGCTCCCATGGCAAACCAGCCGCCCGCCAGCGATATGAATTCGGCGCGCGCCTGCCCTGTGCCAGCCTTGAGGCGCGGTGCTTTGCGGCGCTCTTGGCCACCTGCCTGCGCTGGCAGGCAGCAGCTGGAAGGGGCCTTAGCTGTCTCCATAGGCATAGACAGGTTCCCAGTCTTTCCCCCAGGCATCGCGCCAGAATTCGACGCGCTCGGAGTTTTGCAGCGGAGCGCCGCCTTGCCATAAATCAGCCGCTGCGCGCGTGTGCCGCGCAAAGAAATCGCTCAGCATCTTCTCAAGCGTTGCGCGGATATCGGCGTAAGCAGGATCATCTGCCAGGTTGATCTTCTCACCTGGGTCCAACTCCACATCAAACAACTCATCCCCGATAGGATTGCTTGGCGCATCGGCAAAGCGCTTGAAATAAGCCCATTTTTGCGTGCGCACGACGCGGGTTTCTTCTTGCTCGGAGTAGACAGCATCATCGCCCCATGCGTCGGGCTGCCCTGTGAGCAACGGCCTGAGGGAGCGGCTCGCAACGACCATGTCGCCCTGATCATTCGGCTGCTCAGTGTAGTCGAGCAGGGTCGAGAACACATCCATGTTCGACACCATCGTGGCGCTGCGCTTGCCTGCCTCAACACTGGGTGCATGGCGCACAATAAGCGGCACAGAATGCGCGGCGCGGTGCAGATTGGCCGGGAAAGTTGCCGCGCCATGGCCCCAGAAGCCATGCTGCCCGATAGACAGCCCGTGATCAGAGGTGAAGACAAGGATCGTATCCTCCTCAATTCCCAGGCGTTCCAATGCCGCCATGATCTGCCCGACACCGTCATCGACCATGGAAATCTGCGAATAATAATTCCGCAAGGTCGGCAAGTCATTGGGCGCGCGCAGCGTCATGGAGTAATCCAGCCCGCCGCCCGAGTATTTCTGCCGCATCAGAAAGGCATCGATAGAGGCTTTGCTCAGGCCCTCGCGCGGAACAGAGACCATGGGGCAATCGTCATAGAGCGCCGAGTGTCGGCAGCGCTCTTCCTCGCGTGTAGCGGGCCAGTGCCCGTAAGGCGCGGGGTAGGGCAAATAGAGGAAAAACGGCTGCCCCGCGGAAACTTGCTCTTCCATGAAGCGCACACCTTTCTCGGTGAAAAAATCGACGGTATGCCCCTCGTGGTCATAGGTCTCGCCGTTCTCGGTTATGCGGTTGTGATAAAAGCTGCGCACGTGTCCGTCGGCCATTGTGCACCAATAGTCAAAGCCCTGCATCGAAGAGGTGGGCTCACCAAGATGATATTTGCCTGAAAGCGCCGTCTTGTAACCTGCTGCCTGCAAGATGGCAGGCAAAGTGCGCAGCCCGTCGAGCGCGTGCCAGTTCTGTGGCCATTCGTTCATGTTGCGGTCGTCAATCCAGCTGTGCACCCCGTGCTGCGAAGGCAAGAGCCCCGTCATCACAGAGGCGCGGCAAGGCGAGCAGAACGCATTGGGGCAAAAGGCGTTTTCAAACAACATCCCCTGCGCGGCGAGCTTGTCCAGATTGGGGGTATGGACTTCCGAGTTGCCATAGCAGGCCAGCGTCGAAGCTTGCTGGTTGTCCGTGAAAATCAGAACGATATTCGGTTGTTTATCTGCACTCATGCGGAAGGGCCTTCTTCTCGGTTTGCCTTTTTGCGCTCCAATTGCGTGCGCAGCACGACAAACGCCACCAAACCGAGGCCAGCGACAATGAAGCCCACAGCAAACGGATAGTTGAGCAGGCGCACAGGGTCGCTGCGAGTCAGGATCATCGCCTGCGTTAACGGGAACTCCCAGATACGTCCCAGCACAAAGGCAATTATGAAAATCACGACAGAAAAGTTGAGCGCGCGCAGCAGGTAGCCAAAGGCGCCAAACACCCCGAGGAGCACAAGCCCGAGAGCGCCGCCTCCGCTCACCCATGCGCCTGCCATGCACAGAAGGATCACCGTGGGGTAAATGTAAATCGGGCGTATTTTGGCGACGAGGCCAAAAAGGTTCATCCCATACCAACCGATGATCAGGTTGCACAAATTGGCAATCGCCATGCAGGTAAAGATCGAAAAGACAAGCTGCCCCTCATCGCGAAACAAGGTTGGGCCCGGGACAACCCCGTGAATGATAAGCGCACCCATGAGAAAGGCCGCAGCCACATTGCCGGGTACACCCAAGGTCAATAGCGGAATCAGGTTCGCGCCAGAAACAGCACTGTTGGCCGCCTCGGTAGCGGCAACGCCCTCGATCGTCCCTTTGCCGAATTCTTCGGGCGCCTTCGAGGCCCGCCTCGCGGAGGAATAGCCGATGGTCGCCGCCAAGGCCGAGCCGATACCCGGCACGGCTCCGATAAGTGTCCCGATCACAGCCGAACGCAGCATCGTGCCTTTGACAGACAAGTACTCCGCCAGCGAGAGCCGCGCATCATCGCCCACAGAAGGCGGCGCAAGGCTGCCCTTGGAGGAAAAGCTGCGCTCGGCAATCGAGTGCGCGATCTGCCCCAGCACCAAAACGCCCATGCCGACGGCCACAAGCGGGATACCGTCCTCCAGCTCGGGAAAGCCGAAGGCAAGCCGCGGTGTGGCCTCTTCGGGCGCTTGCCCGACAGAGGCGAGAACGAAGCCAAACGAGGCCGCGACAAGCCCGCGCAGCGGGTTGTCACCCACCAATGCCGCCAATACGCAGATGGAAAAGAAGATAACGGCCGACTGCTCCACAGGCCCCATCATCATCGCCAAAACAGAAAGCGGAGCCGCGGCCACGAAAAGCACAATGTCCGAGAACGTAT
>JANREX010000017.1 GCA_030758115.1 Paracoccaceae bacterium | reverse complement strand
TGGCGCGGTACTGTTCCTCGATCTTCCATTCGATGGGCAGGCCGTGGCAATCCCAACCGGGGATGTAGCGCGCATCACGCCCCATCATCTGCTGGCTGCGCACGACCATATCCTTGAGGATCTTGTTCAGCGCATGCCCGATGTGCAGGTGACCGTTCGCATAAGGCGGGCCGTCATGCAGCGTAAAGGGTTGACGCGCGGTGGTTTTTGCCTTGTCGCGCAGGCGGTCATAGACGCCGATCTTCTCCCAGCGGGCCAGCCAGTCGGGCTCGCGTTGGGGCAGGCCCGCGCGCATCGGAAATTCGGTGCGGGGCAGGTTCAGCGTGTCTTTATAGTCTTGGGTTTCGGCGCTCATCAGGGGCGTCCTTCAGTCAGCGAATTCACAATGAGGATGGGGGCGGCGCGGCAGTCCATGCGCCTTTTCCCGGCGGCCCGTGGATCCATTGGCAGGATCAGGGCGCCGGGCCGGTAATTCGCCGAGATATCGCAACTACCATATGCATGGGCGCCTTATAGGCCCATGGCCGCCAAGCGTCCAGAGGCGGGATGAGGCGATCTGCCCGCTTGCGGATCACGGGCGCAAAGGGCATCACCGGGCGCATGAACAGCCCCCTGCCCCCGCGTTTCCACGTCACCCGCCCGCAGATCGAAGGCGTGGTTGCCGAATTCTACGACCTGATCCGCCGCCACCCCGGCCTGGGTCCGGTCTTTGGCGCCCATGTCACCGACTGGCCCGCGCATGAGGAAAAGATCACCCGGTTCTGGGCCAATGCGATCCTGCACGAGCGCAGCTATGACGGCAATCCGCAGCGCGTGCATGTGCAGGCAGGCGATGTGCGCGCCGGTCAGTTCGAGGTCTGGCTGGCCCTGTTCGACGGGGTGCTGCGCCGCCAGTTGCCGCCCGAGACGGCCGCGGCCTGGTCCGCGCTGGCCCATCGCATCGGGCGCGGGCTGCGGATGGGCGTGGCTGATCGCGATATCGGCCCCGGCGGCATTCCACGCCTGCGATGAGCCCCGTGGCGGCATCAGTTGCGGTTTATCGTTCAAACCCCTGAGTTATCCACATGTCCACAGCGGATTTTCGCGATCCTTCAATCCTTTGTGGACAAGTCTTCGCGCTGGCCGAACAACCCGGCCAGAGCTTGACGCACGATTCCCGTCACCGAAGGCCGCGTGGCCCTGACGAAAGGAAGCGGGCGACAGACCTCGATCGCGGCGATGCCCACGCGGGCGGTCAGCGCACCGTTCACGACCCCTTCGCCGAAACGGCGCGACAGTTTCGACAGCATGCCGCCTCCGGCCAGCGAACCGATCAGATCGTCACCGATCGCCACGGCACCGGTGGCGACCAGATGGGTCATCACCGCGCGTGTCAGGCGCCAACTGCCCAGCGTGCCGGACCGGCCGCCATAGATCTCGGCGATGCGGCGGATCATCCGCAGGTTCGCCGTCAGCGCCGCCACCACATCGGCCAGCGCGATCGGCACCAATGCCGTCACCGTGGCGACCTGCCGCGCCGCCGCCTCGACCTCGGCGCGGGCGGCGGCGTCGAGCGGCGCCAGCAACTCGGTCTCCGCCAGTCCCAGAAGGGTCGCCGCATCGAATTGATCGGCCTTGCGTTCATCCAGCCGGGCCCGGCCCCAATCCAGTTCGGGCCGCCCCTTGTAGAGCGTCTCAAGCGCGCCCAGCACATCGCGCGCGGCCCCCAGGTCTTCGGTGGCCAGTGCAGCGCGGGCAGCATGGTTCAGCTTGTCGATCCGACCCAGCCGCGCGAAGGCCGAAGCCTCGCGCAGCGCGATGGCCAGCAAGACGACCAGAAGCGCACCGGTCAACGCGGTCACGGCATAGCCCAGCAGCGGCGCGCGCGCGATCAGGCCAAGCACGAAATCCCATGCCGCAACCGAGATCACCGTTCCCAGCAGCGTCAGCGCCAGCCCCCAGAACCAGCGCGTCAGCCGCGATGGCGGGCGCGCCGCCAGTTGCGCCATGCGCTGCATCGCGCGGCCCTGCGGCAGATCGGCGACCGCTTCGGCATCAGGCACGGGCGGGGCGCTGTCCGGCCCTGCGGCGGGGCGGTCCTCCATCTCGATCAGAACGGGGCCGCGTTTGCCCTGATCCTGCGCGCGCTCGTTCATGCCACGTCCCTTTCCCAGATCAGCCGGATATCCGGGAGGCCCTCGTCATTGACCGATCCCTGCCCGCGTCCGTCGCCGCGCCCGACCTCGCGGAAACCGGCGCGCGCGTAAAACCGCTGCGCGCCGGCATTGGCCTGAAAGGTGTTCAACTCCAGCCGTGCTGCGTCGGCCTTGGCCGCATCCAGCAACCGTTGCCCCACCCCCTGCCCGCGACATTCCTGCGCCACATAGAGCGCATGGATGAACCCTGCATCCAGCGCCATGAAACCGGCGATTCCACTGCCTTGATCGGCCGGCTCCGCCACGATGACCCAGCCGCGATCCACCATCGTCCCGGCAAAGGACAATTCCTCGGCGCGCGAATAAAGGCGCGGCATCCAGTCGGTCGTGTCGATGAATTGCGACAGGATGGCCGCCACCGCGCCTGCGTCGGTGGGTTGGGCGCGCCGGATCACAGCCGGTCCCCGATCAGGAACTGCGCGGCACGGTCCAGCCGGATATGCGGGGGCCCCTCGCCCGGGCGCAGCGTCAGGGGGGCGGGCGCGAAATTCATCACCTTGTAATCGGCATCCAGCCAGCCTGCCGCCCCCTCGCGCGCCGGACCCAGCAGGCGGTTGGGATCCTCGGGCAGATCGCCCGGATAGAATGCCGCCTGCTTGCCGGTCTCCAGCAGGGTGCCGCGCACGCAGTCCAGCGGCTTGCCCGCATGGGTGATGGTTTCCTCGACCGTGGCGCGCAGGGCGGCGATCGACATGGCCGCCGTCTGCGCGCCCGCGAAATCGGCGCGCGACCGCGCCTCGCGCGTCAGCGCCTGCATGATCGCGGTCAGGCGCGCGTGCTGGCCGTGATGCAGATGGTCGGCCTTGGTGGCGGCAAAGAGGATCCGCTCGACCCGCTTGCCCAGCAGCAGGCGGGTCAGGAAGGCATTGCCGCCGGGGCGGAAGGCGCCCAGCGTTTCGGCCATGGCGCGGCGCATGTCCTCGACCGCCGCCGGTCCCTTGTGAATGGCGCCCAGCGCATCCACCAGCACCACCTGCCGGTCGATCCGCGCGAAATGATCGCGAAAGAAGGGTTTCACCACCTGCGCCTTGTAGGCCTCATAGCGCCGCGCCATCTCGCGCCGCAGGGATTTGCGCGGCCCCTCGCCCTCGCCCTCGTCCGGCAAGGGCGCGAAGGTCAGCACAGGCGAGCCTGCCAGATCGCCGGGCAGGATGAAACGACCGGGCGTGCAGTCATAGTAACCCGCCGCCCGCGCGGCCATGAGGTAGCCGGTGAAGCGGCGCGCCAGATCCTGTGCCTGCGGCTCGTCATGGGCCGCCGCGGGATCAACGCCGGCAAGGGTCGCGAGGAATTCCGCCGCTTCCGGGCGCGCGCCGATCCGGGCCATGACCTCGCGCGACCACTGAGCGTAGGTCTTGTCCATCAGCCCCAGGTCCAGAAGCCATTCACCGGGATAGTCCACGATATCAAGGTGCACCGTGCGCGGACCGGACAGGCCGGACAGCAGACCCGCGGGACGCACCCTGAGCGACAGGCGCAGTTCCGACACGGCCCTGGTGCTGTCGGGCCAATGGGGCTGCGCGGCGGTCAGCGCCGCCAGATGCGTCTCGTAATCGAAGCGGGGCAAGGTATCGTCGGGCTGCGGTTGCAGATAGGCCGCCGCGATCCGGCCCTCGGCCTGTGCCGCAAGCGCGCCCATCCGCGCCCGGTCGATCAGGTTGGCCACCAGCGAGGTGATGAAGACCGTCTTGCCCGAGCGCGCAAGGCCGGTGACACCCAACCGGATCACCGGCTCGAAGAAAGCCCCGGACAGGGTGTCGCCCAGCGCCTCGACGCGCCGCGTGATCCCATCCGCCAGATCCGTGATTGCCAAAGGCCTGCCTCGTTCTCTGTCTGCTGCCAAGATAGGCATGACGGCGCCGGATCGCCAGAGGCAGGACCAGCGGTGTTTCTTCTTGCCACAAATATCCCCGCCGGAGGCATCCGCCGTTGCCACAAGGACAACCGCAGGCGATGGATTGAGAGATGCGCGGATTTGATTTATGCCGCGACACATGCCCCGCTATGCCCTCAGGATCGAATATCATGGCGCGCCCTTTGCCGGATGGCAGGCGCAGGCCGATCAGCCATCCGTGCAGGGCGCCGTCGAGGATGCGCTGGCGCGGCTGGAACCCGGCCCCCACCGCATTGCGGCGGCCGGACGCACGGACGCGGGGGTGCATGCGCTGGCGCAGGTCGCGCATTGCGACATGGTCAGGGAATGGGACCCGTTCCGCCTGTCCGAGGCGCTGAATTATCATCTGAAGCCCCAGCCTGTGGCAATCCTGGCCGCGGCGCGCGTCGCCGATGACTGGCACGCGCGGTTCTCGGCGTTGGAGCGGCGCTACCTGTTCCGGCTGCTGATGCGCCGTGCACCCGCCACCCATGATGCGGGCCTTGTCTGGCAGGTGCCGCGGATGCTGGATATCGCGGCGATGCGCGAAGGGGCGGCCCATCTGCTGGGCCTGCATGATTTCACCACCTTCCGCAGCACGATGTGCCAATCGGCAAGCCCCGTGAAGACGCTGGATGCGATCGAGATCGACCGGGTCGAAGGTCTGTCAGGGCCGGAACTGCAATTCCGCCTGTCCGCGCGGTCCTTCCTGCACAACCAGGTCCGCAGCATCGTCGGCACGCTGGAGCGCGTGGGAGCGGGCGCATGGGCGCCGGATGACGTGAAATCAGCGCTTGAGGCACGCGACCGCGCCGCCTGCGGTCCGGTCTGCCCGCCGCAGGGGCTTTACCTGGCGGGTGTCGGCTATCCTGCCGACCCTTTCGCAGGCTGAGGCCGCGCGTTCTGGATATTTGAGGCAAGAAGAAACAGCAGCAGCTGCTGCGCGCCGGGTCAGACCGGGAATTTGGCGACGGTGATCCCGGCGGCCTCGAGTTCGCCGCGCACCGCACGGGCGATCTCCACCGCCTCGGGCGTGTCGCCATGCAGGCAGATCGTGTCGATGCGGGTGGGGATTTCGCGGCCAGAGGCGGTGACGATGGCGCGGCGCAGGACCATGTCGGTGATACGCTTGCCCGCAAGCTCCGCGTCATGGATCACCGCGCCGGGAATGGAGCGGTCGACCAGCGTGGCATCGTCGTTATAGGCGCGATCGGCGAATATCTCGCAGATATATTTGCAGCCCAGTGCCTGGGTCGCGGCCTGCTGTTCGGTGGCGGCCAGCACCATGATTGCGATGTCGGGGGCAACGGACAGGGCCGCCTCGTAGAGCGCGGTGGCCAGTTCGAAATCTTCGGCGGCCGTATTGGCAAGGGCACCGTGCAATTTCAGGTGCCGCACCTGCCCCCCGGCTGCCCGCGCCATCGCCTGGGCCGCGCCCACCTGGTAGCGGACCTGGTTCTGCAGGGTCGCATGGGGCACCTGCATCCTGTGGCGCCCGAAGCCCTGCAGATCGGCATAACCGGGATGGGCGCCGATGCCGACGCCCTTCTGCACGGCAAGGCGCATCGTCTTCATCATCACATCCGGATCGCCCGCGTGAAACCCGCAGGCGATATTGGCCGAGGTCACGACATCCAGCAGGCTGGTGTCATCGCCCATCCGCCAAGGGCCGAAACTTTCGCCCATATCGGCATTCAGATCGACAGTCAGTGTCATGGCGGGGCTCCTTACAGGTGGTCGTCATGGGCGGATATCGCACCGCTGATCAGTTGATAGGACAGAAGATCCTGCATCTGCGCGGGATCGCGCAACAGGGGGCGGATCGTGGCGGGCAGTTTCGCCAGCCCCGCCACATGGCGGCGGTGCGCCTCCAGGCCCGCGTCGAGGTCGATCACCTGGAAGCGCAGCGTCACGCCGGGGCCGGCCTGCACCACGCGCGGCAGATCGGCGGGGATGACCGTCCCGATCCGGGGATAGCCGCCCGTGGTCTGGCATTCCCCCAGCAGCACGAAGGGCGTGCCATCGCCGGTCATCTGGATATCGCCGGGTACGATCACCTCGGACAGGATGCTGAGCTGGCCCGAGGCCGCGAAGGGATCACCCTCGAATTCCAGCCGCGCACCCATCCGGTTGCCGCGCGCGTCGCGCCGGAAGGCCGTGGCCTGGAACCTGTCCAGCATCTCGGGCGCGAACAATCCGGTCTGCATCGACCGGGTGATCCGCACCGTGCCACCCGCGAGGCGCGGTTCGGGGTCCAGCGTCAACCCGACCTCGGCGCGCATGTCGTCGCCCAGCGGCAGCCTGTCGCCGGGGCGCAGGGCGCGCCCGATGCCCGCGGCCAGATGCGCGGCCCGCGCGCCCAGCACCTCTTCGGTGGCGATGCCGCCGCCCAGATGCAGGTAGCCGTAGATGCCGCGCGTGGCGGCCCCGATCTCCAGCCGCTGGCCCGCGCGCAGCAGGTGGCTGGCGTTCCAGGCCAGGGTCTGCCCGTCGAGGCTGGCCTGCATCGGCGCGCCGGTCAGGGCGATGCGCGTCTCATGCGTCACCTCGAAGCTGCCGCCCATCCCGGCCATTTCCAGGGCGGCATGGGTGACGGGCTGGCGCAGCAGCGCCGCCCCTTCGGCCAGCGCCACGGGATCGGCGGCACCCCCCTGCGAGAGGCCCTGCCCCAGCAGCCCCGGACGGCCCCGGTCCTGCACGGTGACCTGGGGCCCTGCGCGATGCATGATCAGGGCGCGGGTCATCGGATCACCTCGACATCCGCGCCGCCCTGGCCGGTCTGATCCTCGGCGCGGATACGTTCCAGTTCGGCGGGCGTGATCGCGCGCAGCGAGATTTCGTCGCCGGGACGCAGGGCGAAGGGATCATCGGCTTCCGGGCGGAAGCAGCGAAAGGCGGTCTGGCCGATATGGCGCCAGCCGGTCTGGGTGGGCGCGGAAAAGATGATCAGCTGCCGGATCGCCACCACCAGCGCGCCTTCGGGCACGCGCGGGGTCAGCGCGGTCTGACGCGGGATGTCCCATTCCGGGCCAAGCTGGCCGGTGTAGGGTTGCCCCGGCGCGAAACCGATGGTCAGCACGCGGGGCCTTGCGGCGGTCAGGCTGTCGATGGCGGCTTGCGCCGTCAAGCCTGCTGCCTGTGCCGCCTCGTCGAATTGCGGGGCCAGATCGGTGCCGAAGACGCAAGGAATGCGGAAATGCCGCCGCCCGCCGGGCAGATCGGCGCGGGTCCAGTCCTGCGCTGTCAGCAGGTCTTGCAGATGCGCGATCAGGCGCGCGTGATCCAGGTGCAGCGGATCGAAGCGCAGAAACGTCGAGGTCAGCGAGGTCGACACCTCTTCGATCCCGCCCAGCGGCGCGGCCTCGATCGCGGCGCGAAAGGCCAGGGCCGCGCGATTGGCAGGTTCGCTCAACCGGTCGGCAAAGCTGACAAGAAGGCCTGCGATGCCCACGGGGGCGATACGGGGGAAGGATGGCGGGTCGGTCTGTAACATCGGATCAGTGGGCAGCTTTCTGGTCTGGACGCGGCGCATAAAGCCAGCGCATCGCGATGGGGGTCAGGAACATGGGCACCTGGTACACGCCGATGAAGATCAGCAGGGGATCGGTCGTGGCCGCAGGCAGGGCCAGCAGGAACAGCGCCACGTTGCGGTTGCCCGCGATGATCGAAGGGCCGGTGGGATCCATGCCGCCGCGCCCGCGCAGAAGCAGGTAGCAGGCGGTCTGCAGGCCGAAATTCACGACGCAGACCCCGGCCAGCCATTTCAGCACAAGCACGGGATCGGTGCGCAGGGCGGGACCAACCGCCGCCATCAGCCCGATGACGATGACGAAAAGTGCAATCGCATTCAACCCGTCCACCTGGCGCAGGTCGGGCGCGGGGATCACGCGGCGCAGGGCGAAGCCAAGGGCGGATGACAGGGTGATCACCACCAGCAAGCGCCCCGAGGCGGCCAGCACATCGGCCATGTCGCCCAAACCGGGTGCCGCCCAGAGGATCGGCATGACCGTCAGCGGAAAAACGGCAATCCCCGCGATCAGCAGGCGCAGCGCAGGTGCCGGATCGCGTCCCAGCAGCGCCGTGAAGGCGGCCGCCCCCGACACGCCGGGGGCTGTCAGCATCAGCATCACGGCAATGGCGAAAGGTGTCGCCATCAGGCCCAGCGCCCAGAAGATCACCAGCGCCACCAGCGGCATGACCAGCTGGAACACCGCGATCAGCACAAGGCCCGAGCGCGCCTCGGCCAGGGATCCCGCGGCCTGACGCAGCCCGATGCGGAACGCGGTCAGGAACAGCAGCAGCGCCACCAGATGCGGCAGCCAGGGCCGGATCAGCGCGGCCAGATCCGGCAGGGTCAGCCCGGCCAGAAGCCCCGCGACAAGCGCCAGCCGCCCGTGCCGGGCAATGGCCGGAAGAAATGCATTCAGTACTGTCACCCCCCCGGCCCCGGTCGCAGGTTGTCAGGCAGCCATGTCGCCAGTTCCGGGAAAAGGATCAGAACGAAGACCATCACCACCATGATCAGGAACATCGGGAAGGCCGCGCGCGCGATATAGCCCATCTCGTGCTGGGTCATGCCTTGCAGCACGAAGAGGTTGAAGCCGATGGGCGGCGTGATCTGCGCCATCTCGACCACGACGACGACGAAGATGCCGAACCAGATCAGGTCGATCCCGGCCTCGCGCACCATCGGTTCGACCACGGCCATGGTCAGCACCACGGACGAGATCCCGTCAAGGAACATGCCAAGGATGATGTAGAAGACCAGCAGCACCATCAGCAATTCGAAGCGCGACAGCTCGAAACTGCCGATCAGGTCGGCCAGGCCGCGCGGCAGGCCGGTAAAGCCCATCGCCATCGACAGAAAGGCCGCCCCCGCCAGGATCAGCGCGATCATGGCCGAGGTGCGGGTGGCGCCCATCAGCGACTCGGTGAAGGTCTGCCAGCTCAGCGACCCCTGGATCGCGGCCAGCACCAGCGCACCGATCACGCCCAGTGCCGCCGCTTCGGTCGCCGTCGCATAGCCCAGGTACATCGAGCCGATGACGACGCCGATCAGCGCGAAGACCGGGATCAGGAAACGCGAATTTGCCAGCTTGGCGGCAAAGCCCTGGCGCGGTTCGGCATCGGGATTCCAGTCGCGCGAAAGGCGCGACATGACCGCCACGTAGCCTGCGAACATCAGCGCCAGCACCAGACCGGGCAGGACGCCCGCGAAAAACAGCTTCGAGATGCTTTCGTTGATGGTCACGCC
>JANREX010000016.1:7367-9383 GCA_030758115.1 Paracoccaceae bacterium | reverse complement strand
CGGCACCCATGGCCCCTGCGACGCCTGCCGCCGCATCTGCGGCCCCCGCAGCACCTGCCGCCATGGTCAAGGATGGAACCCTGCTGGACGGCGAAAAAGAACTGGCCGCGCGCAAGGGCGAATGGACCTATGCCGGCACCGAGACAGCCGCGGCCACCCCTGCCGAGGGCGCGAAACCCGCCACGCTGACAGCGGCGCGCGGCGGCAAGGCTGACAACCTCAAGGAAATCAAGGGCGTGGGTCCCAAGCTGGAAAAGATGCTGAACGGGATGGGGTTCTACCATTTCGATCAGATCGCGGCATGGACTGCGGCCGAACTGGCCTGGGTGGATGAGAACCTGAGCGGCTTCAAGGGCCGCGCCAGCCGCGACAACTGGGTGGATCAGGCGAAGATCCTTGCCAGTGGCGGCGAAACTGAATTCTCGAAACGGGTCGAGGACGGCGATGTCTACTGAGGTGGGCAGCGCAGGAACGGATAGGGCATGACACGGGAACGGGACACGGAACTGGCGCGCAAGGGACGCATGGTCGCGATCGTGATCGCGGGCACAGGCGTGTTCTGGATCCTGGCAAACCTGTTGGGTGGTCAGTTCGGACTGACCAACCGCACCCGTGCCCTGTTCGATCTGGTGGCCCTGGCGGGCTTCGTCTGGGCTTTTTGGATGATTTACCAAATCTGGCGGCTGCGCCAGGATGACAAGGGATAGGCGTGATGCTGAAGGATCAGGACCGCATTTTCACCAACCTCTACGGCATGCATGACCGCACGCTGAAAGGGGCGATGGCGCGTGGTCATTGGGATGGCACGGCGAACATCCTGAAAAACGGACGCGACTGGATCATCAACCAGATGAAGGCCTCGGGCCTGCGCGGTCGCGGCGGCGCGGGTTTTCCCACCGGCCTCAAGTGGTCGTTCATGCCCAAGGAAAGCGATGGCCGCCCGGCCTATCTGGTGGTCAACGCCGATGAATCCGAGCCCGGCACCTGCAAGGACCGCGAGATCATGCGCCATGATCCGCACACGCTGATCGAGGGCTGCCTGATCGCATCCTTCGCGATGAACGCGCATGCCTGCTACATCTACATCCGTGGCGAATACATCCGCGAGAAAGAAGCCCTGCAAGCCGCCATCGATGAGGCTTACGAGGCTGGTCTGGTCGGCAAGAACGCCTGCAAGTCGGGTTGGGATTTCGACATCTACCTGCATCACGGGGCAGGCGCCTATATCTGCGGCGAGGAAACCGCCCTGCTGGAAAGCCTTGAGGGCAAGAAGGGAATGCCGCGCATGAAGCCGCCGTTCCCGGCGGGGGCGGGGCTCTATGGCTGCCCCACCACGGTGAACAACGTGGAATCCATCGCCGTGGTGCCGACCATCCTGCGGCGCGGGCCGGAATGGTTCGCGGGCTTTGGCCGTCCGAACAACGCGGGCACCAAGCTTTTCGCGATCTCGGGCCATGTGAACAACCCCTGCGTCGTCGAAGAGGCGATGTCGATCACCTTCGAGGAGCTGATCGAGACCCATTGCGGCGGCATCCGTGGCGGCTGGGACAACCTCAAGGCCGTGATCCCCGGCGGCTCGTCGGTGCCGATGATCCCCGGTGCCGCGATGCGCGAGGCGATCATGGATTTCGACTACCTGCGCGAACAGCGCTCGGGGCTTGGCACGGCGGCGGTGATCGTGATGGACAACTCGACCGATGTCATCAAGGCGATCTGGCGGCTGTCCAAGTTCTACAAGCACGAAAGCTGCGGCCAGTGCACGCCCTGCCGCGAAGGCACCGGCTGGATGATGCGGGTCATGGACCGTCTGGTGAAGGGCGAGGCCGAGGTCGAGGAAATCGACATGCTGCTCGATGTGACCAAGCAGGTCGAAGGCCACACGATCTGCGCGCTTGGCGATGCGGCGGCCTGGCCGATCCAGGGCCTGATCCGGCATTTCCGCGACGAGATCGAGGATCGGATCAAACACAAGCGTACCGGCCGCGTCAGCGCCGTGGCGGCGGAGTGATGGCGATG
>JANREX010000016.1:0-7267 GCA_030758115.1 Paracoccaceae bacterium | reverse complement strand
CTGGCACTTGCCGCCGTGGTGGCGCTGACGGGGTGTTCGACCGTGTCGGGCATCTCGGATCGGCTGACCGGCCGGAACAAGCAACTGTTTGACGGGCAGGTGTTCCGTGCCTCGGTCAGCTTCGACAAGGCGGCGCCTGCCGATTTCGTGGTGCGCGTGCAGCAGGCCGGCAAATCGGTGACGGGCGCGCGCGAGGCGGGACGCTTCGAGGCGACCAAACATTGCATCACCTATTTCGGCAATTCCACGACGATCTGGCAGGTCGGACCGGACAGCCCGGATACGGCGCTGGTGTTCGACGATGATGCGTTGGTGCTGACGGGGCGTTGCGCGGGATGATGCTTGACGCTGTCATATCGGGGCTGCGGGGGGGCTGTTATTGCATAGCGGCCACCATGCGACCCACCTGTGCCGGTTGGCAGGGGGGCGCCATGGCGCCCGCCGCCTGTCCCGGCATGCAAGGAGATGTGACATGCGAATGATACGTTCTGGTACGAACACCGTGATGGCCTGGGCCGTGGCGCTGGTTCTGGCGCTGCCCGCGATGGCCGCTGGCAAACCCAACCTGCGCGACCTGCCCGAGATCGACGATCGGATGCTCTGGGTGGCGCTGGCCATCGAGATCAGCGACCGCTGCCCGACGATCGAGGCGCGCACCATGCGCGGGCTGAACTACCTGTGGAATATCCGCAGCCAGGCGCAGGCGCTTGGCTATTCGACCGCCGAGATCAAGGCCTATGTGGACAGCGACGCCGAGAAGGCGCGGATGCGCACGCGCGGCGAGGCCTATGTCCGCACCCATGGCCTGAACCCGAAAAAAGACGCCGACCTGTGCAAGCTGGGTCAGGCGGAAATCGCGAAGGGCAGCCAGATCGGCGCCTTCCTGAGACTGAAGTGAGATCAAATGGCTGACCTACGCAAGATCATCATCGACGGGCAAGAAGTCGAAGTCGAGGGCGCGCTGACCCTGATCCAGGCCTGCGAACAGGCCGGGGTCGAGGTGCCGCGCTTCTGCTATCACGAGCGGCTGTCCATCGCGGGCAACTGCCGGATGTGTCTTGTCGAGGTCGTGGGCGGCCCGCCCAAGCCCGCTGCCTCCTGCGCCATGCAGGTGCGCGATCTGCGCCCCGGTCCCGAAGGCCAGCCACCCGTGGTCAAGACCAACAGCCCGATGGTCAAGAAGGCGCGCGAAGGCGTGATGGAATTCCTGCTGATCAACCATCCGCTGGATTGCCCGATCTGCGACCAGGGCGGCGAATGCGACCTGCAGGACCAGGCGATGGCCTACGGCGTCGATTTCAGCCGTTACCGCGAACCCAAGCGCGCCTCCGAGGATCTGAACCTTGGACCGCTTGTCGAAACCCACATGACGCGCTGCATCTCCTGCACGCGCTGCGTGCGCTTCACCACCGAGGTGGCGGGGATCACCCAGATGGGCCAGACCGGCCGCGGCGAGGATAGCGAGATCACCTCGTACCTGGGCGAGACGCTGGACAGCAACCTGCAGGGCAACATCATCGACCTGTGCCCGGTCGGCGCGCTGGTGTCCAAGCCCTATGCCTTCACCGCGCGGCCCTGGGAGCTGACCAAGACCGAAAGCATCGACGTGATGGATGCGCTGGGGTCGAACATCCGCGTCGACACCAAGGGTCGCGAAGTCATGCGTTTCCTGCCGCGCAACCATGACGGCGTGAACGAGGAATGGATTTCCGACAAGACCCGCTTTGTCTGGGACGGTCTGCGCCGCCAGCGTCTGGACACGCCCTATATCCGCGAGAACGGCAAGCTGCGCAAAGCCGGTTGGGACGAGGCGCTGCGCGCCGCGGCCGCCGCGATGAAGGGCAAGAAACTGGCCGGTCTGGTCGGTGATCTGGTGCCGACCGAGGCGGCCTTTGCCCTGAAATCGCTGATCGAGGGGCAGGGCGGCCATGTGGAATGCCGCACCGATGGGGCGCGTCTGCCCATCGCCAACCGTTCCGCCTATGTCGGCAATGTCGCCATCGAGGAACTGGATACGGCCACCGATATCCTGATCGTGGGGTCGAACCCGCGTGACGAGGCGCCCGTGCTGAACGCGCGCATCCGCAAGGCCTGGACACGCGGTGCCAATGTGGCGCTGGTGGGCGAAGCGGTCGATCTGACCTATCCCCATACGCATCTGGGCACGGACCGCGCCGCGCTTGCGGGCGTCAAGGTCCCCGAAGGCACCATCGTCATCGTCGGCCAAGGCGCGCTGCGCGAGGCCGATGGCGAGGCGGTTCTGGCCGCCTGCATGGCGCTGTCGGGCCGGATGCTGGTGCTGCACACGGCGGCGGGCCGCGTGGGTGCGATGGATGTGGGCGCCGTCACCGAAGGTGGCATGCCTGCCGCCATCGACGGGGCCGAGGTGATCTATAACCTGGGCGCCGACGAGGTCGAGATCGCGCCGGGCGCCTTTGTCATCTACCAGGGCAGCCATGGCGATCGTGGCGCGCACCGGGCCGACATCATCCTGCCGGGTGCCGCCTACACGGAAGAAAACGGGTTGTTCGTGAACACCGAAGGCCGTCCGCAGCTGGCGCTGCGCGCCGGTTTCGCACCGGGCGAGGCCAAGGAAAACTGGGCGATCCTGCGGGCGCTGTCGGCCGAAATGGGCGCGACGCTGCCCTTCGACAGCCTGGCGCAGCTGCGCGGCGCGATCAAGGCCGCGCATCCGCATCTGGGCGAGGTGGACGAGCTGGCCGACAACGGCTGGACCCCGCTGGCTGTGGCCCCGCTGGGCAAGGCCGATTTCCGCAACGCGATTGCGGATTTCTACCTGACCAACCCGATTGCGCGGGCCAGCCAGCTGATGGCCGAACTCAGCGCCGGGGCGAAGGCGCGGCAGCACAAGGCGATGGCGGCCGAGTGATGAAAGCGCCTGCGCTCATATCCCCGCTTGCGCTGATGGGCGCGGGCCTGCTGGCCGGCTGCACGGATGCGGCCCCGCAGGTCACGCGTTTCGCGCCTGTCTACGAGGGCGTGGAAACCCGCCTGCTCGAGGGGGATCTGGTGCGGTTCCAGGTGGCGATGCGCGGTGCGCGCGACAATGACGATGTGGGCGCTTATGCCGAATGCGCGGCCGCGCAATATGCGCTGATCCGCGACTACGGATTTGCGCGGCATTTGCGAACGAATGTGACGGAACAGGGTGGCCTTTGGCGCGGGGATGCGGTTTACACCATCTCGGCTCAGCTGCCCCGCGGCATGCAGACCATCGACGCCGAAGTCGTTGTGGCGCATTGCGCGGAAAACGGAATACCGACGGTGTGAGGACCAATGGCTGACTTCTTTACAACCCCGCTTGGGATCGCAGTTCTTCTGGTGGCGCAATCGCTTGCGGTGGTGGCCTTCGTGATGATCAGCCTTCTGTTCCTGGTCTATGGCGACCGCAAGATCTGGGCCGCGGTCCAGATGCGGCGCGGGCCGAACGTGGTGGGGGTCTTCGGCCTGCTGCAGACGGTGGCCGACGCGCTGAAATACGTGGTCAAGGAAGTGGTCGTGCCGGCGGGTGCCGACAAGACCGTCTTCATGCTGGCGCCGCTGACCAGTTTCGTGCTGGCGATGATCGCCTGGGCGGTGATCCCCTTCAACGAAGGATGGGTGCTGTCGGACATCAACGTGGCGATCCTCTATGTCTTCGCGGTCTCCTCTCTCGAGGTGTACGGCGTGATCATGGGGGGCTGGGCGTCGAACTCGAAATACCCGTTCCTTGGCTCGCTCCGCTCGGCCGCGCAGATGATCTCCTACGAGGTCAGTATCGGCCTGATCATCATCGGTGTGATCATTTCCACGGGCTCGCTGAACTTCAGCGATATCGTGCGCGCGCAGGACGGGGATTACGGCTTCTTCAGCTGGTACTGGCTGCCGCATTTCCCGATGGTGTTCCTGTTCTTCATCTCGGCGCTGGCGGAAACCAACCGCCCGCCCTTCGACCTGCCGGAAGCGGAATCCGAACTGGTGGCGGGCTACCAGGTCGAATATTCCTCGACCCCGTTCCTGCTGTTCATGGCGGGTGAATATATCGCCATCTTCCTGATGTGCGCGCTGATGAGCCTGCTGTTCTTCGGCGGCTGGCTGTCGCCGATCCCCGGCCTGCCGGACGGGCCGCTGTGGATGGTGGGCAAGATGGCCTTCTTCTTCTTCATCTTCGCGATGGTGAAGGCGATCACGCCGCGCTACCGCTACGATCAGCTGATGCGGATCGGCTGGAAAGTGTTCCTGCCCATGTCCCTGGCCTGGGTGGTGATCGTGGCATTCCTTGCGAAATTCGAACTGTTCGGCGGGGCCTATGCCCGCTGGGCGATTGGGGGCTGACATGGCACAGATCGATTACGGACGCGCGGCGGGGTATTTCCTGCTGTCGGACTTCATCAAGGGGTTCGGGCTGGGGCTGAAGTATTTCTTCGCGCCCAAGGCCACGCTGAACTATCCGCATGAAAAAGGCCCGCTGTCCCCCCGTTTCCGGGGCGAGCATGCGCTGCGCCGCTACCCCAATGGCGAGGAACGCTGCATTGCCTGCAAGCTCTGCGAGGCCGTGTGCCCCGCGCAGGCGATCACCATCGATGCAGAACCGCGCGAAGACGGCAGCCGCCGCACCACGCGCTATGACATCGACATGACCAAATGCATCTATTGCGGTTTCTGCCAGGAAGCCTGCCCGGTGGATGCCATCGTGGAGGGGCCGAATTTCGAATTCGCGACCGAGACCCGCGAGGAGCTGTTCTACGACAAGGCCAAGCTTCTGGAGAACGGCGACCGCTGGGAGGCCGAGATTGCCCGCAACCTCGAACTGGATGCGCCCTACAGATGACCGATCCCAAAACCCCATTCGAGCTGATGATGGCCCAGGCCCAGGAAATGGTGAAAGCCATGAACCCGGCGCTGAGTTCCTTCGACCCCAAGGGGTTCGAGAAGATGTGGCCGACCATGCCCAAGGAAGCCATGGAAATGTGGTTCGGCAAGGGCATCAGCAAGGATGGGCTGGACGCCAAGACGCGGCTCTTGCTGACGCTGGCCGGGCTGACCATGCAGGGCGCGCAAAGCGACACCGCCCTGCGTCAGACCGTGCGCCACGCGCTGGAAGCCGGTGCCACCAAGGATGAAATCGCCGAGACCATCGCACAGATGTCGATGTTCGCCGGTATCCCCTCCATGACCCGCGCGATGGAATTGGCGCGGCAGGTCATGGACGAGACGGAGGATGACAAGTCATGACCATGATCGCCTTTGCCTTCTATCTTTTCGCGCTCTGCGCGCTGGCGGGGGGGCTGTTCACCGTGATCAGCCGCAACCCGGTGCATTCGGTGCTCTGGCTGATCCTGACCTTCCTGTCGGCGGCGGGTCTGTTCGTGCTTCTGGGCGCGGAATTCGTGGCGATGCTGCTGGTGATCGTCTACGTGGGCGCGGTCGCGGTGCTGTTCTTGTTCGTCGTGATGATGCTGGATGTGGATTTCGCCGAGCTCAAGGCCGAGATGGCGCGCTACATGCCGCTGGCCCTGCTGATCGGCGTCGTGCTTCTGATGCAGCTGTCGCTGGCCTTCGGCGTCTGGCAGTCCTCGGATGGGGCGATGGCGGCGCGCGATGCGGTGATCCCCACGGATGTGACCAACACCGCCGCCCTGGGCCTGCTGCTTTATGACAAGTATTTCCTGCTGTTCCAGCTGTCGGGTCTGATCCTGCTGGTCGCCATGATCGGCGCGATCGTCCTGACCCTGCGCCATCGCAAGGACATCAAGCGCCAGGACGTGCTGGCGCAGATGTGGCGCGATCCGGCCAAGGCGATGGAGCTGAAGGACGTGAAACCGGGGCAGGGCCTGTAAGAGCCTGACCCCAGCGCCCCCCTTGGGGGGGCAAGACACCATTTACCGGGCGCAAGGTCCGGGCACATGAAGAACCGAGGGACGACATGATTGGCTTGGAACATTACCTGACGGTGGCGGCGGCGCTGTTCGTCATAGGGATCTTTGGTCTCTTCCTGAACCGGAAGAACGTGATCATCCTGCTGATGTCGATCGAACTGATCCTGCTGTCGGTGAACATCAACCTGGTCGCCTTCTCGAGTTTCCTGGGCGATCTGGTGGGGCAGGTCTTCACCCTCTTCGTGCTGACGGTGGCCGCGGCCGAGGCGGCGATCGGCCTTGCGATCCTTGTGTGTTTCTTCCGTAACCGCGGCACGATCGCCGTGGAAGACGCCAACGTGATGAAGGGCTGACACCATGGCAACGATCATTCTTTTCGCGCCCCTGATCGGGGCCCTGATCGCGGGTTTCGGCTGGCGCATCATCGGCGAGACTGCGGCCATGTGGGTCACCACGGGCCTGTTGTTCCTGGCGGCGATCCTGTCCTGGATCGTGTTCCTGACCTTCGACGGCGTGACCACGCAGATCGAGATCCTGCGCTGGGTCGAAAGCGGCAGCCTGAGCACCGATTGGGCGATCCGGCTGGACCGTCTGACCGCGATCATGCTGATCGTGATCACGACCGTGTCGGCGCTCGTGCATCTTTATTCCTTCGGCTACATGGACCATGATCCGCAGTGGAAGGATACCGAAAGCTACAAGCCGCGTTTCTTCGCCTACCTGTCCTTCTTCACCTTCGCGATGCTGATGCTGGTGACGGCGGACAACCTGCTGCAGATGTTCTTCGGCTGGGAAGGGGTGGGTGTCGCATCCTACCTGCTGATCGGGTTCTACTACCGCAAGCCTTCGGCCAATGCGGCTGCGATCAAGGCTTTCGTGGTCAACCGGGTGGGTGACTTCGGCTTTCTGCTGGGCATCTTCGCGCTGTTCTACCTGACGGATTCGATCCGCTTCGACGATATCTTCACCATGGGACCGCAGCTGGCCGAAACGCAGCTGACCTTCCTGTGGACCGAATGGAACGCGGCCAACCTGATCGCCTTCCTGCTGTTCATCGGCGCGATGGGCAAATCGGCGCAGCTGTTCCTGCACACCTGGCTGCCTGACGCGATGGAAGGCCCGACGCCCGTGTCGGCGCTGATCCATGCCGCGACGATGGTGACCGCAGGCGTGTTCCTTGTCTGCCGCATGTCCCCGATCATGGAATACGCGCCCGAGGCGATGATGTTCGTGACCTTCGTGGGCGCGACCACCGCCTTTTTCGCCGCGACCGTGGGCCTGGTGCAGAACGACATCAAGCGCGTGATCGCCTATTCGACCTGCTCGCAGCTGGGCTACATGTTCGTGGCCGCCGGTGTGGGCGTCTATTCGGTGGCGATGTTCCACCT
>JANREX010000015.1 GCA_030758115.1 Paracoccaceae bacterium | reverse complement strand
CACGGGGGTGTCGGCCACCGGAGCCTCAACCGCATCCTTGGCCACTTTCGTGCCGCGGCTACGCGTGGACGGCTTGCGCGCGGCAGGCTTTTCGCCTGCTTCGCTGGCCGCTTCGGTCCCGGCAACCGCTGCATCGGCCTTGGCCGCGCTGGCCTTGGAGGGTGCCCGTGGTTTCGCGGGTGCCTTCGGCTTGGCCGGTGCCTTTTCAGCGTCGGCTGTCTTGGCCTTGCTGCTGGTCGACCGGGTGCGGCTGACGGTCTTGCGGGCCGGTTTCTCGGCTTCCTCGGACACCTCTGCGGCAACGGGCGTTTCCGCCTCTGCGGCGGGCGCATCCGCGGCCACTGCGGCGGCAACGGGTTCCGCCTCGACCGCGGGCGCTTCCGCCCCGGCCTGGGCGTCTGCCGCATCCTCGGCCTCGTCGCGCTCCTCCTCATCCGTCGTGCCGGTCTGGCCGTTCTCGCCATCCTGTCCGGATTTGGAACGGCTGCGACGCCGACGCCGGCGGCGCTTCTTGGGCTTGCCCTCGTCATCCAGCGCCTCGGGGCTGCGCTCGGAACGCTCCGAAGGCTCGGCGCGTTCGCTGCGCTCAGCCGCCTTGGCCGCGGCCTCGGCTTCGGCCTCTTCAGCCTCTTCCAGGTCCCATGCGGAGACCGTGCTTTCGACCTCGTCCATCAGCGCCGCATCAGCCGACACCACATGCGGAAGCTCGACGACAACGCGGGTCGCGGTCTTGAACTTCTCCATGGTGAAATCGGGGCTGATCAGGCTGGGATCGCCTTCGATACGCACCGAAAGACCGTAACGGCCTTCGATCTGGGCCACATGTTCGCGCTTCTGGTTCATCAGGTAGTTGGCGATGGCGACAGGCGCCTTGATCAGCACCTCGCGCGAGCGGCGGCGCACGCCTTCTTCCTCGATCTGGCGCAGGATCGACAGCGCAAGGTTGTCATCCGAACGGATCAGGCCGGTACCATGGCAATGCGGGCAAGGCTGGGTCGTGGCCTCGATCATGCCGGGGCGCAGACGCTGGCGCGACATTTCCATCAGGCCGAAACCGCTGATGCGGCCCACCTGGATGCGGGCGCGGTCGGTCTTGAGCTTGTCCTTGATGCGCTTTTCCACGGCCGCGTTGTTGCGCCGCTCGTCCATGTCGATGAAGTCGATCACGATCAGGCCGGCCAGATCGCGCAGACGCAACTGGCGCGCCACTTCCTCGGCGGCCTCAAGGTTGGTCTTCAGCGCGGTCTCTTCGATCGAGCCTTCCTTGGTGGCCCGACCCGAGTTCACGTCGATCGCCACAAGCGCCTCGGTCACGCCGATCACGATATAGCCGCCGGATTTCAGCTGCACGACCGGGTTGAACATCGACGACAGGTAGCTTTCGACCTGGTAACGGGCGAAAAGCGGCATCTGCTCGCGGTAGTTCTTCACGTTCACCGCATGGGACGGCATGATCATCTTCATGAAGTCCTTGGCGATGCGGTAACCGCGCTCGCCTTCGACCAGCACCTCGTCGATCTCGCGGCTGTAAAGATCGCGGATCGAGCGTTTGATCAGGTCGCCCTCTTCATAGATCTTGGCCGGCGCGATGGATTTCAGCGTCAGTTCGCGGATCTGTTCCCACAGGCGCTGCAGGTATTCGTAATCGCGCTTGATCTCGGTCTTGGTGCGCTTGGCCCCCGCCGTCCGCACGATCAGGCCCGCGCCCTGCGGCACGTCGATCTCGTTGGCGATTTCCTTCAGCTTCTTGCGGTCGACGGCATTGGTGATCTTGCGGCTGATGCCGCCGCCACGCGCCGTGTTGGGCATCAGCACGCAATAACGGCCCGCCAGCGACAGGTAGGTGGTCAGCGCTGCACCCTTGTTGCCGCGCTCTTCCTTGACGACCTGCACCAGCAGGATCTGGCGTACCTTGATGACTTCCTGGATCTTGTAACGCCGGGCGCGCGGCTTGCGCGTGGGGCGGATATCCTCGGCGTCATCGTCATCGGCCACGGATTCGATGCTGTCGTCACGCTCGACGGTCTCGACCGCGCCATCATATTCATCCGCCTCGTCATCCTCGGCATGGGCGTCGGACTGGGCTTCGGCCTGATCCGCCGGTTCTTCGACCGGGGTCTCGCCCACGATCTCCATCGGCGAGGTGCCTTCCGCGACATCGGCCTCGTCAAGGTCGATAGTCTCCATTCCGGCGATTTCATCGCCCTCGGCGTCGCGGGTCGCAACGGCATCGTCGCTTTTCACGGCTTCCGCACGGCTGCGGCCACCCGAACGCGAACGCGACCGGTTCGAACGGGGTTTTTCATCCTCGTCCTCGCGGCGCTGCGCCTCGGCATAGGCGCGCTCTTCCTCCATCAGGGCCTGACGGTCCGCGACGGGGATCTGGTAGTAATCGGGATGAATTTCCGAGAACGCCAGGAAACCGTGACGGTTTCCGCCGTAATCCACGAAGGCCGCCTGAAGCGACGGCTCAACCCGTGTTACCTTTGCGAGGTAGATGTTTCCAGCAAGCTGGCGTTTGTTTTCGGATTCAAAATCAAACTCTTCGACTTTGTTTCCATCCACCACGACAACGCGGGTCTCTTCCGCGTGTGTGGCGTCGATAAGCATTTTCTTGGCCATTTTTTCCATTCGCACGGCGACTTGGCCCCACACCCGGAGGGCGTGGGCCTTGCGGCACGTGTCTATCATTGGCGAGGGATCCGGCGCACGCGACCCGTCCGGTCATCCTGAGTGTCACCGACAGGTGCACGTCTCCCGCAATGGGGATCAGGGTGGGATCGGTTGCTCTTGCGCGCCTCATCGCGTTTCTTCTCCGACGCCCTCATTGACATGGGGCGCCCGTTCAAGGCCGTCGCCGCCCCGCAAAAGCGGAGGGTTCGGGGGTTCGTCAGCCCCGTTTCCAGGGCTCAATCGGTCTGCACACACCGTGCCGGATCAGTCCTACACATGGCGGATGCAGCGAAACTCTATGGCGGGTCACATCAGGTGCCACACACCATGGTTCACCATAGCGGCAGGCCAAGGGATAACACAATGGGGAAAATGCCCGGCACCGGTTGCGGCAACAGCGCCGGGACCGATCAAAGATAGTCCGAGCGTTGCAGCCCGTACTTGGCCATCTTCTCGTTCAGCGTGCGGCGCGGCAGGCACAGCTCGTCCATCACCGCCGCGATCGAGCCCTTGTGCCGCCGCATGGTGTTGTCGATCAGCATCCGTTCGAAAGCTTCGACATATTCCTTGAGCGGCTTGCCCTCGGTCGTCATCACGGGCTGCATTTCCTCGTTATCGGTCATCAGCAGTGACGCGATGGTCCCCGACCCGCGCCGCGATTGCAGCACCGCGCGTTCGGCCACGTTGATCAGCTGGCGCACGTTTCCGGGCCAGGGCGCCTGCAACAGCTGCGCGGCCTCCTGCGCGCTGACCTGCGGCGCGTCGCAGCCGTATTCATCGGCGAACTGCTCGGACAGGCGGGTGAAAAGCGTCAGGATATCCTCGCCGCGCTGGCGCAGCGGCGGCGGCGTGATGCGCAGGGCCGCCAGCCGGTAGAACAGATCCGGCCGCAGCGCATCCTCGCAGGTGCGGTCCTGCTCCTGCAGGTTGGAAATCGCCACGATCCGCGTCTCGGCGGGCGAGCCCTGCTCGTTGATGAAGCTCAGCAGCCGCGCCTGCAGGCTGTCGGACAGGGTCTCCACATCCTCCAGCACCAGCGTGCCGCCGCGCGCCTCCTCGACGGCGGGAAGCTGGCTGTCTTCGGGCATCATCGGCCCGAACAGCCGCTTGGCCAGCTTGTCCTCGTCGAAGGCCGCACAAGAGATCAGGACGAACTTGCGCCCGGCCCGCGCACCCACCGCATGCAGCGCATGGGCCACAAGCGTCTTGCCGGTGCCGGTTTCCCCGTCGATCAGCACATGCCCATCGGCCTGCCCCAGATCCAGGATATCCTCGCGCAGCCGCTCCATCGCGGGGCTGGTGCCGATCAGCTTCTTCATGATCTGCCCGCCATCGGACAGTTCGCGCCGCAGCGCGCGGTTGTCCAGCGTCAGGCGGCGCGTGTTGGTGGCCTTGCGCGCCAACTCGTTCATCCGGTCCGGGTTGAAGGGCTTTTCCAGGAAATCGAAGGCACCGACCCGCATCGCCTCGACCGCCATGGGCACGTCGCCATGGCCGGTGATCATGATCACCGGCAGGGTGCTGTCGCTGCCCATCAGCTTTTTCAGGAATTGCATCCCGTCCATGCCGGGCATCTTGATGTCCGAAATCACGATGCCGGGATAATCCGGCCCCAGCACCTTCAACGCATCTTCCGCGCTGGCGAATGTTTCCGTGTCATATCCGGACAGCGCCAGCCATTGGCTGATCGACTGCCGCATGTCCTGCTCGTCATCGACGATGGCGATCTTCATCCCTTTAGACATGCACCCTACTCCGCCGCTTCGATTTCATTGTCATTGCCCAGGATCGGAAGCTGGACCTCGAAGACCGCCCCCCCGTCACTGGCATTGCGGGCCATCAGCCGCCCGCCAAGGTCGTTGACGATCCCCGAGGAAATGGCAAGCCCCAGTCCGACCCCCTCGCCCGGCTTCTTGGTCGTGTAGAAGGGCTCGAACAGGTTCTCGAGGTCCTTGATCCCCTCGCCATTGTCGCGCACCGTCAGGGTCGCGGTCTCGCCCGCCGCCAGCAGGATGTCGATCTCGGGCTCGGCCACCGCCTGCGTCGCGTCCATGGCGTTGCGCAACAGGTTGATCATCACCTGTTCGATCCGCACCCTGTCCCCCATCACCATCACCGCCCGGTCGGGCAGCGCGCGGGTGATGCGGATGCGCCGCTGCTTGAGCTGCGGCTCCATCATCGACAGGGCCGATGCCAGCGCATCGCCCATGTTTACAGGGGTCAACTGGTCCCCGCTCTTGCGCGCATAGGACTTCAACTGCCGCGTGATCGCGCCCATCCGTTCGATCAGATCGTCGATCCGCTGGAAGGATGACAGCGCCTCCTCGGGCCGGTTTCGGCGCAGCAGCAGGCGCGCCCCCGCCAGGTAGGTTTTCATGGCCGCCAGCGGCTGGTTCAGCTCGTGGCTGACAGCCGCCGACATCTCGCCCAATGCCGCCAGTTTCGAGCTTTGCGCCAGCGTCTGCTCGGCCACGGCCAGCGTCTCCTGCACCTTTTCCCGCTCGGCGATTTCCCGCTGCAGCCGGGCGTTCAGCAGGCGCAGTTCCGCCGACTCGCGCTGGAACAGCGCCAGCCGCACCGCGTTCTTGCGGCTGACCATGTAGAAGGCCAGCGCCAGAAGGATCGCGAATCCCATGATCTCCAGCGCCAGAACACCGTTCACGCGCTCGCGCACGCTGGTATAGGCGGTGAAGCTGGCGATGCGCCAGCCACGGAACGGGATACGCCCCTCCATGCGGATCACCGCCTCGCCCTGCAGATAGGCGTCGGCAGGCAGCGCGGTCCAGTCGGCCGTGGCCTGGATCGCGCGCTGGATGGCGCTTTCGGGCGGCTGCTGCGCCAGGGCCTCATCCTCGGTCAGCCCCCGCCAGCGCGGCTCTGTCGCCAGCATGATCACGCCTTCGGAATTGGTCACCAGCACCGCATCCGAAATGCCGGCCCAGGCGCGCTCGAACTTCTGCAGATCGACCTCGACCACGATCACGCCAAGGGTCTGCCCCTTGTCGATGATCCGGCGCGAATAGGAAAACTGGTAGCTGCCCGCCTCGCGGCGTTGCGCGGTAAAGATCGTCTCATTCGCGCGCAGCGCCTCGACGAAATAGGATTCCGAGCGGAAATTGCTGCCCAGCTTGTTGCGGTCCGTCGAGGCGACGGTGCGCCCCTCGCGGTCCAGCAGCATCAGCGAGGCCGCGCCGATCTCCTCCACGAAAGAGATCAGGCGCTGCGTGGACAGCGAATAATCCCGCGTCGCCAGCGCCGAGATCAGCGTGGGATCGCGCGCCAGAAGCTGCGGCACGATCGCGTTGCGGCGCAGCTCGCTCAGCAGGTTGCCGCTGTAAAGCGCAAGGCGCAGCTCGGCGCGGTTCCGGGTGGTCTCGGTAAAGCGATCCGTCAGCAACCGGTTGGTCACCGCGATCGTGATGACCGCAACCACCATCAGCAGCCCAAGCGCCACGCGCCCGCGCCAGCTGACCGTACCCGAGGTCTCGGCCCGCCGCTGGCTCTTGCTGGTCGCGCCCCGGTTGCGGGACGCGGATGCGCTGGTCGAAGGTTTCATGGCGCCAGACTACGATGGCCCGGCCCCGGGCTCAAGTCAGGCGGCCGTCAGCGCACCCACCAGACCGGCGAATATCTGCCGGCCATCGGTGCTGCCATGGGCCTCTTCCGCGGCACGCTCGGGATGGGGCATCATGCCCAGCACCCGGCGGTTCTCGCTCAGCACGCCGGCGATGTCCCCGGTCGATCCGTTGACCGGCGCGGCATAGCGAAAGGCGATCCGGTCCTCGTCGCGCAATTGCGCCAGTAGATCCGCACCGACCGTGTAGTTGCCGTCATGATGCGCCACGGGCACGCGCAGGTGCTGACCCGTCTGGTAGCCAGAGGTAAAGGCGCTGGCCGTGGTGGCCACCTCAAGCTCGACCGTGCGACAGATGAACTTCAGCCCCGCATTGCGCATCAGCGCGCCGGGCAGCAGCCGTGTCTCTGTCAGCACCTGAAAGCCGTTGCAGATCCCCAGCACATAGCCGCCGCGCCCCGCATGGGCCACGACCGCCCGGCTGATCGGCGAATTCGCGGCGATCGCCCCGCAACGCAGGTAGTCGCCAAAGGAAAATCCGCCCGGAATGCCCACCACGTCGACACCTTCGGGCAGTTCGGTATCCTTGTGCCAGACACGGGACACCCGCGCGCCCGCCTTCTCGAAGGCCGTCACAAGGTCACGATCGCAGTTCGAGCCCGGAAAGGTGATCACCGCCGCATGCATCAGGCGATCTCCACCGTGTAGCTTTCGATCACCGTATTGGCCAGCAGCGTCTCGCACATGCGCGCGACCTGGGCGCGCGCCGCCTCGGGGTCGGTCTCGGCCAGGTCCAGCTCGATCACCTTGCCCTGGCGCACCCCGTTGACCCCGGCGAAGCCCAGCGTCCCCAGCGCGTGACGCACCGCCTCGCCCTGCGGGTCCAGAACCCCGTTCTTCAGCATCACATGCACCCGTGCCTTCATCGGTCTCTCTCCGGTCTTGCGCAGCATGGGCCTGCGCTTCATCGTTCCAAAAATACTCGATCGCCACCCCCGCTGCCGGGGCCTGCGGTCTCAGTTGATCAGGGTCGGTTTCGTGATCGGCGTCGCGGTCTTGGGCATCACGCCCAGCCGGCGCGCCACCTCGGAATAGGCATCCGTCAGGCTGCCCAGATCGCGGCGGAACACGTCCTTGTCCAGCTTGCGGCCGGTCTCGATATCCCACAGCCGGCAGCTGTCGGGGCTGATCTCGTCGGCCACCACAAGGCGCTGGAAATCGCCGTCATAGATGCGCCCGATCTCGATC
Source organism: Paracoccaceae bacterium (assembly GCA_030758115.1). Taxonomy (GTDB): domain Bacteria; phylum Pseudomonadota; class Alphaproteobacteria; order Rhodobacterales; family Rhodobacteraceae; genus Seohaeicola. Next base: position 2,817 of record JANREX010000015.1, on the reverse strand, counting down.
TTGAAATCGACCAGCTTGATGCCCGCGCTGAACATCACCCCCGACAGGAAGTCGTTCACGCGCAGCGCAAGGCTCAGGATATCGTCCATGTCCTGCTGGCTGGCCCAGCCGAAGGCGGCGATATGTTCCTCGGTGACCAGCGGATCGCCCAGCTTGTCGTCCTTGTAGTAGTATTCGATGATCGGGCGCGGCAGTTGCAGCCCTTCCTCGATCCCCAGACGCTTGGACATCGACCCGGCGGCATAGTTGCGCACGACGACTTCCAGCGGAATGATCTCGCAGGCGCGCACAAGCTGCTCGCGCATGTTCAGGCGGCGGATGAAATGCGTGGGCACGCCGACGCCGGCCAGCCCGGTCATGAAGAACTCGGACAGCATGTTGTTCAGCACGCCCTTGCCTTCGATCACGTCGCGCTTTTCCGCGTTGAAGGCGGTGGCATCATCCTTGAAATACTGGATGATGGTTCCGGGCTCGGGACCCTCATACAAGGTCTTGGCCTTGCCTTCGTAGATTTTCTTGCGCCGTGCCATGGCCACTCCGGTGCTGGGGACGGGCATGAGTCCCATCCAGTCGCACCCCCTTTAGTCCATGGGCGGCATTGTCGCAAGATGCGCCCTGCCCCTTGCGCCAACCGTCGCAGGTGTGCATATCGGTCCATGACGAAACCGCCACCCGAGGAAGTGACAGATGACAACCTTCGATGACCGCGAACATGCGTTCGAGGCGAAATACGCCCATGACGAGGAAATGAAGTTCAAGGCCGAGGCGCGGCGCAACAAGCTTCTGGGTCTGTGGGCGGCCGAACTGATGGGCAAGTCCGCCGACGACGCCGCGGAATACGCCCGCGCCGTGATCAAGGCCGACTTCGAGGAAGCCGGTCACGAAGACGTCGTGCGCAAGGTTGCCGCCGATCTGGACGGGCTCGCCGATGCCGATACCGTGCGCGCCAAGATGGCCGAACTGCTGGTCGTGGCCAAGGCCCAGCTGATGAGCGAGATCTGATCCGCAAGCCAGCGACACGCCTTCGCATGATCGGCATGCGCAGGGACCGAACAGGGCATGCCCGACCGGCATGCCCTGAAATCCGGCCGGGGCGCGCCGGGATTGGCAGCGCCAGTTGCAACGCCCCTCACGATCTTCATGAAACATATGAATTTGCCTGACCCCTTCCGATGTGACAGGACACGGGTCGCGGGCATGACCGCATTTTGACTGAACAGGACCACCCTATGACCGACGCGCTGTCCCGCCTGCTTGAAACCCGCGACTGGCTGATGGCCGACGGGGCCACCGGAACCAACCTGTTCAACATGGGCCTGACCTCGGGCGACGCGCCCGAAATGTGGAACGAGGAACATCCCGACCGCATCCTGTCGCTTTACAAGTCGGCCGTGGATGCGGGCAGCGACATCTTCCTGACCAATTCCTTCGGCGGCAATGCCAGCCGGCTGAAACTGCATGGCGCGGAAAAGCGCGCCCGCGAGCTGTCGCGCATCAGCGCCGAACTGGGCCGCCAGATCGCCGACAAGGCCGGTCGCACGGTCGTGGTCGCCGGATCGGTCGGTCCGACCGGCGAGATCTTTGCCCCCATGGGCCCGCTCACCCACGAGGTCGCCGTCGAGATTTTCCACGAACAGGCCGAGGGCCTCAAGGAAGGCGGGGCCGATGTGCTCTGGCTCGAAACCATATCCGCCCCCGAGGAATATCGCGCCGCCGCCGAGGCCTTTGCCCTGGCAGGCATGCCCTGGTGCGGCACCATGAGTTTCGATACCGCCGGGCGCACCATGATGGGCGTGACCAGTGCGGCCATGGTCGAGATGGTCGAAGGTCTGCCCAATCCGCCGATCGCCTTCGGCGCCAATTGCGGCACCGGCGCTTCCGACTTGCTGCGCACGGTGCTGGGCTTTGCGGCGCAGGGCACGGAGCGCCCGATCATCGCCAAGGGCAACGCGGGCATCCCGAAATACCACGATGGTCATATTCACTATGACGGCACGCCCGAACTGATGGCGGAATATGCGGTTCTTGCCCGTGACGCGGGTGCCACGATCATCGGCGGTTGCTGCGGCACCATGCCGGTGCATCTGGAGCACATGAAACGCGCGCTGGAAACACGCCCGCGCGGGCCGCGCCCGACGCTGGACCAGATCACCGCGCTGCTGGGCGGTTTCACCAGCGCAGGCGACGGCACCGGCGATGACGCGGCCGCACCGCGCCGCAGCCGGCGCGGCAGCCGCCGGGGCGAATAACCGCGCAAAACCCCGCCGGAAGCGCATCATTCCGGCCACGTCACGGCCAATTATGCAGCACAGGTCGGAACAGCTTTCGCCAGTGTCGCAAACCGACCAGTGTGCGTGCCGCAAAAGCCCCAGATGGGGCAGCAGACAGACAGACGCAGGCGCGCCCGCGCCGCACAGCCAAGGAACCCGCCATGTCCGACGATCAAGACGACATCATCCTCGCAGACCTCGACGATGACGAACTGGTCCAGCAGATGTTCGACGACCTTTACGACGGTCTCAAGGAAGAGATCGAGGAAAGCGTCAACATCCTTCTCGCGCGTGGCTGGCAGCCCTACGAGATCCTGACCGAGGCGCTGGTCGCCGGCATGACCATCGTCGGCAAGGACTTCCGCGACGGCATCCTCTTCGTGCCCGAAGTGCTTCTGGCCGCCAACGCGATGAAGGGCGGCATGGCCATCCTCAAGCCGCTGCTGGTCGAAACCGGCGCGCCCAAGCAGGGCAAGATGGTGATCGGCACCGTCAAGGGCGACATCCACGACATCGGCAAGAACCTTGTCGGCATGATGATGGAAGG
>JANREX010000014.1 GCA_030758115.1 Paracoccaceae bacterium | reverse complement strand
TAAAGGGCGCGACGCACGCGCAGCGCTGACAGGCGCACACCACGGCGCGACCCGAAAACCACATCCCCCGCCCCGCCGAAAGGCGCGCGGGGGATGCAAAGGCAAAATGCCACAATTTTGCCTCAAACCGTCCTTAGCCCGGTCAGGAAAGGCGGCGACAGTCCCCCTGAACACAAAAACAAAGGGCAGGACATGACTGGAAGGTTACCACGCGGCATCCGTTGGGTGCAGCTCGCCACATATTTATTGCGCGGCTTTTCGGGCCTGATGCCACGGCTTGCGCCCCCCCGCCTGCAACCGATCCGGATCACCGAAGGGGCTCTGCCGCGCGCGCAGGGTATCAATGGCCGCAAAGCGGTCAAAGGTTCGGTGCGCCACTGATGAGAACCCCGTTTCACCGTATCCTTTTGCCAGTTTGCCTCATGCTGGGGGCCTGTATGCCCGGCCCCCATTCCGACATGCCCAGCCGCGCGGTGGCGATGGTCGAGACCGACCTGCCCCCGATGCGCGTCTTCGCGGCGCCGCAGCCCCAGACCTTCGTGACCGCGAACAGCGATCTGGTGCGCGATATCATCGAACTGACCTTCGAACTGGAATCAGGCCGCTCCCTGCCCGTTCTCAGCCGGTTCGAAGGCCCCGTGACGGTGCGTGTGACGGGAAATCCGCCCGCCACGCTGAACTCCGATCTGAACCGGCTTCTGTTCCGGTTGCGCACTGAGGCGGGCATCGACATCCGCCAGACCGCCGAGGCCGGCGCGAACATCACCATCGAGGCCGTCAGCCGCGCCGATATCCGCAGCCACCTGCCGCAAGCGGCCTGTTTCGTCGTGCCCAACATCTCGCGCCTGTCCGAGTTCCGGCTGGCCCGACGCAGCCCGCGCACGGATTGGGCCCGCCTGACCACGCGCGAGCGCATGGCGATCTTCCTGCCCTATGACGCCTCGCCGCAGGAGGTGCGCGACTGCCTGCACGAGGAACTGGCCCAGGCTCTGGGGCCGCTCAACGATCTCTACCGGCTGCCGCAATCGGTCTTCAACGATGACAACGTGCATGCCGTGCTGACCGGCTATGACATGATGATCCTGCGCGCCATCTACGCGCCCGAGATCCAGTCCGGCATGACCCGGGCACAGGTCGCCACGCGTCTGCCCGGCGTGCTGGCCCGGATCAATCCCGCAGGCGAAGGCCTTGTCCCGCGCCGCGATGCCGACACGCCGCGCGCCTGGTCGGATGCGATGCAGACAGCACTTGGGCCGGGCGCCACGCCGGGCGCGCGCCGCGCTGCGGGCGAACGCGCCCTCGACATCGCGCGGGTCATGCGGCTGGATGACCATCGCCTGGGCTTTGCCCATTACGTGATGGGCCGGCTGACCCTGCCCCTTGATCCCGCAGCCGCGGTCGCACATTTCCGCCAGGCCGATGCGGTCTTTGCGCAGCGGCCCGAATATGCGATGCACCGCGCCCTGGTCAGCGCCCAACTGGCCGCCTACCTGGTGGCCCAGGGCAATGGCGCCGAAGCGGTCGATCTGGTCAGCCAGAACCTGCCCGTCGTCATCCGCCACGAGAACGCGGCCCTTGTCGCCACGCTCAACATGCTGCGCGCCGAGGGGCTGGATCTGTCCGGACGCGGCGTCGAGGCGCAGGCCGTGCGGCTGGACAGTCTGGGCTGGGCGCGTTACGGGTTCGGTGCGGAAGGGGCCATTCGCGCCAAGATGCGCGAGGTCGGCGCCCTCAATCCGCTGAACAGGAGAAACGGGCGGATATGATCGTAATTGGCTTGGCGCTACTGGGGGCCATCATCGGCGGCATGACAGCTGCAAGACGCAAGGGCAACAAGTTGGACATCGGCCAATACGCGGCCGCCTATGCCATCGCCTTTGCGCTGCTGGGGTTGTTCATCACCCTCTTCGTGCACCGCGCGGCGCTGTAAGTCCGATGTTCCTGCCCTTCTTCGAAAACCTCAGGAAAGGCGGCGTCCCGGTCAGCCTGCGCGAATACCTGTCCTTCCTCGAAGGCATGTCGCGCGGTCTGGTGACCTATGACGTGGAAGGGTTCTATTACCTGGCCCGCACCGCCATGGTGAAGGACGAGCGTAATATCGACAAGTTCGACCGCGCCTTCGCCGAAACCTTCAAGGGGCTGGAGGACATCAAGCTCGAGGATGTGCTCAAGGCGGTCAATATCCCCGCCGAATGGCTGGAAAAGCTGGCCGAAAAGCACCTCAGCCCCGAAGAGATGGACGAGATCAAGGCGCTTGGCGGTTTCGACAAGCTGATGGAGACGCTCAAGCAGCGGCTCGAGGAACAGAAAGGCCGCCATCAGGGCGGCAGCAAATGGGTGGGCACCGCCGGCACCTCGCCTTTCGGGGCGCATGGCTACAACCCCGAGGGCGTGCGCATCGGTCAGGACAAGTCCCGCCACCAGCGCGCGGTCAAGGTCTGGGACAAGCGCGAGTTCAAGAACCTCGACGACACCGTCGAACTGGGCACGCGCAACATCAAGGTGGCGCTCAAGCGTCTGCGCCGCTGGGCGCGCGACGGTGCCGCCGAAGAGCTGGATCTGGACGGCACGATCCGTTCGACTGCCGAACAGGGCTATCTGGATGTGAAAACCCGCCCCGAGCGGCGCAATGCCGTCAAGGTGCTGCTGTTTCTGGACGCAGGCGGCTCGATGGATCCGCATGTCAAGGTCGTGGAAGAGCTGTTTTCCGCCGCCCGGACCGAGTTCAAGCATCTCGAATACTACTATTTCCACAATTGCCTCTACGAAGGCGTGTGGCGCGACAACCGCCGCCGCTGGGACCAGCAGACCCCCACCTGGGAGGTGCTGCGCACCTATGGGTCGGACTACAAATGCATCTTCGTGGGTGACGCCAGCATGTCCCCCTACGAGATCGCCTATCCGGGCGGTGCCAATGAACACTGGAATGCCGAAGCCGGTCAGGTCTGGCTGCAACGCGCGCGCGAACAATGGCCGCATCACGTCTGGATCAATCCCGTGCCGGAGAAATACTGGTCCTATACCCAGTCCATCAAGATGATCCGCGAGATATTCGAGGACCGGATGGTCCCCATGACCCTCGCGGGCATCGAACGCGGCATGAAGGAAATGGCGCGCTGATCCGGGGCTGATGGCTTGCGCCACGGCCCCGCGCGGATCAGACTGCCGGCACCGTCACCACGCAAGGCCACCCCATGTCCGACGCCCCCGTCACCCATATCGACCCCGCCGCCTTTCGCGCCGATCCCTATCCCGCGCTGGCGCAGATGCGGGCAAAGGCGCCCGTGACATTCGTGCCGGAACTGGGTGCCACGCTCTTTACCCGGCGCGACGACATCTACACCCAGGAAAAACGGATCGAGGTCTTTTCCAGCCATCAGCCCGAGGGGCTGATGACGCAGTTGATGGGCGAAAACATGATGCGCAAGGACGGCGCCGCGCATCAGGCGGAACGGCGCGCGCTGTTTCCTGCGCTCAGCCCGCGCACGGTGCGGGATCACTGGCTTGGACAGTTCCGCGCAGCGGCCGAGGCGATCCTGGCCGATCTGGCACCGAAAGGCCGCTGCGATCTGGTGCGCGACTACGCCATGCCGGTATCGGCCGAAGCGCTCAAGGCCATCACCGGCCTGACCCTGATGCCCGCGCCCGAGATGGACCGCGTGAGCCAGGGCATGATCGACGGCTGCGCCAATTACACGGGCGATCCGAAGATCGCGGCGCATTGCCATGATTGCACGACCTCGATCGACGCGCATATCGACGCGGTTCTGCCCGGTCTTATGGCGCAGCCGGATCAGTCCGCCCTGTCGGTCATGCGCGCGGCGGAACTGCCGATGGACAGCATCCGCGCCAATATCAAGCTGATCATCTCGGGCGGGCAGAACGAGCCGCGCGACGCCATCGCCGGCACGATCTGGGCGCTTCTAAGCCATCCCGATCAGCTGGCGCTGATCCGGGCCGGGCGCGCCACATGGGCGCAGGCCTTCGACGAATATGCGCGCTGGATATCCCCCATCGGCATGTCGCCGCGCCGCGTGGCGCGGGTCGATACCGCCTGCGGCGTCACCTTCCAGCCCGAGGACCGGGTGTTTTTCATGTTCTCATCCGCCGGGCGGGACGAGGCGCATTTCACCGCACCCGACCGCTACGACATCACCCGCGACACCGGCCCTGCCATCAGCTTCGGCGCGGGGCCGCATTTCTGCGCAGGCGCCGCCGCCGCGCGCGCCCTGATCGCGGATGTCGCCCTGCCCATGGCCTTTGCCCATCTGACGGACCTTGCGCTGGACGGGCCCGCCCCCTTCGCCGGATGGGCCTTTCGCGGCCCCCTGTCCGTCCCCGTCCGCTGGAAAGCCTGACCGCTGGCTTCATCTTGCCCCGCATCCCCATCTGCGCGCAGCTTGCCGCAGCCCCTGCCCTTGCCGCAACGCCCTGACAGGACCATATCCAAGTCATGCTCAAGTTTACCCCGATCCTTCTGGCCATCCTTTATGCTGTCGCCATGTACCGCTTCTCGGCGTGGCGCACCGCGAAGGAGCTTGACGCCCGCTCGACCGAGCTGGCGGACCCTGTGTTGCGCGGGGTCATGGATCGCCTGGCCGCGGCGCTGGACCTGCCCCGCATCCGCGTCCATATCTACGAGATCGAGCCTGTGAACGGTCTGGCCGCACCCGACGGGCGCATCTTCATCACGCGCGGCTTCTACAACAAGTTCCGCGAAGGTGCGGTCACGGCCGAGGAAATGGCCAGCGTCATCGCCCATGAGCTGGGCCATGTGGCCCTGGGCCATGCCCGCCGCCGGATGATCGACTTTTCCGGCCAGAACGCGCTGCGCACGGCGCTGGCCATGGTGCTGTCGCGGTTTCTGCCGGGTGTGGGCGTGATGATCGCCAATGCCCTGACCTCGATGCTGGCCGCGCGACTGTCGCGCTCGGACGAATACGAGGCGGATGAATATGCATCGGCGCTGCTGGTCAAGGCGGGGATCGGCACCGCGCCGCAGAAATCGCTTTTCGCCAAGCTCGAGGCGCTGACCAACAGCCGTGGCGGCGTTGTGCCCGCATGGCTGATGAGCCACCCCAAGACCCCTGACCGCATCGCCGCCATCGAAAAGAACGAGGCGCGCTGGAACGGCATCAAGGGATAGGGCGCGCCGCGCCTAGCCCTGAGCCGCCAATGTCTTGCCAAGCCGGGGCAGATGCGCCTTCTTCATCAGCCGCCGGATGTCCCAGGCCTCGCCGGACAGGCGTTCGGCCTCGCGGCGGACCGCCTCGGTGGCGCGGGCCACGGCCTGCGGGTGATCGCCATGCAGCGCCATCAGGAACTGGTCGGCATCCAGCCGTTCCAGCCCTTCCTCGGACAGGATGTTGCGCGGGAAATCCCGCGCGTTCAGCGTCACGATCAGATCGGCATGCCCGGCGATGGCGGCGGCCAGAACATGGGTGTCGGCCGGATCGGGCAGCCACAGCCGCGCCTCCAGCGAGGGGGGATAGCTGATCTCGGCCCCCGGCCAGCGCGCGCGCAGCATCGCCACCTCGCCGCGCGCCTGTGCCTCGGCTCCCGGCCCCAGCTTGATCGCGGCGCGCGCCCATTCTTCAAGGATGCGCGCCGACCACAGCGGCTGATACAGCCCCTCGGCGGCGACCCCCAGCAGCACCTCGCGCATCACCGTGGGGTAAAGCACGCAAGCGTCCAGCAGCACCTTCATAGGCGGAAGAACAGCGCCTTGAGATATCCGCTTTCGGCCAGTTGCGGCAGAAGCGGGTGATCTGGCCCGGCAAAGCCCGTGTGGATCTGCTGCCCCTGCCGCCCGGCCCGCCCGATCCCGCGGACACAGGCGCCGTGGAACTTGTCCAGATCGGCCGCATGCGAACAGGAACACAGCACCAGAAAGCCACCCTCGGCCACAAGCGACGCCCCAAGGCGCGCCACGCGCTCATAGGCGCGCAGCCCCGCCTCCAGCGCCTGTTTCGAGGGCGCGAATGCCGGCGGGTCGCAGACCACCACGTCAAAGCGCGCCCCCTCTGCCGCCAGCGCCGCCATCACGTCGAAGGCATCGCCCTTGCGGGTATCGAAGCGCGCGGCCACGCCCGTGGCCTCGGCCCCGTCGCGCGCCAGCGTCAGCGCCGGATCGGACCCGTCGACCGCCAGCGCATGGTCCGCCCCCGCCGCCAATGCGGCCAGGGCAAAGCCGCCCACATGGGAAAACACGTCCAGCACCCGCGCGCCCCTGGCCAGCCGCGCGGCAAAGGCATGGTTCGGGCGCTGGTCAAAGAACAGGCCCGTCTTCTGCCCGCCCGTCAGATCGGCCATATAGGTGGCGCCGTTCATCGGCACCGGCACGGGCGCTTCGGGCGCCTGCCCCACCAGAACACCGCTGGCATCATCCAGCCCTTCAAGGCTGCGCGCACGGCCAGAGGCGCTTTTGATCACGCAGGTCACACCCGTCACCGCCACAAGGGCCGCCACCAGGTCATCCAGCATCATCTCGGCCCATGCGGCATTCGGCTGGATCACGGCCGTGTCACCGAAACGGTCGATGATCACGCCGGGCAGGCCATCGGCCTCGGCATGGACCAGACGGTAGAAGGGCTGATCATGCAGCCGCGCCCTGAGCGCCAGCGCGCGGGTCAGCCGCGCCTCGATCCAGGCGCGATCCACCACGGCGGCGGGATCGCGGTCCATGACGCGGGCGATGATGCGGGAATTGGGGTTCACCGTGACCAGGGCCAGCGGTGCGCGTTCGGCATCCTCCAGCACGGCAAGGCTGCCCGGCAGCAGCCCGCGAGACCGCCGGTCGGTGACCAGCTCATTGTCATAGACCCAGGGAAAACCATGGCGGATGGCGCGTGGCTGGGCCTTGGGGCGCAGGCGCACGACCGGATATGCGGGGGGATGAGAGGGCGCTGTCATGCCGCCCTCTTACGCCTGTTTCACAATGCTGGAAAGGTCAGATCGGCTTGCCGGTTTCCAGGCCTGCCACCAGCTGCGTGATACCGCGCCGGCCGCTCATGATGCCGGGTTGTTCCATTTCCGACCGGAACACATTTGCCAGATGGCGCGTGACGCGCAATTTCTGGGTCAGGCCCTGGCGCTCGGCCTCGATGGCGCGGTCGCCGCCGTATTCCTTCAGATCCGCGCGGATCTCGCGGGTGGGGGCAAGTGCCGCGCCGGTCTTGGGATCGCGCAGGGTCAGATCGAACCGGATCGAATGCACGCCCCCCACGGAATAGCGGGTCTTCTCGGTCAGCGAATGAAAGCGCTTGAGCGTGATCTCGACCACGGCGGGCGTGCTGCCCTTGTGACCGGCCTGTGCGATCGCCATGCTTTCGGACAGGATGGCCTCGATCTGGGCATGGCGGTCACCAAAGGCATCGCCGCGCCAGACGATATCGCCCGCGGGGTAATAGCTGTTGGCCTCGGAGACCTCCAGGCTGCGCGGCACGTTGATGCGCGTGTCGACAACCTTGATCGACGGCAGCGCCTGAACGGCATGGGCGCCCTGCAGCACCTCTTCGGGTGTTGCGTTACGCGTGGACAGGTCATAGTTGCCGCAGGCCGAGAGGCCCATGGCAAACATCAAGGCAAGTGCCGTGCGAAAAGCTGTCATACTCGACCTCCTGAGGGGAAAAAAGGTTCCCGGAACTGTCGAAAGATATGCAGGGACAAAAAGGCCAAACCGAGGCAAATTTTCCCTGATTTCAAGACGCGTTTTATGAAAATCCCCCGCTTTGTGGCAGGATCGGGGCTGTTTCCACTGTCGGATGCACCCCTGTCCGGCCTCCGCCACCAGGTTGCGCCCGCCAATCCGGTGCGACATGGGACGATCCGGACCGATCCCGGCCGACCCGCTTGCACTGTTACCGCTAACGGCCTATAGCATGGCAATCATTCGGACAGGGCAGGACGGACCAAGGGGGGATTGCGATGTCATTGCATGATCAGGTGGCGCGTGTCACGGATCGGATCGAGGAACGCAGCCGCGACAGCAGGGCACGCTACCTGGACCTGATGCGCCGCGCCGCCGCGGAAGGTCCGCGCCGCGCCCATCTGAGCTGTTCGAACCAGGCGCATGCCTATGCCGCGATGGGCCGGGACCAGGCGACCATGGCCACGACACCCGCCCCCAATATCGGCATCGTGACCGCCTATAATGACATGCTGTCGGCCCATCAGCCCTTTGAACGCTTTCCCGATCTGATCCGCCAGGCCGCGCGCCGCGTGGGCGCCACGGCCCAGGTCGCAGGCGGCGTGCCGGCCATGTGCGACGGGGTCACCCAGGGCCAGACGGGGATGGAGCTGTCGCTCTTCTCGCGCGACGTGATCGCGCTGGCGGCCGGTGTCGCGCTCTCGCACAACACCTTCGACGCGGCGCTCTACCTCGGCGTCTGCGACAAGATCGTGCCGGGCCTCGTGATCGCGGCGGCGACCTTCGGCCATATTCCGGGGGTGTTCCTGCCGGCGGGTCCGATGACATCGGGCCTGCCCAATGACGAAAAGGCCAAGGTGCGCCAGCAATTCGCGGCAGGGCAAGTGGACCGCGCCGCCCTGATGGCGGCCGAAATGGCCTCCTATCACGGGCCGGGCACCTGCACCTTCTACGGCACGGCCAATACCAACCAGATGCTGATGGAATTCATGGGTCTGCACCTGCCCGGCGCCTCCTTCGTCAATCCCGGCACCCCGCTGCGCGAGGCGCTGACAGTGGCGGGCACGGAACGCGCGGCCGGGATCACGGCGCTGGGGAATGCCTATACCCCCGTCTGCGATGTGCTGGACGCGCGCGCCTTCGTCAACGGGATCGTGGGGCTGATGGCCACGGGTGGCTCGACCAACCTGGTGCTGCACCTGCCCGCCATGGCCCGCGCGGCAGGTGTCCTGCTCGAGTTGCAGGATTTCCACGACCTGTCGCAGGTGACGCCGCTGCTGGCCAAGGTCTACCCCAACGGACTGGCCGATGTGAACCATTTCCACGCCGCGGGGGGCCTTGGCTACACGATCGGCCAACTGCTGGAGGCGGGGCTGCTGCATCCCGACACGATGACCGTGGCCGGCAAGGGGCTGGAGCGTTACACGCAAGATCCGAAACTGACCGATGCGGGCCTGACCTGGGAACCCGGCGCGCGCGACAGCCAGAACACCCGCATCCTGCGCCCGGTCTGCGATCCTTTCGACGCGACGGGCGGTCTGCGCCAGTTGACCGGCAACCTGGGAACCGGCGTGATCAAGACCTCGGCCGTCGCCCCCGATCGCCACCTGATCGAGGCCCCCGCCCGCGTCTTCGAAACCCAGGAGGCCGTGAAAGAGGCGTTCAAGGCAGGCGAATTCACCGCCGACACGGTGGTGGTCGTGCGGTTTCAGGGTCCGCAGGCCAATGGCATGCCCGAACTGCATGCGCTGACCCCGGTGCTGGCCGTCTTGCAGGATCGCGGGCTCAAGGTGGCGCTGGTCACCGACGGGCGCATGTCGGGCGCCTCGGGCAAGGTGCCGGCCGCGATCCACATCAGCCCCGAGGCCGCCGCCGGCGGCGCGCTTGCGCGGTTGCGCGACGGCGACATGATCCGGCTGGACGCCACCACCGGGCAGATCGAGGCCCTTGTGCCCGATCTCGACACCCGCGACCTCGCCACGCCCGATCTGACCGGCAATGGCACCGGCGTGGGGCGCGAGCTTTTCGCCATGTTCCGCGCCAATGTGGGCGCTGCGGCCACAGGGGCCGCCGTGGTGGTCTGAGATGCGCGCGCGCCCCTGTTTCTTCTTGCCGAAAATATCCATGTCCCGACCGCAGCCCCGGACGCTGCCCCCAGCGATGGAACCCCGCCCATGACACCGCATCACGCCTCCGAAGCGACCCTGGCGCTGTGCCAGATGGCCCCTGTCATCCCGGTTCTCGTGATCCATGACCCGGCCCATGCCCGCCCGCTGGCGCAGGCGCTGGTGGCGGGCGGCTTGCCGGTGCTCGAGGTGACGCTGCGCACCCCCGCCGCACTCGAGGTGATCGCCGAGATGGGCCATGTCGCGGGCGCGGTCGTGGGCGCGGGCACGGTGCTGTCGCCTGCCGATGTGCGCGCGGTCAAGGCGGCAGGCGCCGCTTTCGCGGTCTCGCCCGGTGCCACCGACCGGCTTATGACCGCCTGCGAGGACAGCGCCCTGCCGCTGCTGCCCGGTGCCGCCACCGCGACCGAGGCGATGGCCCTGCTGGAACGCGGCTACACGACGCAGAAATTCTTTCCCGCCGAGGTCGCGGGCGGCGCCGCCGCCCTGCGGGCCCTGTCATCGCCCCTGCCGCAGATCTCCTTCTGCCCGACGGGCGGCATCGGTCCGGGAAATGCGGCCGATTACCTGGGCCTGCCGAATGTGGTCTGCGTGGGCGGCAGCTGGGTCGCGCCATCGGCGATGATCGCAAGCGGCGACTGGGCGGGCATCACCGCCCTTGCCCGCGCCGCGGCCGCATTGCCGCGCGGCACGTGACGCGCCGCACCCAAAGCGTCACACCCAA
>JANREX010000013.1 GCA_030758115.1 Paracoccaceae bacterium | reverse complement strand
CAGGGCCAAGGTCAGGATCGCGCCGATCAGCAGGGCGAGGGACAGGGCGATGCACAAGGGTCTCTGGCGGATCGTCAGCGCGCCCTGCGCAACGAGTTGAACCGCCAGCGCGGCAATCTTCCCGGTATCGGGGGCGAAGCCGGAGAGGCCGCGCGTGACGCGCTGGATCGCGCCGGGCGCGCCATGGACGGGGCCGAGCAGGCCCTGCGTGGCAATGACCTGCCTGAGGCCATCGACCGGCAGGCCGAGGCCATGGATGCGCTGCGCGAAGGCATGCGGAACATGGGCGAAGCCCTGGCCCAGGCAGAGCGCGAACAGCGTGGCGGCGAAGGGCAGGAAATGGGCAATGCGGGCGGTGAACGCCGTGACCCCCTGGGCCGCAACAGCGGCACCAGCGGGCAGACCGGAACCGATGAGAACCTTCTTCAGGGCGAAGATGTCTATCGCCGCGCCCGTGATCTTCTGGACGAGATCAGGCGCCGGTCCGGCGAAGGGGTCCGTCCCGAGGAAGAGCTGGATTACCTCAAGCGGTTGCTGGAACGGTTCTGATCGCCGGACCGCCATGGTAGCAGGGCAATCCGGCGGCGCGGGATGCCGCCTGGCCTTGCTGCTTGATCAGCCGGTCAGACCTGCGATCTGCGCCAGCCAGACCGACAGCTTCAGGAACTGCGCATCCAGCATGGCCCTCAGGCCGTTCACCGCCTCGACATAGCTTGCCAATGCCGGTGCGGCTGCGGGAACAGCCTCGGCCAGGGCTGGCGCAAAGATGTAAAGCGCCAAGAGCAAAGCAGCCAGAAGCAGGACAAGCGAAAAACCCCTGGCAAAGCCGCGTGGCTTTTCAGGCTGCGCATGTGCATTGCGCGGATCGGCTGATTTGCCGGGTTTGTCGTGATCATCTGCCCGCGCGGGACGCCGATCGGAGGTCGAGCTGAGGCTTGAATTGATTTCCTCGATATCCGGCAACAGGGCGCGACGCGAATCAGCCACGGCTGCTGCGGCTGCGGCGGCAATCCGATCGTCGTTCTGTTCGACGGGGCTGATTTTGGGCGGTGGGGGTGGTGCCACGCGCGGTTCCGCCGGGGCCGGGCTCTGCGGCTCTTCTCCGCGCAGGCGCGCCATGCGTTCGCGCGATTCCGCAGCGCGGCGTTCCGCATCGCTGTCGCGCAAGGGGGGCATTCCCGCATCCAGGCCAAGTTCGGGCTGGCTTTCCAGGCCAGGATCGCGTTCGGCCGCGCGGGCGCGGGCTTCGCGCTCGGCTTCCTCGCGCAGCAGATCGGCCACGGATGTATCCAGGGTCCGCCGCGGGCTGGGCAGGTCGCGGGCCGGGTCTTCCTCGTAATCGTCCTCATCGGCGATGGGGAATTGCGGCAACGGATCCTCGGGGTCAGGCACAAGCCGTGTGTCCGGGGTCGGCGCATCATCCATGCCGGGATCGGTGGGGAAACCCTGCCACTCGTCCTCTGTGGTCTCGTCCTCGGAAGGCTCCTCTTCGGCGGCCTCCTGCACGGGTTCGGTGGTGGCGACATCCTGATCCTGACGCGGATCCTCGTCCTGTGTCAGGTCGTCGTCATCCGCGAAGTCGTATTGATCATCCGCCTCCCCGGCATAGCGATCATCGGTCTCGTGGTCTTCCCAGATGTCGTCGTCGGCGCTTTCGGCCGAGGGGGTGTTGTCCTGCAGCGGGTGCTTCTGGAACCAGGTATGCCCACAGCTGGAGCATTGAACGTCGCGCCCGGTTTCGGGAATGACGCTCTGCGGTACTTCGTATTGTGCCCCGCAATTCGGGCAAATCAGTCGCATCTGTTTACCTGCCGGCTGTGGTGCATGGCCTGCTCTGCGGGCCTGTTCCGTGTTTTATCTACCATATGGTGTAATACATTGGTGGAAAAGTGCAAAGGATGCAGTACCAGCCCATGCCGACCGGATTGCAACACTGCCCGCATTGGGGCAAGAGGGAAGCTGGCAGAAAAGGGACCGCGGCGTGATCGAACTGGAACAAGTCGCCATGAGCTATGGCGGGGGAGAGTTGTTTGGCGACATTTCCCTGACCCTGTCGCCTGGGTCTTTCCATTTCCTGACCGGCCCATCCGGCGCGGGCAAGACGACCTTCCTGAAACTCTGCTACGGGGCCTTGCTGCCGACGGCCGGGCATATCCGCCTGTTCGGCGCCGATCTGCGCACGATGTCGCGCGATGACGTGGCCCTTGCACGGCGGCGCATCGGGGTTGTCCACCAGGATGTGCAATTCCTGGAACATCTGCCCGTGGCCGATAACGTGGCCCTGCCCCTGATCGTGTCGGGACACGACCGCAACAGCGAGGCTGAAAACCTGGCCGAACTGCTGAAATGGGTGGGCCTGAGCCATCGCGCCGATGCCCTTCCGGCCGAGCTTTCGGGCGGCGAGCGGCAGCGCGCAGCGCTGGCCCGCGCCGTCATCATGTCGCCAGAGGTGATCCTGGCCGATGAACCCACGGGCAATATCGACTGGGAGATGTCGCAACGCCTGCTGCAATTGCTGGTGGAACTGAACCGGATGGGCAAGACCATCATGATTGCGACCCATGACATGAACCTGATCCGCGCGGCCAAAAGCCAGGTGCAGGCGCGTGTGCTGCGGATCTCGCAGCGCAGGTTGCAAACCGCGGGGGCCGACCTGTGAAGCCGGACCTGACCGCCATGACCGCCTTTCTGGCCGGTGACGCACAGGCCGATCGGCTTGTGCCGCCCACGGGGTTTACCGCGCGGCTGACGATCTTCGCCGCCGCCGCCATGGCCTTTCTGACGGTGTTCGCCATGGCGCTGTCGCTGGCCACGGGGCGCCTTGCGGATCGCTGGGGCGACGAGCTGGCGCGCGCCTCGACCTTGCGGATCTCGGCACCGATGGATCAGCGCGCGGCCCAGACCGCCGCCGCCTTGCGGGTGCTGGAAACCACCCCCGGCGTGGCTGCGGCCCGCGCCCTGTCCGAGGACGAGCAGCGCGCCCTGCTGGAGCCGTGGTTCGGCCCTGACCTGCCGGTGGCAAGCCTGCCCATCCCGCAGCTGATCGAGGTGATCGAGGATGACGCGGGCTATGACGCGGCTGGCCTGCGCCTGCGCCTTGCCGCCGAGGTGCCGGGCGCCGTGCTGGATGATCACACCCGCTGGCGGCGCCCGCTGATCACGGCGGCGGATCGGTTGCGGCTGCTGGGCTGGTTGTCGATCGGCCTGATCGGCGCGGCCACGGCTGCGATGATCACCATGGCCGCGCAGGCAGCACTGGCCGCGAATGCGCAGGTCATCGCGGTGCTGCGCCTTGTCGGCGCGCGCGACGCCTATATCGCGGGGGCCTTCGTGCGCCGTTTCACCCTGCGCGCGCTGTCCGGTGCCGCGCTTGGCACGGTCCTGGGGATGCTGGCGGTGTTGCTGCTGCCATCGGCGCAGGCCGAGGCGGGTTTCCTGACCGGGCTTGGCTTTCAGGGGTGGCACTGGGTCTGGCCGCTTGTCATCCCGATCCTGGGGGCTGCGGTGGCCTATGCGGCCACATGGCAGGCCGCCCATCGTACCTTGAAGGAGTTGTCCTGATGGCAAAGGCGTGGCGCTGGCTGCGATCACTTGTGTTCGTGGGCCAGATGTATGCGATGATGCTGGTGATCGGCCTGCTGTATCTGCCGGGCGCGATCCTGTCGCCTGAAGGGGCAAGGCGCGGCTGCAAGGCCTATTGCCGCTGGGTGTTCTGGACCGCGCGCTGGATGGTCGGCCTGCACTGCGAAGTGCGCGGCACGCCCCCCACGGGTGGGGCGCTTGTCGCGGCAAAACACCAGTCATTCCTGGATATCCTGATCATCTTCAATGCCCTGCCTTCTGCGATTTTCGTCATGAAGCGCGAGATCCTCTGGACACCGATCATCGGGCTTTATGCGTATCGCCTGGGCTGCGTTCCCGTGAACCGTGGCAAGCGCGGCGTCGCGATCAAGAAGATGCTCCATGATGTGGCGACAGGGCACGCGCCTGCGGGACAGCTGATCATCTATTCGCAGGGCACCCGCGTGGCGCCTGGCGTGAAGGCCCCCTACAAGGTCGGGACCGGGGCGCTCTATGTGCAGATGGAGCAGCCCTGCGCGCCCGTGGCGACCAATGTGGGCGTGTTCTGGCCCCGCACCGGCATCTACCGCAAACCGGGCCTTGCGGTGGCGGAGTTCCTGCCGATCATCCCGCCCGGGCTGGAGCGGGACGCTTTCATGCAGCGGCTGGAGTCCGAGGTTGAAACCGCATCCGACCGCCTGATCGCCGAGGCCCGCGCCAGTCTGCAGGAGGCCTGAGATGGAATTCATCGACCGGATCGAGGCGCTTGAGGCGCTTTATGGCGCGGCCTCGGTGGGATCGCAGCGCAAGGTGGCGCAACACTTGACCCCCAGCTATCGCCGCTGGATCGAGGCGTCGCGCTTCTGCATCCTGTCGACCGTGGGCGAGGGCGGCACCGATGGCAGCCCGCGTGGCGACGATGGCCCGGTGGTGCGGGTGCTGGACCCCAG
Organism: Paracoccaceae bacterium; assembly: GCA_030758115.1. Lineage (GTDB taxonomy): Bacteria > Pseudomonadota > Alphaproteobacteria > Rhodobacterales > Rhodobacteraceae > Seohaeicola. The sequence continues at coordinate 6,278 of JANREX010000013.1, read as the reverse complement.
GACGCTGGCCATGCCCGATTGGCGCGGCAACAACCGGCTGGATACATTGCGCAACATCGTGACGGATGGGCGGATTTCGCTGATCTTTCTGGTGCCGGGATCGCAGATCATGGTGCGGGTCAACGGTCAGGCCAGGCTGACCGCCGATCAAGGCTTGCGCGACAGCTTCGCCAGGGGCGGTGCGCTGCCTGCCACGGTGATCGTGGTGCGGCTGGACGAGGTCTATGCCCAGTGTTCGCGCGCGGTGATGCGGTCCGGTATCTGGACCCGCGACGATGCGGCGGGCCTGCCGAGCCTGGGCGATATCCTGGCCGATGTGACGGCCGGCGAGATGGGCGGCAACGATTTCGACGTTGATTGGGAAAAGCGATCACTGGCGGCGCTGTGGTGACAGGCCGGGATTTTTGAGTATTTGCAGAACGATGAAAGGGCAGGGGTCTGCCCGGAACGGGAAAGGGGGCCGCGCGGCCCCCTTTTTCGTTGGTGCGATCAGGCGTGGATCGGGCCGTCGCCGCAGGCCAGGGCCGCTTCGCGCACCGCTTCGGACACGGTCGGGTGGGCGTGGCAGGTGAGGGCCAGATCCTGTGCCGAGGCGCCGAATTCCATCGCGACGCAGATCTCGTGGATCAGATCGCCCGCCGAGGGGCCGATGATATGCGCCCCAAGGATCCGGTCGGTCTGCTTGTCGGCCAGGATCTTGACGAAACCGTCGCCCTGGAACATCGCCTTGGCCCGCGCATTGCCCATGAAAGAGAATTTGCCGACCTTGTAGGCGACGCCCTCTTCCTTGAGTTGCTGCTCGGTCTTGCCGACATTGGCCACCTCGGGGTGGGTGTAGATCACGCCGGGGATCACGCCATAGTTCACATGGCCATGCTTGCCGGCCAGAACCTCGGCCACGGCCATGCCCTCATCCTCGGCCTTGTGGGCCAGCATCGGCCCGTCGATGGCGTCGCCGATGGCATAGATGCCTTTCACGTTGGTCTGCCAATGGGCATCCGTCACGATCTGCCCGCGCTTGGAGGTCTCGACCCCCAGATCGGCCAGCCCCAGCCCGTCGGTGAAGGGCTTGCGGCCCGTCGCCACCAGCACGCAATCGGCATCCAGCACATGTTCGCTGTCATCCTTGCGCAGCTTGTAGGTGACCTTGGCCTTGGTCTTGAGGGTCTCGACCCCCTGCACGGCAGCGCCCATCACGAAGGTCAGGCCCTGTTTGGTCAGCATCCGCTGGAAGGTCTTCTGCACCTCGGCGTCCATGCCCGGGGTGATCGCATCCAGATATTCGACCACCGTCACCTGCGTGCCCAGGCGGGAATAGACCGAGCCCAGTTCCAGCCCGATCACGCCCGCGCCGATCACCACCATGGTTTTCGGAATCTTGCCCAGGGTCAGCGCGCCGGTCGAGGTCACGACGATCTCTTCGTCGACGGTGACGCCGGGCAGGCTGGAGGGTTCGGAACCCGAGGCGATGACGATGTTCTTCGCCTCATGCACCTCGTCGCCGACCTTGACCTTGCCGGGCGCGGGGATCGAACCCCAACCTTTCAGCCAGTCGATCTTGTTCTTCTTGAACAGGAACTCGATGCCCTTGGTATTGCCCTCGACGGTCTCGTCCTTGTAGGCCAGCATCTGTTTCCAGTCGACCGAGGGCGATTTGCCCTTGAGGCCCATCTTGGCGAAGTTGTGTTCCGCCTCGTGCAGCATGTGGCTGGCGTGGAGCATGGCCTTGGAGGGGATGCAGCCGACGTTCAGGCAGGTGCCGCCAAGGGTGGCGCGGCCTTCGACACAGGCGGTCTTGAGGCCCAGCTGGGCGCAGCGGATGGCGGCGACATAGCCGCCGGGGCCTGCGCCGATGATGATCACGTCATAGCTTGCCATGGGGAAATCTCCTTGAGGCCGTGGGAATTGCAAAGGGTTCGGGCTGCGTCATGGGCATCAGAACAGCGCCGCCAGCAGCATGAGGGTGGTGGCGGCAAAGCCGACCATCCAGATCAGCGACCGCCATGGCACGAGGCCGTAGGCATAGGCGGGCACATAAAGGACACGCGCGATCAGATAGGTCCAGGCGCAGGCGGCGGTAAGGCCGCTGGATTGACCCGAAAGGGTGACCACGACCACCGCGAGGGTGAACAGGATCAGCCCTTCGAAATGGTTGTTGAGCGCGCGGAACAGCCGGCCGGTGCGCGGGCTGACCTGTTCGATCAGCGGCTTGCCCAGACGGTCGGGGTCGCGCGGGCCGAGGGTCTTGCCGGAGCCCAGTTCAAGATTGGCCGGGACCGACATGAGCGCGAATTGCACGACCTGCAACAGGCCCGCGAGGGCCAGCACCGTCAGTTCCGGGGTCATGTCCTGCGTCATGCGTTCGGCCTCTCGCGGCGGGTCCAGAGGGCCAGCGCCTCGGGCGTCAGGATGGCGGATTTGCGGGTGCTGAACCAGTCGAAACAGGCCTGTTCGGCGGCGGCGATGGCGGGGTCTTGCCGGAGGCTGGCCATGCGGGCCTGGGTTGCGGGCCAGTGGCGCAGGATCGTGCGATCCTCGACATTGTTCTTGTTGGCGCTGCGGTGCCAGTTGGACCCCAGATGGTATTTCGTCTCGCCGATCTTGCCCTGTCCGTCGCCCCGGTCATTCTTCATCATGAAGAGATCGCGGGATTTGACGGCATAGTGATTGATCCGGGCGGTCGCATTGGTGGCGGCCAGATCATGCGGGCGAAAGCGGCTGGAGCGGTCCTGATAAAGGCTGGCGGCGTTCAGGGCCGCACCATCGGGGTTCACGACGCGCGGCGCGTCGACCAGCGGTGCGCGCGGATTGTGGTCGGTTGCGGCGGCGAAGCTGGCGGCGCGGAACAGGCATTTCGATTTGGTCACACGCGGTTCGGGGGCGGGTTCGGCGCGGATGAAGCTGGGCAGCACCGCCATGCCGGGGGTCCATTCGGTGATGCCCGCATCACCGAAAAGCTGCCATGGTATCGCGACAACATCGGCCTCGGATGCATTGGGCATGAGGTCCGAAAGCCGGCCGGTGCCTGCGGTGATGTTCAGGAACTCATCGCTGTCGATATGCAAAAGCCAGGTCACATGGTTGTCGCGCGCCCAGTCCAGCACCAGCGCCATGCCGCTGTCCTGCGGTGGTGTGCCCGCGGGCACGGTCTGGCGGATATGGGTCAGATGGCCCTGTGCCGCCAGCGCATCCAGCAGCGTATCCGAACCATCGGTGCAATCATTGCTGACCACGACCACATGGTCGAAGCCGAGGGTCTGGTGATAGGCCAGCCATTCAAGCACGAACAGCCCCTCGTTGCGCATGCAGGAGACGAGGGCAATCCGGTCCGATGCATCGGTCATGGGGGCTACTGGGGACATGAGGGGGTGCACCACGGGGGGCAGGGGAAGGGCGCGCGGATCACGCGCCCTTCGGATGTCTTGGGATCACAGATCCATCAGCAGGCGGCGCGGGTCTTCCAGCGCTTCTTTCACCCGCACGAGGAAGGTCACGGCGCCCTTGCCATCCACGATCCGGTGATCATAGGACAGCGCCAGATACATCATCGGGCGGATCACCACCTGGCCATTGATGGCCACGGGGCGGTCCTGGATCTTGTGCATGCCCAGGATGCCCGACTGCGGCGGGTTCAGGATCGGCGATGACATCAGCGAGCCATAGACGCCACCGTTCGAGATGGTGAAGGAGCCGCCCTGCATTTCCGCCATGGACAGCTTGCCGTCACGGGCGCGCACACCCAGTTCGGCGATCTTCTTCTCGATCGCGGCAAAGCCCATCTGGTCGGCGTCGCGCACGACCGGCACGACCAGACCCGAGGGGGTGCCCACGGCGACGCCCATGTGGACGAAGTTCTTGTAGACCACATCGGTGCCGTCGATTTCGGCGTTCACCTCGGGGACTTCGCGCAGGGCGTGGCAGCAGGCCTTCACGAAGAAGGACATGAAGCCCAGTTTCACACCGTGCTTCTTCTCGAAGATGTCCTTGTATTCCTTGCGCAGGTCCATCGTCGCGGTCATGTCCACCTCGTTATAGGTGGTCAGCATGGCGGCGGTGTTCTGCGCGTCCTTGAGACGGCGCGCGATGGTCTGGCGCAGGCGGGTCATCTTGACGCGTTCCTCGCGGGCGGCGTCATCGGCGGGCACCGGGGCACGGGGCGCGCTGGCCACGGGGGCGGCGGCTGGGGCGGCCGAGGTGCCGGCGGCGATGGCTTTCTGAACGTCTTCCTTCATGATGCGTCCGTCTCGTCCTGTTGCAGTTACCGCATCGCGGCTGATTCCGGCCTCGGCCATCGCCTTTTTCGCGGCGGGTGCGTCTTCGACATCCTTGCCGCCCGCAGCGGGCGCAGGCGCGGGGGCGGATGCCGGAGCATCGGCTTTGGCGGCGGGTGCCGCGCCGGAGGCCGAGATCACCGCCAGCTTGGCGGATGCATCAACGGTCGTGCCTTCCGGTGCCACGATTTCGGCCAGCACGCCTGCGGCGGGGCTGGGCACCTCGACGCTGACCTTGTCGGTTTCCAGCTCGCACAGCATCTCGTCCTGCGCGACGGTGTCGCCCACTTTCTTGAACCATGTGGATACGGTCGCTTCGGACACGGATTCACCCAGGGACGGAACCATCACATCGACGCTGTCCGCCTTGGCGGCCTTGGCGGGTTTGTCATCCGCCTTGGCGGCTTTCGCGGCGGGCTTGGCGGCCTCGCCCTCGTTGATCGTGGCCAGCAGCGCATCGACACCCACGGTCGCGCCTTCGGCGGCCACGATGTCGCCCATCACGCCGGCGGCAGGCGCCGGAACCTCGACCGTCACCTTGTCGGTTTCCAGTTCGCACAGCATCTCGTCGGCGGCGACGGCATCGCCCGGCTTCTTGAACCAGGTGGCCACAGTGGCCTCGGTCACGGATTCGCCAAGGGTGGGGACGCGGACTTCGGTTGTCATGGGTTAGTTCCCTTTGATGGTCAGCGCTTCGTCAACCAGCGCCTGTTGTTGTGCTTTGTGGGTCGAGGCCAGACCCGTCGCGGGCGAGGCGCTTGCGGCACGGCCGGCATAGACGGGCCGCTGGTGCTTGGCATTGATCCGGCCCAGGACCCATTCGATATTCGGCTCGATGAAGCTCCAGGCGCCCTGGTTCTTGGGCTCTTCCTGGCACCAGACCATTTCGGCATCCTTGAAGCGTTCCAGTTCGCGCACCAGGCTCATGGCCGGGAAGGGGTAGAACTGTTCGATCCGAAGCAGGTAGATATCGTCGATCCCGCGTGCATCGCGTTCTTCCAGCAGGTCGTAATAGACCTTGCCCGAACACATGACGACGCGCTTGATCTTGTCATCGGCGGCCAGCTTGGTGTCCGAATGCCCTTTTTCGGCATCGTCCCACAGCACGCGGTGGAAGCTGGACCCGGTGGTGAAATCGGCCGCATCCGAGATGGCCATCTTGTGGCGCAGCAGGGATTTCGGCGTCATCAGCATCAGCGGCTTGCGGAAGGTCCGGTGCAGCTGGCGGCGCAGGATGTGGAAGTAGTTGGCCGGGGTCGTGCAGTTGGCGACGATCCAGTTGTCCTGTCCGCACATCTGCAGGAAGCGTTCAAGGCGCGCGCTGGAATGCTCCGGGCCCTGACCTTCATAGCCATGCGGCATCAGGCAGACGAGGCCCGACATCCGCAGCCATTTGCTTTCGCCCGAGCTGATGAACTGGTCGAACATGATCTGCGCGCCGTTGGCGAAATCGCCGAACTGGGCTTCCCACATCACCAGCGCGTTGGGCTCGGACAGCGAATAGCCGTATTCGAAGCCCAGCACCGCGTATTCCGACAGCATCGAGTCGATGACCTCGTAGCGGGCCTGCCCCTCGCGGATGTTGTTCAGCGGATAGTAGCGTTCCTCGGTATCCTGGTTGATCAGGGCCGAATGGCGCTGGCTGAAGGTGCCGCGCGTGCTGTCCTGCCCTGCCAGACGGACCGGGTAGCCTTCCAGCAGAAGCGAGCCGAAGGCCAGCGCCTCGCCGGTGGCCCAGTCAAAGGCCTCGCCGCTGTCGAACATCTTCTTGCGGGTTTCCAGCAGGCGCTCGACCGTCTTGTGCATCGGGAAACCGTCCGGCCCGCGGGTCAGCGCGGTGCCGATCTGTTCCATCGTCTCGGGTTTGATGGCGGTCTTGCCGCGCTGGTATTTCTTCTGGTCGCGCCGGTCCAGATGCGACCAGCGCCCGTCCAGCCAGTCGGCCTTGTTGGGTTTGAAGTCCTTGCCGGCCTCGAATTCCTCGTTCAGGCGGGCCTGGAATGCGGC
>JANREX010000012.1 GCA_030758115.1 Paracoccaceae bacterium | reverse complement strand
TCAAGGGCGACATCCACGACATCGGCAAGAACCTTGTCGGCATGATGATGGAAGGCGCAGGCTTCGAAGTGATCGACCTGGGCATCAACAATGCCGTCGACAGCTATCTCGAGGCGCTGGAAGCCGAAAAGCCCGACATCCTGGGCATGTCGGCCCTGCTGACCACGACCATGCCCTATATGAAGGTCGTGATCGACACGCTGGTCGAAAAGGGCGTGCGCGACGATTACATTGTGCTGGTGGGCGGTGCCCCCCTGAACGAGGAATTCGGCCGCGCCATCGGCGCCGACGCCTATTGCCGCGATGCGGCCGTCGCCGTGGAAACCGCCAAGACCTTTGTTGCGCGCAAGCACAACCAGGCCGCCATGCGCGCCTGACACCAGACACAGGCGTGACCGGATCGAAGGCCCGCGCCCATGGCGCGGGTCTTTTCATATGAGGGGATGAACATGGATCTGCCCGATGATGACCGTCTGACCCATCAGGGGCTGGATTGCGACACGGCCGCCGCCGCCCCCGAACGGGTGCTGCTGATCGCCTGCGGCGCGCTGGCCCGCGAGATCCTGGACCTGATCGCGCGCAACGGCTGGTCGCACATGGATCTGACCTGCCTGCCCGCGATCCTGCACAATCATCCCGAACGCATCGCCCCTGCCGTGGAACAGGCGGTGCAAAAGCATCGCGCCACCCATGCCCGCATCTTCGTGGTCTATGCCGATTGCGGCACGGGCGGAGGGCTGCGCGCCACCTGCGACCAGCTGGGCGTGCAGATGGTGGAGGGTCCGCATTGCTACAGCTTCTTCGAGGGCAACGCCCGCTTCGCCGCCAAGGCCGAGGATGAATTCACCGCCTTCTACCTGACCGATTTCCTCGTGCGCCAGTTCGACGCCTTCGTCTGGCAACCACTGGGCCTGGACCGCCACCCGCAACTGCGCGACACCTATTTCGGCCATTACACCAAGCTGGTCTACCAGGCGCAGACCGATGATCCCGCCCTGACCGCCCGCGCGCAGGACTGCGCCGCGCGGCTTGGTCTGGCGTTTGAACGCCGTTTCACAGGCTACGGCGATCTGGAAACGGCCCTTGCAGCCCTGAAACCCTGATCAGGTGGCCTGCGCCGCCACCAGGCGGATGCGTTCGATCATCGCGCGCAAGCCATTGGACCGCTGCGCCGACAGATGGTCGTTCAGGCCAAGCCGCGCCAGTTCGCCCGGCGCATCGACGCGCCCCACCTCGGCCAGCGGCAGCCCGTCGTAAAGCGCATGCAGCAGCGCGATCAGCCCGCGCACGATCATCGCGTCGCTGTCCCCTTCGAAACGGAAGGTGCCATTCTCGATCACCGGATGCAGCCAGACCTGGCTTGCGCAGCCATCGACCTTGGTCGCGGGCACGCGCAGCGCCTCGGGCAAGGGGTCCATCGCCTTGCCCTGCTCGATCACATAGCGATAGCGATCCTCCCAATCCTCAAGGAATTCGAAATCCTCGACGATCGCCTCGAACCTTTCGCTGGCCATGCTCTGCCCCTTTACGTTGATGCCACACCAGTTAGGCAAGAGGCAGGCAAAGGTCCAGTGCGGGCTTGTGTCTTTTCAACGTGGCCCCGATAAGATAGGCAGAACGGAACAGGTCAATCAGCGGATGGGGCAGCACAGGATGCGGAACCTTACTTCGGCCCTCTTGGTCTCGGCCCTTGTGCTGTCAGGCTGCGCAAGTATCAGCGAGTCGCGCTTCAATCCCCTGAACTGGTTCGGGCGCGCGACGGTGGAACCTGTGCAGGACGCCAATGTGAACCCCCTCATCCCTGCCAGCACCGGCGGCATCTTCGCAAACCGCCGCGCCGCGCGGGCGGCCGTCGTGGCGCCGCTTGCCGCGCAGGTCTCCGACCTCACGGTGGAACGCATGCCGGGCGGTGCGCTGATCCGGGCCACGGCCCTGTCCGATACGGTCGGCGCCTTCGATGTCTCGCTTGAGCCGGTCAATGACGGTGTGCCGGTCGATGGCGTGCTGACCTATGAATTGCGCGCCCTGACGGCGCCGGCCGGCCGCGTGCCCATGCCGGAACGCGCCCGCAGCCATGTGGCGGCCGTAAAGGTCACCGATGGCGATCTGGAAGGCGTGCGCCTGATCCGGGTTCAGGCCGCGCGCAACGCGGCCACCAGCACCCGCCGCTGACGCTGACGATCAGAGTTCGACGATCCTGACATCGCTGCCCTTGGCGGACAGGGCGATCTTGCCCTCGCACAGGCGCAAGGCATCCTGGCCAAAGACCTCGGCGCGCCAGCCGCGCAAGGCGGGCACATCGCGCTCTCCGGCGGCAATCGCATCCAGATCGGCGCTTGTGGCGATCAGCTTGGACGCCACGCCCGAATCCTCGGTCTTGGCCTTCAGCAGAACCCGCAGCAGATCGGCCAGCGCCGGGTTGACCTGCATCTTCTCGCGGCTCAGATCGGGGCGCGGATGGTTCTCGGGCGCGCAATCCATGCCCGCCTTGATCGCCGCCAGAATGCCATCGGCGATCTCGCCCTTGCGCGCTTCGCGCAACAGCAGGCGCGACCGGCCCAGATCGTTCATCGTCACCGGCTTGGTCGAGGCCAGCTCCACCAGCGCATCATCCTTGAACACGCGGCTGCGCGGCACATCGTTCGATTGCGCGTAATCCTCGCGGAAGCGCGCCAGTTCGCGCACGATCGCCAGGAACTTGCCGGAATTGGTGCGCGTCTTGACCCGCTCCCAGGCATCCTCGGGATGGGTGATATAGGTGTCGGGCGTGGTCAGGATCTCAAGCTCTTCCTCGACCCATTTGGCCCGGTCGGTCTTCTTGAGTTCCTTGGCCAGGTATTCATAGACCTTGCGCAGATGCGTGACATCCGCCAGCGCATAGGCTTTCTGCGCATCGCTCAAGGGGCGGCGCGACCAGTCGGTGAAGCGCGAGGACTTGTCGACGCTGGCCTTGGCGATCTTCTTGACCAGGGTTTCATATCCCGCCTGTTCGCCAAAGCCGCAGACCATCGCGGCGACCTGCGTGTCGAACAGCGGCTTGGGAAAGACCCGCGCATTGACGAAAAAGATCTCGAGATCCTGCCGCGCGGCGTGGAACACCTTGACCACGTCCGTGTCGCGAAACAGCTCGTACAGCGGTTCCAGAGACAGCCCGTCCTCCAGCGGATCGACCAGCACGGCGGTACTGTCGTCATTGCCCGGCATCGCCATCTGGATCAGGCAGAGCTTGGAATAATAGGTCCGTTCCCGCAGGAATTCGGTGTCGAGCGTGACATAGGGATGTTTGCGGGCCTCATGGCAGAAGGCGGCAAGGTCTTCGGTCGTCGTGATCGTTCGCATCTATGGCCCTGTCTCGGCGGCACCGCGGGCGGCGCGGCGCAAGTCAAAGGGTCTTACGCGATTGCCACGACAAATGGAAGGCCACAGGCTTGCAAGGGCTTTCCCGGCGACGGACACGGTCCGAAAACCCTGGCAAGACCCTGACGCCATGTCATAAGCCATTGAAAAGGCGCGCCGCTGCACATGTTCCATCCTGGGACACCGACGCGGCACCGAAAGGATCGGCCTGCTCCGGCCACGCCAACCGATCATCTGCGCCCTTGACATTTCAGGCCGCACGGCGCCCCGTGGCGCAGATCGCCGCCCAGCTTCAAAGACGCCCCCCGATGCCCCTGCCCTTCGTCGCCGCCACCCCCGAACGCTGGCTCTACCTGCGCCTTGTGATCGGCGTCGGCATCACACAGATCATCGGCTTCGGCACGATATTCTATGCTTTCGGCAGCGTGGTGCCGGCCCTCTCGGATGATCTGGGCATCGCCCCCGGCACGGCCTTTGCCGCCTTTTCCGCGGCACTGCTGATCGGCGCACTGGCCGCCCCGACTGCCGGACGGTTGCTGGACCGGCATGGCGCGCGGATGGTGATGGGAACGGGTTCGGTGCTGGCGGCCCTGTCGCTGATCGCGCTCAGCCAGGCGCAGGGCTTGGTCTCGCTGGTCCTGGCCCTTGTCGCGGTCGAGGTGACGGCAACCCTTGTTCTCTATGACGCGGCCTTTGCCGCCCTTGCGCAGGGTCTTGGCCCCGCGCGCGCCCGGCGCGCGATCACCCATATGACCCTGCTGGGCGGCTTCGCTTCGACCGTGTTCTGGCCGCTGACACAGACGATCCTGGTCTGGGCCGATTGGCGCACCGCCTATCTGGTCTTTGCGGCACTCAACCTGTGCATCTGCCTGCCGCTGCACCTGAGCCTGACGCGCGCGCCCGATCTGGATCCGGTGACAGGCGCCCCGCCCGCCGCGCCCCCGCAATTCCCCCCCCTGCCCGAAGCGCAGCACCGCCGCGCCATGATCTGGGTCGCCATATCCTTTGCCGTGGCGGGGCTGGTGTTTTCGGCGCTTTCCGCCTCCTGGGTGTCGACGCTGACGGCTTTCGGGCTGCCTGCCGCCGCTGCCGTAACCGCAGGCACCTTGATGGGGCCTGCACAGGTTGGGGTGCGGGTGCTGGACATGCTGTTCGGGCTGCGTCTGCATCCGCTGACCACGACGATGATCTCGACCGTGCTGCTGATGGTGGCGCTGGCGGTGCTGTGGCTGACCGGCCCGACGCTGGCAGGCGCGATGGTCTTTGCGGTGCTGTTCGGCCTGGCGCAGGGGCTGACCTCGATCGTGCGGGGCACCGTGCCGCTGGTGCTGTTCGGCCCGCAGGGCTTTGCCGCGCGGCTGGGCCGGCTGGCGTCTGTGCGCATGGTCATGGCCGCGATCGCGCCCTTCGGGATCGCCCTGCTGATCGAGACATGGAGCGCAAGCGCGGCCCTGCTGGCGATGATCTGCCTGGCCCTGCTGGGGATCATGGCGTTGCGGATGATCCCGAAAGGGTCCTGAGGGGCGGCGCCCCCCTTGTCAGAGGTCGATCCGCCCCTGCACGCCCCGCGCAAAGCGTTCCAGCACCAGCGGGTAGAGCCGATGCTCCTGCTCCAGCACGCGCGCGGCCAGCGCAGCCTCGGTATCTCCGGGCAGGATCGGCACCCGCGCCTGGCCCAGGATGGGGCCATCGTCCAGTTCCGGCGTGACCAGATGCACGGTGCACCCGGCCTCGGCGTCGCCCGCCTCAAGCGCGCGGGCATGGGTGTGAAGCCCCTTGTATTTCGGCAAAAGCGAAGGGTGGATGTTCAGCATCCGGCCTTCCCACGGCTGCACGAAACCGGCGGTCAGCACCCGCATGAACCCGGCAAGGCACAGGATATCGGGCGCGGCCTTGTCCAGCTCGGCCTGAAGTGCCGCCTCGAATGCCGGGCGGTCCCCCTTGTAGGCGCGGTGATCCACCGCCGCCGTGGGGATCCCCATCGCCGCGGCACGGGCAAGACCCGCCGCATCGGGATCGTTCGAGGCCACCAGCACGCAGCGCGCCGGATGATCGCCCACCATGCTTTCGACAAGGCGGATCATGTTCGACCCACCCCCCGAGATCAGGATGGCGACACGTTTCTTCACAAAAGCGCGCCCGTGTAGGACACGCCCGGTTCGCCCGCGGTGACATGGCCCAGCCTATGGACGGTTTCGCCCGCCTCACGCAGCAGCGCGGCCAACGTATCGGCGCGGTCGGGCGCGACCACCAGGATCATGCCGATGCCGCAGTTGAAGGTCTTGAGCATCTCGGCCTGGCTCATGCCGCCGGTCTGGGCCAGCCACTGGAACACGCCCGGCAGATCCCAGGCATCGAGGTCGATCAATGCGCCCAGATCCTCGGGCAGCACACGCGGCAGATTCTCGGTCAGACCGCCGCCGGTGATATGCGCCAGCGCATGCACACCGCCCGCACGGATCGCCGCCAGAACCTGGCGCACGTAAAGCCGCGTGGGGGTCAGCAACACCTCGCCCATTGTCCCCGTGCCGAAGGGGCAGGCATCGGCCCAGCCCAGGCCCGAGACCTCGACCAGTTTGCGCACAAGGCTGTAGCCGTTGGAATGCACGCCGTCGCTGGACAGCCCCAGCAGAACATCGCCCGCCTGAACGCCTGCGGGCAGATCCTGCCCGCGCTCCATCGCACCCACGGCGAATCCCGCAAGGTCGAAATCACCGCCGTGGTACATGCCCGGCATTTCCGCCGTCTCGCCACCGATCAGCGCGCAACCCGACTGGGCACAGCCCTCGGCGATGCCCTCGATGATGCGCGCGGCGCTGTCCAGCTCAAGCTTGCCGGTTGCGAAATAATCAAGGAAGAACAACGGCTCTGCGCCCTGACAGACCAGGTCGTTGACGCACATCGCAACAAGGTCGATCCCGATGCTGTCCACATTGCCGGTGTCGATGGCGATCCGCAGCTTTGTGCCCACACCATCCGTGGCGGCCACCAGGATCGGATCGTTGTAGCCCGCGCCCTTCAGGTCGAACAGCGCGCCGAAGCCGCCAAGCCCCGACATGGACCCCGCCCGCGTGGTGCGCTTTGCCGCCGGCTTGATCCGCTCGACCAGCGCATTGCCCGCATCGATATCGACGCCCGCATCGGCATAGGTGATCCCGTTCTTCGCGCCCTTGGCTTGATCTGCGGCCTGCTCTGCATCCGACATGGAAAATCCTTTCATCGCTTGGCCTGCGGGTTAATCCAAAGCCCGCCGCTTGGCAATCTGAAAGCCCTGTCCGGGACACGGCGCAGGCGAAAGCCTTGACGCGCCCTGCCCGTCTGCTAGCAAGGCAAGCAGGTCGGGCCTGTAGCTCAATGGTTAGAGCAGAGCGCTCATAACGCTTTGGTTGGGGGTTCGAGTCCCTCCGGGCCTACCATAACCGCGAGGCAAACGCCTCGCGCGCGCAGTCAAGCGCCGCACAATCGCCTGAAAACCGCATGGACCCAACCTGCAAAGGACATGCGCGTGACCCGCTCAGGTGGCCTGGCCCCGCCCAAGCCTGACCGCCGTCAAAATGACATTGATCGCGCAATATCCTCCATCGCGAGGGCGACAAGGATGAAGGACAAAAACAGCACCACGGCGAACACCATCAAGGCGCTGTCACGCTTGCCAAGGGTTGCGCGTTTCTCTTTGCCCTCCTCGACAAATCGTCGCTTTGGATAGGTGAAATAGACCAGCGAAAGCAGCGCGCTTGTCAATGCGAACGCGACCAGGGCCGAAACAAGCACATCTTCAATTGCAAGGATGAGCAGCAGGAAAACACTTCCCGTGAAGCCGACGGTCGCCATAGCCAACGGTGTTTTCCTCACCGAATCCCATGGATGGATCTGGGGCAAGAAAGGCTGACGAAACAAAACAATGACGCAAAGCGTGGCGATCACAACCGGCGCGCCCCACAGCACGAAAACAAACCCGTAAAGTAGTCCCATCGCACATCACCCACCTGAACGACAAAACCCGATAGCTGCTCTTTCGGTCGGCCGCATGGCTGAAACATCCAACAGAATGACCATGGCTGCAACTCCATGGGACGGATCAGTTCCGGATGCCGCATCCTGCCCTTGATTGTGCTGAGCCTAAAGGAAACAAGCCACCAAAATGATCGCAGCAAGGATAAAACCATCCGCACCAACTTCGGTGGGGGCAAATCCGCCCGATGCCGCTTGTCGCTGCAAGACAGGCTTGGCTGACAGCCTTGTCACAGCAAGCAGCGCCTTGCCGCCCGGCTTGCGCCCGCGATGACGGCAGGGTTGCGATTGACGTGAGCGGGCGCAAAGTCCAAGCTCGTGCCGACGGGATTGCCTTCCAATGCCGGAATGGGGCCGGTTCTGCCGGTCATGTCCACCGAGGCACTGCGCGGATCGCGCATGACCCTGGTCCCGTCACCTTTCCCTTGCCCTCACGCGCCCTTGGCGATGCGGACACCACCCTGCGCACGCGTCCATGCGTCAATATTTCCGTAACGCCGCCTTGAAACCCATTGAAATCGCTCACACCGGAAAATGTCCCACGATGGAACATCAGGCGTGGTCGCCCTCGGCGCGGACCATCGGATCGGGGATTGGAAAGATCACGTCATAGGCCCAGTTGAAGCAGAAGGCATAGACAAGGTAGAACCCCGCAAAAGCCAGATCCATCACGAAAGCGGTCCAGAAACCGACGCCCAGATAAAGCGCGATGAAGGGGATCAGCACCAGCAGCAGACCCGCCTCGAACAGGACCGCGTGAAGAACGCGGATCAGGGGTGTCTTGCGCACATCGCCGCGCCGCCTGAGCATCGCGTGATCGAACAGCAGGTTATAGAGGTAATTCCAGCCCGTCGCGATGGTGGCGCTGATCACGGTCACCACGCCCATGTCTTTCAGCGGCGTGCCGAAAGCCCAGGCCCCCAGTGGCGTGATGATGGCAAGGGCGATCAGCTCGAAGCTGATGGCGTGACGAATCCGGTCTGCCGTGCGGCGCATGGCGCTCTCCCGTTTTGGCCGGGTCGTCCCGGTACATCGCCCGTTACGGGGGAGGTCGTCCTCGCTTGGCGGGGATATATCACCCCGCACGCCGCAGGCAAGCCGGCCCTAGCGCGCGATCACGATATCGGCGCGCAAACCGCCCAGCTTGTCGCTGGCCCCCAGCCGCAGCACGCCGCCATGGGCACGCGCGATATCCGTGGCGATGGCCAGCCCCAAGCCCACGCCCGACCCCATGTTCTGGTTGCGCGACCGGTCCAGCCGGGTGAAGGGCTTGACCGCCTCGCCGCGCTGATCGGGCGGAATGCCGGGGCCGTCATCCTCGACCCGGATGCGCAGCGACTTGTCGGTCAGAAGCATCGAGACCTCGGCATGGCTGCCATATCGCACGGCGTTGTTGATCAGGTTCTCGATCGCCCGCCGCATCGCGATGCGGCGCAGCGGCACCACGCCCTGCCCCTTCAGCCCCGCAAGGCTCACGCGTTTGCCTGCGCGGGTGAAATCCTCGACCAGGTCGCGCAGCAACTCGGCAGGATCGACGGGTTCCGGCTCGGCCTCGGAAATGCCGCGGGCGAAATTGAGGAATTCATCCAGCATCGATTGCATCTCTTCGACATCGCGCTGCAGATCGGCCACGTCTTCCGCATCCAGCATCGACAGTCCCAGCTTGAGCCGTGTGAGCGGCGTGCGCAGGTCATGGCTGACCCCGGACAGCATCAGCGTGCGCTGCTCGATCTGCCGTTCGATCCGGGCGCGCATGTCCAGGAACGCATTGCCCGCCGCCCGCACCTCGACGGCGCCCGAAGGCTTGTAGGCCATGTGACGCCCCTTGCCAAAGGCCTCCGCGGCCTGCGCCAGCCGCGTGATCGGTCGCAGCTGGTTGCGCAGGTAGATGAAGGCGATCAGCGTCATCAGCGCGCCAAAGAACACCATGTTCACGAACAGCTGATGCGGATTCGTCGGCGACACCCGCCGCCGGTCCAGCAGGACCTCCAGCACCCCATACTCGGTTTCCAGCACCAGCAGCACATTCCAGTCATCAGGCAACTGCACCGCCGCAAGACCCGGCAGAAGCGCGTCGAATGTCTCGATCACGCGCAGACCTGACAGGTCGTACCAGCGCCGCACCGCCGGCGGGACCTCGCCAGAGGGCAGGAAACGCAGACCGATATCCAGCAGCGACGCGGCACTCGACACGCCTTGCAGCGCGCTTTGCTGGTCCGGCGCACCGCGCATGTCGAGGATCAGCATCTGCACCTCGCGGGCCGCGGTGCGGGTCATCTGGCGCGTCACCCCTTCGAAATGCCGCTGGATGAAGACCACCGAGACGACAAGTTGCAGCGTGACGACAGGCAGGATCAGGATAAGGGCGGCCCGGCCATAAAGACCGCGCGGGGAAAAGCGTTTGAGCCAGCCGAAGAACATAGGCTAAACCTAGCCGCAGCCAGACGCCAAAGGAAGCAGAATGCAAGCAGACCCGGACTTTGACCCCATCGCCGGACAGCCGGACCAGATCGTACCCGGCCTGCGCCGGATCCTGGCGCCGAACCCCTCGCCCATGACCTTCCGCGGCACCAATACCTATATCGTGGGACAGACCGATCTGGCCGTGATCGACCCCGGCCCGGACAACGCGGCGCATCTTGCGGCGATTCTCGCCGCCTGCGGGCCAGGACAGCGGATCACGCATATTCTTGTGACCCATGCCCATGTCGACCATTCGCCCCTGGCGCGGGCCCTGGCACGGGCGACCGGCGCACCGGTGTTGGCCTATGGCGACGCGCAAGCCGGGCGCAGCGCGGTGATGGAGGGGCTGGCACAAGCAGGGCTGGCAGGCGGCGGCGAGGGTGTCGATGCAGGCTTTGCCCCCGATGAATGCCTGGCGGATGGCGCAACCGTCACCGGGCCGGACTGGAGCCTGCAGGCCATCTGGACGCCGGGCCATTTCGGCAACCACCTGTGCCTTGCGATGGGCGACATCCTGTTCACGGGCGATCTGGTGATGGGCTGGGCCAGTTCGCTTGTCTCGCCACCCGATGGTGACCTGACCGATTTCATGGCCTCCTGCCGCCGCCTGCGCGCGCGTGCCGACCGGCTCTACCTGCCCGGCCATGGCGCGCCGGTCACCGATCCGGCCGCCCGGATCGACTGGCTGATCGCGCATCGCGAAGCGCGCGAAGCGGCGATCCTTGACGCGCTGCAAGCCGCTCCGGCCACGGCCGAGACGCTGGCGCGGCAGATCTATACCGAAACACCCGCCATGCTCCTGCCCGCCGCCGCCCGCAACGTCTTTGCCCATCTTGTTGACCTGACAGGGAAAAATATCATCGCACCCGAAGGACACCTGTCCTGGACCGCCCGTTTCCACAGGGTTTGAACCCGCAGGCAAAGCTTTTGCAAAAATATGCCAAATGCCTCTGGACGCGACAAAACCCTGTTGTTATATCCGCCCTCGTGTTCCGGCGTAGCTCAGCGGTAGAGCAGTTGACTGTTAATCAATTGGT
>JANREX010000011.1 GCA_030758115.1 Paracoccaceae bacterium | reverse complement strand
AACTGATCGGATCCCCTGGCATCCAAGGAAAACCCCGCCATCGTGCGGGGTTTTTCTTTCTGGGTTATGGACCACGCCAGTCAGCCGCATTGCGCCATGGCTCGCAAGGTTGTAGGGCAGTGCCCAACATCGCGAAGGACGGCCCCAACATGACCATGCTCGAAACTTTCATAAAACCGATGCACCCGGAAGGGCGCAAGTTCGTGGCGATCTTTGCGGCCATCTCGATCGTGCTGTTCATGATCTGGGACCCGTTGGGCTGGATCGGGCTGGGGCTTACCGTCTGGTGCTACTATTTCTTTCGCGATCCCAAACGCACCACGCCCACCCGCGAAGGGCTGCTGATCAGCCCCGCCGACGGGGTGATATCGCTGATCGAGAAGGCCGTGCCGCCCGCCGAGCTGGGTATGGCCGATCACGCGCTGACCCGCGTCAGCGTCTTCATGAACGTTTTCAACTGCCATGTGAACCGCGCCCCCATCGCGGGCCGTGTCACGGCTGTGGCCTATCGGCCGGGCAAGTTCTTCAATGCCTCGCTGGACAAGGCATCGGTCGACAATGAACGCAATTCGCTGGCCATCGAAATGGCCGATGGCCGCCAGATCGCGGTGGTGCAGATCGCGGGGCTGGTTGCGCGGCGGATCGTGTGCTGGACCAAACCCGAACAGCGCCTGCTGACCGGAGAACGCTTTGGCCTGATCCGTTTCGGCAGCCGTGTCGATGTCTACCTGCCAGATGGCGTGGCCCCCCTTGTCACGGTGGGGCAAGGCATGATCGCGGGCGAGACGGTCATCGCTGACCTCACCTCGACCGAAGGAGCGCGCGATGGGCGAACTGCCTGATCCCGACCGGTTGCCGCCCGTCCGCTCGCGGCGGGAATTGCCGATCGTGCAGCTTCTGCCGAACCTTGTGACGGTGGGGGCCATCTGCGCCGGCCTGACCGCGATCCGCTATGCCACCAGCGGCAATTTCAACGTGGCGGTGCAGCTTTTGCTGCTGGCCGCGGTGCTGGACGGTCTGGATGGCAGCCTGGCGCGACTGCTGAAAAGCGCAAGCGCGCTGGGGGCGGAACTGGACAGCCTTGCAGATTTCCTGAACTTCGGGATTGCGCCTGCGCTGCTGATGTATTTCTGGGCCTTCAAGGACATGGGCAACCTGGGCTGGATCGCCGTGGTGATCTATGCGCTGTGTTGCGTGCTGCGCCTGGCGCGTTTCAACGTCGGCACCAAGGCCAGCGACACCGAGAAACCGAACCGCCATTTCGAGGGGGTCCCCTCGCCCGCCGGTGCGCTGCTGGTGATGCTGCCCCTGTTCCTGGATCGTGCCGTGCCCGGACTGCCGCCGATTCCCGACATGGTGATCGCGGCCTACATGCTGGGGGTCGGCCTGCTGATGATCAGCCGCCTGCCGACCTGGTCGCTGAAATCGCTGACCATCCGGCGCGAGAATGTGCGCTTTCTCTACGTGGGTTTCGTCTGTTTCCTGGCCGCGCTGATCAGCTTTCCCTGGCTGACGCTGATGGTAATGGACCTTTTGTATCTGCTCTCGCTGATCTGGGCCTGGCGTCAGTGGCGCAAGCAATCGCGCGAACAGGTTTGACCCCTTTTCCTTGTCGTCAAGCCGTGGCAGTTTCGCGGCCATGACACATGCACTCATCAGCCGTGACGGCACCCCCGCAAGCCGCCTTGCCTTTGGCACCATGCAATTCGGCGGTCGCGCCGACGCGGCGCAGTCTCGCGCCATGTTCGAGGCAAGCCTTGCCGCCGGGATCACGCATTTCGACACCGCCCATGCCTATACAGGCGGTGCCTCGGAAGAGATCACCGGCAAGCTGATCGCGCCGCATCGTGACCGGCTGATCCTGGCCACGAAGGCTGGCTATGCGGGTGGATCGGGCCGCGAGAACATCCTCAAGACTTTCGACATCTCGCGCCAGCGGTTGCAGATGG
Source organism: Paracoccaceae bacterium (assembly GCA_030758115.1). Lineage (GTDB taxonomy): Bacteria > Pseudomonadota > Alphaproteobacteria > Rhodobacterales > Rhodobacteraceae > Seohaeicola. The sequence goes on along the minus strand of JANREX010000011.1, from coordinate 9,165 downwards.
ACGAGGTCGACATCCTCTACCTGCACAGGTTCGACGACACCACGCCGCTGCGCGAAACCTTCGAGACGCTGGCCGAACTGAAGCAGAAGGGGCAGATCCGTTACGTGGGTGTGTCCAATTTCGCCGCCTGGCAGGTGATGAAGGCGCTATGGGTCGCGTCGGAATTCGACCTGGGGATCGACATCCTTCAGCCGATGTACAGCATCGTCAAACGTCAGGCCGAGGTGGAACTGTTCCCGGCCTGTGTCGATCAGGGTATCGCGATTGCCCCCTATTCCCCATTGGGCGGCGGGTTGCTGACCGGCAAATATGCAGCCGGTGGCAGCGGGCGGCTGGTCGAGGACAAGGCCTATGCCAGCCGCTATGCCCCCGAATGGATGCACAAGGCCGCCGTCGGGCTGCAGGATATCGCGGCAGAGGTGGGCGTTCACGCGGCCACCCTGGCCGTGGCCTGGGCCGCACGCCATCCGGCCGGCCCCACCCCGATCATTTCAGCCCGCTCCGCCGAACAGCTGATCCCTTCGCTGGCGGCGATGGATTACACGCTGGACGATGCGCTTTACGCGCGGCTGACCGCCTTGGCCCCGAGCCCCGCCCCGGCGACGGACCGTCTGGAAGAGGCATGAGCCGGGCACTGGTCATCGGTGGCGGCATTGCCGGCATTTCCGCCGCCGCCCGGCTTGCCCCTCATCTCGAGGTGACCCTGCTGGAGGGCGAGGACAGCCTCGCCTATCACGCCTCGGGCCGGTCGGCGGCCATGTTCCTGCTGAACTACGGCAATGCCGCGATCAAGGCCCTGAACGCGGCCAGCGCGGATCACCACCACCATGCCGATGGCGGGGTTCTGTCACCACGCGGGATGATGATGGTGGCAGGGCCGGATCATGCTGACGCCTTCCGCGTCGATAGCGCCGATCTGGGGCTGGACGCGATCTCGATGGATGAGGCGGCCCGCCTCTGGCCGATCCTGAACCGGGAGACACAGGCCCATGCAGCCTATCGCGAGGATGCGCAGGATCTGGATACCGACCTTCTGATCCAGAATTTCGCGCGGTCCGCCCGCACCCAGGGTGCGCAGATCGTGACCGGTGCGCGGGTGAACCGGATCGAACGTCTTGGCAGGGGATGGCGCGTGACGACAGAGGCCGGCCACATCCATGAGGCCGAGCTGCTGGTCAATGCCGCAGGCGCATGGGCCGATACGGTGTCGCGCATGGCGGGGCTCAGGCCGTTGAATATCCAGCCCTATCGCCGCTCCATGGCGCGGATCGCCTTGCCGCAGGGCATGTCGTCCGTGGATTGGCCCTTTGTCGACGGGGTCGGCGAAAGCTGGTATTGCAAGCCCGATGCAGGCGCGCTGATCGTGTCGCCTGCGGATGAGGACCCCGTCGCGCCGCAGGATGCCTGGGCCGATGACATGGTGCTGGCCGAGGGCCTGGCCCGCTACCAGGAGGCGGTGACGCAACCCGTCACCCGGATGCTGGCCAATTGGGCAGGCCTGCGCAGTTTCGCCCCGGATCGTGCCCTGGTCATCGGGCCTGACCCGCAGGATGCCACCTTCCTGTGGTGTGCCGGTCAAGGCGGCTACGGCTTCCAGACCGCCCCCGCCGCCAGCCAGCTTCTGGCCGATCTGGCGCTTGGCATGACGCCTGCCCTGGATGCCGGCACCGTGTCTGCCCTTTCCCCTTCGAGGTTTGCCTGAGATGTCACGTCGCCTGAACCTGCCCGATACTGCGTCGGTTGCGCATCCGTCCGATGACGGGCGCATGTTCGCCCCCTCTGCCGCGCGCAATGCTGCCGATATCGCGGCCCTTGTAGCCCAGCATGCCCCCGCATCGGGGCGCGCGCTGGAAATCGCCTCGGGCACCGGGGAACATGCCGTCATCTTTGCCGGTGCCATGCCGGGCCTTGACTGGCAGCCCACCGATATCGACCCGGCGCGCCGCGCCTCGGTCGATGCGCATGCGGCGATGGCGGGGCTGGCCAATCTGCGCGCGGCCATCCCACTTGACGCCACCGCGTCCGGCTGGGGGGCCGCCCATGCCGGTCAGGACCTGATCGTGCTGGTGAACCTGCTGCACCTGATCAGCGAGGCCGAGGCGCGGACCCTCATCGCCGAGGTGGCACAGGCGCTGGCCCCCGGGGGGATGTTCATCCTCTATGGCCCGTTCCTGCGCGATGGCGAAACCACCTCGGACGGCGACAGGACTTTCCACGCCAGCCTGCGCGCGCAGGATCCCGAGATCGGCTACAAGGATGATTGGGACGTGATCGACTGGATCCATGCCAATTGGCTGGATCTTGTGCAGGTCGTCGAGATGCCCGCCAACAACATGGCCTTCGTCGCCCGCCGCCCGGCCTGATCCGGGTTTCTGATCCTGATCAAGGCGGGACCGGCACCGCTGTGGTCTGCCCGTGCCTGACATTCATCAAGGCAAGGATTGATCATGACCTGGAACGACAAACTGAACAGCACGCGTGACCAGCTGCGCGGGCTCAACAAGGCGATCCCCGAGACGACACGCGCCTTCGGCGCCTTGGGCAAGGCCGTCAAGGAAGGCGGTGTGCTTGAGTTCAAGACAAAGGAATTCGTGGCCCTCGGCATCGCCATCGCCACCCGCTGCGAGGCCTGCATCGTGCTGCATGTGGAAACCCTGATCCGCGCAGGTGCCAGCCGCGACGAAATCGGCGACGTCCTGGCGATGACCATCCAGATGGGGGGCGGCCCATCCATGATGTATGCTGCCAAGGCGCTGGAATGCTTTGATGAAATGACTGCAGCCGGGTGATTGGCACAGGCCGGCAGGTCAGGCGGGGGCGTGTCGCCACGCCCCCGACATGATTTAACCGTCCAGACGGATCGTCGCGTTGGCGGGGTCGTAGGGGCTGTCTTCGACCACCTTCGCATCCCACAGCTTGTCGAACATCTTGACCTTCAGCGCCGTGCCCGGCACCGCCAGATCAGGGCGGACATAGCCCATCCCGATGCTCTGCCCGAAATGCACCGAATAGCCGCCCGAGGTCAGGCGCCCCACGCGGGTGCCATCGGGCGCATAGAGCGCCTCGCGGCCCCAGGGATCGGCATCGGCGGGCCCGTCCACAAGGATCGTCACGCATTTGCTGCGGATGCCCTTGGCCTCCATCGCCGCCTTGCCACGGAACTCCTTGGACAGATCCACGAAGCGCGGCAGATCCGCCTCGAGCGGGGTGGCGTCGCGGCCCAGCTCGTTACCGAAGGCGCGATAGCTCTTTTCCTGGCGCAGCCAGTTCTGCGCGCGCGCGCCCACCAGCTTCATGTCATGCGCGGCCCCTGCCTTTTCCAGCAGGTCGAACAGATAGTTCTGCATCTCGATCGGGTGGTGCAATTCCCAACCCAGTTCGCCTGTATAGGCGACACGGATCGCGTTGACCGGGCACATGCCCAGCTCGATCTGTCGCGCGCTCAGCCAGGGGAAGCGCTTGTTCGACAGGGCTGTTTCGGGATCGGCATCCTTGATCACGGCTTTCAGCACATCGCGCGATTTCGGGCCGGCAATGGCGAAGACACCCCATTGCGTCGTCACATCCTGGATCTCGACATAGCCGAAGTCGGCCATCTTGTCGGCGGCGGATTTGCGCAGGTAATCGCCGTCATAGGCGGTCCAGGCACCGGCGCTGACCAGGTAATATTCATCCTCGGCCAGGCGCACGATCGTGTATTCGGTGCGGGTCGTGCCATGATCGGTCAGCGCATAGGTCAGGTTGATGCGGCCGACCTTGGGCAGCTTGTTGCAGGTGAACCAGTCCAGGAATTGCGTGGCGCCGGGGCCCTTGACCAGATGCTTGGTAAAGGCGGTCGCATCGATCAGGCCCACGCCGTCGCGGATCGCTTTCGCCTCGTCCACCGCATATTGCCACCAGCCGCCACGGCGGAAGCTGCGCGCGTCATGGTCAAAGCCTTCGGGCGCGTCCAGGGGGCCGTAGTAATTGGGCCGCTCCCAGCCATTCACCTGTCCGAACTGTGCGCCGCGCGCCTTCTGGCGATCATAGGCGGGTGCGGTCCGCAGTGGGCGGCAGGCTTCGCGTTCTTCATCCGGGTGATGCAGGATGAAGACGTGGCTATAGCATTCCTCGTTCTTGCGCGCGGCGTATTCGGTGGTCATCCAGCTGCCGTAGCGCTTGGGATCAAGTGCGGCCATGTCGATCTCGGCCTCGCCCTCGACCATCATCTGGGCCAGGTAATAGCCGGTACCGCCAGCCGCGGTGATGCCGAAGCTGAAGCCCTCGGCCAGCCACATGTTGCGCAGGCCCGGCGCAGGCCCGACCAGCGGGTTGCCGTCCGGCGTGTAGCAGATCGGCCCGTTGAAATCATCCTTCAGGCCCACGGTCTCGGACGACGGCAGCCGGTGGATCATCGACATGTATTCCTCTTCGATCCGCTCAAGATCCAGCGGGAACAGGTCCGCGCGGAAACTGTCGGGCACGCCGAATTCGAACCGGGCGGGCGCGCCATGCTCGTAGGGGCCAAGGATCCAGCCGCCACGCTCTTCGCGCACGTACCACTTGGCATCGGCATCGCGCAGCACCGGATGCTCCAGCCCGCCGTTCTTGCGGTACTCCACCAGCGCGGGATCGGGTTCGGTCACGATGAACTGATGCTCCACGGGAATCGCGGGCGACTTGATCCCCAGCAGGCGCGCGGTGCGCTGCGCATGGTTGCCCGTGGCGGTGACGACATGTTCGGCGGTGATCACGATCTGCTCGTCCGACGGCACGAGGTTGCCACCCTTCTCGACCATCTTGGTGCAGGTGACCTCCCAGGCGCTGCCGGTCCAGTGATAGGCATCCGCCTGCCATTTGCGCTCGATCATCACGCCACGCTGGCGCGCGCCCTTGGCCATGGCCATCGTCACGTCGGCCGGGTTGATGTAACCATCGGTCGGGTGATAGATCGCGCCCTTCAGATCATCGGTGCGCACCAGCGGCCAGCGGTCCTTGATCTGGGCGGGTGTCATCCACTCATAGGGCACGCCGCAGGTCTCGGCCGTGGTGGCATAGACCATGTATTCGTCCATCCGCGCCTGGGTCTGCGCCATGCGCAGGTTGCCCACGACGGAAAAGCCCGCGTTCAGGCCGGTCTCGGCCTCCAGCGACTTGTAGAAGTCGACCGAATACTTGTGGATATGGGTCGTGGCGAAGGACATGTTGAACAGCGGCAGAAGCCCCGCGGCATGCCAGGTCGACCCCGAGGTCAGCTCGTCGCGTTCCAGCAGCATCACATCCTGCCACCCGGCGCGCGCCAGGTGATAGGCGATCGAGGTTCCGACAGCGCCGCCGCCGACAACCAGAGCTTTGACATGTGTTTTCATGGCGCAAGCGACTCCCTTGGATCAAGCTTTGGCCGATCAATAGCAGGTCATGCCGCGCGCGTGTGAACCAGCCGACGCAATCCCGTCTGAAAGCGACCTGTGCACCGAAAGCGACGCGGCCGGCCGTTCTTCTTGCCGAAAATATCCTCGGGGGGGCGTTCAACGCAGTTGAACGTGGGGGGCAGACAGCCCCCCCTTCGTCACTTGCCCAACGCCACGCCTTCACGGCGCGGATCCGCCCCGCCGCGCAGGCCATCCGGCCCGATCGAGATCGCATGCAGGCCCGATGTCTGCGCGCCAAGGCGCACCTCATAGCCCAGTGCCCGCAGCGGATCTGCCAGGGCCTCGGCCTCGGTTCCGGCCTCAAGATCGTAGATGCCGAAGCGGTTCAGCAGATGACCTGCGGCAACCGCCTGCTGCACATCCATGCCCCAATCCAGATGGGCGATCAGCGCCGAGGTCACATAGCCGATGATCGAACTGCCGCCGGGACTGCCAAGCACCAGAACCGGCTGGCCGCCGCGCCGCACGATGGTCGGCGCCATCGAAGAGCGGGGCCGCTTGCCCGGCGCGACCCGATTGGCCACCGGCACGCCATCCACGTGGCTGCGAAACGAGAAATCCGTCAGTTCGTTGTTCAACAGGAACCCGCCCGCCATCAGCCGCGCGCCAAAGGCGTTTTCGATGGTCGACGTCATCGACAGCGCGTTGCCGAAGCTGTCCACGATCGAGATATGTGTGGTCGAGGGTTGCTCCAGCGTGATCCCATCGGCCAGGTTCAGCGTGTGATCGAAGGCAGGCTGCCCTGCCTGCGCCTCGGGCAGCACACCGCCTGCGGTGATCATCGCCGCGCGCCGGCGCAGATAGGCCGGATCCAGCAGGCCCGCGACCGGGACCGGCACAAAGTCGCTGTCGGCCAGATAGCGGGCGCGATCCGCGAAGGCCAGGCGGCTGGCCTCGCCGATCAGGCGCCAGCTTTCGGGATCCGACGGGCCCAGCGCGGCCAGATCCGTGGCCTCGAGCATGCCCAGGATCTGCCCGACCGCCACGGCACCGGACGAGGGTGGCCCCATCCCGCAGACCTCGTGCCCGCGATAGGGGGCGCAGACCGCCGCGCGTTCCTTGACGCGGTAGATCGCCAGGTCCAGCGGCCCCAGCAGGCCGGGATTATGCGCAGCCCCTCGCACGGCCTGCACGATCGCATCGGCCACGGGGCCGGTATAGAATGCGTCCACGCCACGCTCGGCCAGGCCGCGCAGGGTCTGCGCATAGGCAGGATTGCGCAGCATCGCGCCCTCGGCCAAAGGTTGCCCTTCGGGCAGGAAATAGCCTGCCGTCACCGGATCCACCGCCAGACGCTCGGCATCCGCGGCCACCAGCATGGCAAGGCGCGGCGACACCGGAAAACCGGTGTCGGCCAGACGGATCGCCGGGGCCAGCAGATCACCCCAATCGGCGCGCCCCCAACGGGCATGGGCGGCGGCCATCAAGGCGGGTGTGCCGGGCGTGCCCACGCTGCGCCCACCGACCACGGCGTCAAAGAATTTCAGCGGCTCCCCCTCGGCGTCCTGGAACAGCCGTGGGGTCGCCTCCAGTGGTGCGGTCTCGCGACCGTCCAGCGTGGTGATGGCGCCTGTCGCCCCATCGTGCCAGACCAGAAAGGCCCCGCCCCCCAGCCCCGATGACTGCGGTTCGACCAGGCCCAGCACGGCCTGCACGGCGACCATGGCATCGGCGGCCGTACCGCCGGCGGCCAGCACATCCGCCCCGGCGTCCACAGCCAGCGGATGGGCTGCCACGACCATCCATTCACGGGCCTCGACCGGCCGGGTGTCGGCCTTGGCCTGCAAGGCTGCGGCAACCCGGTCCGAGGTCACGACCCGCCCTGCACCACCGCCTTCGGGCGTGATCCGGTCCGAGGCCTGTTGCGCCAGCACCGGCGCGGTCAACAGCATGATAGAGCACAGCAGAGTTGCCAGACGCATGTCAGCCCCTTTCCTGCGGTCGGGCTATCGCACCGATCCGCGTCACCGATGACAGCCGGGCGGCCCTCACAGCATGGACGGCACGACCTGGTCAGGGGGGCGATGCCCATCCGCGAAGGTCTTGATATTGATGATCACCTTCTCGCCCATCTCGGCGCGGCCTTCACGCGTGGCCGATCCCATATGCGGCAACAGCACCACGTTGGGAAGATCGCGCAGGCGCGGGTTCACATCCGTGCCGTGCTCGTAGACGTCAAGGCCCGCCCCGGCCAGTTCGCCCGCGGCCAGCATCCGGGTCAGGGCGTTCTCGTCGATCACCTCGCCGCGCGAGGTGTTCACGATCACCGCGTCCGGTTTCATCAGCTTGAGACGCCTTGCGTTCATCAGGTGAAAGGTCGAGGGCGTATGCGGGCAGTTGATGCTGATCACGTCCATGCGCGCCACCATCTGGTCCAGACTTTCCCAATATGTCGCCTCGTAGCGATCCTCGATCTCGGGGCGCAGCCTGCGGCGGTTGTGATAGTGGATCTGCATGCCGAAAGCCGCCGCGCGGCGCGCCACGGCCTGACCGATGCGGCCCATGCCCAGAATGCCCAGACGCCGCCCTCCGACGCGCCCGCCCAGCAGGGCGGTGGGCGACCAGCCGGTCCAGCGCCCCTCGTTCATGATGGCAAGCCCCTCGGGCATGCGGCGGATCACGGCCAGCATCAGCGCCATGGTCATGTCGGCAGTATCATCGGTCAGCACACCGGGCGTGTTCGACACGAGGATGCCGCGCTGGCGGGCCGTCGCCACGTCGATGTGATCGACACCCGCGCCGTAATTCGCGATCAACCGCATGTTCGGACCGGCCTGCGCGATCAGTCCGGCATCGATCTGGTCAGTCAGGGTCGGCACCAGCACATCGGCCGTGGACAGCGCCTCGACCAGTTCGGCACGGGTCATCGGGCTGTCGTCATCGCGCAGTTGCACGTTGAACAGTTCCTTCATCCGCGTTTCCACCGCTTCGGGCAAGCGTCGCGTCACGACAACACTCAGACGTGCAGTTGGCATTCAGGCCCTCCCCTTCTTTCCAAATCAGCTGCTTGATGGCAGAGTGAAGGATGAACCGGCGGGGCACAAGAACCCCAATCCAGATTTCACCCGGTCAGAGCGGATAGAAGGCAGGCATTGGGCATGACACAGCTGAAGTTTCGGGCGGATCGCGGATTCGTGCGGGCATACCGGATGATCGCGGCGCTTCTGGCGCTGCTGCTTCTGGCGGGATTTACACCACACGCCTATGGCGCGGAACGCGGCAGCGTCACCAACCTGCCGCTGCCGCGCTATGTGTCGATCAAGTCGGCCGAAGTGAACGTGCGCCGCGGGCCCTCGCTGACGCACCGGGTCGACTGGGTGTTCAAGCGCAAGGACATGCCCGTCGAAATCACGGCCGAGCACGGGCATTGGCGCCGTGTGCGCGACCGGGATGGCGCCGGCGGATGGGTCCACTACTCGCTTTTGTCAGGCAACCGGACGGTGATCGTGGACCAGGACATGCTGCCGCTGCTCAGCCGCCCCGAACAGAACGCGCCGGCCTCGGCCCAACTGGAACAGGGCGTCGTGGCGCGGCTGGACAGTTGCAACACCGAGTGGTGCCGCCTGTCCGCCGGCGGCTATCGCGGCTGGGCCCCGAAGAATGCCCTCTGGGGTGTCAAGCTCGACGAGGTTCTCGACTGACTCCGGGTGCGATCTTTGCCGTCTGAAAGAAGCATAGATTTTTTCCAGATCGGGACTTGAACCTGCATCGCAGTCAGAGTAATCACCCCCTCACGTTGGGGCGTGGCCAAGTG
>JANREX010000010.1:8218-49624 GCA_030758115.1 Paracoccaceae bacterium | reverse complement strand
TCTTCAGGTTGTAGCTGACATTGCTGCCCTGGTAGTAGCCGCGCGTCTTCAACTCGCCGGCGGTCACCTCGTTATCGCCGATGTTGAACAGAAGCAGCGCCTGGACGGCATTCACCTCCAGCATGCCGACGCGTTCGAATTCGTCCTTGATCACGTCCAGCAGAAGGCGGTGCAGCCTTTCGACCAGCGACAGCGCTTCCAGATAGCTGCCCATGAAACCGGTACGCGGTCCGGTGGCCAGGGTCTTGTGCAGGGTCATGGGACACTCCGACGGTTTGTTCTTTCGTCGGGTAACATGCAGCATAAAGACCAATAACAGGTTAAACCCGTTCGGAAATTCCTAAAATGCCACGAAAATGGGGAATGGCGCCGAAGGCACGGCCCTACCGCTGGACGGCGCCACCCTGTTCGGCCAGCATGTCGCGGATGCGCGCGACAAGGGGGGCGAAGGTCTCGGGCGGCTCCTGCACGCCGCTGACCCAGTAATAAAGATCGTGATCGTTCTCGCGCAGAAGCGCGTCATAGCCGTCCAGCATCGCATCATCCAGACCGCCCAGGTGCAACTCGGCGAAACGCGACAGGATCACATCCATTTCCTTGATGCCCCGCCGCATGGATCGCATGGCAAGCCTGCGCAGCCGTGTCTCGCGCGTTTCGCCCACGGGGGCCTGTTCGATCAGCATCTCACTCGCCTTTCAGTTTTGTCCGCAGGCTTTTCTCAAGCCGTCCCAGCCGGTCCGCCGCGGCGCCGATCTGGGTCTTCAGGTCGCGAATCTCGACCAGCAGAGCGTTGATATCGGGCGCGATCGGGGTCTCGTCAACCGGGGCCGCCACGCCATCGCCCTCGCCGGTCAGCAACCACATGATCGACACGTTCAGCAGCCCCGCCATCATCGACAGCTTGTTGGCGCGCGGCTCCGACAGGTCATCTTCCCAGCCGCGGACGGTGCCGATCTTCACGCCCAGCCTGCGGGCCAGCTGTTTCTGGCTCATCCCGGAGGCTTCGCGCGCCGCGGCGACGCGGTCGCCAAAGGTCGCCGTGTCGGGGCCGTACCAGTTTTCTTCAAGATCGGGCTGCTCGTTCATCTGTTCGCTGAGTGGCTGGTCCTGTGTCATTTCTCTCCCATCCGCCGATCGTGCTTGATCGGGCTTTGGCTGCATCCTAAGACATTGAACTGCCGAATTCAAACCAGAGGCCCAAGCCCATGTCCTTCCTGTCCAAGACGCTCGACCGCGTGAAACCGTCACCGACCATCGCGGTCAGCAATCTGGCGATGGAACTCAAGGCCCAGGGCCGCGACATCATCAGCCTTGGCGCGGGCGAGCCTGATTTCGACACCCCCGCCCATATCCGCGCGGCGGGCATCAAGGCGATCGAGGCGGGCAAGACCCGCTATACCGCCGTCGACGGCATCCCCGAGCTGAAGCAGGCCATCTGCGCCAAGTTCAAGCGTGACAACGCTCTGGACTACGCCCCCAACCAGGTCAGCGTCGGCACTGGCGGCAAGCAGGTGCTCTATAACGCGCTGATGGCCACGCTGAACCCCGGCGACGAGGTGGTGATCCCCGCACCCTATTGGGTCAGCTATCCCGATATGGTGATGCTGGCCGGCGGCACGCCCGTATTCATCGAGGCGACGCTGGAAAAGGCCTTCAAGATCACGCCTGATCAGCTTGAGGCGGCGATCACCCCCGCCACCAAGTGGTTCCTGTTCAACTCGCCCTCCAACCCCACCGGGGCGGGCTATAGCTGGGACGAGCTGAAGGCGCTGACCGATGTGCTGATGCGCCATCCGCATGTCTGGGTGATGACCGACGACATGTATGAACATCTCGCCTATGACGATTTCAAATTCTGCACGCCCGCGCAGGTGGAACCCGCGCTTTACGATCGCACCCTGACGGTCAACGGCGTCTCCAAGGCCTATGCGATGACCGGCTGGCGGATCGGCTATGCGGCAGGCCCCAAGCCCCTGATCGACGCCATGCGCAAGATCCAGTCGCAAAGCACCTCGAACCCCTGCACCATCAGCCAATGGGCCGCGGTCGAGGCGCTGAACGGCACCCATGATTTCATCGCACCCAACAACGCGATGTTCGCGCGCCGCCGCGACCTCGTGGTCAAGGCGCTCAACGCGATCGAGGGCGTGACCTGCCCGGTGCCCGAGGGCGCATTCTATGTCTATCCCTCCATCGCGGGGCTGATCGGCAAGCGCACCCCCGCAGGCACCGTGATCGCGGATGACGAGACATTTGCCCGCGCGCTGCTGGAAGATACCGGCGTGGCCGTCGTTTTCGGCGCAGCCTTCGGTCTTTCACCGAACTTCCGCATCAGCTACGCTACCTCCGACACGGCTTTGGCCGAGGCTTGCGACCGCATCCAGAGGTTTTGCGCCGCCCTCGTCTGAGGCGATAAAGGAACCGATGACATGACAGGCGAGCTTCCCGACTACTATTTCCGCGTCCGCGAGAATGGGGCGCTCGTCTACCGTGTCGATACCGAGAACCGCCAGCGCCGCATCGAGATGGACCAGATCGCCACGATCAACATCCGCAACGGCGAGGTGAAACCCCATGGTGACCGCCGCCTCACCGAGGCGGACATGGAGGCAATCACCGGCTGGATGACCCAGCGCACCGCGCTTCTGGCCGCGCGCGAGGTGGATGACATCCTGCGCGCGGTCGATCACCTCAACCTCACCGCGCAATGGGTCCAGACCCGCGCCACGGATGAGCAACTGGATGCGGTCACCGATACGCTGCTGCTGGCGATGCATGACCTGCGCACGGTGCTGGTGCGCAAGAAGGCCGACCGGCTGATGAAGGGCGAATGACCGCGCCGGCTCAGGCCTGCGCCGAAAGCCGTGGCAGGATCACGCCCCAGAAGCGCAGCATCATGAACAGCCCCGCACCCGCCAGCCCCACGGCCAGCCCCAGCCAGACGCCCACGCCGCCCCAGCCAAAGACGAAACCCATCACATAGGCCACGGGCATGCCCACTGCCCAATAGGACAGGGTGGCGATGATCATCGGCACCCGCGTATCCTGCACGCCCCGCAGCAGGCTCAGCGCCATGACCTGTGCGGCATCGGCCAGCTGGAACAGCGCCGCCGCCGCCAGAAGCACCACGCCGATGGCGATCACACCCGCGCGGTCCGGCTCGTCCGGCGACAGGAACAGGCCCATCAGGAACTCCGGCATCAGCAGGAACAGCACCACCGTCAGCGCGGCCAGGCCCAGCGACAGCGACACCACCACCTTGGCCCCCAGCCGCAGCCCGCCCCAGTCCTGCACGCCCAGCGCGCGCCCGGCGCGCACCGTGGCCACATTGCCCAGCCCCAGGTGGATCATGAACACCAGCGACGCGATCTGCAGCGCGATCCCATGCGCCGCCAGCGGCAGCGTGCCCAGCCAGCCCATCATGATCGAGGCGGCGGCGAACAGCCCCACCTCGGCCAGCGTGGTGATCCCGATCGGCCAGCCCAGCCGGAACACCTGGCCGAACGCCTCCCAATCGGGGCGCCAGAAGCGGATGAACAGCGCATGTTCCCGCGTCACCACCCCGGCATAGACCGCCAGCAGCAGCAACGACACGAAATGCACCGAGACCGAGGCCCAGGCCGCCCCCACGATCCCCATCTCGGGCGCGCCCCAATGGCCGAAGATCAGCGCGTAATTGACGATCACATTGACCACGACCGCCCCGATGGTCACCCAAAGCACGACCTGCGTCCGCTCCAGCGCGGCAAGGTAGGATTTCAGCACCATCACCAGCAGCGCCGGAAAGATGCCCCAGCCTGCCACGGCCAGATAGCGGCTGGCCTCGCGTGCGATCTCGTCGGTCTGGCCCAGCGCCAGCAGGATCGGCTCGGACCAGATCATCAGCGGCATCGACAGCGTGCCGAACAGGATCGACAGCCACATGGCCATGCGCGTGACGCGCCGCACCTGCTGGCTTTGGCCACCCGATTCCGCCTCGGCAACCATCGGCATCACGGCCCAGGCGAAACCCGATCCGAACAGGAACAGCACGAAGAACACCATCCCCGCCAGCACCTGCGCGGCCAGGGCCGTCACATCGTACCAGCCCAGCATCAGCGCATCGGTCAGCGAGATCGAGAATTGCGCCACATGGCTCAGGATCAGCGGCAGCCCCAGCACGCCGATCGCGCGCATGTGCTGCGCCGGGGTCATGGGCTGCGGGCTCAGGGTTTCGGGGGTCGCGTCAGTCATGCCCAAGGGCCTAGCGCCGCAACATGAAACGCGCAAGACGAACCGCACGGCACGGGCCAGGGGTCGACCATGACAAGACGCGCGCGCCCCTTCGCGGCGTGCCCGTTTCTTCTTGCCCCAAATATCCCCGCCGGAGGCATCCCCGGCCGCCCCTCGCGCCACCGCTTCGGGAAAAATCTTGAACTGCATGGCCCTGCATGCCAGCCTGAGGTCACAGCCACCGCCTTGTTGATTTCCGTTTGCGAGTGAACCATTGCGTCAAAGTCCTTGCCTGAAAACCCTTTTCGCCCTTCTGATCTGTGTCCCTCTGCTGGCCGCCTGCGGCGCCGTCGTCACGCCGATCGCCTATCTGAAACAAAAGGACCGGATCACTGAACCGGTGATCGGGCAGGACCCCTTCATCCAGGAGGTGGCCGCCCGTTTCGGCTTCATGGCCGTGCTCTCGGAAATGGTCTATTACCGGAAACCGGCCATCAACGAACAACCCTGCGCGGCCCCCGCGAACCATCCCGGCATGGTGAAACTACCCGCCAGCAAGCAGGGCAAATGGACCCGCGCCGCGAATATCCCGGGCGTCAATTTCTGCCTCGACGATCCCAGCGGGGTTTTCTACGAAACCTTCCTCCATACCACCCCCGACAACAGGGTGCGCGAGGCGGTCATCGTCTTTCGCGGCACCGAAGGCCCCAGCCTGCGGGACTGGAGCGCGAACCTCTCCAACGTCACCGGGATCGAACCGGCGCAGTACCGCAGGGCGCGGCAAGAGCTTGAGAAGGTGTTCGAGGAGTTCGAAAAACCACGCTACAAGGGCGCTGCGATCCATGCGGCAGGGCATTCGCTGGGCGGCGGGCTGGCCCAGCAGGCGGGCTACCGGTTTTCCCGGATCAAGACGGTCTATGCCTTCAACAGCTCGCCCGTGACCAACTGGTCATGGCTGGCATGGAACAAGGAGATCACGGAAAACTGGCCCGTGATCTACCGCCTGTTCCACACGGGCGAGGCGCTCGACCCGATCCGCAACGCGGCCACGGCGATCACGACAACGCGCTTCAACCGCTATGACATCGGCATCCAGCTACAGGAAAAATCCCGCATCGGCGGCCACGCCATGGATATCATCGCCTGCGGTCTGGCAAAAATCCTGGCCGACAGCGGGCGCGAGGACAACGCCCATGGCTATACGGCGCACTATGCCAAACGTCATGTCTATGACGGCCCGCTCTGCGCCGCCTACCGCAAGACCGAAATCGGCACGCCCGACCGGTCATAGCGCCCCCCAGCACGGCGGGCGGGAGATCAAGATCATCAGAAGGCTTGGACAACCCGTTAAAATATCCCTGACACGCCCCAGTAACCCCTTGAAATCAAACAACCCGCGAAATGTCCCATCATGGGACATCCCCGGCGGTGCCCTTGCGGGCCCATCTCCCCCTAGCCTCGGCGTCGTGCTTGCCCTACCTCTGCGGGCATGACCGCGCCGCAACTGCCCCCCATCATCACCGACTGGTTCCAGGCCAAGGGCTGGGCACCCCATCCGCATCAGCTGGACATGCTGGCGCGGGCCGATGATCCGGCGCTTCTGCTGATCGCCCCCACGGGTGGCGGCAAGACGCTGGCGGGGTTCCTGCCCACGCTGGCCGATCTTGCCACCTCTGACCACAAGGGCCTGCACACCCTCTATGTCTCGCCGCTCAAGGCGCTGGCCGCCGATATCAAGCGCAACCTGCAAACGCCCGTGGCCGAGATGGGCCTGCCCCTGCGGATCGAGGATCGCACCGGCGACACCTCGGCCCATGTCAAACGCCGCCAACGCGCCGATCCGCCCCATATCCTGCTGACGACACCGGAAAGCCTGGCCCTCTTGACCAGCTACGAGGACGCCCCCCGCATCTTCGCGGGCCTGAGGCGCATCGTGGTCGATGAAATCCACGCCCTGGCCGAAAGCAAACGCGGCGATCAGCTGATGCTGGCGCTTGCCCGCCTCCAGCAGCTCTGCCCCGATCTGCGCCGCGTGGGCCTGTCGGCCACCGTCGATGATCCCGCCGCCATCGCGCGGTTTCTGGCGCGCCATCCCGACCCCTGCCCGATCCTGACCGCCGATCCCGGCCCCGATCCCGATATCGCCATGCTGACCACCGATCAGCCGCCGCCATGGGCCGGCGGTGGGGCGGCCTATGCCATCCCGGCGGTTCTGGAACAGGTCAAGGCGCATCGCACCACGCTGATCTTCCACAACACCCGTGCGCAGGCCGAGATCTTCTTTCACAACCTGTGGCTTGCGAACGAGGATGCGCTGCCCATCGGCATCCACCACGGCAGCCTTGACCGCGACCAGCGCGCGCGGGTCGAGGCGGCGATGGTGGCGGGACAACTCCGCGCCATCGTCTGCACCGGCAGTCTGGATCTGGGCATCGACTGGGGCGATGTGGACCTGGTGATCCAGATCGGCGCGCCCAAGAACGTCAAGCGATTGGTGCAACGCATCGGACGGGCCAATCACCGCTACAACGCCCCCTCCAAGGCGCTGCTGGTGCCCGCCAACCGGTTCGAGGTGGTCGAATGCCTGGCCGCGCTGGAGGCTGTGCGCGCCCATGACCTGGATGGCGAAGCACGCGGGGACGGGCCTTTGGACGTGCTCTGCCAGCAGATCCTGATCGCCGCCTGCGCCGGGCCTTTCGATGCCGATACGCTTTACACCGAGGTGACGACGGCAGGTGCCTATGCCACGCTGAGCCGCGCGGATTTCGACGCCTGCCTCGATTTCATCGCCACCGGCGGCTATGCCCTGCGCGCCTATGACCGCTGGCAGCGCCTGATGCGGCGCCCGGACGGCCTGTGGCAGTTGCGCGACCCGCGCGCCGCGCGCCAGATCCGCATGAACATCGGCACGATCCAGGACACCGACACGCTCAAGGTCCGCTACCGCCGCAATCGCGGCGGCAAACCCCTGGGCGAGATCGAGGAATCCTTTGCCGCCACCCTGACCCCCGGCGACACCTTCCTGATCGGCGGGCAGATCGTGCGCTATGAGGGGCTGCGCGAGATGACGGTCGAGGTCAGCCCCGATCCCGGCCGCAAGCCCAAGATCGCCACCTTCATGGGCACGAAATTCGCAACCTCCACCCAGCTCAGCACCCGCATCCTGCGGATGCTGCAGGCCGAGGACTGGCCCGCCCTGCCCGGCCATACCCGCGACTGGCTGGCCTTGCAGCGCCGCGTCAGCCGCCTGCCCGAACCGGGCCGCCTGCTGATCGAAAGCTTCCCCCATGACGGGCGCGAACATGCCTGCGTCTATGGCTTTGCGGGCCGCAACGCGCAGCAGACCCTTGGCCTGCTGCTGACCAAGCGCATGGAAGAGATGGGGCTTGATCCCTTGGGTTTCGTCGCCACCGATTACGCCACGCTGATCTGGGGGCTGAAACCCCTGACCGACGCCGCAGACCTGATTGATCCGCAAAAGCTGGAGGATGGGCTGGAGGACTGGTTCAAGGGCAACGCCGTGATGAAACGCACCTTCCGCGCCTCGGCCACCATTGCGGGGCTGATCGACCGCCTCAGCGCGGGGCAGCGCAAATCGGGGCGGCAGGCCACGTTTTCGTCCGACATCCTCTATGACACGCTGGTGAAATACGACCCCGATCATCTGCTGCTCAAGATCACGCGGACCGAGGCGATGCGCGGCCTTGTCGATTTCGGCCGGCTGCGCGAGATGCTGGACCGGGTGGGTGGCCGGATCGACCTGATGCGGTTGAACCGGCTGACGCCTTTTGCGGCCCCCCTCTTCCTTGAAGCGGGGCGTGTCCCGGTCGAGGGGCAGGCCCGCGAACGTCTGATGGCCGAAGCCGCCGAAGCGCTGATGCGCGAGGCGGGCCTGGGCTGATCCTCTTGCCTTGGCCCGCATCGCCTGCCATCACCACCGCCATGACCCATCACGCCTTCACCATGGCCGGGGAAACCCTGCATGCCCTGCCCTCGGGCGCGCTGCATTGGCCCGCGCAAGCCCTGCTTGCCGTGTCCGACCTGCATTTCGGCAAATCGGAACGGCGCGTGCGGCGCGGCGGCATGGCCCTGCCCCCCTATGAGGTGCAGGACACGCTGACGCGACTGCAAGCCGATCTCGCGGCGACGCGCGCCACCACCGTGATCTGCCTTGGCGACAGCTTCGACGATCTGGCAGCACAGGATGGCCTGCCCGAGGAGGCGCGGCTGTGGATTGCGCGCCTGCAGGCGGGGCGGCGCTGGATCTGGGCCGAGGGCAATCACGATCCCGGACCCGTCGATCTGGGCGGCACCCATCTGGGCGAATTGCATCTGGCGCCCCTGACCTTCCGCCATATCGCGGACCCTGCGGCGCAGGCCGAGATTTCGGGCCATTATCACCCCAAGGCGCAAATGCGCACCCGCGCGGGCAGCCTCAGCCGTCCGGCCTTCCTGATCGACAGCGCCCGCGTGATCCTGCCGGCCTATGGCACCTATACCGGGGGATTGCGCAGCACCGACAAGGCGCTGGACGCGCTGATGCGGCCGGGGGCGATTGCGGTTCTGACCGGGCGGCAGGCCGTGGCCATACCGATGCCGCGTTGACCGTTGCACAAGGCCGCAACCTCAGACCTCAGACAAGGCCCATGTCTTCAAGCGCAGGACGGTACTTGCGACTGACCGGCACGCGGGTTCCACAGTTCAACCGCAGCAACAGCCTGCCGTTCTGGCGTTCCACCTCGTCCACGACCGTACAGGCCACCCAATGCGAGCGATGCGTCACAAGGCCGGGGATGCCGTCCATCTCGTCCACGGCGTCGGCAAATCTCATTCTTATCTGGTAGCTGTCTTTTTCGGTGAAGACCGTGACAAAATGATTCATCGCCTCGATCCGCCGGATCGGGCCGGGATCATCCTCGGCGATGCGACGGGCAAGGCGTGGCGCGGCAACAGACGCGTCCTCCATGGAAGGCGGCACCGCGGGGAAGGCGCCGCTTTGCGAGCGTTCGAAGCTCGTCATCCTTGCCCAGTCGAACACCAGTTTGCGGCAAGCGAAGATGACCAGACTGACCATCATCACGTTCACGATCACATGGAAGAAATCCTTCGAGGCCAGGCTGATGTCGAAAAACAGAACGGTCCAGCCATAGGCGATCGGTGAAAAGAGCGCCGTCATGACGGCCGAATCCACCACAATGGCCATGAGCTGCGAGGCATCCTTGGAAAACCCGAGCGTCAGTTTTTGCGCCAGCGTCGCGACGAAAATCGAGAACACGACCACGCCACTCCAGTAGAGGACGCGTTCTTCGACAGTCAGCTGTGTCAGGGTATCAAAGGGCCCCGTGATCACCGTGCCCACGACCGCGAGAAGGCCGAAGGAAATATTCCCCGGAAGCAACAGGGACCGCGCCGCCGCCCGTATCGCTTTCAGAACAAAAAACAACAGGCTATCCCTCCACCCGCATACTGTTCACCCATGCTGAAAAGATAGTCCGGCCAGAAGCCAAACCAAGAAACAACATATCAATGTAATGCGATATTATATTGCGTCTGCTAGAGCAAGGTGGGCAACAAAAGGAAAGAACAATGGACCAGGCGATCAGCGACCGCATCGCAAGCAGTTTCGGCACGCAGACCATGATGCAGACCATTGGCGCAAGGCTGGCCGCCGTCACCCCCGGCGAGGTGCGGATCGAGGCGCCCATTCTGCCCGGCATGCGCCAGCAGCAGGGGTTCGGCCATGCCGGATTGACCTTTTCGCTGGGCGACAGCGCTGCGGGCTATGCCGCATTGAGCCTGATGCCAGCGGATAGCGACGTGCTGACCGCCGAGATCAAGATCAACCTGCTCGCCCCGGCACAGGGTGATCTGTTGATCGCCACGGGACGGGTGATCAAACCGGGGCGACGCCTGATGGTGGTCGGCGCCGATGTGCATGCGCTGCGGGATGGCAAGCTGACCCTGATCGCGGTGCTGCAAGGCACGATGATCCCGGTCACGGCCTCCGGCGCGGCGTAACCAGCGCCCTGTCAGCGCGCCGCGCGGGACGGGATCAACCCGCTGCGTTCCACATCCGGCCGGGCGCCACGGCTGACAGGCACTTCGCTGCCGTCCGACATCAGCAAAAGATCGCGGCCTTCGCGGCGCAGGTGCCCCCGCACCTCGGCCTGGATCACCCAATGCGAACGATGCACCCTGATCCCGTCAGACCCGCCCAGCAACGCCTCGGCGTCGGCCATGCGCATCAGGATCAGCGCCTCGCCCGCTGACGTGACGACGGAAAGGTAATGATCCTTCGCCTCCATCCGGATCAGGTGTCCCCGTTTTTCGGGCGGCAGGCGCTCCATCAGGGCGGCGACCGGATCGTGCCCGGCGGCCTCCGCAGGCCGTGGCACAAGCAGTATCAACAGCTTGTCGGCCAGTTCGACCAGATAGCTGATCGCCACCACCACGCCCAGCAACCACAGATAATCCGGCCAGCCCCGCCAATGGGGAAAGACCGCAAGGTTCAAGGCCTGCAACAGACCCGCGAACACGATCGAGAATGGCAACCAGCCCAGCACCCGCCAGATCGCCGGCCGCGCCGCAAGCAGATGCATCTGCAACAGGCTCAGGCCGATCGACAGGCCCACCACGAAGCCCCAATAGACCAGGCGCGGAAACGGGGTCAGAAGATCGAAGGTCTGGAAAGGCCCCGTGATCGCAGCCGTGGCGGTGATCAGCACCCACAGCCCCAAGGGAAAGCTCAGGTCGGGGCGGTTTTTCAGCGCTGCGATCAATCGGGTCAGAAAGGCAGTCAAGATTGCGATCTCCGAGGCGAGTCGTGCCCATGAGGGCGGGAAGGCCATCGGAACATCGCATGCTATCGTGATGTTGAAAATACAACTTAATTGTTGCAGGCCCTGCCGCGGGCGCTTGCGCCCACCGCAGGATCAGGCCGTCAGGCCTTCGGGTTCCGGCAATCCGTTGGCGCGGCAGCAGGCGGTCACGGTATTGGCCAGCAGGCAGGCGATGGTCATCGGCCCCACCCCGCCCGGCACCGGGGTGATCGCGCCCGCCACGGCGACGGCGCTGTCGAAATCCACATCGCCCACCAGCCGCGTCTTGCCCTCGCCCGCATCCACGCGGTTGATGCCCACGTCGATCACGGTGGCACCCGGCTTGATCCAGTCGCCCGGCACCATCTCGGGGCGGCCCACGGCGGCCACGACGATATCCGCGCGCCGCACCACGCCCGGCAGATCACGGGTGCGCGAATGCGCGATCGTCACCGTGCAGCTTTCACCCAGCAGCAATTGCGCCATCGGCTTGCCCACGATGTTGGACCGCCCGATGACAACCGCCTCCATTCCCGACAGGCTGCCATGATGGGCCCGCAGCATCAGCAGGCATCCCAGCGGCGTGCAGGGCACCATCGCCTTCTGCCCCGTCGCCAGCAGCCCGACATTCGAGATGTGAAAGCCGTCCACATCCTTGGCCGGGTCGATCGCATTGATCACCAGGTCCGAATCCAGATGGCCCGGCAACGGCAATTGCACAAGAATTCCATGGACTTGCGGATCATTATTCAGCTCTTGAATCAACGACAGCAGCGTCGCCTCATCGGTGTCGGCAGACAGGCGATGCTCGAAGGATCGCATGCCGACCTCGACCGTCATCTTCCCCTTCGAGCGGACATAGACCTGGCTGGCGGGATCTTCGCCCACCAGCACCACTGCCAGTCCGGGCACGATCCCCGGCCCGTCACGCAGCGCCGCCACATGGCCCGCCACGGTCGCGCGCAGGTCCGCCGCGAATGCCTTGCCGTCGATGATGCTGGCTGTCATGCGCCGCACTCCTCGTTTCTTCTTGCTGCAAATATCCCCGCCGGAGGCTCCTCCGGCGGCCGTTCAGAACAGGCCTTCGATCTGGCCTGCATCGTTCAACCGGATCGCCTCGGCGCTGGGGACGCGCGGCAGGCCCGGCATGGTCATGATCTCGCCGCAGATGACGACGACAAACCCCGCCCCCGCGCTCAGCCGCACTTCGCGCACCGGGACCGAATGGCCCACGGGCGCGCCCCGGCGGCCCGGATCGGTGGTAAAGGAATACTGCGTCTTGGCCATGCAGACCGGCAGATGGCCATAACCGGCCTCTTCCCATTCCTTCAGCTGCGCGCGGATCTTGGCATCGGCCAGCACCTCGTCGGCATGATAGATGCGCTTGGCGATGGTCTCGATCTTGCCGAACAGGGACATCTCGTCGGGATAGAGCGGCGCGAACTGCGCCTTGCCGCTTTCGGCCAGGGCCACGACCCTGTGCGCCAGATCCTCGGCGCCGGCACCACCATCGGCCCAATGCTTGCACAGCACCGCCTCGGCACCCTGCTCGGCCACGTAATCGCGGACGGCCTGCACTTCGGCCTCGGTGTCACCCGCGAAATGGTTGATCGCGACCACGACCGGCACGCCGAAGGATTTGACGTTGCCGATATGGCGGCCCAGGTTCGGACAGCCCGCGCGCACCGCGGCCACGTTTTCCGCGCCCAGATCGGCCTTGGCCACCCCGCCATTCATCTTCATCGCGCGCACCGTGGCCACGATCACCACCGCATCAGGCGCGATCCCGGCCTTGCGGCACTTGATGTTCATGAACTTCTCGGCCCCCAGGTCGGCCCCGAAACCAGCCTCGGTCACCACGTAATCGGCCAGTTTCAGCGCCGTCGTGGTGGCGATGACCGAGTTGCAGCCATGCGCGATATTCGCGAAAGGCCCGCCATGCACGAAGGCGGGGTTGTTCTCCAGCGTCTGCACCAGGTTGGGCTGCATCGCGTCCTTCAACAGAACGGTCATCGCGCCATCGGCCTTGATGTCGCGGGCAAAGATCGGCTTGCGCTCGCGCGTGTAGGCCACGACGATATCGCCCAGGCGCCGCTCCAGATCCTCCAGGTCGGTCGCCAGGCACAGGATCGCCATCACCTCGGAGGCCACGGTGATGTCGAAACCGGTCTGGCGCGGAAAGCCGTTGGCGACACCGCCCAGGCTGACCACGATATCGCGCAGTGCACGGTCGTTCATGTCCATGACGCGGCGCCAGACGATGCGGCGCTCGTCGATCTCAAGCTCGTTGCCCCAGTAGATATGGTTGTCGATCATCGCCGACAGCAGGTTGTGCGCCGAGGTGATCGCGTGGAAATCGCCGGTGAAATGCAGGTTCATCTCTTCCATCGGCACGACCTGGGCATAACCGCCGCCCGCGGCCCCGCCTTTCATGCCGAAACAGGGGCCAAGGCTGGCCTCGCGGATGCAGACGGCCGCCTTCTTGCCGATCCGGTTCAGACCGTCGCCCAGGCCCACCGTTGTCGTGGTCTTGCCCTCGCCCGCAGGCGTCGGGTTGATCGCCGTCACCAGGATCAGCTTGCCGTTCGGGCGATCCTGCACGGACGAGATGAAATCCTGGCTGATCTTGGCCTTGTCATGGCCATAGGGCAGCAGATCCGCCGCCGGGATGCCCAGCTTTGCACCGATGTCCTGGATGGGTTGCTTGCGCGCGTCGCGGGCGATCTCGATATCGGATCTGAACGTCATGTCTCTCTTCCCTCTTTCGGCCGGTCGGGCCGTCCCTGCCTTGGCTATACAGGGGTCGGGCCATCGTAAAGGTCGTGTTTCCGACATTTGGATTGCGGCTTGCGGCCTTGTATGCCGCCGCATGCGTTTTGTCGCAGCCCAGCCGGGCTCAGCCCCGCCGTGCCGCGTCCAGATGGGCCCAGGCGCGTTGATCCGGCACATGCAGCCGCAAGCTGTCACCCAGGGCGATCCGGCCCTCGCGCTGCACCCAGGCGGTCACGCCGCGACGGCCTTCGGCCGCGGGCTTGAACAGTTTGCCCTGCCCCGGATGAACGGTGTCCAGGCTGCGGGCCGGCAGGATGCAGGGCCGGTTCTGCATGTCGATGACCAGCGTGGCACCCGATGGCGCCTGCAGGCGCGACGAGGGCGGCAGATGGCTCAGGTCCGGGATCCCCTCGATCACGATCGAGGCACCCAGCCGCGCGGGATCAAGGCTGTCCAGGCCCATCTTCGCGGCGATCTCGGCCATCTCCTCGACCGAGATGATCGACAACTGCCGCTCGTTCGCGATGGGCGTGCCCCGTGTATGCTGCGAGGTCACGCGCGAGCACGAGGCGCGCGTGCGCCCGCCATGCACCGATCCCGCGATCCCTTCAAAGCTCAGCGCAAGCGCGTCGCGCGGCTCTGCCAGCAGGGCCTTGCGATCCTCGGACGTCACGACACCGAGCCATCTGATCGTGGCGCTGAAGCCGGTGGGTTTGAGGGCGGGCATGACGATGGGTCCTTTCACTTACCAGACAGAGACGACTCGCCACGCAAGACGCCGGGATGGCCAGACACTAGAGCCAGCCTTTCCGTTTGAAAAACAGATAGGGCAGGATCGCCGACAGCACCATGCCCCCCAGCGCCAGCGGATACCCGTAGGGCGCTGCCAGTTCGGGCATGCGCGCGAAATTCATCCCGTAGATCGACGCGATCAGCGTTGGCGGCAAAAAGACGACCGCCGCGACCGAGAATATCTTGATGATCCCGTTCTGCTGGATGTTCAGAAGGCCCAGCGTCGCCTCCAGCATGAAGCTGACCCGGCTGGATTGCCCTTCGGCATAGTCGATCAGCGACGTGATATCGCGCAGCAGGCGCTTGTCGCGCCCGTTCAACCCAAGGGCCTGATGATGCGGTGCGGGCATCTGGCCGTCACCGGCGGCGGCCAGTTCCTTATGCGCGGACAGGCGCATCTGCGCCATGTGGCTCACGATCCTCTCGATCGTCACAAGGCTGTCCTGCAGCCGCGAGTTCAGCTCTCCGTGACGGCCGATCTGCGCGATGACCGCGGACAGATCGACGCCGCGCGCGTTCCGCGTCTTTCCGGCTGCGGGTTGGAAAATCTGCCGGCCGAGAAGGTCCAGCCGCCGGCTTTCCGCCTCCAGGATGTCCCCCCCGCGATCGACCATCACCTCCATCAGGGTCATCAGCATGCGGATCGGCGTGCTGCAATCGGCCTGCATGCCTGCCGCGCGTTGCGGCACATTGCTCAGCGAATAGGGGCGGTGATAGCGGATCGTGACCACGCGGCTGCGGGTCAGGACAAAGGTCACGGGTTCCATCAAGGGGTCGGGCGTATCGGCCCCGGCCAGAACGTTGGCCGTCAGGAACTGGATTCCGTTCTCGGAATAGATGCGGGCCGAGGGTTCGATGCCGCGCATCTCGTCGCGGGTGGGCAGATCAAGACCCAGCTCCCCCTCCAGCGCGGCTTCCTCCGCGGGCGTGGGATCAAGAAGGTCGGTCCAGATCACCTGCGGATCGGGCGATGTGGCCGGGACCAGTCGTTCGGTTGCGGGATCGGCAAGATAATCCTGTCGCATGGGTCCATCCTGTTCCCTGCGCCTGCCCGCCCTGCCCGATGGTCCGGCACCGGCATCGGCCCGCGCGATGTGATCCTTGTCAGACTGTCAGGGTAAAGAACATGCGCCGGAAGGGAAAGAGAACGGTGCCATCGGCCGCTGCGGGATAGACCTTGTCCATCACCGCCTCATAGGCCGCAACCAGGCGCGTCCGTTCGGCTTCATCCAGGGCGGCAAGGATCGGGCGGGCATAGGTGGTCTCGGTGAACCGCCGCACAGGATGCCCGTCTTCGCAAGCATCAAGCTGCTGATAATACTCGGTTTCCCACAGGCTGAGATCGCCCAGCGGGGACAAAAGCCTGTGATATTCGGCCGGGCGCAGGACATCGGGACCCTGTTGCGGATCGACGCGCCCGGGGAACAGTTCCTCGGCCAGCGACAGCCAGAGGCGGTGCGAGGGCGCGTTGTTCTGATGCGGGACCTGCACGGCCAATGTCCCGCCCTTGGCCAGCATCCGGGCAAGTTGCGGCATGAGGCTGGCGTGATCCGGCAACCAGTGCAGCACGGCGTTGCAGAAGATCAGCGCGGGCGGCGCAGCATCGGGGGACCAGATGGCGATATCCGCCTCGTGCAGACTGTCATAAAGGCCCAGGGCCCTCGCTTCGGCCAGCATCGCGGGCGAGCTGTCGATGCCGGTCACGGGCCTGCCGAAGGTGGCAAGGGCGGCGGCAGCGGCGCCATTGCCACAGCCCAGGTCGATGACCGGCCCGGGGGGCAGCGGCGGGATCGCGCGCAGAAGATCCATCGCGGGGCGCAATCGCAAACCCCGGAACCTGCTATAGGTCCCGGGGTTCCAGTCGTTATCAGACGCGGCTGACATTACGTCGGCTCTGGCTCCAGACCGCCGGCGGGTTTCGCCTTGGGTTTGGTCTTGGGGATCGCGGTGACCGAGGCGGCATTGCCCTTGTCGGTCTTGTCCTCCTCGTCATCGCTGGCGCTGGGGGGATCGCCGCGCATCACGCGCTTGATCTCTTCGCCGGTCAGGGTCTCGTATTCCAGAAGGCCCTGCGCCAGACGCTCCCATTCATCCTTGCGTTCGGTCAGGATGCGATAGGCGGTGTCATAGGCTTCCTGAATGAAGCGCTTCACCTCTTCCTCGATCATCTCCTTGGTATGAGCCGAGACCGAGAAGCCCGCCGTATTGCCGGAATATCCCTCATGCGCTTCGGCATAGTCGATATTGCCGACCTTGTCGGACATGCCCCAGCGCATGATCATCGCCCGCGACAGGGCGCTGGCCTGCTGGATATCGCCCGCCGGACCGTTGGACACGTTTTCCTCGCCATATTTGAGGATCTCGGCCGCCTTGCCCGCCATGGTCATGGCCAGCTTTTCCTCGCACTCGGCCTTGTGCCAGTTCAGGCGGTCGATTTCCGGCAGAGAGACCACCATACCCAGCGCACCGCCGCGCGGGATGATCGTCGCCTTGTAGACCGGATCGCATTTCGGCAGCGCCAGACCGACAACCGCATGACCGGCTTCGTGATAGGCGGTCTTTTCCTTCTGGTCGGGCGTCAGCACCATCGAGCGGCGCTCGGCCCCCATCATGACCTTGTCCTTGGCGTTCTCGAAATCGGCCATGGTCACGAATCGGCGTCCCACACGGGCCGCCATCAGCGCGGCCTCGTTCACGAGGTTCGCAAGGTCGGCACCCGAAAAACCGGGCGTGCCGCGCGCGATGATGCGCATGTCGGCGTCGGGGCCCAGCGGCACCTTGGCGGCATGGACACCAAGGATCTTCTCGCGGCCCTTGATGTCGGGGTTGGGCACGGTCACCTGGCGGTCGAAACGGCCCGGACGCAGCAGCGCAGGGTCCAGAACGTCACGACGGTTGGTCGCGGCCAGAATGATCACACCCTCGTTGGCCTCGAAACCGTCCATCTCGACCAGAAGCTGGTTGAGGGTCTGTTCGCGCTCGTCATTGCCACCGCCATAGCCCGCGCCACGGGCACGGCCCACGGCGTCGATCTCGTCGATGAAGACGATGCAGGGCGCATTCTTCTTGGCCTGTTCGAACATGTCGCGCACGCGGGACGCACCCACGCCGACGAACATTTCCACGAAGTCGGATCCCGAGATGGTGAAGAAGGGCACGCCAGCCTCGCCCGCGATGGCGCGCGCCAGCAGCGTCTTACCGGTGCCCGGAGGGCCCACCAGCAGCGCGCCTTTCGGGATCTTGCCGCCAAGACGGCTGAATTTCTGCGGGTTGCGCAGGAATTCCACGATCTCTTCCAGCTCTTCCTTGGCCTCGTCGATGCCGGCCACGTCGTCAAAGGTCACGCGGCCATGCTTTTCCGTCAGCAGCTTGGCCTTGGACTTGCCGAAGCCCATGGCACCACCTTTGCCGCCACCCTGCATCCGGTTCATGAAATAGACCCAGACGCCGATCAGCAGCAGGAACGGCAGAAGCGACAGGATGAAGGTCTGGAAACCGGACTGCTGCTGGCTTTCGGCCGTCACCGGCACGTTATTGGCAATCAGAAGGTCGGTGACCTGCGCATCCTCGGGCTTGATCGTCACGTAGTCGCGCCCATCGGTGCTGCGATAGCGGATCTGCTCGCCGTCCAGCGTCGCACGGCTGACCTGCTCGTTTTCCACGGCCCGGACAAATTCCGAATAGCTGATATTCTGGCTTTGCAAGGTGTTTCCGGATCCGCTGAACAGGTTGAAAAGGGCCAGTATCAGCAGGAACAGAACGACCCAGAAAGCGATGTTTCGCGCGTTGCCCAAGGCATGTCTCCCACAAATCTTGCGGCCCGTGGCAAGATGCGACGAACCATAGCCGTAAAATAGGCAACAAATGGTTTACTTCAATGCGAAAGCGCCCTGTCGTGAAAATCCGCGACAATCCGCGCGACCCAGCCCTCGCCCCAACCGGCCAGAGGTGCGGCGACAAGCCTGTCGCCCTGCCAGATCGCGGGTGAGGCCAGAAGTGCTGCGCGCACCCGCCCCGTTTCGCGCCAATCGGCGCAAAGCCGCAGGCCGGCCTCACCCAGCGCCGCGACGGACAGGGCGGGATCATGCGGCCCCTCCATCCGCCAGCGGCCGTCCCAGACCGCATCCGTGGCACCGCGAAGATCGCGTACCACGTTGAATTCCCGAAAGATTCGCAAACCGCCCCGCTCTTGCCGCAAAACGCATCCCATCAGGGTGCGCTGCCCCTCCATGCCACCTTCGGCCAGCAAGGACAGGACATCCTCGCGCCGTGGCGGATAATCGGCCGAGGCGACCCAGACCAGTGCCGCCACAAGGATGCGGCGGCGCAGTTCCAGCGGATGCCCCGCCAAAGCGGCCCAGTCCAGCACCAGGTCGCCCTGATCCTGGCGTACCGTCTCGCGTGCCAATTCCGCGATGCAGGCCTCCAGTGCATCGCGCGCCTCGCTCATGTGCTGCGCCACGCGCGCAAGGGTCGCGGCATCAATGCCAAGGGGGGCCAGCGCCTGAAGCGCGGCACGGGCGCGCACCCTCTCGAAGCGCCTGTCGTCATTTGACGGATCCTCGATCCAGTCCGCGCCGATGTCGCGCAGACAGGCACGCAGCGTGGCGCGGTCCGTCGCCAGCAGCGGGCGGCACCAGGTCACACCGCGGCGGCGGAACCGGGCCGCCATGCTGGACAGCCCATCGACACCGGCCGTGCGGGCGATGCGCATCAGGAAAGTCTCGGCCTGGTCATCGCGGGTGTGCCCCAGAAGGATCGTGCCGATCCCCTGCCCCCGCGCCCAGTCCGCGATCAGGGCGTAACGGGCGGCGCGGGCCTGCGCCTGCAGGTTGCCTTGCCCGTCCCAGCCTTCCCAGCGCAGGGTGGCATGGGACATCCCCAAGCCCTTGCAGATCGCGGCCACGCGCATGGCCTCATCGGCGCTTTCGGCACGCAGGCCGTGATCGACGGTGACCGCCTGCAGCGTCCGCCCCGTGCCCGCAAGGCCCGCATGTGCAAGTCGCAAAAGTGCAAGGGAATCGCTGCCGCCGGAAACGGCGACGGCGATCGCACCGGGCTCCGCGTCTTCGATCGCCTGAAGCACGGCCGCACGTGCCGCGGCTGCACCGTCGCCAGAGCCCTGGTTCAAAGGCATCCCAGGCGCGCGCGGGCCTCTTGCGCGGCGGCGACGCTGGAGGATTGCGGAAAGCGCAATCCGACCTCCTGCAAGGTGGTGCAGGCTTCCTGCGTCTGGCCCAGACGTCCCAGCGCCTCGCCCAGAAGGAACAGGGCCTCAGGTGCCTGCGGACCGGTCTGATCGGTCGTGAAAGCCGACAGGTAGGCGCGCGCGGCGCCGCGCACATCGTCCAGCTGCGCCAGGGCCTTGCCCCGGTTCATATCGGCCTCGGCGCTCAGCGGTCCGCCCGGATAGGTCTCGTTGAAGGCCGCAAAGAGGTCCGCGGCGCTGCGGAAGTCACCCGAGGCAAGCGCCGC
Organism: Paracoccaceae bacterium; assembly: GCA_030758115.1. Lineage (GTDB taxonomy): Bacteria > Pseudomonadota > Alphaproteobacteria > Rhodobacterales > Rhodobacteraceae > Seohaeicola. Next base: position 29,555 of record JANREX010000010.1, on the reverse strand, counting down.
GGCCGCCCGGTCGAAATCCGCACGCTCACCAATGGCCAGTTCCGCCGTGGGCGCTGTCTGTGTCTCGGCTGGCTGGATCGGCGAGGCGATCTGCCCGGTCGTGGCCGGTGCCGTGCCGCCACCCAGCGTGGTGGTCTGACCCAGCTTGCCGATGTCGCAACCCGGCTCAAGCTCGCACAGGCGGAATTCCAGGTCACCCAGGCGCGTCGTGCCATCGGACACGATGGCATTGATGCGGAATTCCAGCTCTTCGGTCTTGCGGGTCAGGCGCTGAAGCTCGCTTTCCATCAGGCCGACACGGTCCAGAACGCTGCCGCCGGGGATGGTGACCCCCGGCGCGCCCGTGGTCGACAGTTCACGGCGCAGGCGCTGCACCTCGACGAAAAGAACCGACATTTCCTGCCGGATATCCGCCAGGGTCTGACTGTCCTGCGCCGGGGCGGCCTGCGGCAGTGCCAAGCCAAGACCCAGCGCAAGGGCCATGACGGCCAAGCGCAGAGCGTTGGGCAACGGCCCCAGCCGGGATGCAGCGCGATGCGTCATGAATGCCCCCCCGATCAGCCGGACAGGCCGGCCGAGATGACGGTCACGGCGCGGCGGTTCTGGGAATAGCAGGCCTCGTCGCTGCACAGCTCGATCGGGCGTTCCTTGCCATAGCTGATCACCCGCAGCCGGCTGGAGGCCACGCCGCGCGAAATCAGGTATTCCTGCACTGCATTGGCGCGGCGCGCGCCAAGGGCAAGGTTGTACTCGCGCGTGCCCTGCTCGTCCGCATGGCCTTCGATGATGGCAACATAGTCGGTGTTGGTCATCAGCCACTGCGCCTGACCGTCAAGAACCGCCTGGTACTGGGGCGTGATCGAGGATTGGTCGACCGCGAACAGCACACGATCACCGATCGTCTGCTGGAAATAGAGTGGCGAGCGGGGGTCGGACGCGCTGCCCGGCGCGCCGATACCGCCAATCCCACCTGCGCCGCCAGCACCGCCGGCGCTGTCGAAACGGTCGGGGTTCGTACATGCGGCCAATGCAAGGACCGATGCCAGGATGATGCCGCGCGAAAGAAGTGCCATGGAGGATGCCTCGTTTTTGTTGTGTGTCATCTGTGTTTGCCTGTGTCTTTTTTATTCTTAGCACAATCGCAGGGACATGGGAATCGATGCCCGTGCCATAGGCTTATCTTTGCAACGGGGACCATGCCGGATCGGATGCCCCGCCCTCGGTCCTGATCTGCTTGAGGTTGCGCCCCGAGATATCCACCGAGTAAAGCGAGGCGGCCCCGGACTCGCCCTGTGTTTCACGGGTGAACATGATCACGCGGCCATTGGGCGACCATGTGGGCCCCTCATCCAGGAAGGACGCGGTCAGCAGGCGTTCTTCGGACCCGTCGGTGCGCATGACGCCGATATGGAACCGGCCTTTCGATTGCTTGGTAAAGGCGATCAGGTCACCGCGCGGCGACCACACGGGCGTGCCGTAACGGCCCTGGCCAAAGCTGATGCGCTGCGGCTCGCCGCCCTGTGCGCTCATGATATAGAGCTGCTGCGTGCCGCTGCGGTCGCTTTCAAAGACGATCCGGCTGCCATCCGGGCTGAAGCTGGGCGCGGTCTCGATCGAGGGGGTCGAGGTCAGCCGTGTCGCCGCGCCCGAATTGATGTCCATCCGGAAGATATCGGTATTGCCGCCAGTGGTCAGCGAATAGACGACCGTGTTTCCATCGGGGGCAAAACGGGGCGCAAAGCTCATCGTGCCCTCCTGCGTGGGCAAGGCGCGCCGCCCGACCGAGGCGACATCCATCACATAGATGCGCGGGAAGCCGGATTCGTAGCTGGTGAACAGGATACGGTCGCCCGTGGGCGAAAACCGTGGCGCCAGCACGATGGCATTGCTGTCGGTCAGATACTGCACGTTGGCACCGTCATAATCCATGATGGCAAGGCGCTTGCGGCGGTCGTCCTTGGGGCCGGTCTCGGCAACATAGACCACGCGGCTGTCGAAATACCCGCCCTCGCCGGTGATCCGGCTATAGACCGCATCGGCCACCTTGTGCGCCATGCGCCGCCAGCCGGCCTGCGTGCCGTTGAACTGCAGACCATCGCCAAGCTCCTGCCCGGCAAAGACGTCGTAAAGCCGGAACTTGACCGAGATCGACCCATCGCCCCCCACGCTGACCGCGCCCGAGATCAGCGCCTGCGCATTGATCGCGCGCCAATCGGCGAATTGCACGGGGCTGTTGAAACTGGTGATCTGGCTGATGAAGGCATTGGCGGGGATCTCGCGGAACAGGCCGGTGCCTGTCAGATCCTCGGCCACGACCCGCGATATGGCCCGTGCCAATTCCGCCGCCGCGGCATTCTCGGCCACGAAATCGGGATTGGCGAAGGGCAAGGGCTCGATCACGCCCTCGGTGATCTCGATACGCAGAGGGCCGGTCTGAGCCGCCGCCGGCATGGCAAATACGAGCAGGGCCGCCAGCAGGGTCAACACACGTGTCATCATCTGATCCTCATGTTCTCGGGATTGAACGTCATTTCGATTTCGCGCCACTGGGCGTATTTGTCCCGTGGCAGGTTGAAGCCATTGGCCCCGCAGCGGATGATGGCGCGGCGCGCGGATTCGAAAGCCTGCCGTGCCGCGGCCTCAGACCCGCCATCATAGCTGAGCATCCTGAGCGTTTCGTTCATCGGACGTCCATCTTCGGACATCGAGACCGCGACGACAACCGTCGTGCGCAGGGCCTCGGACGAAAGCGAACCCACGTTCCAGCATTGCTGCACCGCCACGCGCAGCGCGTCACGCTCGCCCGAGGTCATGGGCGGGCCGCTCTGGCCTGCCGGGGTCGGTGTCGCGGCCCCCGTTCCCTCAAGCGCCTGACGCAGCGCGTCATTGACCGCGTCGGTGGTCGACGGCTGTTGCGGGGCGGGCTGCTGCGGGGCGGGCTGCGGCGTCGGCTGTTCGCGCGGGGCTTCGGCCACGGGTTCGGGCCGTGCGGGACGGGTGCGGGGGCGCACGGATGTCGTCGGCGCCGCCGAAGGGGGTTCCGTCGCTTCGGTCACGATCTGGGTCGTCGCCTCTTCCGGCGCACCGGCATCGGCCTCCTCGCGCGGGGTCTCGGCGGCCTCGTCCGGCACGACCTCCTCGGTCACGGTATCGGCCACGCGGGTGTCGGGCTCGGGTGCGGCCACGGGTTCGGGGGCCACACGCTCGGCCGGGCGCGGCACGGGGCGCGACGAATTGTCGGGTGCCAGAACGACCTGTTCCTGCGGCGGAGGGGCCAGAACGGGGGCCGCATCCGTCACCTCGGCAGGTTGCGGCGGCAGCGCCTCGGCGGGCTGCGGCGCGGGATCGGGCTGCGGCGCCTCGGTCACCTGCGGCTCGACCGGCGGGGGTGGGGGCGTGTCGGGTCGGCTTTCGGCGGGCTGCACCGTGTCCTGCGCGGCCGGGGGCGTCGGCATGGCCACATCGGTCGCGGCCTCCGGCGGCTGCGCCGCTGCCATCATCGCTTCGAACTCGGCACCGGAAATGACGGAAACCTCCGTCACCTCAAAGGGTTCCGGGGTGGAGTTGAACATGCCGCCAAACAGCACGAACAGGATCAGGGCGATATGCCCGGCGCCAGAGATGTAATAGCCGATCCGCACGGCGCCCCTCAGTTGCCCTGCCCGGCGGGCTGGCGTCCATCAAGGGCAGGCCCGCCAAGATCGGTCACCAGGCCGATATTGGAAAAGCCGCCACGGTTCAGCGCGCCCATGACCGTGACCACCTCGGAATAGGGCACCGCCCCATCCGCGCGCAGAAAGACCCGGTCGCCCTCACGCTCGGCGGCGATGGCCTGCAGGCGCGGAACCAGCTCGTTCAGGGGCACTTCGGTCATCATGATCATGACCTGCCCGTCCGCCGTCATGGTGATGCTCAGCGGCTCTTCCTGATCGGCGGGCAGCGATGTGGCGGCGGTCTTGGGCAGTTCCACCGGCACGCCCACCGTCATCAGCGGGGCCGCGACCATGAAGATGATCAGAAGCACAAGCATCACGTCCACGAAGGGCGTGATGTTGATCTCGGAGACGACACCGGCGCGACCGGCGCCGCGCCGACGTCCCCGGCGCGATCCGCCGCCGCCGTTCTTGATGACACCCGCACCCATCGCTCAGCTGTCCAGCTGACGGCTGAGGATGGTCGAGAATTCATCGGCGAAGGCGCCGTAGCCCCCGATGATGCGATCCGCATCCGCGCTCAGCTTGTTGTAATAGATCACCGCAGGAATGGCCGCGACAAGGCCGATGCCCGTGGCCAGCAGCGCCTCGGCGATACCGGGGGCGACCACGGCCAGACTGGTGTTCTGCGCCTTGGCGATCTCGATGAAGGAATGCATGATCCCCCAGACCGTGCCGAACAGCCCGATGAAGGGGGCCGCCGATCCGATGGTGGCCAGAACCGTCAGGCCCGATTGCAACTGGTCCGCTTCCTTGGCGATGGCGACATCCATGCTGCGGTCGATCCGCGAGGTCGCCCCCGCGATCAGCCCGCCATCGTTGCGGTGACTGCGCCGCCATTCCATCATGCCCGCCGCAAAAACCCTTTGCGAGGCGCCTGCCGGCTCGGGGCCGATCTGGTCGAACAACTCGTCCAGCGGTTCGCCCGACCAGAAGGCCGCGTCGAAATCGGTGGATTCAGTGCGCGCCTTGCGGAAAAGGATCGTCTTCTGGATGACGATCGCCCATGTCCAGAAGGAACACAGGACCAGCATGATCATGACCAGTTTGACGACGATGGTGGCGCGGGCGAACAATGCCCACATGGTATAATCCGCCGTGGCGGCGCCAGCGATGATTTCGGTTTCCATAAGCCTGCTCTTGGTGTCGGCCGCTTTTGCGGTCCATTTGGCAGGCAAACTACCTTAGTTGAAAGGGGAAGGCCAACACATCTGCGTCATTCGATCACGTCAATGCAACATATGGCGGATATTTGCCGGCATGCGGGCAGGATGGCCGGTGTCGGTGATCACGACGACCGTCACGATGGCATGAAAGAGCCGATCCTCGCCGCGCTTGACCACCTGGTCCATCACAAGCCGCGCGCCGGTAACCTGGATCACCTCGGTCTCGACGACCAGCGCGTCGTCCAGCCGCGCGGGCAACAGGTAATCCGCCTCGACGCGGCGCACCGCGAAGACAAGCCCCTGCGCCTTCATGGCGTTCTGGTCGATGCCAAGGCCACGCACCCAATCGCTGCGCGCGCGTTCTATATAGCGCAGGTAATTGGCGTAATAGACGATCCCCGCCATGTCGGTGTCCTCATAGTAGACGCGGATCGGCAGGGTATGGGGCATGGGGCGGTCCTTCGGATCAGGGTGGTTCGGGCCAGACTTGACCAGAAACCACCCCGACCGCAAGGCTCAGAGCGTGACGGCAGACCCCAGCCCGCGCTCTTGCGCGCCGCGCATGGCCACATGGGCCACGGCCAGATCCTGCAGGCCGACGCCGGTGCCGTCGAAGACCGTGATCTGCTCGGCGCCGGTACGCCCCTTGCGGGTGCCGTTGATCACCGCACCGATGGGGGTGATGTCACCCTCGCTGATCAGCCCCGCGCCGATGGCATGCTGCGCCTCGCCGATGGTGACGGATTGCGCGACTTCATCGGTAAAGACGGATGCGGCGGCCAGAAGATTGGCATCCACCTCCTGCTTGCCCTTGGTGTCGGTGCCCATGCAGGCGACATGCGTGCCCGGCTTGATCCAGTCGCGCATCATCAGCGGCTCGAAAGCCGAGGTGATGGTGATGATCACATCCGCTTCGGCCCCCAGCGCCTCGCGCTCGACCGCCTCGAAGGGCAGGCCCAGTTCGGCGGCCACCGCGGCCAGCTTCGGCAGCATCTCGGGATGAGGGTTCCAGGCCAGGACCTTTTCAAAGGCGCGCTGGCGCACTGCCGCGCGCAGCTGGAAGGTGGATTGATGCCCCGCCCCCACCATGCCCAGCACCTTCGCATCGGGCCGCGCCAGATGGGCGATCGACACCGCAGAGGCCGCCGCCGTCCGGATCGCCGTCAGGTAGTTGCCGCCCACAAGCGCCTGCAACTGGCCGGTGTCGGGGTCAAACAGGAAGATGGTCGACTGATGATTTGTCAACCCACGCGCCATGTTGCCGGGCCAGAAACCGCCTGATTTCACACCCAGGGCCATACCCGCCTTGTCAAAACCCGATTTGAAGCCATAAAGCGCATCGGCATGGCCCAGCGCCTCGCGCACCACCGGAAAGTTGCGCGCTTCGCCCCGCGCCATGGCGGCAAAGACACCCTCGACCGCCGTAAAGGCGGCCTCGGGTGTCACCACTTGCGCGCAGACATCCTCGGGGATGATCAGCAGTTCAGGCATATCAGAACGCCTTGCCGCGCGCCGAGACGGGCCACAGGGTTTCGACCTTGCCGCCCCTGACGCCGACATACCAGTCATGCACGTTGCAGGTCGGATCGCAGTGGCCGGGCACAAGGCGCAGCTTGTCATTGACCTTCAGCACGCCATCGGGGTCGGCCACAACGCCATGCTCGTCCGAGCATTTCACATAAGTGACATCGGTGCGCCCGAAGATCACCGGCAGGCCGCTGTCGACCGACTGCGCCTTGAGGCCCGCATCGACAATCGCCTTGTCGGCCTTTGCGTGGGACATGACGCTGGTCAGGATGAACAGCGCGTTCTCCCACTCGCCCTGGTCGATGCGCTTGCCGTCCTTGTCCAGGATACGACCGTAATCGGCATCCATGAAGGCGTAGGATCCGCACTGCAACTCGTTGTAAACGCCCGAGTTGCCTTCGAAGTAATAGCTGCCGGTGCCACCGCCGCCGACGATGTCGCACTCCAGCCCCTCGGCCTTCAGCCCCTCGACCGCGTCGCGCACCTGCGCCACGGCGATGTCGATCTTGGCCTTGCGGTCATCATAGTTGTCCATGTGCTGCATCGCGCCCTGATAGGCCTGCAGACCGGCAAATTTCAGCCCCGGCGCCGCGTCGATCGCCTTGGCGATCTCGATCACCGCGGGCGTGGTGGTGACGCCGCAGCGCCCTGCCCCGCAGTCGATCTCGACCAGGCATTCGATCTGCGTGCCATGCCGCACGGCCGCCGCCGACAGATCGGCCACATTGGTCACATCATCGACACAGCAGATTGCGCGCGCGCCCAGCTTGGGAATACGCGCCAGACGGTCGATCTTGGCCGGGTCGCGCACCTGGTTGCTGACCAGCACATCCTTGATGCCGCCACGGGCGAAGACCTCGGCCTCGGACACTTTCTGGCAGCAGACGCCGCAGGATCCGCCAAGGCTTTCCTGCAACAGCGCCACATCGACCGATTTGTGCATCTTGCCATGCACGCGGTGACGCACGCCCATATCCCTGGCGAATTTGCCCATCTTGGCGATGTTGCGCTCCAGCGCGTCCAGATCGAGGATCAGGCAGGGCGTCTGGATCTCGGATTCATCCATGCCGATGGCGGCCGGAATGTCATAGCCGACTTCGAGGTCGGACAGGTTCACATGCTTGTTCATCGCGTTTCTCCTCAGCCCTTGAACCAGGGCAATTTGTCCATGTCGACGTTGCCGCCGGTGATGATGACGCCGATGCGCTTGCCGGCAAAGACGTCAGGGTTTTTCAGGATCACCGCCAGCGGCACGGCGCAGCTGGGTTCGATCACGATCTTCATGCGCTCCCATGTCAGTTTCATGGCCGCGATGATCTCGTCCTCGGTGGCGGTCAGGATATCGGTCACATGGTTTGAGACATAGTGCCATGTGTTTTCCTTCAACGGCACCTTCAGACCATCGGCCACCGTCACCGGCGCGTCATCAGCGATGATATGCCCGGCGCGGAAACTGCGCGCGGCATCATCGGCATTCAGCGGCTCGGCGGCGTAGATCTTCACCCCCGGCGCAGTGCTGGACACGGTCAGACAGGTGCCCGAGATCATGCCGCCGCCGCCGATGGGGGCGACGATCCCCTCGATGCCGTCAACCTGCTCCATCAACTCGCGCGAACAGGTCGCCTGCCCGGTGATCACGCGCAAGTCATTGTAGGGATGCACGAATTCCGCCCCCGTTTCCGCCACGACCTGTTCGAACACTGCCTCGCGGCTGCTGGTTGACGGCTCGCATTCCACGATCCGGCCACCATAGCCGCGCACGGCGGCCTTCTTGGCCTCGGGCGCTGTACGCGGCATGACCACGGTGCAGGGAATGCCCCGCCGCCCCGCCGCATAGGACAGCGACAGCGCGTGGTTGCCGCTGGAATGCGTGGCGACACCGCGCTCCAGCTTGTCCTCGGGCAGACCGAAGACCGCGTTGCAGGCGCCGCGCACCTTGAAGGCGCCCGCCTTCTGGAAGTTCTCGCATTTGAAATGCAGGTCCGCCCCGGTCAGGTCGTTCAGATAGCTCGAGGTCAGGATCGGCGTGCGGTGGATATAGGGACGGATGCGGTCATGCGCCGCGATCACATCGTCGAAGGTCGGATAGATCATGTCTTTCATGGCACCCTCAGGCTGCGGATTTCAGAAATACGGAACGCGAGGCGCGGAAATGATCCTGCGCGGCGGCAACACCCGAACCCAGGCGGACCGGATAGTTCAGATCGGCCATTGCCATTTCGATGCCGGCAAGGCCGGACAGGACCATCACATCGGTCAGCATGCCCAGATGCCCGATCCGGAAGGCACGCCCGTTCATCTGGCCCAGGCCCACGCCGAAGGACAGGCCATAGGCCGAAAAGGCGTGTTCCGTCAGGGCGTTGCTGTCAAAGCCCTTGGGCACGTAGATGGCGCTGACCGTATCGGAATAAAGATCGGGCGATTGCGCCACCAGGTCCAGCCCCCAGGCGCGGGCCGCCGCACGTACGCCCTGCGCCAGCCGCGTGTGGCGGGCATAGACATTGTCCAAGCCTTCTTCGAACAGCATCTTCAGGCTTTCGCGCATCCCGTAGATCAGCTGCAGCGGCGGCGTGTAGGGAAAGCCGCCCTTGGCATTGCTGCCCATCATGTCGCGGAAATCGAAGAAGGTGCGCGGCAGTTTCGCGCCCTCCATATGCTCCAGCGCCTTGGGGCTGACACCCAGGATCGCCATGCCGGTCGCCAGCATGAAACCCTTTTGCGAACCCGCCACCGCGATGTCGACGCCCCAGGCGTCCATCTCGAAGGGCATCGAGGCAAGGGAGCTGACGCAATCCACCATCAGCAGCGCCGGGTGGCTGGCCGCATCCATGGCGGCGCGCACGGCGGCGATGTCGGATTTCACGCCCGTCGCGGTTTCGTTATGCGTGACCAGCACCGCCCTGATCTTGCGGGCGGTATCGGCGCTCAGCGCCGCCTCGAAACGGTCGGCGGGCGCGCCGGCACCCCAGTCGCATTCGATGATCTGCACATCCAGCCCATGTCGCTGGCACATGTCGATCCAGCGGTGCGAGAACATGCCGTAGCGCGCGACCAGAACCGTGTCGCCGGGCGACAGCGTGTTGGTGATCGCCGCCTCCCAGCCGCCGGTGCCGCTGGCGGGGAAGGTGATCACATGGCCCGTGGTCGTGCCGAAGACGCGCTTGGTGTCCTCAAGCACGGGGGTCAGGGTCTCGACGAAATCGGGCGCCCGGTGGTCGCGGGTCTGCACATGCATCGCAAGACGCAGCCGGTCGGGGATATTGGTCGGTCCGGGAATGAAAACAGGGTTCTGGTCAGACATGGTCGCTCTCCTCCAAGGATCGTCCGAACATAGCACATCCGCCCCGTCCGGCAATTTTCTCAAAACCCTTTTCCATTTTTGGAAGAAAACACTGTAACCGTTGTTTCCATTAGTTTTTCACGTTTTCAAAAAATTTTTCCATTCCAATATTGAAAATATTTTTCATAAGTGTTCTTGTGCTGCACGGCAGCATGAACAGCAGGGAATCGCGCAAGTGGCACAGGCAGAACGCAAGGCACGGGGGCGGCCCAAGTCACCCTTCACGGATACGGGCAGCCAGACGATGCAGGCGCTGGACCGCGCGCTTGGGGTGCTGAACGCGCTCGCCCGGCTGGAACGCGCCTCGCTCACGGACCTGTCGCTGGCGCTCGGCATTCCCACCGCCACGACCCACCGCATCCTGACCACGCTGCAAAAGCACCGATTTGCCGAACTTGACGAGGCCACGCAGGACTGGATGGTCGGGATCGAGGCCTATCGCACCGGCGCCTCCTTCCTGAAACGGATGAACCTGGCCGATATCAGCCGCCCGGTGATGCGCGCCCTGATGCAGACCACGGGCGAGACCGCGAACCTCGCGATCCGCGACGGCGCCGAGGTGGTGTTCATCGGGCAGATCGAAACCCCGAACCCGATCCGCGCCTTCTTCAACCCCGGCACGCGGACGCCGATGCATGCCTCGGGCACCGGCAAGGCGATCCTGGCCACCCTGCCCGAGGATCGTCTGCGCGCGCTGATCCAGTCCTCGGGTCTGCCCGCCTTCACCGACCGCACGCTATCGACGCCTGCCGATCTTTTCGCCGATCTGGAACAGACGCGGGCACGCGGCTGGTCCTTCGATCAGGAGGAACGCCATATCGGCATGTCCTGCATCGGTGCCGCCATATGCGACGCGCAGGGGCAGGCCGTGGGGGGCGTGTCGATCTCGGGGCCATCGGCGCGCTTCGATGCGCGCAGCAGCCTCGATTATGGCCGTCAGGTTGCCGATGCCGCGGCCGAGATCACCCGCGCCCTGGGCGGTCGCCTGCCCGGCTAGGGCTCATTGCGCCGCCTGAACCCGCGCCTGCAGACGCAGCGCATGGGAGGGATCGCGCGCGACCGCCGGCATCACCGGATCATAGGCCGCGCGGATCAGCGCCGCGATCTCGGGGCGCAGGATCGTGCGCCCCTCCAGCACCGCCAGGGGTGAGCGGTCGCGAAACGCCATGTCGGACCACAAAAGGATCGTCTGCACCACCTGAGACAGCGCCAGCACATCGGCCGATACCGCCGACAGCGCCTCATCCATCCGCAGGAACACGAAACTGGCCTTGATGCCCCCATCCGCATCGAAGCGGAAAATCCGGTACTGGTTGGCATCCACCGCCTTCAGCCGCGCCACCAGCGGCACAAGATCAGGCACCAGACGGTCCAGGTTCGGCACCTCGGGCAATTCGTCCCAGTCGCGGAAGAAGAACACCATCAGGTTCGCCCCCAGCTCGGGATCGGTCTCGGCCATCTTGTGGCCTGCCAGCGCAACAACCGCCTCCAGCGCGCCCTTGACGATCTTCAGCGTGTCCTCCTCGACGCCGAAGACCACCGGCGCGATCGGCCTGCCCCAGCGGGCAAAGGCATATGATCCGTCCGCGCGCGTGAACAGCGCCTCGACTTGCTTGACCGTCAACGCCTCAGCCATGCCGCGCCCTTCCCTTCATCGTTCCGAAAATACTCAAAATCCCGCGCTCAGCCGAACAGATCGGTCTGCCCCTTGGGCACATCCAGCCCCAGATGGGTCCAGGCCTTCTGCGCCAGCATCCGGCCACGCGGGGTGCGCTGGATCAGCCCCTGCTGCAACAGGAAGGGCTCGATCACCTCTTCCAGCGCATCGCGGCTTTCGGACAGGGCCGCCGACAGGGTCTCGATGCCCACCGGGCCACCCTGATAATTTTCGGCGATCAGCCGCAGATACCGCCGATCCGCGCCATCAAGACCCAGATGATCCACCCCCAGCCGCGTCAGCGCGTAATCGGCAATCTCGCGCGTGACCCGGCCATTGCCTTCGATCAGCGCGAAATCCACCACCCGGCGCAACAGACGGCCCGCGATACGCGGCGTGCCACGCGAGCGGCGCGCGATTTCCATCGCGCCGCCCTCCTCGGCGGGCGCCCCAAGCAGGCGCGCGTTGCGGATCACGATCTCGTACAATTCTGCGTCCGTGTAGAACACCAGCCTTGTGGGAATGCCGAAACGGTCCCGCAGCGGCGTGGTCAACAGGCCCATCCGGGTCGTCGCCCCCACCAGCGTGAAGGGCTGCAACTCGATCCGCACGGTGCGCGCTGCGGGCCCCTCGCCGATCACCAGGTCCAGCTGGAAATCTTCCAGCGCGGGATAGAGCACTTCCTCCACCGCCGGGTTCAGGCGGTGGATCTCGTCGATGAACAGCACGTCGCGCGCTTCCAGATTGGTCAGGATCGCCGCCAGATCGCCCGCCTTGGCCAGAACCGGCCCCGAGGTCATGCGAAAGCCAACCCCCAGCTCGCGCGCCATGATCTGCGCCAGCGTCGTCTTGCCCAGGCCAGGCGGGCCATGGAACAGCGTGTGATCCATCGCCTCGCCACGCTGGCGGGCGGACTGGATGAAGACCCGCAGGTTCGCGCGCGCCTCGGCCTGGCCGATGAACTCGTCCAGACCCTGCGGGCGCAGGGCGCGGTCATTGTCCTCGGGCTGGCGTTCGGGGTCCAGGATCGGGTCGGGTTGCGTCATCTCTTACCCTTTCGGGGCCAGCGCCTTGAGGGCGGCGCGGATCAGGGCGGCGGCCTCGGCCTCGGGGGCATCGGCGGCGGCGCGGGCCACGGCGCCTGCGGCATCACCGGGCGAATAGCCCAGGTTGGTCAGGGCCGACAAGGCATCCGATTGCGCGGCCGCACTGCCCGAGGGGCGCGCGGGTGCTGCAGCCTTGCGCGGTGCGGGCGCGGGTGTGTCGTCCAGAACCTCGCCCTCGGGGGCTGCGGGCGCGGTGCCCATCGCCGCCGCCAGCGTGCCGCCCATCGCCATGACGCCGGGGGCCTTGTCTTTCAACTCGATCACCACGCGCTGTGCGGTCTTGGGGCCGATCCCCTTGGCGGCCTTGATCGCATTGATGTCACCCAGCATGATCGCGCGGCTGACGCCTTCCGCCCCCAGCGCGCCCAGGATCGCAAGCGAGGCCTTGGCCCCCACCCCCTGCACCCCCATCAGCAGGCGGTGCCATTCCTTTTCCAGCAGCGTCGGAAAGCCGTAAAGCTGCATCAGGTCCTCGCGCACCACCATGTCGGTGTAAAGCGCCACCACGTTGCCCGGCCCCGGCAGGGCCGCAAGCGTGCGGTCCGAGCAATAGACAAGGTATCCCACGCCCGAGACGTCGATCAGCACATGATCCTCGGTGCGGTAATCGATGCGCCCCGTCAGCTTGCCGATCATGCGCTGGCCTTTCTGATCGCGTTCGCCAATGCGCTGCCTGCCGCGCCGTGATGGGCATGGCAGATGGCGATGGCCAGGGCATCGGCGGCATCGGGTCCGGTCAGCACCACGCCGGGCAATTGCATCCTGACCATATGCTGCACCTGTTCCTTGGCGGCATGCCCCACGCCCACCACCGTCTTCTTGACGGCATTGGGGGCATATTCCGCCACGTTCAGCCCCGCCTGGGCCGGCACCAGCAGCGCGATCCCGCGCGCCTGCCCCAGCTTCAGCGTGGCAACGCCATCCTTGTTGACGAAAGTATGTTCCACCGCCGCCGTATCGGGGCGGTATTGCACCAGCACTTCGGTCAGTTGCCGGTGCAGCGCCAGCAGGCGCAACGACAGGTCATCGCCAGCCGAGTGGCAGATACCGTTGGCGACATGGGACAGGCGGCTGCCATCGACATCGATGATGCCCCAGCCAAGGTTTCTCAAGCCGGGATCGATCCCCAAAACCCGCATCATCCGCCCCTGCTCTGTTGCTTTTTTGATGCACTAGCACGAAAGGCGAACAAAGGCCAATCCCAAAGCGTGGGCATGGTTTGCCACGGCACCGCGCCGCCCCGCGATGCTGCAATGCAGAAAATCGCCGGATAGCGCCGCTTCACCATCCGAATGCGACAGAATATGCGCCCCATTTTCGCCTTGTTTTATTGGGGATTTCGTCCCTCACGACCCATGCAAAAGTCGCATAAGACCTATGCATTCAGCCCGTCTTGTGCGGCAAATAAAGGCACTCTATGTGCAGCTGCAGAAAGAGGCCCGCATGGGTCTTGACTTCACTTGCACCAATCAAAGCGCAAATGCGCAACCGAGGATATGAAAATGGCTGTTTACGACGCCCCCCGCACGACCGCCCAGGCCGCTGGCCTGACCGGCTTCTTCTCGACCATGGTCGGCGCTTTCGCCGCGTGGAACGACGCCCGCGTGACCCGCAACGCCCTGTCGCGCCTGTCGGATCGCGAACTGGAAGACATCGGCCTGTGCCGTGGTGACATCGACGTCGTGGTCAAGCACCGCTGATCACGACGCCCGGTCCTGCGGATCGGATGAAAAAAGCCGCGCGTCCCCCAGGGTCGCGCGGCTTTTTGATTTTGTTCCCACGGTCGTACCGCACCTCACCCGCGCAGGCAGCAGGGTGCGGACCAACCTACGCGGAAGGGATCAGAAATTCGGCAACTGGTCGCGGATCGCATCGGCCAGCGCGGTGCTGACCGGATCCAACTGCATGACCCATGCGCCCGCACGTTCGACGGTCGATCCCGCGCGCAGCTTGTCAAGCCGGTCCTCATAGACAGGTTGGCCCAGGCTGGCCAGGATCATGGCCTTGAAGCCGACAAGGCCGATCGCCAGGAACAGGAATGACCTGATGGGCAGGCGCGCACGCTTGCGGCGCGGCTTGACCACGATCAGGCCGTCATCGCCCACAACCGAGACATATCCACCGGCCAGATTGACGTGCTTCCGGTTGATGCGCCGGATACGGTTATCGAATTCAAAGAATGCGTCTGACATGTCAGAGCTCCAGATATCGGCCCCCACCTCTATCCACAAAAAAGTAGTGCCAAATTAAGGCAAAAATGGGGCAACCCGTCCACGAGGGCTGCATTTACGCCTTATTTCCGCTTCACTTGCGCAGAGTAAGCGTCGTCCATTCACCAATCTCCTCGCGGTGGACAAGATTGATGCCGGATGCTGCATAAACGGAAATGACCTCATCGGCCTGCTCATTCAGGATTCCCGACAGAATCGCGTAACCGCCCGGAATCAGATGAGCCTGCATGTCGGGGGCCAGGTCGATCAACGGGCCCTTCAGGATATTGGCGAAGACCAGATCAAAGGGGCTGGCCGCCAGGATATCGGGATGATCGAAGCCTGTCGCCTCGACGCAATGCACCCGGCCCGCAAGGTTGTTGGCCGCCACATTCGCCTCGGCCACCTCGACCGCAACCTCGTCGATATCGCCCGCCAGAACCGGGTTCGGCCAGATCCGCGCGGCGGCCATCGCCAGAACGGCGGTGCCGCAGCCGATGTCGGCCACGTTCTGGCCGGTAAATCCGCCCGTATCCAGACGGTCCAGCGCGCGCAGACAGCCCTGCGTGGTGCCGTGATGCCCGGTGCCAAAGGCCATCGCCGCCTCGATCAGCAGCGCCTCGACACCGTCGGGCACCTTGTCGGCATCATGGCTGCCATAGACAAAGAACCGCCCCGCCACCACCGGCGACAGCTCGCGGCGCACCTTGGCGACCCAGTCGGTCTCGGGCAGTTCGGAAATGGCGAAGGGACGCGCGCCGTGGATCGTGGCCAGCAGGGCCAGTCCCGCATGATCGGGGCGTTCGGTGAAATAGCAGGCCACTTCCCACAGGCCCGATCCATCCTCGATCTCGAAGACGCCAACGCCCTCGGGTTCGGGGGTCAGGGTCTCGACCGCCTCGCCCAGCGCCTCGGCGGGGGTCTTGCCGGTCAGGGTGGTGATCGCGGTAAAGGTGGGCATGGCATCTGTCTCCGGGTTGCGGGTGCTGCCGCTGCGCCTATGTCGATGCGCGCCCCGCGTCAAGCGCGGCGGAAGGGCGCGCGCCCATGCGGCGCACGAAACGCCAGCCGATCAGCCCCGCCATCACCCCTGCCAGGACATTCGCAAGGGCCTGCCCCATGATCACGCCGCCGCCCGCATAGATCGCGCCAAGGCCAAAGGCGAAAGGCGCCATCAGGATCGCATCGCGCGCCCAGTTCGCCGCCGTCGCCCACAGGGGACGGCCCAGGTTGTTGAAAGCCGCGTTCGACACGAACAGCGCCCCGGTAAAGACCAGCGCCCCTGCCCCGTAGTAGGCGAAGACCCGCACGATCTGCGCCCCCTCGGGCCCCAGTCCGAAAGAGCTGGCGATCAGGTCCGCGCTGAGGATCAGCAACACCCAGACCACGGCGGTATAGGCCAGGCAGAACTTGAGCGCATCGACATAGGCCCGCGCCACGCGGTCATATTGCTTGGCGCCGTAGTTCTGGCCGATGATGCCGCCAATCGCGCCGGACAGGGCGAAGATGCCGCCGAAGCAGACAATCGTCAGGCGCATCACCACGCCCAGCCCCGCCACGGCGCTGTCGCCATGTTCTGCCATGGCGCGCACCAGCACCCAGTTGCCGAACGGGGTCGACACCTGCGTGGCCACCGCCGGAATGGCAATGGCCGCAAACGGCGCCATGAATGTGCGCAGATCGACCATGCTGGGCCGCGCCAGCAAATTGCGCGAGCGGCTGACCCAGTAGAACCCCATCACCGCCATCGCGAGGCGCGACAGCACGATGGCCATGGCAGCCCCGCTGACGCCATAGCCCATCCAGACGATCAGGATCGGATCGACGATCAGTGCCACGATACCGGCGGATACAGTCACCATCATCGACCGCCATGCCTCGCCTGCGGCGCGCAGAACGGCGCTGGCGCACATGCCGATGGCCACCAGCGGCAGCGAGGGCAGCGATATGGCCAGGAAATCGGTGGCCACGTCCAGCGCCTCACCCTCGGCCCCGGTCCAGATCAGGATCGGACGGCGGAACAGGAAGACAAGCAAGGCAACACAGGTCTGGAAACTGGCGCCGTAGATCATCGCCGATGTCGCGATGCGCCGCGCCTCTTCGGGATCGCCCATCCCCAATGCGCGACTGACCAGCGCCACCGCCCCGATCATCATGCCCACGGCGATCGACATCACGAAGAACTGGATCGTGCCGGCGAAACCGATGGCGGTGATCAGCACCTCGTTGTCCAGCCGGCTGATCCACCACAGGGCCAGGAAATCCACCAGGAACAGAAAGCTCAGGCCAAGCGAGCCCGTCAGCGTCATCACCACCACGTGGCGCATGGTAGAGCCGGTGACGAACTTGCCCCGCTTGTCGGGCGTGGGTGCCGGGCTGGTTTCGGTGGCGGCGTGATCCATGGGGGTATCGCTTACTCGGCTGGGGCCGGCGCGAAGCGGGCGAATATGGTTTCATTGCCCGGCTCGGGATGGCGCGGGATCAGCAGGGCAAGGCAGAAAGACACGCCCGCCATGGCCGCTGCCAGCACGAAAACCGAACTGGGCGAGACCAGCCACAGATAGCCCAACGAGGCCGGAAGGAAAACCGCGGCGATGTGATTGATCGTAAAGGCCACGGCCGCCGTGGGGGCGATGTCGCGCGGATCGGCGATCTTCTGGAAATAGGTCTTGAGCGCCAGCGCCATCGCAAAGAAGACGTGATCCATCACGTAAAGCGCCGCCGCCATCATCACGCCCCAACCGAACCAGTAGATCCCGCCATAGCCCAGGAAAACGCAGATCAGCCCGACATATTCGACCGCAAGCGCGCGGCGCTCGCCCCAGCGGGCCACCGCACGGCCCAGCAAGGGGGCCGCGATCATGTTGACCACCAGGTTGATGGTGAACAGCGCCGTCACCTCATGCACGCGAAAGCCGAATTTCTCGACCATCATGAAGCCCGCGAAGACGACGAATATCTGCCGCCGCGCGCCCGACATGAACTGCAGCGCATAATAAAGCCAATAGCGGCGGCGCAGCACCATCTTCTTGATTTGCGGATCGGGCGCCTCGAACTGCGGATAGGCCAGCAGCGCGAACAGGGCCGCCGCCGCCGTGATGCCGCCCGCCAACAGGTAGACCATGTTATAGGTCAGGCCCAGCGCCTCCCATGTGACGATGATGCAGAGATATGCGACCAGCGTCGCGCCCGACCCGGCGGCCAGCAGCCAGCCCAGCATCTGCGGCGCACGGTCCTTGGGCAGCCATTGCAGCTGCAAGGACTGGTTGACCGTCTCGTAATAGTGAAAGCCGATCGACGACAGCATCGTGATCGTCAGGATACCGCCCAGCGTCGGGAACCACGCGGTGATGGCCGTGGCCACCCCCAGCAGGATCAGCGCGACCATGCCCAGCACCTGCTCGCGCATGAACATCAGGATGGCGATCACGCCGATGGCCAGAAACCCGGGAATTTCCCGCACCGTATGCAGCCAGCCGATGTCGGATCCGTCGAACTGCGCCACCTCGATCACGAAGTTGTTCAACAGCGCCGACCATGTGGCAAAGGCGATGGGCATCGCCGCCGCCATCAGGAACAGCAGCGCGACCGGTCTGCGCCAGACCGGCAAATCCTTGGCATGGGCAAGCGGAATGATTTGCATGTTAACGGCTTACGCCGATTTTTCGACCATGGCGAGAGGCAAGATCACCCCATCCGCGCACAGCCCCCTGTGCGCGCGGCATCACCACGCGCAGCGGATCTCAAAGCGGCGAGAAACGGTACTCGACCTCGGAAAACCGGTCGCGCGGAAAAACATAGAGCATGCGGAACCCGTCAGGCCCCGCAACGGTGCCATGTTCGGCATCGCCGGGGACATAAAGCGCCGTGCCCGGACCCATCGGATTGGGCACACCGTCCACCGTGACGATGGCGGCACCCTCCAGCCCGAAATAAACCTCGGCCGGGGCGTGGCGATGGGGCAGCAGCGTGCCACCGGGGGCGAATTCGGCGATCCCCATGACCACGCCGCCGGTCTGGGTGCGGTCGGCGCAGAACAGCGTCCGCCAGCGGACCGTGCCAAAGGCCGGATCCTCGCCCCCCTCAAGCGGCTGCTGGGCCGCTTCAAGGCGGATCGGCATCGCGGCCATGGCCAGCATGGCCGCGGCCAGCATTCCGGCCTGCGCGTCGCCCTGCATCCCGTCGACCGGGTTCACGATCTGGTCCATGCCCGCATTCCTTCTGCCGCGCACCCTGTCCTGCGACAGCGGATAAGGCCGCCCAAGTCGCAAATCGCAACCGATTGCGACATGGGAGCCGTCAGTTTCGACCAAAGCGCCGGTTCCGACGCGGGATGGATGATCTGGATCAAGGACCAAGGCCACAAGTGATGGCATTGCCATGGGCAATCGAGATGACAGGAACGGAACGATGGACATACTCAGCCTTGTGGAATGGATCGGCGAAGAGCCGACGGCGGCCGTCCTTGGCCTCCTGACCGGCGTGGTCTTCGGCGTGGCGGCGCAACGCTCGCGCTTCTGCCTGCGGGCGGCGGCGGTGGAATTCGCGCGCGGCCAGCTGGGCGACAAGGTCGCGGTGTGGCTGCTGACCATTTCCACCGCCATCGTCTGGGTACAGGGCGCGCAGATGCTGGGCCTGATGCGCAGTGCCGACGCGCGCATGATGGCGGTGCCGGGCAGCTGGTCCGGCGCGATCATCGGCGGGCTTCTCTTTGGCGTGGGCATGGTCTTGGCGCGCGGCTGTTCGGGGCGGCTTCTGGTGCTGGGGGCCACGGGCAACCTGCGTTCCATCGTATCGGGGCTGATCTTCGCCGTAGTCGCACAAATGAGCATCACGGGCTGGCTTGGCCCCTTGCGCGACTGGCTGGCAGGGCTTTGGGTCACCTCTGGCGGGCGCAACATGAACCTGCTGTCGGCGCTGCATCTGCCCGATTGGGGCGGGCTGGCCTTTGGCGCGGCCATGGCCCTGCTGGCGCTGGAACTGTCGCGGCGCAACCGGATCGGCGCGTCGCGCCTGGTCTTTGCCTCGGGCGTGGGCTTTGCCGTGGCCCTGGGCTGGGTGCTGACCTTCGGGCTGTCGCAAATCGCGTTTGAGCCCGTGCAGATCGAAAGCGCCAGCTTCACCGGACCATCGGCGCGCACGCTGATGTTCACGCTGGACCGCGCCTCGGTGCTGGAATTCGATATCGGCCTGGTGCCGGGCGTGTTCCTGGGATCGTTCCTCGCATCGGTTTTCGCCGGCGAGTTCAAATTCCAGGGCTTCGAGAACGAAAGCAACATGCGCCGGTCGATGACCGGGGCCGCCTTGATGGGCTTTGGCGGCATGCTGGCCGGGGGCTGCGCCATCGGCGCGGGGGTGACCGGCGGGTCGATCTTCGTGGGCACCGCATGGGCGGCACTTTTCGCCATGTGGGTGGGCGCGATCCTGACGGATATGGTGGTCGATCAGCAGGGCCGCGCGGTCACCGCCTGAGTCACCGCCCGAGCCTGCGTCGCACGGACGCAAGCGCCTGTCGTTTCCGGGCTGTCGCGCCTGCGGGCCTGCTGCTACCTACCGGGCAACAGTCCTGCCCGGAGAAACCGATGACCCACCATGTCCTGACCGTCCAATGCCCTTCCACCCGCGGCATCGTCGCGGCGATTTCGGGTTTTCTGGCGGCGAATGGCTGCAATATCACCGACAGCCACCAGTTCGACGATCCGCTGACCGGCATGTTCTTTGCGCGCATGACCTTTCAGGCTGAAACCGGCGCGGCGCGGGATGCGCTGCGCGAGGGGTTCGCCCCCATCGCCGACACATTCGCGATGGACTGGGCGATCCATGACGCGTCCGAGCGGATGAAGGTCCTGCTGATGGTGTCGAATTTCGGCCATTGCCTGAACGACCTGCTCTATCGCTGGCGCATCGGCGCGCTGCCCATCGACATCGTGGGCGTGGTGTCAAACCACATGACCTATCAGAAAGTCGTCGTGAACCATGACCTGCCCTTTCACCAGATCAAGGTGACGAAGGAAAACAAGCCCGAGGCCGAAGCCCGCCTGATGGCCCTGGTCGAGGAATCGGGGGCAGAGCTGATCGTGCTCGCGCGCTACATGCAGGTGCTGTCGGATGCGATCTGTCAGAAAATGTCGGGCCGGATCATCAACATCCACCATTCGTTCCTGCCCAGCTTCAAGGGGGCCAACCCCTATAAACAAGCCTATGAGCGCGGCGTGAAACTGATTGGCGCGACCGCCCATTACGTCACCGCCGATCTGGATGAGGGCCCGATCATCGAGCAGGACACCGTCCGCATCACCCACGCCCAAAGCGCCGAGGATTACGTCAGCCTTGGCCGCGACGTCGAGGCACAGGTGCTCAGCCGCGCGATCCACGCCCATATCCATCACCGCGTCTTTCAGAACGGCAACAAGACGGTTGTCTTCCCCGCCAGCCCCGGCAGCTATGCCTCGGAACGGATGGGGTAAGGGCAAACCAACGCCCGCCCCATCCCCCGCGCGGTCGCCGACACGCGGGGTGGCGATGCGACCATAATTCCGGGGCAGTTTATCCCCGCCCAGTCATCGAACCTCAGGTCGTGCCACCACGGTAGCAAAATCGCCGCCCCGGGGGGCGTGT
>JANREX010000010.1:0-8118 GCA_030758115.1 Paracoccaceae bacterium | reverse complement strand
AAAATGTCCCATCATGGGACACCCTCGAAAACCCCTTCAGTAGAAACTCTGCGGATCAATATCCACGGCCAGCCGCAGGCTGCCCGTCAGCCTCACCTGCCCCAGCCAGCGGGTCAGCGCCGCCTGCAAGGGCGCGCCCTTGTCGGCCCTGACCAGCAGGCGCACCCGGTGCCGCCCCCTGATCCTTGCGATGGGGGCCGGGGCAGGCCCGTAGACCTGCGCCCCGATCTGGCGCAGCGGCCCGTCCATCCGCGCCAGCGCCGTGCCCAGCTCGAAGGCCGATTGCGCGTCATTGGCCGAGATGATGATCCCGGCCATCCGGCCATAAGGCGGCACACCCGCCTGCCGCCGCTCCTCGGCCTCGGCGCGCCAGAACCCTTCCTCGTCGCCCGCCAGAATGGCGCGGATCACCGGATGTTCCGGCTGATGGGTCTGCAGCAAAGCCTGCCCCCGCTTCTCGGCCCGCCCCGCGCGCCCCGCCACCTGCCGCATCAGCTGGAACGTGCGCTCGGCGGCGCGCAGGTCGGATCCTTGCAGGCCAAGGTCGGCGTCGATCACCCCCACCAGCGTCAGCAGCGGAAAGTTGTGCCCCTTCGCCACAAGCTGCGTGCCGATGATGATATCGGCCCCACCGGCCGCGATATTCTCGATCTCCGCCTTCAACGCGCGCGCGCTGGCATACATGTCCGACGACAGGGTCGCCACGCGGGCCTGCGGGAACAGGGCCTGCGCCTCTTCGGTCAGGCGTTCCACACCGGGGCCGACCGGGGCCAGCTTGCCCGCAACGCCACAGGCGGGGCAGACCTCGGGCATGGGTTTGGTCTCGCCGCATTGATGGCAGACCAGACGCTTGAGAAAGCGATGCTCCACCATCCGCGCATCGCAATGATCGCAGCCGATCTGATGCCCGCAGGCCCGGCACACGGTCGTGGGCGCATAGCCACGCCGGTTGATGAACAAGAGCGCCTGTTCACCCTGCGCGATGCGCGTGTTCACCGCCGCTTGCAGCGTGGGCGAGATCCAGCGGTTCGTCGGCAGGGTCTCGGCCCGCATGTCGATGGCGCGCATCTCGGGCAGGACGGCGGCGCCGAACCGATCGGTCAGCACCAGCCGGTCATACTTGCCCGCCTCGGCATTGGCCCAGCTTTCAAGGCTTGGCGTGGCCGAGGCCAGCACCACCCGTGCCCCGCAAATGGCCGCGCGCAGCACCGCCATGTCGCGGGCGTTGTAAAGCACGCCATCCTCCTGCTTGTAGGAGGTGTCGTGCTCCTCATCCACCACGATCAGGCCCAACGCGCGATAGGGCAGGAACAGCGCGGATCGCGCGCCGACCACCAGCTGCGCGCCGCCTTCGGCCACCATGCGCCAGATGCGGCGGCGTTCGGTGACGGTCACGCCGGAATGCCATTCGGCGGGGCGCGCGCCGAACCGCGCCTCGACCCGCGTCAGGAATTCCGCCGTCAGCGCGATTTCCGGCAGCAGCACCAGCGCCTGCCGCCCTTGCCGCAGCGCCTCGGCCACGGCTTCGAGGTAAACCTCGGTCTTGCCCGACCCGGTCACCCCGCGCAGCAGTGTCGTGCCATAGGTGCCGCGCGCGATGACCGCGCGCAATGCCGCCACCGCCGCCGCCTGATCCTCGTTCAGCGCCTTGCCGGGTTGCGCGGGATCCAGCGTGGGGAAGGGCATGTCGCGGGGGCTGTCTTCCTCCAGCACCGCGCCCTGTGCCGCCAGCCCCTTGACCACGCCGGTCGAGACACCGGCCATCTCGGCCAGTTCGCGCAGGGTGAAGGCCAGCCCGCCATAATCGCGCAGCACCTCCAGCACCTTTTCGCGCGCAGGCGTCATGCGGTCCGGCGCCCCCTGCCCCAGCCGGTAGATCCGCCGCGTCGCCGGTGCATCGCCAAGACCGGGCGCGCGGGTGGCCAGCCGCAGCATCGCGGGCAGCGGCGTCATCGTGTATTCGGCCGCCCGCGTCAGGAAATCCTGCATCTCTTCGCGCATCGGGGCCACATCCAGCACGCGGCTGGCATAGCGTACTTTCGCAAGGTCGAAATCTCCCTGCCCCGGTCCCCAGACCACCCCCATCACCCGGCGCGGGCCCAGCGGCACCTCGACGAAGGCGCCGGCATGACAGCCCCCTTCCGGCGCGCGGTAATCCAGCGTGCGGTCCAGCGGCTGCGTGGTCAGCACCGCGATCAGGTCGCCATGGTGGTAGAAATCGCTCACGTGGCCGGGGCTTTCGGTGAAAGGGGTTTCAGGGTTCTGCACTATGGGGTAAAGCCAAGGCAACGAAAGGCCAAGCCCCGAGGGAGCGTCATGAAGTTCTTTGTCGATACCGCAGAAATCGCCGCCATTGCCGAGTTGAACGATCTGGGAATGGTGGACGGCGTGACCACCAACCCCTCGCTGATCCTCAAGTCCGGGCGCGACATCATTGAAGTCACACGCGAAATCGCCGAGCTGGTCGATGGGCCGGTCAGTGCGGAAGTGGTCGCGCTGGAGGCTGAGGCGATGATCGCCGAAGGCCGCAAGCTGGCTGCCATCGCGCCCAATATCGCCGTGAAACTGCCGCTGACCTGGGACGGGCTGAAGGCCTGCAAGGTGCTGTCGGGCGAGGGTTTCATGGTCAACGTGACGCTGTGCTTCAGCGCCAACCAGGCGCTGCTGGCGGCCAAGGCCGGGGCCACCTTCATCAGCCCCTTCATCGGGCGTCTTGATGATATCAACCTCGACGGTATGGATCTGATCGAGGATATCCGCACCATCTATGACAATTACGGCTTCGAGACGCAGATCCTTGCCGCCTCGATCCGTTCGGTCAACCACGTGCTGGACTGCGCGCGCATCGGTGCGGATGTGATGACGGCCCCGCCCGAGGTGATCAAGAAACTGGCAAGCCACCCGCTGACCGACAAGGGGCTTGAGACGTTTTTGAAGGATTGGGAAAAAACGGGGCAGAAAATTCTCTGACCCCGTGCTATAAGGCCCGCAAATCAAGAAAACGACCCGAGGCAGGAATGAGCACGAAACCCGGAATGGACAGCGCGCTGCGCGACAAGATCATGGCGCAACCCGATGTCATCCTCGAGGATCGCGACCTGATGCGCGCCCTGATCGCCGCGAACGAGCGGATGATGGGCGCCAATATCGTCGATCTGCGCGGCATCGCCATGGAACGGCTTGAGGCGCGGCTCGACCGCCTTGAAGACACCCATCGCAGCGTGATCGCGGCCGCCTATGACAACCTGGCCGGCACCAACCAGGTGCATCGCGCGATCCTGCGCATGCTCGATCCGATGGAGTTCGAGGTGTTCCTGCGCGATCTGGGTGGACCCGTGGCCGAAATCCTGCGCGTGGACTCGATCCGGCTGGTGCTGGAATCGGTGCAGAACGATCAGGATCCGGTGGTGCAGCGTCTGGGCGAAGTGCTGCGCGTGGCGCAGCCCGGTTTTGTCGCGGATTACCTCAGCGCCGGGCGCGACGCGCCGCAGCGCCAGGTGACGCTGCGCCAGATGCAGGAAGGCAGCCCCGCCATCTATGGCGACAAGGCCGGCTGGATCCGGTCCGAGGCCTGTCTGAAACTGGATTTCGGCGCAGGGCGCCTGCCCGGCATGCTGGTCATGGGCTCCGAGGATCCGCATCAGTTCAACCCAAGCCAAGGCACTGACCTTCTTGGCTTTTTCGCCGGTGTCTTCGAACGGTCCATGCGCCGCTGGCTGTCATGAGCCTGGTCTCGCCCGCCGCGGCCGAGGCGCTGCGCGCCTGGCTGGAGGGGCAGAAGACCCTCAAGGGCGCCTCCGAGAACACGATCGAGGCCTATCGCCACGATGTTCTGGATTTCATCGCCTTCATGGCCGCGCATGCGGGTGCGCCGCAGGGGCTGACGGCATTGGCGCGGATCAGCGTGTCGGACATGCGCGCCTGGATGGCGCGCACCCGCAGCAGCGATGTGGGCGCGCGGTCGCTGGCGCGCAAGCTCTCGGCGGTCAAGTCCTTCTATCGCTGGCTCGCCGCCCGCGAGGGGTTCGAGCCGACGGCGGTGCTGTCCACCCGGTCGCCCAAATTCCAGCGCAAGCTGCCCCGCCCCCTGGCCGAGGATGCGGCGCGCGCCATGATCGACCGGGTCGAATTGCAGGCGCGTCAGGATTGGGTGGCGGCGCGCGACATGGCCGTGGTCACGGTGCTCTATGGCTGCGGGCTGCGGATTTCCGAGGCGCTGTCGCTGACCGGCGCGGACCTGCCGCTGCCACCTGTGCTGCGGATCACCGGCAAGGGCGGCAAGGAACGCGTGGTTCCCGTGATCCCCGCCGCCCGCGCGGCCGTTGACCGCTATGCGCGCCTGTGTCCGCATCCGCTTGAGGACAACCAGCCCCTGTTCCGCGGCGTGCGGGGCGGCGCGCTGAACCCGCGCGCGATCCAGAAGGTGATGGAACAGGCACGGCTGCAACTGGGCCTGCCCGCCAGCGCCACGCCCCATGCGATGCGCCACAGCTTCGCCACCCATCTGCTGAACGCCGGCGGCGATCTGCGCGCGATCCAGGAATTGCTGGGCCATGCCTCGCTGTCCACCACGCAGGCCTATACGGCGGTCGATACCGCGCGGCTGATGCAGGTCTACGAGGCCAGCCATCCCCGCGCCGCGCACAACACCAAGGGGGCCGCATGACACCGCAGTTCAAGGCCCTTGCCGTGCATCTCTTCACGGCGACCGGCGCGGTCTTTGCCATGCTGGCCATGCTGGCGGCCGTCGATGGCGAATGGAGCCTGATGTTCCTGTGGCTGGTCGTGGCCTTTGCCGTGGATGGGGTCGACGGGCCACTGGCACGCAAATACGAGGTCAAGAAATACGCGGGCGAATTCGACGGCGTGCTTCTGGACCTGATCATCGACTACCTGACCTATGTCTTCATTCCGGCCTTCGCGCTGTTCAAATCCGATCTGCTGCCGGGCTGGACCGGCTGGTTCGCAATCATCGTGATCACCTTCGCAAGTGCCATGTATTTCGCCGATACGCGGATGAAGACAAAGGATAATTCCTTTTCGGGCTTTCCCGGATGCTGGAACATGCTGGTGCTGGTCCTGTTCGCGCTCAGCCCGGATTTCTGGATCATCCTGATCCTTGTCTCGCTTCTGGCGGTGGCGATGTTCTTTCCGCTCAAGTTCATCCACCCGGTGCGCACCGAACGCTGGCGCAACCTGTCGCTGCCCATGGCGCTGGCCTGGACCTTCTTTGCGGGCTGGGCGGCCTGGGTGGATTTCCACCCCGAAAGCTGGGCGCATTGGGGTCTGGTCGTGACCTCGGTCTACCTGCTCTTCGCGGGCATCGCGCAGCAGATCATTCCCGAACGCACAGCGCGCTGACCGCGCCCGGACGGGGGTCGCGCTGACCGCGCCCTCTGCGACGCAAAAGGGGCGAAGCCTGCGCTCCGCCCCCGGTTTCTTCTTGCTTCAAATATCCGTTCACGCCCGCATCAACAGGCGCGGCGCTGCTCAGTCCAGCGCCGCGTCGCAACGGCCGCAGACGCCGTGATGCGCATGGCTGCCGACATCAGGCAGGATCTTCCAGCACCGTTCGCATTTCTCGCCACCCGCTGCGTGGAACACCACCGCCACGCCGGGCACATCCGGCAGGCTGAAGGCGTCATCGGGTGCCGGCGCGGGGCTCAGGCCGATGGCCGAGGTGATGCAGACATCCTCGAACACGACAGAGCCCAGCAATTCCAGCAGGTCGGTATCGGCCACATGCACCATCGGTGCCGCCTCGAGGCTGGCGCCGATCGCCTTGGCGGTGCGCTGCACCTCCAGTGCTGCGGTCACCACGCGGCGCGCGGTCCGTACACGGGCCCATTTCGCGGCGAGTTCCGCGTTCAGCCAGTCCGCCGGGGTTTCGGGAATATCCTGCAGATGGACCGAGCTGTCCTCGCCGGGGAAGCGTTCCAGCCAGACCTCTTCCATGGTGAAGACCAGCACCGGGGCCAGCCATGTGGTCAGGCGGTGGAACAGGATATCCAGCACCGTGCGCGCGGCGCGGCGACGGGGCGTGTCCCCATCGCAATAGAGCGCGTCCTTGCGGATGTCGAAATAGAAGGCCGACAGATCCACCGTGGCAAAGTTGAACACGGCCTGGAACACGCCCTGGAAATCATAGGCGGCATAGCCCGTGCGCACTTTCTGGTCCAGTTCGGCCAGGCGATGCAGCACCCAGCGTTCCAGTTCCGGCATCTCGGCCGGATCGACACGGTCGGCTTCCGAGAAATCGGCCAGCGAGCCCAGCAGGAAGCGCATCGTGTTGCGCAGGCGGCGGTATCCGTCGGCGGTGCCTTTCAGGATCTCGGGTCCGATCCGCAGGTCGGCGGTGTAATCCGACTGCGCCACCCAGAGCCGCAGGATATCCGCGCCATATTGCTTGACCACCTGTTCGGGCGCCACGGTGTTGCCCAGCGATTTGGACATCTTGTTGCCCTTCTCGTCCAGGGTGAAACCGTGGGTCAGCACACCGCGATAAGGTGCGCGCCCCCGCGTGCCGCAGGCCTGCAGCATCGAGGAATGGAACCAGCCGCGATGCTGGTCGGTGCCTTCCAGATAGAGATCGGCCAGCCCGTCCTCGGACCCGTCCGCGCGGTCGCGCAGCACGAAAGCATGGGTGGAACCTGAATCGAACCACACATCAAGGATGTCGTCGACCTTGTTCCATTCGTCCGGGTTCACGATGCCGGACAGGAACCGTTCCTTGGCGCCGTCCTTGTACCAGGCATCCGCGCCCTCGGCCTCGAAGGCGGCAAGGATGCGCTCGTTCACATCCGTATTGCGCAGCAGGAAATCGGGATCGGTCGGCAGCGCGCCCACTTTGGTAAAGCAGGTCAGCGGCACGCCCCAGGCGCGCTGGCGCGACAGCACCCAGTCCGGCCGCGCCTCGATCATCGAGAACAGACGGTTGCGCCCGGTCGGCGGCGTCCATGTCACCAGCTGATCGATCGAGGTCAGCGCGCGCTGCCGGATCGTCGTGCCATAGTCGTCCTTTCCGTCGCCCACGGGCTTGTCGATGGCGGCGAACCACTGCGGCGTGTTGCGGAAGATCACCGGCGCCTTGGACCGCCAGGAATGCGGGTAGCTGTGCTTGAGCTGCCCGCGCGCGATGATCGCCTTGGCCTCGACCAGTTTTTCGATCACGGCGGCATTGGCCTTGCCTTCCTTGCCCTTGTGATCCAGCACCTTGAGGCCCGCAAAGAAGGGCACATGCGGCAGGAATTCGGATTCCTCGCCCACGTTATGGGTCATCCGGTCCAGCCAGTTGCGCTTGACGAAGCAATCAAAGTCATCGGCACCGTGGCTGGGCGCGGTATGCACGAAACCTGTGCCCGCATCATCCGTCACGTGATCGCCGTCGATCATCGGCACGTCGTAATCCCAGAACCCATTCGCGCCGTCCAGACCGTGGAACGGGTGATCAAGGGTCAGCCCGGCCAGTTCATCCGCAGTCACGTCGCGGATGCGGGTAAAGGCGGTGACGCGCGCCTTGGCAAGGCATTCCTCGGCCAGGGCATCGGCGAAAAGATAAAGATCACCGATACTTGTCCAGCTTTCTTCCTGCGTGCCGTCAACGTGATAAAGGCCATAGGCCAGCTTGGGGTTATAGGCCACGGCCTTGTTGGACGGGATCGTCCAGGGCGTCGTGGTCCAGATCACCACCCGCGCATTGCGCAGGTCGCTGGCGGCAGCCCCGCCCTCTCCGGCAACGCTGCGCAGGCCGAACGGCACCCAGATCGTGTGGCTCTTGTGCTCGTGATACTCGATCTCGGCCTCGGCCAGCGCGGTCTTCTCAACGGGCGACCACATCACGGGCTTGGACCCCTGATAGAGCGTGCCGGTCATCAGGAATTTCTGGAACTCGGCCGCGATCACGGCTTCGGCGTGGAAATCCATCGTCAGGTAAGGCTTGTCCCATGTGCCGGTGATGCCAAGGCGCTTGAACTCCTCGCGCTGGATTTCGACCCAGCCTTCGGCGAACTTGCGGCATTCCTGCCGGAAATCGACGACGGGCACATCATCCTTGTCCAGCCCCTTGGCGCGGTACTGTTCCTCGATCTTCCATTCGATGGGCAGGCCGTGGCAATCCCA
>JANREX010000009.1 GCA_030758115.1 Paracoccaceae bacterium | reverse complement strand
GCTACCGGAGCGTTTCATCCCAAGCGCAGCCTGGTTGTGTTAATCATTCCTTAACTAGTTTCGGGGCAAGGTCATCATGAAGAACGAATGGCTTCTGGACGTCATCTCGGACCTCAGTACATTTGCGGTGTCAAATGGCATGACCCTGCTGGCGCGGCAACTGGACCTTACCCGCGACATCGCCCTTATCGAGATGACATCCAATCGCTTGGAGGCGCCAATGGCGTTGCGGATGGATGAAGAGCGGGCTGGAGCGGATACTTGAAACGCTAGAAGGCGCCAAGGCGCCGGGCGACATGCAGCATGCCATCGAGGCGCTGCGGGATGCCTTCGGCGTGCTCCACATGGTCTATCACTGGGTCAGCGCCGATGGCGAACAGTATGGCTGCGGCACCTATTCGGCCGACTGGGTCGCTCGCTATGTGGACCGCGATTACCTGCGGATCGATCCTGTGGTGCAGGGCTGCAAGCAGCATTTCCAACCCGTGGACTGGAAGCGGCTGGACTGGTCCGGCAAGGCGCAGCGCGCCTTTCAGGCCGACGCCATCGCACATGGGGTGGGGCATCAGGGGTTTTCCGTCCCGATCCGCGGCCCCAACGGGCAGTTTGCCCTGTTCACGGTCAGCCATGACGCCGATGATGTGACATGGGCCGCCTTCGAGCAGCGCAACAGCCGCGACCTGATCCTGATCGCGCATTACTTCAACAGCAAGGCGCTGGAGTTTCAGCCGGGGCGCACGCCTGCCCCCGCGCAAGCGCTTTCCCCGCGCGAGGTCGATGCCATGACCCTTCTGGCCATGGGCTACAGCCGCGCGCAGGTGGCCAATTCGCTGTCGATCTCGGAACATACCTTGCGGGCCTATATCGAAAGCGCCCGGCTGAAACTGGGTGCGCTGAACACCACCCATGCGGTGGCGCGCGCCATCAGCCGGGGCCTGATCGTCGCCTGAGCGGCCCGCCAGGTGCACGCCGGGCGGCGCGCGCGGGTGGCAGCGTTTGTTAACCATTTCTCCCTAGGTCTGGCCCCTGCCACAGCGGAAAGGGTCGGGGATGCTGCGTTACATGACAAGCGAAGGGCTGGCGCGGAGTCCGGGGTTGCGCGATACGATGTTCCGCGACCGGGCGGCCCAATTCTCGGACCGGCTTGGCTGGGCGGTCGCGGTGGATGCCGCCGGGTTCGAGCGCGATCAGTATGACGCGCTGGATCCGCTCTATGTGCTCTGGGAAGAGGGGTGCGGCCGGCATGGCGGCTCGATGCGTTTCCTGCCCACGACGGGGCGCTGCATGGTCAACGAGCATTTCGCCCATCTCAACGGCGGTGCGCCGGTCAGCAGCCCGGTGATCTGGGAATGCACGCGGTTCTGCCTGGCGCCGGGGGCGGGGCCTCATGTGGCCGCCGCCCTGATGCTGGCGGGTGGTGAATTGCTGGAACGGCAGGGGCTGCATCACCTTCTGGGTGTCTTCGATGCCAATATGGAACGGATCTATCGCCGGATCGGCGCTTCTCCGCAGGTTCTGGGCAGCGCGGGCGAAGGGCGCGACCGGATCAGCCTTGGCTTGTGGTCCTTGACGGGCAAGGCGCGGGCGCGGGTGGCGCGGCGGGCCGGCATTTCCCCGGCCCTGTCGCAGCTGTGGTACAGGCGCGCTTTCGGCACGGGATCCCGCTGCCTGCAATCTGCGTGACCGCGGCCTCTGGCCCTTGGTGATGCCGCGCTGTAGGGTCGCGCCATGACCCTGCCCGCCGTGACATTTTCCGAAGATCAGGCCGAAGCCTGGGACCGCATCGCGGGCGCATTGCGTGGCGTGGGCGTGGATCTGGAGGATGGCGTCCTGACGCCGCCTGTCGAAGGTGCCACCCGCGTCATGGCCGTTCTGGGCAAGGCGGGCTCGGGCAAGACGCTGCTTCTGGCGCAGCTGACGCAGGCCCTGGAAGCGGCCGGGGTCGAACTGGTGTCGGGCGATTATGAGGGCAAGCGCCGCAAGGACCGGCGCACGCTGGCGATCCTTGCGCCGACGAACAAGGCCGCATCGGTGCTGCGCAACCGCGGCGTCCCCGCCACCACGATCCACCGCATCCTGTATACCCCGGTCTATGACCCGGAATATGAACGCGTCGCCGAATGGCTGGCCGGTACCGGGGACCGCCCCGAGATCGAGGGCCTGACCGATGTGGCGCTGGACCGGGCACATGCCTTCTACCAGATCCACAAGTCGATCCCCGGCGCGCTGGCCGCCGCCGGGTTGCGGGGATCGGATTTCATCACCGGCTGGAAGCGGCGCGAAGAGCCGCTGGATATCGGCTTTGTCGATGAATCCTCGATGCTGGATGAACGCCAGTTCACCGATCTCAAGGATATCTTTCCCACGCTTGTCCTGTTCGGCGATCCCGCCCAGTTGGCGCCGATCAACCAGCAGGGCGGCATGGTCTTCGACAGCCTGCCCGCGCCCGCGCGGCTGGAGTTGAGCCGCATCCACCGGCAGGAGGCGGATAGCCCGATCCTGGATCTCGCCCATGCGCTGGCCGATCCCGACCTGACCTTCGAAGGGTTCGAGCGGATGGTCGAACAGGCCGCCGCGCGTGACGATCGCGTGGTCTGGGGGCAGCGGGTCGAGGTCGACCTGATGGCGCGCAGCCCGGTCCTTGTCTGGCGCAATGCCACGCGCATCCGGCTGATCCATGCCTTTCGCGCGGTGCATGGCGCGCCCGAGGATCAACTGCTGGAGGGCGAGCCCCTGATCTGCGACGGGCTGGAGCTACCGCTCAAGCACCGCAAGAAGCGGCTGGACCTCGAGGCGCGGGGCCTGATCAAGGGCGCGCAGGTGATCTATCTGGGCCCCGGAAAGAAGCCGGGATTCTCGCGCCTGCACGTCATCGGGGCCGAAGACCCGCAGGTCAACGCGGCCTCGATCGTCAAGATCGAGAAACCGGACGAGGAAGAGCCCTTCATCCCCTTTGCCGCCACCATGGGGGCCACCTTCCTGCATGGCGCGGCGGTCACGATCCACAAGGCGCAAGGGTCCCAGTGGGAAAGCGTGCAGGTCTTTGCCCCCGATCTTTATGCCGCCGCCCGGATGGGCCGATCCGAGGCAGGCCAACCCCTGTGGAAGCGCCTGGCCTATGTGGCGATCACCCGCGCGCAGGAACGGCTTTACTGGGTGGTGCGCAACCGGCTGTCCAAGCCGTCAGGCCCGCTCAGAGTGGACGATCTGAAGGCGCAGACCGCCCCGGTCCTGAGCCTTGCGATGCAGGAGGAGGAAATGGAGCCATGACATCGATCATCATCACCGGTGCCAGCGCCGGCATCGGCGCCGCCTGCGCCCGCGCGTTTCTGGATGCGGGCTGGCAGGTGGGCCTGGTCGCGCGGCGCGCCGCGGCGCTGCAAGAGGTGGCCGAAGGGCGCGACAATGCCGTGATCCTGCCCTGCGATGTGACCGATCCGCAGGCGGTGGATGCGGCCTTCGACAGTTTCGCGGGCCGTGTGGGCCGGCTTGACGTGCTGTTCAACAACGCGGGCAGCTTCGGCCGCGCCGCCATGATCGACGAGCTGGGCTGGGATGAATGGCGGCAGGTGGTCGATGTGAACCTGCACGGCATGTTCCTGTGCGCGCGCGCGGCTTTCGCCCGGATGCGGGCGCAGGATCCGCAGGGCGGGCGGATCATCAACAACGGCTCGATCAGCGCCCATGCGCCGCGCCCGGGCTCGGTCGCCTATACCACCACGAAACATGCGATCACCGGCTTGACCAAGACCCTCAGCCTGGATGGCCGCGCCTTCGATATCGCCTGTGGCCAGATCGACATCGGCAATGCGCGCACCGAATTGCTGGAAGGGATCATCGCCGCCAATCCAGGTGATCCGCCGCCGACGATGGATGTGGCCGATGTGGCGCGGGCGGTGCTGCAGATGGCCAGCCTCGGCCCCGAAGCGAATGTCCAGTTCATGACCATCATGGCAACCAAGATGCCCTTTGTCGGGCGCGGCTGACGCGTCAGCCTGTTTCTTCTTGCCTTAAATATCCATGATCCGGCGGGCGCCTCACGCGCCGCAGGCCCCGGGTTATCCCTGCCGCAAGATCACGCGGAAGAAGGCCGATGCGCCCCAGCCGGCGGCAACGGCCAGCACAAGGGCCATCAGCCCGTAAAGCAGCGGCTGGCTATGCGCCATCGTGTAGAGATAACGCTCCAGCCCGACCTTGCGCACATCGATGCTGGTCTCGTATTGCGCGATGACCTCGCTGCCGCGGGTCAGGAATATCCGGGTGCGGTAGGCCCCTTCGGTCAGGTTGGCCGGCAGCCTGATCGAGCTGCGGAACAGCGTCTGCTCCTGCAGATCGACGCTGTCGTCCAATTGTTCGTAAAGGCCGTTGTCGCTGCGGATGCGGATCAGCGCCTCGGTGAAGCGCTGCGCGTCCCCGACGGTATCGGGCGCGCCGACCGATCTGATCGCCAGCGGGATCGAGATCCTGTGGCGCAGATCCTCGGTCTGCGAGAGGACCTCGGCCAGTTTTCCGGTCGCGGCCACGGCATAGAACGACGGTGCGGAATCGATCTGCACCGCCTCGGTATTCACCCATATGCCCAGCCTGCGATCCTTGCGCCGCACGGTCAGCGGGGCCGAGGGGCCGGCCACGGTCACGATGACCTCCAGTTCCTCGTCTGGGATGGCCGTTTCGCGCTTGATCGCCCCGAAGATCAGGATGTCGGAGCCTGCGAAATTCGTGGTGATCGACACGCTGCTCTGGCTCAGGCCCATCACCACCTCTTCGGTGGCGCCCGCGCGGGGCAGGGCCATGGACAGTGCCAGTGCAATCAGCAGGGTCGCGGCATGCCTGATCATTGGCTGCCCCCCGCGTCGCCGATCGAATAAAGCTCGGATGGCATCAGCAGCAGGTCCAGCGCCAGCTTGCCGCAGACCGCCAGAACCAGAAGCGCCAGCAGGATGCGCAGTTGCTCGGCCTTCAGCTTGACGCCGATGCGCGCGCCGATCTGGGCGCCGACCACGCCCCCCAGCAGCAGCAGCACGCCCAGGATCACATCGACCGTCTGGTTGGTGACCGCGTGCAGAAGCATGGTGAAGGCGGTGACGAAGATGATCTGGAACAGCGAGGTGCCGATCACGACCTTGGTCGGCATTCCCAGCAGATAGATCATGGCCGGCACCATGATGAAACCACCGCCCACGCCCATGATCGCGGTCAGAATACCGACCCCGATCCCGATGATCACCGGCGGGATGATCGAGATATAGAGCCCCGAGGTGCGAAACCGGACCTTGATCGGCAGCACATGGACCCAGTTGCGATGCCGATTTTTCGCGGACTTGACCGGGCCGCCCGCGCGCCGCGCGCGCCGGATCGCGGTCAGGCTTTCGATGAACATCAGGCTGCCGATCGTGCCAAGGAACACCACGTAGAACAGGGTCACCATCAGGTCGACCTGTCCCAGCGCCTTGAGATAGTTGAAGGCCAGCACACCCAGGCCCGCGCCCACCATGCCACCGCCCAGCAGGACGCCGCCCATCCGCAAGTCCACGGTCTTGCGCCGCAGATGCGCCAGGAAGGCCGAGACCGAGGAGGCGACGATCTGCGTCGTGCCTGTCGCCACGGCCACCGCCGGCGGAATGCCGATGAAGAACAGAAGCGGCGTCATCAGAAATCCGCCACCCACGCCGAACATGCCCGACAGCAGGCCCACGATTCCGCCCAGCCCCAGCAACAGGTAGGCGTTGACCGATACCTCGGCTATGGGAAGGTACATCTGCATGACTATCCCTAGCGCGCGGCGGCTTCAAAAGGCAAGCGGCGGGGCGGTGGTTTTCCGGACAGGCCTGATCCTCGGGGCGCAACTGGACTTATCGGGGCTTCAGCGTTCCTTCACATAGGGCTCGCCACCGGCGCGGGGCGGGACCGCCTTGCCGATGAAACCGGCCAGGATCACCACGGTCAGGATATAGGGCAGCGCGTCCATTGCCTGCACCGGCAGTGTGAAGAACCCAAGGTCAAGGTTCTGGTAGCGCAGGGCGATGGCCTGCAGGAAGCCGAACAGCAAGGTCGCGTAAAGCGCTTGCCATGGCCGCCATTTGGCAAAGATCAGCGCGGCCAGCGCGATATAGCCACGCCCGGCGGTCATGTCCTGCACGAAGCCTGCCTGCAGCGCCGTTGCCAGATAGGCGCCCGCGATTCCGCAAAGCAGCCCGCAGATCAGCACGGCGGCATAGCGCAGCCTGATGACCGAAATGCCCGCCGTGTCCACGGCTTCGGGGTTTTCGCCCACGGCGCGCAGGCGCAGGCCGAACCGGGTCCGGTAAAGGATCCACCATGTCAGCGGCACGCAGGCGAAGGCCACATAGACCAGGATGGAATGACCCGAGATCAGCTCGTAATAGATCGGGCCCAGTACCGGCACTTCGCGCAGCGCCTCGGCCCCCGGCAGGGTGATTCCGCCGAAGCGTCCGCCGCTCAGCAGGGCCGGGGTGCGCCCGCCCTGCTGGAACCAGCTTTGCGCGATCAGCACGGTCAGGCCGGCGGCCAGAAAGTTGATCGCCACGCCCGAGATCAGCTGATTGCCCCGGAAGGTGATCGAGGCCAGGCCATGCAATCCCGATAGCGACAGGGACGCGAGGATGCCCGCGCCAAGGCCGATCCAGACCGATCCGGTCACGGCAGCGATGGCCGCGCTGAAAAAGGCGGCGGCCAGCATCTTGCCCTCAAGCCCGATGTCGAAGATGCCCGCCCGTTCGCTGAACAGGCCCGCCAGACAGGCCAGCAGCAGCGGGGTTGCCAGACGCACCGTCGAATCCAGCACTTGCAGGACGGTCAAAAGGTCCATCACGCGCGCCTCCGCCGCAGGGCCATGAACAGCCGTTCCAGCGGCATGCGCACCATGTTGTCCAGCGCGCCGGTGAACAGGATCACAAGCGCCTGGATCACGATGATCAATTCGCGCGGGATATTGGTCCACAGCGCCAGTTCGGCCCCCCCCTGGTAGAGAAAGCCAAAAAGGATCGCCGCGAGGAAGACGCCGAACGGATGGCTGCGGCCCATCAGGGCGACCGCGATGCCGATGAAGCCCGCGCCCTCGGTCGCGTTCAGCACCAATCGTTCCGCCTCGCCCATGACGTTGTTGATCGCCATCATGCCCGCCAGCCCGCCCGAGATCAGCATGGTGATCACGGTGATCTTGGTGGGGCTGATCCCGGCATAGCGCGCGGCGGGTTCGGAATGGCCGAAGGCCCGGATTTCATAGCCCAGACGGGTGCGCCAGATCAGGGCCCAGACCAGGATGCAGGCCAGGATGCCGACCAGGAACGAGACATTCGCCGGTGCCGCCTTGGAAAAGCTGATGCCCAGCGGCGCCAGGATCTCATGCAGGCTGGGCAGATGCACCGCCTCGGGAAAGCGCGCGGTCGAGGGGTCCATCGCCCCGCGCGGTTTCAGCGGGCCGACCAGCAGCCAGTTCAGGAAGGCGGCGGCGATGAAGTTGAACATGATCGTGGTGATCACGATATGGCTGCCACGTTTGGCCTGCAGTATGGCAGGCAGAAAGGCCCAGGCCGCGCCGAACAGGGCCGCACCCCCCGTCGCCGCCAGCAGCGCCAGCGACCAGTGCGGCCATGGCAGGTAGAGGCAGACAAGCGCCACACCCAGCCCGCCCAGCATCGCCTGACCCTCGCCGCCGATGTTGAACAGGCGCGCGTGAAAGGCGACGGCCACGGCCAGGCCCGTGAACAGGAAATTCGTGGCATAATAGAGCGTGTAGCCCCAGCCATAGGTCGATCCCAGCGCGCCCTTGACCATCAGGTTCAGCGCGTTGATCGGATCCTCGCCGATGGCCAGGATCACCAGCCCCGAGATCACCGCCGCCAGCAGCAGGGATATCAGCGGGATCAGGACAACATCGGCCCATTTCGGCATGCGTTCCATCAGGCGGCCTTTCCGGTGGCGACACCTGCCATCATCAGGCCCAGCTCTTGCGCGCTGGCCTGATCGGCCGCAACCTCGCCCATGATGCGACCGTCGAAGATCACGGCGATGCGGTCGGACAGGGCCATGATCTCGTCCAGCTCGACACTGACAAGCAGGATCGCCTTGCCCGCATCGCGCAGGGCGATGATCTGCTGGTGAATGAATTCGATCGCCCCGATATCGACGCCGCGCGTGGGCTGCCCGATCAGCAGCAGGTCCGGGCCGCGTTCGATCTCGCGCGCAAGGACCACCTTCTGCTGATTGCCGCCCGAAAAGCTCTTGGCGGCAAGGCGCGGGTTGGGCGGGCGCACGTCAAACCGCTGCATCTGCTGTTGCGCGTGTTCCAGGATGGCCGCGTTGCGCATCAGGGGGCCGCGCCCGATCGCCGGATCGCGGTGATAGCCGAAGACGCTGTTCTCCCATGCGGTGTAATCCATGATCAGCCCCTTGCGCTGCCGATCCTCGGGGACATGGGCGATGCCGGCTGTGCGGCGGCTTTGGCCGTCGGCATGGGGTCCGGTCAGCGGGATGGGCTGCCCGTTCAGCAGGACCTGACCCGCCGCCGGCATCATGCCGCCCAGCACCTCGAGCAATTCCGATTGCCCGTTGCCGGCCACGCCCGCCAGGCCCAGAACCTCGCCCGCGCGGATGTTCAGCGACACACCGCGAAGCCGTTCCACACCGGCGGCGTCCACCACGCGCAGGTTATCGACCTCCAGCACGGGCTTGCCGGGTGTTGCCGGGGTTTTCTCGACCCGCAGCAGGACCTTGCGGCCGACCATCAGTTCGGCCAGATGCTCGGGGCTGGTCTCGGTGGTCTTGACCGTCGCCGTCATCTCGCCGCGTCGCATCACGCTGACGGTATCGGTGATCTCCATGATCTCGCGCAGCTTGTGGGTGATCAGGATGATGGTTTTGCCTTCGTCGCGCAGGTTGCGCAGGATGCGGAACAGATGATCCGCCTCGGCCGGGGTCAGCACGCCGGTGGGTTCATCCAGGATCAGGATGTCCGCCTGCCGATAAAGCGCCTTGAGGATCTCGACGCGCTGCTGCTGGCCCACGCCGATATCCTCGATCACAGCGTCGGGATCGACGTTCAACTCGTATTCCTCGGCCAGCGACTTGAGCGCGGCGCGCGCCTTGGCAAGGCTGGGGCGCAGCAGCCCGCCACCTTCGACGCCCAGGATGATGTTTTCGAGGACGGTGAAATTCTCGACCAGTTTGAAATGCTGGAACACCATGCCGATGCCTGCCGCGATGGCGGCCTGGCTGTCGGGGATCACGGTGGGGCGGCCGCTGATCATGATCTCGCCCGCGTCGGCCTTGTAGAAGCCGTAGAGGATCGACATCAGGGTCGATTTGCCTGCGCCATTCTCGCCGATGATGCCGTGGATCGTGCCGGGCATCACGCGCATGCTGATGCCCTTGTTGGCCTGCACGGGGCCGAATGCCTTGGAAATGCCGCGCAATTCGATGGCGGGCACCTGCGGGTCGGGCGCGGCAGTTGCCTGCCGCGCCCCGTTTGCGTTCTGTCCGGTCATTCTCAGAAGGTCAGGACCGGGCAGCTGTCATCCGATGTATAGTCATGCACGACCAGTTCGCCCGCGATGATCTTTTCGCGCGCCGCATCGACGGCGCCTTTCATGTCGTCCGACACCAGGCTTGCGTTGTTTTCGTCCAGCGCATAGCCCACGCCTTCGGCGGCAAGGTCCAGCACCTCGACACCCGGAGCCAGATCGGCACCCGCCATCATCACGTTATAGACGGCGACGTCGACGCGCTTGAGCATCGAGGTCAGCACCTTGCCCGGATGCAGGTGGTTCTGGTTGCTGTCCACGCCGATCGACAGGATGCCCTCGTCCGCTGCGGTCTGCAGCACGCCGACGCCGGTGCCGCCTGCGGCCGCATAGACGACATCCGCGCCCTGGCCGATCTGCGACAGGGTCAGTTCGGAGCCTTTCACCGGGTCGTTCCAGGCCGACGGCGTCGTGCCGGTCATGTTGGCGATGATATTGGCATCGGCATTCACCGCCTTGACGCCCTGGGCATAGCCACAGGCGAATTTGCGGATCAGCGGCACGTCCATGCCGCCGATGAAACCGACGGTGCCGGATTGCGACGCCATGGCGGCCATCATGCCCACCAGGTACGAGCCTTCATGTTCGGTAAAGCCGATCACCTTGACGTTGGGCAGGTCGACCCAGCCGTCGATGGTCACGAACATCGTGTCGGGATAGTCGGGCGCGACCTGCGCGATCGGATCGCTCATCGCGAAACCGGTGGTCACGATCGGGTTGGCGCCTGCTTCGGCAAAACGGCGCAGGGCCTGTTCGCGCTGGGCTTCGGACTGCATCACCGTTTCCAGATAGGTGCCGCCGGTTTCCTTGGCCCAGCGTTCCGCGCCGTTGAAAGCGGCCTCGTTGAAGCTTTTGTCGAACTTGCCGCCAAGATCGAAGATCAGGGCAGGCTCGGCCAGGGCGGCGCCCGCGCTGAGCGCGGTTGCGGCAACAGCGCCAAGGAATTTCTGCATCAGGGTCATGTCGGGTCTCCCGTTGGTTGGCAGCGGTGGTGCCGGTTGGGTCCGCACCAGGTCAGACGATCGGATTGATCGGATCGAAGGTCAGTTTACGCCGCAGCGCCCGGTTTGGGTCAACAGGAAACTGTGTCTTTACGTAGCGGCAGGGACGCTTTGCGGCCGAGTTTGCCGACCTGTGTCAGTCCAGCGCCCGCCGCAGCAGCAAAGCGTCCGCCGCCGGGGCATCCCTGCGTGGGTAATAGGCCCGCCGCTGGCCGACCTGTGCATAGCCCGCGTCCAGATAAAGCGCGATTGCCGGGGCATTGTCGGCGGCAACATCCAGAAAGGCTGTGGTGGCCCCGCGCGCCCGGGCCGCAGCATGGAAACGCGCCAGCAGCGCGCGGGCCAGCCCTTTGCGGCGATGGTCGGGATGGGTGGCGATGGTCAGGACTTCGGCCTCGTCCGCGATGATCCGCACAAGGATGAAGGCGCGCGTGTCACCAAGGGCAAGCAC
This sequence comes from Paracoccaceae bacterium, assembly GCA_030758115.1. Lineage (GTDB taxonomy): Bacteria > Pseudomonadota > Alphaproteobacteria > Rhodobacterales > Rhodobacteraceae > Seohaeicola. Next base: position 39,005 of record JANREX010000009.1, on the reverse strand, counting down.
ATGGGGGCTGTCGGTCAGGCTCCGGAATTCGGCAGCGGTCCAGGGGCGGTCCAGCTGGTAGGCCGCGGCATGCACCGCCGCCATCGCGTCAGGATCAAGTGCCGTGTCATGGCCCATGGCCGCCTGGCTGGCCCCGTGGGGGTCAGGTCCTGTCATCGGGCAGCATCACCGGGGGCGTGTCGCGTGACGGTGCGGCATCCGCCGCACGGATATAGAGAGGGGCCGGCGCCTGCATCGTATCGCCTTTTCTGAGCCGGGCGCGCGCCACGCGCGCCATGGCGACCACAAGGTCTGCGGGGGCAGGGGGCAACGCCAGCGGCAGGCCAAGGCCATGGGCCTCGTCCATGCTGACAAGGCGCGGTTCGGTCCCGTCGGGTGCAATATAGACCTGCGATTGCGGGGCTGGCACGCAGGGCAGATGGGGCAGCGTCGCGGTTTTGGAAATCGCCTCGAAGGTGCTGATGCCGATCGCGGGGATATCCAGCGCAAGGGCAAGGCCCCGCGCGGTCGATACGGCGATGCGAATGCCCGTGAAATTGCCGGGCCCCACGCCCACGGCCAGGGCGTCAAGGTCCGACCAGTCAAGATCGGCGCCCTTGATCAGGTCATCCAGCATGGGGACCAGCCGTTCGGCCTGTCCCCGCCCCATGTCCTCGGACTGCAGCCCCAGAAGGGATTTGCCGCGCAAAAGGGCTGCAGCGCAATAGGCCGCCGATGTGTCGAAGGCCAGGATGACAGGCTCGGCCACCGTATCGTCAGGCTGCTGGGTCACTGTGTCATCGCCGTCGTCATGCCCAAGCGTCCGCGATCAGACGGCCACGGGCCGCACTTCGGTCACTTCCGGGATGTAGTGGCGCAACAGGTTCTCGATCCCCATCTTGAGGGTCAGGGTCGATGACGGGCAGCCGGCGCAGGCGCCCTGCATGTGCAGGTAGACCACGCCACGGTCGAACCCGTGGAAGGTGATGTCGCCGCCATCCTGGGCCACGGCCGGGCGGACGCGGGTATCCAGCAGTTCCTTGATCTGGCCGACCACTTCGGCATCCGGGCCATCATGCTCGGCATGACCCGAGGCCGCCTGCGCGCCTGCGCCCATGACCGGCTGGCCGGATTGGAAATGTTCCATGATCGCGCCCAGAAGCGCGGGCTTGATATGATCCCATTCAACGCCCGCTTCCTTGGTCACGGTGACGAAATCGGTGCCGAAGAAAACACCGCTGACGCCGCTGACCGCGAAAAGCCGCGTTGCCAGCGGCGAGACGGCGGCACCCTCGGCGGTGGGGAAATCCGCGGTGCCCATTTCCAGCACGGTCTGACCGGGCAGGAATTTCAGGGTGGCCGGGTTCGGGGTGGATTCGGTCTGGATGAACATCGGATATGTCCCTTTCATGGCTTGCATCAGGATATGCGCCTGCGGGCCCTGACTGTCAAGGTTTGGAACGATTCTAAACTGTTCCTGTACGGTCCTGCGCGGATGCGGCGGGGGGTGTGTCCGCGGTTGTTTCGGACGCTGCCGGAGGGGTGTTTTTGCCCAGGTCTTCGGCCACTTCCTTGGGCGCTGAGGGGCTGCTTTCGGTGCCCGCCCTTGCCTTGGCCATATCAGGCGGAACCGTCGCGCCGACGGATTCCAGAACCTGTGCGGGATCGAGACCGCGCCGCCTTGCGCTTTCGATCACGGCCCGTTGCATGGGCTGGCTGCGCTTGAGAAGGCGGCGGAACCGCGCTTCGTCCAGCACCAGCAGGCTGGACGGGGCGATGGCTGTCACCTCGGTCCGGCGCGGCTTTTGCATCAGGATGGCCATCTGGCCGAACATCTCGCCCCGGCCCAGGCGCCAGGTCTGGCCTGCAGCCTGCAACTCTACCGCGCCCGAGGCGATGAAATGCACGTTGCGGGCGGGCGTGTCGCGCCGGATGATCTTTTCGCCCGTGTTGACATAGCGCGTGATCAGCGCACGGCTGAGGCGCTTCAACGTGCGTTCGTCCAGATCGGCAAACAGCGGAAACTGGCGCACAAGGTCGGATTTGCGCACCGCAAGGTCCAGCTTGGGGCGCTCGTCAGCCTGCTTGCGGCGCGCGGCGACGTCCTGGGTCAGCGCGACATGCAGTTCCGCCCCGATCAAACCGTCAGCGCGCATCGTCTCGTATTCGCGCTCTTCCAGGCGCAGGGCGGTGCGGCGGATGAAACGGCGTTCCAGCTCCTCGGCATAGCCGGGATATTGCAGGCGCATGGCGTCAAGCCCCTGTTCCACCTGTTCAAGGCGGCGATCCAGCAGGTCGTGCAGCAGATCGGCGATCCGGCGGCCATGGATGCGGCGGATACGCGTGTCGATGAAGCCGTGCAGATCGCGCAGGATCAGCCGCTGCGACAGCAGCACCTCGAAACGGTCGGCCGTCAGCCGCCCCAGGGGGCCGGACAGGCGCAGGCGATTGTTCAGAAAAAGCGCCACGCGAAAGCCGGGCGCATTGCCCAGGCTGCGCCGCGCGGCGCGCTGATACCCGGTGCGCCCGCCGCTGCGCGCCGCTTCGATCAGGCGGTCGGCGTCGGTCAGGATGCGGTCCGACAGCCGCGACGAGATCGCGCGCTCGCGAAACCGGGACAGGATCATCTCGCGCTCGGCCCCCGCCAGGGCGATCAGGCCCAGGGTGATGCGGTTCTTGTCCGAGATCTCCTCGCCTTCCTCGGCGGCCTTGACGGCCTCGTCCAGCCGACCGGCAAAGCGCTTGGCCTCGGACCGGACGGTTTCGCGCGTCAGCTCATAGCTGTCGGCGGTGGTCGCCACGTCTTCGCGCACGTTCTGCAGCGCCACGGCCACGACCTGTTTGGACAATGCGGCATCAAGGGGCGACAGGCGGTCCAGGCCAAGCTTGCGGATCACCCAGCGCAGGGTGGTGCCCTGGACCAGCAGCGTGAACAGGGTGAACCCGGTGGCCAGGATGCCGACCACGCGCTTGACCTCGACCGGGACGCGGAAGCTTTCGGTCACGGCCAGCGCCAGCGCCAGGGTGACGGCACCGCGCAACCCGCCCCAGAGGATCGCCACGCGATAGGGCCGTTCCACCACGGGCGACAGGCGCAGCAGCGACAGAAGCGGCAAGAGCGCGAACAGGATGATCATCCGCGCGGCGATCGCGGCCAGGATGACGACGATGACCAGCCCGATATCCGACAGGCGTACGGCATCCAGCAGGCGGGGGATCAGCAAGGCGGCCAGGATAAAGATCAATGCGCCGGCCCAATGCGCCAGCAGGCCCCAGACTTCGCGCAGGTTCGACCAGACCGCCGGAGGCAGGCGGCCCGGCCCCAACAGGTTCAACGTCAGCCCCGCGCTGACCGCCGCGATCACGCCCGAGGCACCGACAAGCTGTTCGGCCGCCACATAGGACAGGTAGGGCAGCGCGACCGAGATCGAGATCACCGCAAGGTCATGCTGCGCCACCATCGTCATCAGCCAGAGGGCCGCCCGCGCCATGATCCAGCCCGCCAGCGCGCCGCCCAGAATCAGCATCGGAAACTGTTCCAGCGCGCCGCGCAGCGTCGGGTCGGGCACACCCGACATCACGAAGCCCATGAACAGGCCGAACAGGGCGATGGCGGCGGCGTCGTTCAGCAGGCTTTCGCCCTCGATGATCCGGGCCAGCCGCTTCGGCGCCGAGATCGAGCGGAAGATGCTGACCACCGCTGATGGATCGGTGGTGGACACGATGGCCCCGATCAGCAGGCAGGCCGCCAGCGGCAAGGTCGAGGTCCAGGATAGCGCGTAACCGATCACGACGGTCGCCACGATCACGGCCACGACAGCCAGCACAAGGATCGGCACCCAGTCGTCCACCATCCGGCGCAGGTCCATCACCAGCGTGACCTGGAACAGAAGCGTCGGCAGGAAGACATAGAGAAAGACGTTCGACCGGATCGGCAGGCCCAGAATCGCCTCGGCGACCGGGTTGAGGGCATCGGTCAGCTCGGTGCGCAAAAAAAAGGCAGCCCCCGTCGCCACAAGAATGCCCAGAAGCGCCAGAATGACGCTGTAGGGCAGGCGCAGGCGTGCCGCCAGGGGTTCGGCGATACCGATCAGCAGGAAAAGCGCCGCAATGATCGTCGTGACGAGAATAATGTCCATGAAGGCCGTATCGCTTCAAAAAATCGAAAAAATGACCGGTTTCGGCGCAGTTCGCGCCGCATTCGACCACTATGCCCGATCCACGGCTGCGCGGCAAACCGGTCCCGGCAAATATGTCGGGCCATTCAATCTGGCGTTGCGGCAACAGGGGTTGCCAATTTTCGCGTTGTGGCTGGATGCCTTCCGGTGACATCGCGTATGGCTGAACAGAAGCGGATGGAAGAATGAAGGAATCGCCATGTTTCGTGTCCTGACAGCGATCTGCATCGCCTTGATGGCCCTGCCGCAGGAATCCGGGGCAGAAACGCGTGAACGGATCGGCTATGGCCGTCTGATCACCAATGACTACATCGGCGATGGCCGCGACCGCTGGCGCAGTGGCTCCGTGGCCTCCAGCCGGGTCTGGGGCCGTGGGTGGTCAGGCGCACTGCCTTATGACTTCGGCGATATCCTCGAGTTGCGGCTGGGGGCCCAGATCATCGCCCCCGAGAACCTGGTCAATCCGGCGCCGGGCGACCGCCCCTATGCCGGGGCGCTCTCGCTCGGGTTGCACACGCATTTCGAGAGGGCGGGGCTGGAGTTTGCCTTGGGCAGCGATCTGGTGATGACCGGTCCGCAAACCCGGCTGGATGACCTGCAGGCGTCCTTTCACGATCTGGTGGGCGTCGACAAGGCCTCGTCGCTGACACGCGGCGCGCAGGTGGGCAATGACATTCACCCCACCCTGGTCGGGGAGGCCGGGCGCGAGGTGGCGCTGGGTGCCAATGCCCGCATGCGTCCGTTCATCGAGGCGCGGGCCGGGGTCGAAACCCTGATGCGCGCGGGCGTCGATGTCACCTTCGGCACATTGGGTCAGGGCGAACTGCTGGTGCGCGATCCCGTCACGGGCCAGCGTTATCGCAGCGTCAAGGGCGATGGCGCGGGCTATGCCTTCGTGATGGGGGGCGATATCGCGGCGGTGTCCGACAGCGAATACCTGCCCGCATCATCCGGGGTAGAGGCGCGTGACCGGCGTACGCGGTTGCGGGCTGGCCTGCATTGGCAAGGTGAGCGGACCACCGTCTTCTATGGTCTGACCTGGCTTGGCAAGGAATTCGAAGGCCAGGACGAGGGGCAGGTTCTGGGGTCGATCCGCCTTGATCTGAATTTCTGAACAAACACGGCTTGAACGTCAGGTGGCGCGCCGCGTGGCGCGTCTGCAACCGTTCCGTCCTCAAAATCCCCTTGGTGTCCAAGAGGGATTTGCAGCCATGTCATCGGTCTGCTAGTCTTTCGATACAAAAAAAGACAAAAAGACAAAAAACAATAACTTGAGGCAGATAGAGCAGGTATGGGAACGGGCTTTGAGGGCACGTTCGTCATCTCCTGGTCACAGACGGAAGTGGACGGCCTTGAGGCTGCCCCCTTGGCATCATTGGCGGTTGGGGCTTCATGGTCCTGGCGCGGCGATGCGGTCAGGGTGGACGGTCCTGGCCAGGTGCTGCGTCTTGGCCCGGCGGACGGCGAAGCAGAGCTGAGAAAACGCGCGGCGCGCATGGTGCGCCGCCTTGTGGGTGCTGCGATCACGCAGACGCGTGACCTGGACAGCGTCGATGTCAGCAATCCGATGGAAGAAAGCGGTTTCGTCGTGACGGATGGGGCGCAAAGCTTTTCCGTCACCGTGATCGAGGTGGGCACCGGTGCGCCTCCGCTTTTGATGTTCCTGGATCGTTTGCCCCCCCGCGACACCGATCTGTGGATCGTGCATCACACGATGGACCTGATCCAGACCAACAAGGGTGGGCCGGCGGGTACTGGGGTGATCTGCTTTACGCCCGGCACACGCATTGCGACGCCCGACGGGCCGCGCCTGGTTGAAGAGTTGCGCGAAGGTGACAGGGTGCAGACCCGCGACAGCGGCGCGCAAGAGGTTCTGTGGATCGGCAGTCGCCGGATGTCCGGGGCGCGGCTTTTCGCGATGCCGAAATTGCGACCGATCCGGTTTCGCGCCGGGGCGCTGGGCGTGGAACGGCCTGATCAGGAACTGGTGGTATCACCCGAGCATCGGATGTTGTTGCGCGGCCGGGCTGCGCAGGCCCTTTTCAACACGGACGAGGTGCTTGTCGCCGCGCGGGATCTGGTGAACGGCCACACCATCGCCGTGGATATGGCCCTGAAGGAGGTGACCTATGTGCACCTGCTGCTGCCATCGCATCACGTGTTGTGGGCCAATGGGGTCGAAACCGAAAGCTTTCATCCGGCGCAGGCGGATCTTTCCAGCCTGGCCGAGGCCGACCGGATGCGCCTTCTGGCGATGTTCCCCGCGCTGGAATATGATCCGCATGTCTACGGCACGGCTGCGCGGCGTATCCTGAGCACGTCGGAAGCGGCGATCCTGGGGCACGAGGCGGCCTGACCACGCGGTTGCGGACGGGTGGCGGTGACATGGCGTGACGGGGGCGATCCCGTCACCCATCCTCAGACAAGCGGCACGAAGGGCACGCCGCACCCTGCCAGGGCCAGCAATCCGGCACAGAAGAACCATTTACGCATGTCGACCTCCACCATGTGATGTCAGACCCTAGGTGGAGGGCCTCGGCCCCGTCAATGCCTGCGGCCCGCGCTTTCGGGGTCATATCGCTGTTGACTCTGCGCCGGGCGCCCGTATAAGCGCGGCTTCATTGGTGTTGGTGGCCTCCGCAAGGGGTGACCTGTCGGGCTTTTGCCAGAGGACAACGCCCTTCATACTCTAACGAAGGAGATCAGCCGTGACCAAACGCACGTCTGCCAAGTACAAGATCGACCGCCGCATGGGCGAAAACATCTGGGGCCGTCCGAAATCCCCGGTGAACCGCCGCGAATATGGCCCCGGCCAGCACGGCCAGCGCCGCAAGGGCAAGCTGTCCGATTTCGGCACCCAGCTGCGCGCCAAGCAGAAGCTCAAGGGCTACTATGGCGACCTGACCGAAAAGCAGTTCCGCCGCATCTATGCCGAGGCAGAGCGCGTCAAGGGCGATACCGGTGAAAACCTGATCGGCCTGCTGGAGCGCCGCCTGGACGCCGTGGTGTATCGTGCGAAATTCGTGCCGACCGTGTTTGCCGCCCGCCAGTTCGTGAACCACGGCCACGTGACCGTGAACGGCAAGCGCGTGAACATCCCCTCCTACCGCGTGAAAGAGGGTGACGTGATCGAGGTTCGCCAGAAGTCCAAGCAGATGGCCGCCATCCTGGAAGCCACCCAGCTGCCCGAGCGTGACGTTCCCGATTACCTGGATGTCGACAACTCCAAGCTGACCGCGACCTTCGTGCGCACCCCCAGCCTGGGCGATGTGCCGTACCCGGTCATCATGGAACCGAACCTGGTGGTCGAATTCTACGCCAAGAACTAAGGCCTCCTGCCAGATTTTCCCTGCTTTCAGGGGATCAAGACCCGCCGCAGCCTCTGCGGCGGGTTTTTTCGTGCATATCGCGCCCCATATCAGCATGATCCGCATGAAGCGGCCATGAAGGGGATGTGCGATGACAAGTGACATGCGTGATGGCTGGCCGATTCATGGCCGTATCGATGGTGCGGTGGTCATCATCGGCTATGGCTCCATCGGGCGGGGAACCCTGCCGCTGATCCAGCGACATTTCGACTTTGACGCGGACCGGCTGATGGTGATCGAACCCGATCCCGTGGCGGTGGCCGATCTGGCCGCGCGGGGTATCCCGCATCTGCCCGTTGCCCTGACGCGGGGCAATTACCGCGAGGTGTTGGGCGGTCTTTTCGCCGATGGGCAGGGATTTTGCGTCAACCTGTCGGTCGATACATCCTCGCTCGATATCATGCGGCTGTGCCGCGAGATGGGCGTTCTCTACATCGACACGGTGGTGGAACCCTGGACGGGTTTCTACTTTGAGACCCCCGACAACGAGGCGCGTACGAATTATGCGCTGCGCCAGAAGGTGCGGGATGAAAAGGCCGCGAACCCCGGCGGAACCACCGCCGTGTCCTGCTGCGGGGCCAATCCCGGCATGGTCAGCTGGTTCGTCAAGGAGGCGCTTTTGCAGCTGGCCGCCGATTGTGGCCGGGCGACCGACGTGCCGACAGATCGCCAGGGCTGGGCGCTGCTGATGCGCGACCTCGGCGTCAAGGGCGTGCATGTGGCCGAGCGCGACACCCAAGCGCGCACCGTGCCGCGCCCGCGCGGGGTCTTCGTCAACACATGGTCCGTCGAAGGGTTCATCGCCGAAGGCTTCCAACCCGCCGAACTGGGCTGGGGCACGCATGAGACCTGGTTTCCCGACAATGCCTATCGCCATGCGGCGGGCTGTCAGTCCGCGATCTGGATCGAACGGCCCGGTGCGATCACGCGTGTCCACAGTTGGTGCCCCACGCCGGGCCCGCAATTCGGTTTCCTGGTCACGCATAACGAAGCGATCTCGATCGCGGACTATTACACGGTCGGTGACCCGGCCGCGCCCGCGTATCGGCCCACCTGCCATTATGCCTATCACCCCTGCGACGATGCGGTGCTGTCGCTGCACGAGATGTTCGGCTCTGGGCGGGTGCAGCAAGAGCATCACATCCTGGGACCCGAAGAGATCGTGGAAGGCATCGATGAGCTGGGCGTCCTGCTTTACGGGCATGCGAAGAACGCGCTCTGGTATGGCTCACGGCTGTCCAATGCCGAGGCGCGGACCCTTGCGCCCGATCAGAATGCCACAGGCTTGCAGGTGACCAGCGCGGTTCTGGCCGGCATGGTCTGGGCGCTTGAGAACCCGCGCGCCGGTATCGTCGAGACGGACGAGATGGACCACGCGCGTTGCCTGGCCGTGCAGCGGCCCTACCTTGGGCCGGTCGAGGCGCATTATACCGACTGGACACCGCTGCAGGACCGGTGGGAGCTGTTTCCCGAGGATATTGACGAAAGCGATCCCTGGCAGTTCCGCAATGTCCTTGCGACCTGAGGCGGCGTGACGGTTTCGGGGGGCGGATTTTGAGTATTCTTGGCAAGATGAGGGGCTGGCCTGCAGCCCTGCGGCATCGGGTGCAACGCCGCTTTCGCGCTTTTCTTGAGCTTGGCGCGCCGCTAAGAGAGGGCGCAAGGAGAGCCTAGTCATGACCCAGATCCAGCCGCAGCCCGGCATCATGCAGATCGAGCTATACCAGGGTGGCGCCGCCCATGTGGAGGGCATGACCGATGTGGTCAAGCTCAGCTCGAACGAGAACCCGTTCGGACCCAGCGAGGCGGCGGTCGAGGCGTTTCGCCGCTCGGGATACGAGTTGCATCGTTATCCCTCGACCGATCATGCGGGGCTGCGTGGCGCGATCGCCGACGTGCATGGCCTGGACGCCGACCGCATCATCTGCGGCGTGGGCAGCGACGAGATCATTCATTTTCTCTGCCAGGCCTATGTCGGACCCGGTGACGAGGTGATCCATACCGAACATGGCTTTGCCATGTACCGCATCAGCACGCTGGCCGCGGGGGGCACCCCGGTCGAGGTGAAGGAACGCGACCGCGTGACCGATGTGGATGCGATCCTTGCCGCCGTGACGCCTGCAACGCGGCTGGTCTTCATCGCCAATCCGAACAACCCGACCGGCACGATGATCGGCGGCAACGAACTGGCCCGTCTGGCCGAGGGGCTGCCGGATCATGCGCTGCTGGTTCTGGACGGGGCCTATGCCGAATATGTCGATGGCTATGACGGCGGTGCGGCACTGGTCGAGGCGCATGACAACGTGGTCATGACCCGCACCTTCTCGAAGCTCTACGGCCTGGGCGGGCTGCGTGTCGGCTGGGGCTATGGCCCGCGCGCGATCGTGGATGTGCTGAACCGGATCCGGGGGCCGTTCAACCTGTCCAACACCGCCCTGGCCACAGCCGAGGCCGCGGTGCGCGATCAGGCCTATGCCGCGAAATGCCGGGCGGAAAACGCACGGCTGCGCGTCTGGCTGGCGCAGGCGCTGGCCGAACACGGGGTGCAATGCGACACCTCGATGGCGAATTTCGTGCTGGCGCGTTTTGCCGACCAGGCCGAGGCCGAGGCTTGCGATGCCTACCTCAAGTCGCAGGGTCTGATCGTGCGGCGGGTGGCGGGTTACAAACTGCCGCAATGCCTGCGCATCACGGTTGGCGACGAATCCAGTTGCCGCCGCGTCGCCCATGCCGTGGGCCAGTTCAAAGGGGGTGCGCGGTGAGTGTGATCTACAATCGCGTCGCGCTGATCGGCCTGGGGTTGATCGCGTCCTCGATGTTCTGGGCGATGAAACGGGGTGGTCTGGCGGGGGAGGTGACAGGCTATGCCCGCAGCCAGGCCACGCGTGAGACCGCGCGCCGGATCGGCCTGTGCGACCGGGTCTGCGACACGGCCGCCGAGGCGGTCGAGGGCGCCGACCTGGTGGTGCTCTGCGTACCCGTGGGCGCCATGGGCGCGGTCGCGGCCGAGATCGCGCCGCATCTGGCGCAAGGTGCGACCGTCAGCGATGTGGGATCGGTCAAGCGCGCGGTGATCGAGGCGGTTGGCCCGCATCTTCCGGCGCATGTGCATTTCATCCCCGCGCATCCGCTGGCGGGCACGGAACATTCCGGCCCCGAGTCCGGGTTTGCCAGCCTGTTCGACAATCGCTGGTGCATCCTTGTGCCGGTCGATGGCACCGATCCGGCGGCGCTGGACCGTCTGACCCGCCTCTGGCAGGGGATCGGCGCCAATGTCGACACGATGGAGGCCGATCATCATGATCTGGTGCTTGCCGTGACAAGCCATGCGCCGCACCTGATCGCCTATACGATGGTCGGTGTGGCCGATGACCTGCGCCGCGTGACCGACAGCGAGGTGATCAAGTATTCCGCTGCCGGTTTCCGTGACTTCACCCGGATCGCCGCCAGCGATCCGACCATGTGGCGCGATGTGTTCCTGACCAACAAGGAAGCCACACTGGAAATCCTTGGTCGCTTCACAGAGGAGTTGTTCGCCTTGCAACGCGCCATCCGTACCGGGGACGGGGATCATCTGCATGCCTATTTCACCCGCACCCGCGCCATCCGGCGCGGGATCATCGAGGCGGGACAGGATACTGACGCGCCCGATTTCGGGCGTGCAAAGGCGGTCCGCTGATGGACCGCGCCGCCCTTGTGCCGCTGGCACTTGTGGCGCTGTTGTTCAGTGCCAGTGCTTGTAGTGTTCGTTATGACAGATCTGCGCCCAGAGCGGCGCCATCGACCAGCGGTTATCCGATGGTGTGCAAGGATCCCGCATTGCGCGGCGAGGTCGTGGGCGAGGTGCCCGGCGGCATCACCGGCTGCGGGATCGCCAATGCAGTGCGCCTGCACGAGGTGAATGGCATCAGGCTCAGCACCGGGGCGGTTGTGGATTGCCCCACGGCGCGGGCCTTCGGCACATGGGTCGAAAGGGGCATGATGCCGGCCGTGGGCAACCAGGGCGGCGGTGTGCAGTCGATCCGGGTCGCGGCCAGCTATGCCTGCCGGACGCGCAACCATCAGCCCGGCGCGCGCATCTCGGAACATGGGCGGGGCAAGGCCATCGACGTGTCCGGCTACAGCCTGCGCGACGGCACCGAGGTGACGCTGCTGCGTGATTGGGGCACGGGCCGCAACGGTCGCGCGCTCAGGCAGATGCACCGGGCGGCCTGCGGGACTTTCGGCACAGTGCTGGGGCCGGAATCCGACCGCTTCCACCTGGACCATTTCCATTTCGACACGGCGCGCCATCGCGGCGGACCCTATTGCCGCTGAACCTGCCTTGAGGCCGGCCAGGGATTGCGCCGGGCCTAGCGCAGCACGAAGACGGGGCTGTCCATCACCGGAACGGGGCCGATCCAGATCAGGCCGCGGCTGAAATCCAGCGGGATGTCGATCCCGTCATTGCGGCCGGCCAGCAGGGACAGCGCCCGCTCCAGGGTGTCGGCCACCCCGTCGGGCAACTCGCCCGAGGCGCGGGCCATCCCGAGGATTTCGCGCCAGTTCTGCGCCTTGACGGTCATGCGGCCGGTTGCCTCACCGGTGGCGTCGATCTCCAACTCGCCTGCCGCTTTCAGCTCCAGCTCGCCCCAGCGCGCCTCGGCCAGGCGCAGCGCGATCTGGCGTGGTTGCGGGCGCGCCTCTTCCACCGCGCGGCGATCCCAGGGGCGGTCAAACCCGAGGGTCACATCCGCGCGCAGGGCATCCAGCGTACGCGGCAGCCTGTCCGTGGGGTCGACGCGATGCCGCAGGGCCAGATCGGGGGCGAAACCTTCGGCGGACAAGGCGATTCTATAGCGCGTGGCACCTTCCTCGGGGGCGGCGGTTGCGGGCTGGCCATCCGCGCCCAGCCGTTCCGCGGCAATGCGCAAGGCGCTCATCGCGGTGCCGGTGCCATCGCTTGCACTGATCTGCAGGGTGTCGGCGACCAGCCGGACCCGGTCAGGCGCGATATCGGTGCTGGGCCAAAGAACGATGCTGGCCTGCATCGAGGCCTGGGTGATGTCGAACTTGCCGACCGGCGTCGCGAGTTGTTGCAGATCGGGCCAGACCGCGATCACATGGTTGGGCTTGTAGCTGAGTGCGAGGATCTGGAAGAAGGGGGCGGTCCAGGCCCAGCCTGTGCCCGGATCGGCCAGGGCGATATCGCTCAGCGTCACGTCGAAGCGGTTGGGAAAGCCCTGCACCTCCAGCGCGGCATGGTCGGCGACCCAGCCTTCGGCGCGCCGGTCCGCAAACCAGTCCTCGAAGGCGCTGCGCGTGGTCGAGGACCCATAGAGCCAGTAGCCGGACCAGAGCGTGGCCGAGACGATGATCAGCAACAACAGTCGTTTCACGCGGCGGGCCCCCTTTTCACTGCACCTGACGTGGTGTTTACAGGGGTGCAAATGGAAGGACCAGTAGCGCGATGATGTGGGTGTTCGGATATGGATCGCTGTTGTGGAATCCCGGCTTCGATGTCAGCCGGTCGGTTCTGGCGCGCCTTTCGGGATATCATCGCAGTTTCTGCATGCGCTCGATCCATCACCGTGGCACGCCCGAGGCGCCGGGATTGGTGCTGGCGCTGGATGCGGCGGCCGGCACCGAATGCCACGGGCTGGCGCTTGGCGTGCGTCCCGATGATGCGGATGCGGTGCTGGCCTACCTGCGCGAACGCGAGCTGATCTCTTCGGCCTATGTCGAACGGATGCTCAAGGTCGATCTGGCCGATGGCACCAGCGTCGAGGCGGTGACCTATGTGATCGACCCCGACCATGTCCAGTATTGCGGCGGTCTGCCACTGGAGGAGCAAGCGCAGATCATCGCGCAGGCCGTGGGCGGGCGCGGCCCGAACACGGAATACCTGCACAATACGGCAGCGCATCTGGACAGCCTTGGCATTGCGGACCCCGATCTTGCGTGGCTGGACGGCAGAGTGCGCGATCTGACCCGGATTAGGGCGAATCAAAAGGGATAACCCCTTGGCAGTCTGGGGTTCAGCCCCTAGGATCGAACTCAAGAACAAACAGTGTCAGGAGCCGTCCGCATGGACATGCCGGACCGCGAGGCCGAGCCGCAGTTTTCGCAACCCTTGCGCCAGATCGTGTCGATGTTGCTGGTGTTGGGTCTGGCCGCATTCGTCGTCGTGCTGGCGCTGCCGCGCGTGCTGCCTGTATTCGAGGCAAATCCCTATCTGAACGGTTTCATCCTGTTCGTCTTCGTGATCGGGGTGCTGGCCTGTTTTCTGCAGGTGGCGCAACTGATCACGTCGGTCCGCTGGATCGAAGCCTTCGCGAGGGGCGGTGCCGATGGACGGGTGGCGCCGCGTCTTCTGGCGCCATTGGCCGCCTTGCTGCGGACGCGCGGCGCGCGGATGCAGATCGGGGCCAGTTCGACCCGGTCGATCCTCGATTCCGTGGCGACCCGGATCGACGAGGCGCGCGAGATCACGCGCTATATCGTCAACCTTCTGATCTTTCTGGGCCTTCTGGGCACGTTCTACGGGCTGGCCACCACGGTGCCCGCGCTGGTCGACACGATCCGCAGCCTTGCCCCGCAGGAAGGCGAGGAAGGCGTTGCCGTGTTCGGGCGCCTCATGGATGGGCTGGATGCGCAGCTGTCGGGCATGGGCGTGGCCTTCGGATCCTCTCTGCTGGGGCTGGCGGGATCGCTTGTCGTGGGGCTGCTGGAACTGTTCGCCGGTCACGGGCAGAACCGGTTCTACCGCGAACTGGAAGAATGGCTGAGCACGATCACCCGCGTCGGCTTCTCGTCGGGCGAGGGCGAAGGCGCGCCCGACCAGGGCATGCTGGTGCAGGTGGTCGATGGCATGGTCGAGCAGATGGAAACCGTTCAGATGCTGCTGGAGCAGGTCGAAGCCACCCGTGCGGCGACGGATGCGCGGCTGGAACGGTTGGGTCTGGTCATAGACCGGCTCAATGACACATTGGGTGCGGGTGGCGGGCAACAATCCGAACTGACGGCCGCCCTCATGCGGCTGGCCGAGGGGCAGGAACGTCTTGCCACGGCCCTGTCCTCGCAGGAGCGTGGCGAGGGGATGGACGCGGAAAGCCGCATGCGTCTGCGGTCGATGGATGTGCAACTGCTGCGGATCCTGGAAGAGATCAGCGCCGGCCGGCAGGATACCATGTCCGAGCTGCGCACAGATCTGGCCGCCTTGACCCGCGCGATCGAACAGTCCCGCCCCCGGCCCGCGGCGGCGCGCCCCCTGGGCGGCGTTCTGGGCAACAAGGGCGAAGGGGGCTGATCCATGGCCCTGTCGCGCCGCACCGGGCAAAGGTTCCAGGCTTCGATCTGGCCGGGCTTCGTCGATGCGATGACCGGTCTGCTGCTGGTGTTGATGTTCGTGCTGACCATTTTCATGGTGGTGCAATTCGTCCTGCGCGAGACGATCAGCGGTCAGGAAACCGAGCTTGACGCGCTGGGGGCCGAGGTCGCGGCGTTGGCGCAGGCCCTTGGGCTTGAACAGCGGCGCAGCGCCGACCTGACGACCCGGCTGGGCGAGCTTGATGTGACGCTGGGCGATGCGCGCGACCAGATCGCACAGCAAGAGGCGCTGATCCTGTCCCTGCGTGGCGAGCGTGATGCCGGGTTGGCCGCGCTTGAGGCCGCACAGACCCGGATCACCAGTTTCGAGGCGCAGGTCGCGGCGCTGCTGTCCGAACGCGATGCGGCACTTGGCACGGTGGCCGAACTCGAGGCCGAACAAGGGCGGTTGCTGTCCGAGCAGGAGGCGCTGAACCTTGCGCTGGCTCAGGCGCGCACGGAAATCGACGCGGGCGCAGAGGCCGCGCGCCTTGCTGCCGCGCGCCGCGAGGCGCTGGAGGCGCTGATCGCGGATCTGCGGGCCGAGCAGGCTGAAACGCAGGCGCAGGCACAGGCCCTGAGCGGTCAGGTTGACGCGTTGCAGACGCAACTGTCCGAGGAAGAGGCCGCACGGCTGGCCGAGGCCGCCGCCGCCGAAGCCCTGCGCGCAAGGTTGCAGGATGCCGATACAGAGCTGACCGCGATGACCCTGGCGCTGGAAGAACAGCGCCGCCGCGCCGAGGAAACCCTGACCCTGCTGGCCGCGGCTGAGGCCGCGCGCGATGATCTGCAGACGCAGCTTGGCGCGCAGATGACCGAGGCAGAACGCGAGGCCGCCCTTCTGGCCCAGGCGCAGCGCCTTCTGGCCGAAGAACAGGACAAATCGACCGAGGCACAGCGCGCGCAAGCCTTGCTCAATCAGCAGGTTGCGGCCCTGCGCAACCAGTTGGGCCAGTTGCAGGCGCTTCTGGACGACAGCGAGGAACGCGAGGCCGCCGCCTCGATCCAGGTGCAATCGTTGGGGTCGGACCTGAACGCGGCGCTGGCGCGGGCGGCCGCCGAAGAACGGCGCCGCCGCCAGCTTGAGGAGGCAGAGCGCCTGCGGCTTGAGGCCGAGGCGCAGGATCTGCAGAAATACCGCTCGGAATTCTTCGGCCGCTTGCGTGATTTGCTGGGCAATCAGCCGGGTGTGCAGGTGGTGGGTGATCGCTTTGTTTTCGCCTCCGAAGTGCTGTTTCCGCCGGGCAGCGCGACGCTTTCGCCCGCAGGCCAGGGCGAGGTCGCCAAGGTGGCCGAAATCCTCAGCGCCGTGGCCGGTGACATTCCCGCAGGCATCGACTGGGTGATCCGCGTCGATGGGCATACCGACAACGTGCCGCTGTCAGGACAGGGCGAATTCGCCGACAACTGGGAACTCAGCCAGGCGCGGGCCCTGTCCGTGGTGCGCTACATGTCCGGCAGCCTTGGCATTCCGCCGGATCGGCTCAGCGCGAATGGCTTTGGCGAATATAATCCCGTCAACACTGCCGACACCGAAGAGGCGCGGGCCCAGAACCGCCGGATCGAGTTGAAATTCACCGAGAAGTAAAGCGATTGGCGGGCGCGGGTGCGATCACTCGATCCGCAGGACAAGGTCGCGCGATCCCAGCGACAGACCATCCCGGATCAGGCTGACGCTTGCGGCATAGTCACCGGCGGGCCAGCCTTGGGCGGGCGTCTTGCGGCCAGCGGCGCGAAAAAACTGCGCCTGATTGCGGTCGATCTTTTCGCGGTGATCGGTGATCGTGCCGCCCGGACCGGTGATGGTGATCTGCATCACGTCGCCTTGCCGTCCGCCGAAGGCATAGCCCCAGACAACCAGCGCGGGGGCATCGGCCGCGATGGTATCCACGCCTGCGGTGCCGGCCTTGACGCTGTCATAGTCCGGAATACCGGTGGCAAAGCCCGCGTTCAGCAGCGCGCCGGGCGCATAGTCAATGGGCGCGGACCAGAGGGTTTCCGGATCGGGCGCGCCGCAGGTGATCTGGCCATCGGGATCGAAGGGATCGACGACCTGCCCGTTGCGGCGCAGCGCGATATGGACATGGGGAAATTCGGTATTTCCCGACAGGCCGACAAGGCCCAGAGGTGTGCCGGTTTCGACGATCTGCCCCCTGGCCACGGTGACCGAGCCTTGCATCAGGTGGCAATATTGCGTCTCCCAGCCGTCGGCATGGCGGATCACCACGCCATTGCCGCAATCGCGGCCCTCGATCTGGGCCGCCGTTTCGGGTGTCAGACCCGTATCGGGCATCCCGTCGCGCAGGGCGGTGACCTGGCCGGGGGCCGCGGCCAGAACCGCAACGCCTGCCCGCATCGCGGCCAGCGACGGCAGGGCGAAATCCGTCCCGGTATGGGTGTCATAGCTTAAGCCGCTGCAGGTGAAATCCCGCGCGGTGGGGCCGGGATCGTGATCCACGTATTGCTGGATGAAGCAGGTCTGCCCCAGCGTGCAATCAATGGGCAGGCCCAAAGTAAAGGCCCCCGCACCGGCTGGCAGTGCGGAGGCCATGATCAGCGGCAGCAGGGCTGCCCGCATCAGTCGGCGGTCAGAAGCGGTGGCTTGTTGCCCGACAGGCGCGCCTGTTCCGGCCCGGCGATCTGCAGATCGATCTCGCCGTTCTTGAGCGCCACGCGCACCACGCCACCCTTGGTCAGCTTGCCGAACAGCAGTTCTTCGGCCAGCGGCTTCTTGATGTATTCCTGGATCACGCGGCCCAGCGGACGCGCGCCCATCTTGTCGTCATAGCCCTTGTCGGCCAGCCATTCGGCGGCGGGCTTGGTCAGTTCGATATGCACGTTGCGATCCATCAGCTGCGCTTCAAGCTGCAGCACGAACTTCTCGACCACCTGCATGATCACCTCTTTCGGCAGGGCACCGAAGCTGATGACCGCGTCCAGACGGTTGCGGAATTCCGGGGTGAAGGTCCGCTCGATCGCGGCGGTGTCTTCGCCCGTGCGCTTGTCCCGGCCGAACCCGATGGCGGCCTTGGCCATGTCGGCTGCACCCGCGTTCGAGGTCATGATCAGGATCACGTTGCGGAAATCCACCTTGCGCCCGTTGTGATCGGTCAGCGTGCCGTGGTCCATCACCTGCAACAGGATGTTGAACACATCGGGATGCGCCTTTTCGATTTCGTCCAGCAGCAGCACGCAATGGGGATGCTGGTCGACGCCATCGGTCAGCATGCCGCCCTGGTCAAAGCCGACATAGCCCGGAGGCGCGCCGATCAGGCGGCTGACGGCGTGTTTCTCCATGTATTCGGACATGTCGAAGCGCAGCAGTTCCACGCCCAGCGTATCAGCCAGCTGCTTTGCCACCTCGGTCTTGCCGACCCCGGTGGGACCCGCGAACAGGTAGTTGCCGATGGGCTTTTCCGGCTCGCGCAGGCCCGCGCGGGCCAGTTTGATCGCGCTGGACAGGGCCACGATGGCATCGTCCTGACCGAAGACCACGCGCTTGAGGGTCTTTTCCAGATCCTTGAGCACCTCTGCATCGTCCTTGGACACGTTCTTGGGCGGGATGCGGGCGATCTTGGCCACGACGGCTTCGATCTCCTTGGCGCCAATGGTCTTGCGGCGCTTCGATTCCGCCACCAGATGCTGCGCGGCCCCGGCCTCGTCGATGACGTCGATGGCCTTGTCGGGCAGCTTGCGGTCGTTGATGTAGCGCGCGCTCAACTCGACCGCGGACTTGATCGCATCGGCGGTGTAACGGACCGAGTGATGCTCCTCGAAATAGGGTTTCAGGCCCTGAAGGATCTTGACCGTGTCATCCACGGTGGGTTCGTTCACGTCGATCTTCTGGAACCGGCGCGACAGGGCGCGGTCCTTTTCGAAATGCTGGCGGAATTCCTTGTAGGTGGTCGATCCCATGCAGCGCAGCTTGCCGCCTTGCAGGGCGGGTTTCAGCAGGTTGGACGCATCCATCGCGCCGCCACTGGTGGCGCCCGCACCGATCACGGTGTGGATCTCGTCGATGAAAAGCACCGCATCGGGATGGGCCTCAAGCTCGTTCACAACGGCTTTCAGCCGCTCCTCGAAATCGCCGCGATAGCGGGTGCCGGCCAGCAATGCGCCCATGTCCAGGCTGAAGATGGTGGTCTTGGACAGCACTTCGGGCGTTTCGCCCTTGACGATCTTGCGCGCCAGGCCTTCGGCGATGGCGGTCTTGCCAACGCCCGGATCACCCACCAGCAGGGGGTTGTTCTTGCGGCGGCGGCACAGGACCTGGATGCAACGCTCGACCTCGGAGGCGCGGCCGATCAGCGGATCGACATCGCCCTTGAAGGCCTTGGCGTTCAGGTCCACGCAGTATTTGCCAAGCGCGGATTCCTTCTGGTCGGTCGCCTCGGTCGAGGACCCGGTATTCGTCTCTTCGGACTCGGTTGCGCCTGTCACCGGGCGTGCCTCGCCATAGGCGGGGTCCTTGGCGACGCCATGCGCGATGAAATTGACCGCGTCATAGCGGGTCATCTCCTGCTCCTGCAGGAAATAGGCGGCGTTGCTTTCACGCTCGGCGAAGATCGCGACAAGCACGTTGGCCCCCGTCACCTCGGTCCGGCCGGAGGATTGCACATGGATCGCCGCGCGCTGGATCACGCGCTGGAACGCGGCTGTGGGCACAGCCTCGGACCCTTCGATATCGGTGACGAGGTTGGACAGGTCGTCATCGATGAATTCGACCAGCGTGTTGCGCAGGTCGTCGGTATCGACCGAACAGGCCTTCATCACGCGGTTCGCATCGGGTTCGTCGATCAACGCGAGAAGAAGGTGCTCGAGCGTTGCGAATTCATGTTTGCGGGCGTTGGCCAAGGCCAACGCTGCGTGGATTGCCTGTTCGAGCGTGGTCGAGAATGAAGGCACAGTCGTGCTCCTCTTTGATCTGGGTCTGCCGCGGTTATGGCCGCGTCAAACATGGCCTCATAGTCTTAAAGTGTGGTCTATATCGGGCGCTCTTCAAGTTTTTTCTTTGGCCCGGTGGTCACATTTTGTTCGACGTGTTCCCGATGCGTGAGGTTTCAGCATCAGAAACTGTCCTTGCGGCGGCGCACCTCGGTGAAAACCGCGACGGGATCTGCCCCTGACAGGCCGATATTGGCCTGAATTTCAGGGCTGTCTGACCGCAGGAAGGGGTTTGTGGCACGCTCTGTCGACAGCAGGGACGGGACGGTCGGGCGACCCTGTGCACGCGCGGTTTCGATCTTTTCGATACGAGAGATAAGCGCGGCATTCCCCGGTTCAATGGTCAGGGCGAATTTCGCGTTGGAGGCGGTGTATTCATGCCCCGAACAGACCAGCGTTTCAGGCGGCAGCGCGGCGAGCTTGGCAAGGCTTGCATACATCTGCGCGGGCGTGCCCTCGAACAGCCGCCCGCAGCCCATGGCCATCAGGCTGTCGGCGGTAAAGACAACG
Source organism: Paracoccaceae bacterium (assembly GCA_030758115.1). Lineage (GTDB taxonomy): Bacteria > Pseudomonadota > Alphaproteobacteria > Rhodobacterales > Rhodobacteraceae > Seohaeicola. The sequence continues at coordinate 18,679 of JANREX010000009.1, read as the reverse complement.
GCACTGTCGGGGAAATGAAAGGCGACATGGCCCAGCGTATGACCGGACACGTCGATCACCGTGCCGGTGTCGGACCCGATGGTGATCGTGTCCCCTTCGGTCACGGCGATGTCCAGCGGGGGCAGGCGATGGGCATCGGCCGCAGCCCCGATCACCGTGGCGGGATGATCCGCCAGCAAACCCGCCAGCCCGTCGACATGATCCCAGTGATGATGGGTCAGCAGCACATGGGAAAGCGTCCAGCCGCGTTGTTTCAGCGCCGCGATGATCGGGGCCGCTTCGGGAACATCGACAACGGCGGTCTGCCCGGTTGCCTTGTCATGGGCCAGGAAGGCGTAATTGTCCTTGAGGCAGGGGATGGTGACGATCTCAAGGGGCATGGCGTTTCATCTTTTGCTTGTTAAGGTGGCACCCTAGAGTGGCGGAACCAGAGGCGGACCGCAATGCATCTTGATGTGCAGGATCTTCGCAACTTCTATTACCGCAGTACGCTGGGGCGTGCGGCCCAGAAGGCCGTGCGCGACCAGATGCTGCGCATGTGGCCCGAGGCCAAGGGGCAGACCGTCGTGGGTTTCGGCTTTGCCGTGCCCCTGCTGCGCCCCTACCTGGACGAGGCGCGGCGCGTGACCGGCCTGATGCCGGGCCCGCAAGGGGTGATGCCCTGGCCCGCGGGGATGCCCAATGTTTCGGTATTGTGCGAGGAAACCGCCTGGCCGATCGAGACGGGGCATGTGGACAAGCTGGTGCTGCTGCACGGGCTGGAAACCTCGGAACAGCCTTCGGCGCTGCTGGAGGAGTGTTTCCGCGTCCTGGGGCCGGGGGGCAGTGCCTTGTTCATCGTGCCGAACCGGGCGGGGCTGTGGTCCCGGTCGGATGCCACGCCTTTCGGCTATGGGCGACCCTACACGCTCAGCCAGCTCGAGGCGCAGCTCAAGCGGCATTCCTTTCTGCCCGAGCGGCATGCCACAACGCTGTATCAGCCCCCCTCGGACAAGCGGTTCTGGCGCAAGACCGCGAATTTCTGGGAAAATGCGGGCCTGCGGTTTTCGATGGTGCTGGCCGGCGGCGTCCTCATGGTCGAGGCGACCAAGAGGGTGCAGGCCTCCAGCGGGCCGGGCCTGCGCGAGGCGATGCGACGGCCGTTGAATGTGCTGGACGGTCTGGGAAGCCCGAAACCCGAGGTCAAACCGGCCTGAGAGGCGGTTTTCGCGCAGCGCCCGGCGTGATAACGCTAACGCATGCGGCCTGCGCGACATGGGGTTTGCCGGGTTTTCGGGCACGGAATCGGAAATTCGGTGCGAAAAGATCGAATTTTTTTCGCACAAATAGGGCACAAAGCGCCGCACCTTTGTTAAGCAACTGAAAGTTAACGAAATTCCTTTCGGCCCTTTGACTCTATAGCAGGTTGCTAGGTCCGGAAGGCTCTGCTACACCCACGCCGATTTTGATGCTTTGACGCGGGTCAAGGCAGGTTAACTTCCCCGGCGGTCCAGAGGGCCATCAAACGTCCGGGGTCAGAATATCGGAAGGGTGGACGTGTCCGAACCAGCTTCGATTTCCTCAGGCATCGCCGCGCGCTACGCGACGGCCGTGTTTGAACTTGCAAAAGAAAGCAAGAGCGTCGCCAAGATCGAGGCGGATCTTGATGCAATCGAATCCGCGCTGGCAGATAGCGCCGATTTCAACGCATTGATCAGCAGCCCGATCTATAGCCGCGAAGAGCAGGCCGCAGCCATTGCAGCGATCGCAAAGAAAATGGGCCTCACGCCCACAATGACCAATGTGCTGGGCCTGATGGCGGGCAAGCGCCGCCTGTTCGTGCTGCCGCAACTGGCCGCCGCGCTGCGCAACGCCATCGCCGAGGACAAGGGCGAAGTCACCGCCGAAGTCACCAGCGCCAAGGCGCTGACCAAGGCGCAGTCGGACAAGCTGGCCAAGCTTCTGGCTGGCCGCACCGGCAAGACTGTCAAGATCAAAGCGGCCGTCGATGAAAGCCTCATCGGTGGTCTTGTCGTCAAGGTTGGCTCGAAGATGATCGACACTTCGATCGCATCGCGCCTCAACTCCCTCCAGAATGCAATGAAAGAGGTCGGATAAATGGGTATCCAAGCAGCGGAAATTTCTGCGATCCTGAAGGACCAGATCAAGAACTTCGGCCAGGAAGCCGAAGTGGCCGAGGTGGGTCGCGTGCTGTCCGTCGGTGACGGTATCGCCCGCGTCTACGGTCTGGACAACGTCCAGGCCGGCGAGATGGTCGAATTCCCCGGTGGTATCCGCGGGATGGCGCTGAACCTTGAATCCGACAACGTCGGCGTCGTGATCTTCGGTTCCGACCGCGACATCAAGGAAGGCGACACCGTCAAGCGCACCAAGTCCATCGTGGACGTTCCGGTGGGCGACGAGCTGCTGGGCCGCGTTGTTGACGGCCTGGGCAACCCGCTGGACGGCAAGGGTCCGATCGCGACCTCCAAGCGCGGCATCGCCGACGTCAAGGCGCCCGGCATCATCCCGCGCAAATCGGTGCACGAGCCGATGGCGACCGGCCTGAAATCCGTGGACGCCATGATCCCCGTTGGCCGTGGCCAGCGCGAACTGATCATCGGTGACCGTCAGACCGGCAAGACCGCCATCGCTCTGGACACGATCCTGAACCAGAAATCCTATAACGAAGCTGCCGGCGACGACGAAAGCAAGAAGCTTTACTGCGTCTACGTGGCTATCGGCCAGAAGCGCTCCACCGTGGCGCAGCTGGTGAAGAAGCTGGAAGAATCCGGTGCGATCGAATACACGATCGTGGTTGCCGCAACCGCATCCGACCCCGCGCCGATGCAGTTCCTGGCACCCTATGCCGCGACCGCCATGGCCGAGCATTTCCGCGACAACGGCCGTCACGCGCTGATCATCTATGATGACCTGTCCAAGCAGGCCGTGTCCTATCGTCAGATGTCGCTGCTGCTGCGTCGCCCGCCGGGCCGCGAAGCCTATCCCGGCGACGTGTTCTATCTCCACTCGCGCCTGCTGGAGCGTTCGGCAAAGCTGAACGAAGATTTCGGCGCAGGTTCGCTGACCGCGCTGCCGATCATCGAAACCCAGGGCGGCGACGTGTCCGCGTTCATTCCGACCAACGTGATCTCGATCACCGACGGTCAGATCTTCCTGGAAACCGAACTGTTCTACCAGGGTATCCGCCCTGCGGTGAACACCGGTCTGTCCGTGTCGCGCGTGGGCTCCTCGGCCCAGACCAACGCGATGAAATCGGTCGCAGGTCCGGTGAAGCTGGAACTGGCGCAGTACCGCGAAATGGCGGCCTTTGCACAGTTCGGTTCCGACCTTGACGCCGCGACCCAGCAGCTGCTGAACCGTGGTGCGCGTCTGACCGAACTGATGAAGCAGCCGCAGTATTCGCCGCTGACCAACGCGGAAATCGTCTGCGTGATCTATGCCGGCACCAAGGGCTACCTCGACAAGATCGCCGTCAAGGATGTCGGCCGTTTCGAAGCTGGTCTGCTCAAGCATCTGCGTACCAAGAACGCGGATCTGCTGGACTACATCACGAAGCAGGATCCGAAGATCAAGGGCGAGGCCGAGGACAAGATCAAAGCTGCGCTGGACGCCTTCGCCGCTGACTTCGCATAAGGGGAAGAGGCTATGCCAAACCTCAAGGACCTGAAAAACAGGATCGCGAGCGTCAAGTCGACCCGCAAGATCACCAAGGCCATGCAGATGGTGGCCGCCGCAAAACTGCGGCGGGCACAGGATGCGGCCGAGGCGTCGCGCCCCTATACCGAGCGGTTCAACGCCGTGATGGCGGGGCTTGCTTCGTCGGTGGGCGGTTCGGACAGCGCGCCGCGCCTTCTGGCCGGGACGGGCGACGACAAGGTGCATCTGCTGGTGGTCATGACCGCCGAGCGTGGTCTGTGCGGCGGGTTCAACTCGAACATCGCCAAGCTGGCCAAGCAGAAAGCGGCAGAGCTGCTGGGCAAGGGCAAGACCGTGAAGATCCTGACCGTCGGCAAGAAGGGCCGCGATCAGATGAAGCGCGAGTACGCCAGCCACTTCGTGGGCCATGTCGATCTGACCGAGATCAAGCGCGTGGGCTATGCCGATGCGCAAGAGATCGCGCGCGATGTTCTGGCGCGTTTCGATGCGGGTGATTTTGACGTCGCCACGATCTTCTACTCGAAGTTCGTGAACGTGGTCAGCCAGATCCCGACGGCGCAGCAGATCATTCCCGCCAGCTTCGAGCAGTCCGAAACCGATGCGGCCAGCACGCTTTACGATTACGAGCCGGATGAAGAGGCAATTCTTGCCGACCTTCTGCCGCGCGGTGTCGCAACGCAGATCTTCTCGGCGCTGCTGGAAAACGGGGCGTCCGAACAGGGCGCGCGCATGTCCGCCATGGATAACGCAACCCGCAACGCCGGCGAGATGATCGAGAAGCTGACCATCGAATACAACCGCTCGCGTCAGGCCGTCATCACGAACGAGCTTATTGAAATTATCTCGGGCGCAGAGGCGCTCTAAGGAACCGGAGACGAGACATGGCAAACGCAAAAGGCAAAATCACCCAGGTGATCGGCGCCGTTGTGGACGTGCAGTTCGGGGATCACCTGCCGGAGATCCTCAACGCGCTGACCACTGACAACAATGGCAAGAAACTGGTTCTGGAAGTCGCCCAGCACCTGGGCGAGGGCACCGTGCGCGCCATCGCCATGGACGCCACCGAAGGTCTGGTGCGCGGCCAGGAGGTGCTGGACACCGCAGGCCCCATCATGGTGCCGGTCGGCAACGCGACCCTGGGCCGCATCCTGAACGTGACCGGCGACCCGGTCGACGAAAAGGGTGCCGTGAACGCGGACGAGCATCGCCCGATCCACGCCCCCGCCCCCGAATTCGCCGAGCAGTCGACCGAATCCGAAGTGCTGGTGACCGGCATCAAGGTGATCGACCTGCTGGCCCCCTACGCCAAAGGCGGCAAGATCGGCCTGTTCGGCGGCGCCGGCGTGGGCAAGACGGTTCTGATCATGGAACTGATCAACAACATCGCCAAGGTGCACTCGGGCTTCTCGGTGTTCGCCGGTGTGGGTGAACGGACCCGTGAAGGCAACGACCTTTACCACGAGATGATCGAATCCGGCGTTATCGTTCCCGATAACCTGACCGAATCCAAAGTGGCCCTTGTCTACGGTCAGATGAACGAGCCGCCGGGTGCGCGTATGCGCGTGGCGCTGTCGGGTCTGACCCTGGCCGAACAGTTCCGCGACCAGTCGGGCACGGACGTTCTGTTCTTCGTGGACAACATCTTCCGCTTCACGCAGGCCGGTTCCGAGGTGTCCGCACTTCTGGGCCGTATCCCTTCGGCCGTGGGCTACCAGCCGACGCTGGCCACCGACATGGGCGCGCTGCAGGAACGCATCACCTCGACCAAGTCGGGCTCGATCACTTCGGTGCAGGCGATCTACGTGCCTGCGGACGACCTTACCGACCCCGCGCCGGCAACGTCCTTCGCACACCTCGACGCAACCACCGTTCTGTCGCGTGCGATTTCGGAACTCGGCATCTATCCCGCCGTGGACCCGCTCGACTCGACCTCGCGTCTGCTGGACCCCGCCGTGATCGGGGAAGAGCATTACAAGGTCGCGACCGACGTGCAGCAGGTGCTTCAGCGCTACAAGTCGCTTCAGGACATCATCGCCATCCTCGGGATGGACGAACTGTCCGAAGAGGACAAGCTGACCGTGTCGCGCGCCCGCAAGATCCAGCGCTTCCTGTCGCAGCCTTTCGACGTGGCAAAGGTCTTCACCGGCTCCGACGGTATCCAGGTGCCGCTGGAAGACACCATCGCCTCGTTCAAGGCGGTTGTGGCTGGTGAATACGATCACCTGCCCGAAGGCGCTTTCTACATGGTGGGCGGGATCAAGGACGTGATCGCCAAAGCTGAACGCATGGCCGCAGACGCGGCCTAAGGGAGGGCCGAAATGGCTGAGACCATGCAATTCGACCTCGTCAGCCCCGAGCGCAGGCTTGCCTCGATGCAGGTGGCGCAGGTGCAGATCCCGGGGGCCGATGGCGACCTGACAGCGATGCCCGACCATGCGCCGCTGATCACGACCCTGCGCCCCGGCGTGCTGCGCGTGAGCGGCCCGCAGGGTGACGCGGCCTATGTGGTGACCGGCGGCTTCGCCGAGATCTCGGGCGAGGGGACTTCGGTCCTGGCGGAAAAGGCGATGCCGGTTGCGGAAGCGACGGCGGCCGATTTCGACGCGCTGATCGGTCTGGCCACCGAGGCCGTGGCCAAGGCACCTGCCGACGCCAAGGATGCAGCCGACAAGCTGCTGGCTGATCTGCAGGCCCTTCGGGGCGAAGTCGGCGTCTGATCGTCGGACAGATGATGTGAAAAGGCCCTGTCGCAAGACGGGGCCTTTTTCTTTGTGCTGGGACCTGCCGGCACGGATCGCGCCCGCAATACGCCTTTGGCGCGCATTTTTCTGGCCTGATGACGCCAGAATCTGGCAGTAAGGGCGCAACGGCAGATCAGAGGCTTCATGCGGCGTTTCAGGAACAATTCGATCGGTGTCGATCAGGGCGAGATGATCCTGTTCTCGGATTTCGAGCACGATGGAGAGATGTGGACAGGCGAGGGGCCGCGCCATATCCGCAGTTTCGTGCTGTTCCGCGAAGCATTCGTCACGCCGCCTGTGGTGCATGTGGCCATGAGCATGTGGGACATGTCCAACACGGCGAATTCACGCGCTGATGTGCAGGCCAGCGACATCAAGCCCGAAGGCTTCGCCATCGTCTTCCGCACATGGGGTGACAGCAAGGTGGCCCGTGTCCGTGTCAGCTGGATCGCCATTGGCGAGCGTTACGAGCCCGACGACTGGTGCATCGACTGACAGGCGCCGCCGCCTGTCAGAGCTTGAATGTGCCCTCGTAGATCGGGTCCAGTGTCTCTGTCTCGAACAAGGACGACACGGAGGTGCCGTTCCAGATGTTCAGGATCGCCTGGGCGAACATCGGCGCCGTGGGCACGATACGGATGTTGGGCGCATTGCGCACGGTATCGGGGGCTTCGATGGAATCGGTGATGACCAGCGATTTCATGACCGATTTGGTGATGCGTTCGACAGCCGGGCCGGACAAAACGCCATGGGTGATATAGGAATGGACCTCGTTCGCGCCATTCTCGATCAGCACCTCGGCGGCCTTGCACAGGGTTCCGGCGGTGTCGCAGATGTCATCGACGATCAGGCAGGTCTTGCCCGTCACGTCACCGATCACGGTCATTTCCGCCACTTCGCCGGGTTTTTCGCGGCGCTTGTCCACGATGGCAAGCGGGGCATTGATCCGCTTGGCCAGTTCGCGGGCCCGCGCCACGCCCCCCACATCCGGCGAGACCACCATCAGATCGTTCATGCGCCCCGCGAAATGCGCCTTGATATCCAGCGCGAAGATCGGCGAGGCATAGAGGTTATCCACCGGAATATCGAAGAAACCCTGGATCTGGGCTGCGTGCAGATCAAGGGTCAGCACCCGCTCGATCCCCGCCTCGACCAGCATGTTCGCGACCAGCTTGGCGCTGATCGGGGTGCGCGCCTTGGTGCGCCGGTCCTGGCGGGCATAGCCGAAATAGGGGATCACGGCCGTGATGCGCGCCGCCGACGACCGGCGCAGCGCGTCCGACATGATCAGCAGTTCCATCAGGTTGTCATTTGCCGGGTTCGAGGTGGACTGGATGATGAACATATCCTCGCCGCGCACGTTCTCGAAAACTTCGACGAAGATCTCGCCATCGTTGAACCGTTCGATCCGGGCGTCGACCAGGCCGACGGATATCCCGCGATGGATCGACATGCGCCGTGCGATCGCCTTGGCGAGCGGCAGGTTGGCGTTGCCCGAAATCAGTTTCGGTTCGGTGATGGATGGCATGGCAGCGGTTCCTCTGCGGGGGCATCCGCGCAGGGCGAATGACAGATTCGTGACGTTGACACTGCCTATCATCTCGTTACCGTCGGGCAAAGCGATGCAGGCAAAGGAAACGCGCAAATGGCCCATATCGATTATTTTTTCACGGTTCTTTCCCCTTATGTCTATCTGGCGGGAACCCGGCTCGAGGCGATCGCAGCGCGTCACGGGGCCACCATCACCTACAAACCCGTCGATGCCGGGGCGGTCTTCGCCCGGACGGGCGGTGTGGCCCTGGCCGACCGGCACCCCTCGCGCAAGGAATACCGCGCGCAGGAATTGCCGCGTCAGGCCAGGAAACTGGGCGTGGACTTCAATCTGCAACCCGCACATTGGCCGGTAAACCCGGCGCCCGCGTCCTATGCGGTGATTGCCGCACAGGCAGCTGGCGGCGGCGACCTTGGGGCGCTGGTGCACGGTTTCGCGCGTGCCTGCTGGGCCGAGCAGCGCGACATCTCGCAAGACGATGTGGTGCGCGACTGCCTGACGGCTGCGGGTTTTGATGCGGGCCTGGCCGACAAGGGTCTGTTGGCGGGCGCTGAAACCTATGCCGCCAACCTTGAGGAAGCGGTGTCGCGCGGTGTCTTCGGCGCACCTTTCTACCTTGTGGACAGCGGTCAGAGGTTCTGGGGCCAGGACCGGCTTGAGGATCTGGACGCGCATCTGTCAGGCAAGCTCTGACATGCCGCAGGACGTCAGGGGCGGTGTTCCGACCCACTGGACCAAGACAGGTGACGGGCCGCGCCAAACCCTGCTGATCCATTGCTCGCTGGGCCATGCCGGGGGGTGGTCACGCATGGTCGACGCATTGGACGGCCTTGTCACGGCCATCGCTTATGATCTGCCCGGACATGGCCGCAGTGCCGATTGGGACGGGGTCAGCGATATCCAGGGGGTCAGCATGGCCATGGCCGTCGATCTGCTGGAAGATCAGGCGGATGGGCGGCCTGTCGATGTGATCGGCCATTCCTTTGGTGGAACGGTGGCCCTGCGGCTGGCAGTCGAACGGCCCGATCTTGTGCGGTCGCTGGTGCTGATCGAGCCTGTGTTCTTTTCCGTGGCCATCGCGGACCGGCCCGATCTCAAGGCCGATCAGGATCCCCGCATGGCCAAGTATCGCGCGGCCCTTGCGGCGGGTGACCGCGCGGCTGCGGCCGAGGCTTTCACATCGGTCTGGGGCGACGGGCGGGGCTGGGAACGGCTGCCCGAAAGCCAGCGCAAGGCCATGATTGCGCGCATCCACCTGATCGAGGCCGGCAACCCCGCGATCTACGGCGACAGCGCGGGCATGCTGTCGGGTGGCAAGCTGGAGCGGATTGCCTGCCCGGTTCTGCTGATCCGTGGCGGCGACAGCCCCGAGGCGATTGCCGCCATCAATGACGGGCTTGCCCGGCGCATCACCCAATCGACGCAGTTTGCGGTGCCGGGGGCCGGTCACATGGTGCCGATCACACATCCGGTCGCGGTGGCCGATGCCACCCGGACCTTCTGGGCCGATGTGCCGGTGCAGGAACCCGCCTGACGGCGGGTGCGCGCCGCGCGGGGATATTTGAGGCAAGAAGAAGCGGGCGGTGGGCCTCAGCCCGCCGCGATCTGCAGGAACCGGTCGATCTGGTCATGGCCGATGGACCAGTCGCAGACCAGCCGCGCGGCCAGCGGTTCGGTCGGATCGTCGCCGTCCAGTGAGCCGGACCAGATGTAATAGACCGCACCTGCGTCATGCAGCCGCTGATGCGTGGCACGCGGCAGGTTGGCGAAGATCATGTTGGCCTGCGGCGCGTGCAGAAAGGATGCCGCGGGGATGGCGCGCAAACCGTCGATCAGCCGCGCGGCATTGGCATTGGCGCGGCGGGCGGAGGTGAGCCACAGGTCATCGGTCAGAAAGGCCAGCATCTGCGCCGACAGGTAGCGGTGCTTGGAGAACAGATGCGCGCCGCGCTTGCGGCGCAATTCGAACTCCCATGCCTTGGCAGGGTCGAAGAAGATCACCGCCTCGACCCCCGGCAGGCCGTTCTTGGTGCCGCCGAAGCTGACGGCGTCGACGCCCGCTTTCCATGTCATCTCGGCCGCCGTGCAGCCAAGGGCCACCAGCGCATTGGCAAAGCGCGCGCCGTCCAGATGCACGGGCAGGCCGAAGTCCCTGGCGACAGCCGACAGGGCCGCGATCTCGTCGCAGGTATAGACGCGGCCGCGTTCGGTCACGTTGGTGATGGATACCGGACCGCGCTGCGGCCCGTGCACGCCGCGCGTTTCCTCCGCCTGAATGGCCGCGCGCAGCGCAGCGGGCGTGATCTTGTCGCTGTCGCCGACAAGGGTCAGCTTGGCGCCGCCTGAATAGAATTCGGGTGCGTTGCACTCATCCTCGTGGATATGGGCGACGGGCGAGCAGAACACGGTCTGCCAGGGCTGGCCCAGCGTGGCGAGCGCCAGCGAATTGGCGGCGGTGCCGGTCGCGACAAGATAGATCGCAGCCTCTGGCGCCTCGAAGATATCGCGCATGCGGGCGCGCACATCGGCCATGATCGGATCGTTGCCATAGGGCATGGCGAAGCCCTGGTTCGCATCGACCAGCGCCTGCATCACCTGCGGATGGGCGGGGCCTGCATTGTCGGAGGCAAAGAACATCAGGTCGGCTCCTCTATGATATGGTCTTCCCAGTCTTCTTCCGGGACTTCGAATTCGGGGATCGTGAACCCCTGAACGGACACGCCGGCATCATGCACCGTCTGCGGATCGCCCGAGATCAGCGGGTGCCAGTCGAACAGCGGCTTGCCTTGCCAAAGCAGTTTGTAGGCGCAGGTTTCCGGCATCCAATAAAGGTTCTTGTCCATGTTCTGCGGGCTGAGCACGATGCATTCGGGCACGAACTGGTGACGGATCGCATATTGGCTGCAGCGGCAAGTGCTGTCATCCAGCAGCCGGCAGGCGATACGGGTCAGCGCGACCTCGCCGGTATCTTCATCCTCCAGCTTGTTCAGGCAGCATTTGCCACAGCCGTCGCAAAGCGCCTCCCATTCGGCCTGGGTCAGCCGGTCGATCGGGTGTTTTTCCCAGAAGCGGGGGCGCAATCCGTCGCGGTTGATCGGATCGCTCATAGTGCGCCCAGGATGGTGCGGGCGCGGGTGCAATCGGCGTCCATCTGGGTGATCAGCGCCTCGAGACTGTCGAACTTTTCCTCGGGGCGCAGGAATTCGACCAGGCCGACCGACAGGGGCACGCCGTAAAGATCGCCCTTGAAGTCGAAGAGGAAGGTTTCGAGATTGGGTTTGTTCACCCCGAACATCGGCCGCACCCCCATGGATGCCGCACCGTGGTAGCTGCCTTTGTGCGGGCCTTCCAGCACATCGACCAGCACCGCATAGACGCCGAAGCGCGGCGGGTGCAGCCCGTCGATGGACATGTTGGCCGTGGGATAGCCCAGTTCGCGCCCGCGCTGATCGCCGGTGATCACCCGGCCTTCGATGCGGTGCCAATGGCCCAGCATGGCAGCGGCATCCCGCGGCTTGCCATCGGTCAGCGCATTGCGGATCGCGGTCGAGGAGACAGCATTGCCGCTGTCGCCTTCCAGCAGCTGCGCGATGGTCACGCCGAACCCCATCTCGGCGCCGAAATCCACCAGATGCTGCGCGGTGCCCGCGCGCCCCTTGCCAAAGCAGAAATCGGCCCCGATGACGACGTGCTTCAGCCCCAGCCCGTCCGCAATGACCCGCTGCGCAAAGTCGCGCGGTGTCAGGGCAGACAGGGCGGCGTTGAAGTTCAGCTCATAGAGCTTGTCCACGCCCAGTTTTTCCAGCCGATGCGCGCGCGCCTCGCGGCTCATCAGGCGGAAGGGGGGGGCGTCGGGCGCGAAATACTGGCGCGGGTGGGGCTCGAAGGTCATCACGCCCAAGGGCGCGCCGATGGCTTCGCCTGCCTTGCGGGCCATGTCGATGACGGAACGGTGGCCCAGATGGACCCCGTCGAAATTGCCGATCGCGGCGGAAGCGCCCCGATCTGCCGCGTCAACATAAGTGTAATCCCGGATGATCCGCATGGCGCAGGGTTAGCGCCCGACGCGGGGCGGTGCAAGTATCAACAGATGTGTGTCACAAAAGGCCCCGGGCAGACATGGCGTGACAGCCCCGCAGGATCATGCCGGATCACTCGACCCCGGCATGCAGGGGGATCATCATCGCGATGGAATGTCCGTCCGGATCAACCTCGAACGGCTGGGTGCGCCAATAGAGGATGTTGTTGTTCACCCATCCCTGCGCCAGAATCTCGGGGATATCGGGCGGGGCAGCCGTGGGGTCCGTGCTGGGGGGCACATAGAGCCCGTAGCCGTCAAAGGTCGTCATCCCCCTGCGCTCCGTGCCATATGGAGCGCCGGTCGACATCGCAGCATATATCTGGATCCGAAAGGCCGGTAACAGTCTCCCGTTGTCCGCACGGATATCGTGCCGTTCCAGCACAACGAAATTTCCGCCCATCTGATTGCCCAGATAGGTGGCGTTGTCGGGGACCTGCACTCTGTCACTTGCCACGGCGTCTGCTCCGGTCATGGCCAACCCTATCACAAGGGCGGCTGTTGAAATCGCATGACTCAGATATCTGCCAAACACGTTCACGGAATCTATCGCCCTCCGGGTTGTAGGTGATGTAATTGTTCAACAATCCGCGTTCCATCTCGGCCCTGGGGTTGGAGTTCCAGACCGGGATCGGGCCAAACCAACTCCACCCTCCGGCATGGTTGACCTTGTGGGCGAACATCATGCAGCTATTTGGAGATCCGATGCGGCAGGCCTGCGGCGTCCAACATCTGAGCAAGGCCGAAAAACCGGGCGGCATCCAGAATGGCATAGGCCTGCTGATCCGACGCTGGCGGAAAGAGCGCCCACGCCAGAGGATCAGGAAGGCAGAGTCCGTCCCGGTCAAAAATGCTGGAAAGGGGGGGCAGCAGCACGATCCAAGACGATGCCACGTTTCGGATCGGCGCGATGCGATTGATGGCCGCTCCATGTCACGACGAACACCACTCGTAAAAAACCAACTGCGATTCAAACGGCGATCGGCTCTGCCGACCTCGTCACAGACAGGTTAGTCGAACTTGCGGCTGGGGGCCAGAACCGTGGCTTCGCCGATCAGGACCTTCTTGCCGTTCACCATGCAGCGGCAATCCAGTTGCACGCGGCGTTTCGCGTGGTCGATGCCGATCACCTCGACCTCGGCATGGACCATGTCGCCGGGGCGCACGGGGCCAAGGAATTTCAGGCTTTGGCCCATGTAGACGGTGCCATGGCCGGGCAGTTGTTCACCGATCACGGCCGAGATCAGCCCGGCGGTCAGCATGCCATGCGCGATGCGCCCTTCGAAAATCGTGTCGCGGGCATAGTCGTCGTCAAGGTGCACCGGATTACGGTCGGTCGATACCTCGGCGAAAAGCTCGATGTCGCGGTCGGTCACGACCTTCCGCAGGTGGCGGGTCATGCCCATCTCGATATCTTCGATACAGATCGTGCCGCGAGGCATATTGTCCAACATCCGACCCTCCAGACTGTCCATCAGCATAAAGCCACAAGGTAATTTTCGGACCCTATGTGGTCCAAAGTTGCAACTTTATTACTTTGCAATTGCAGAAAAGCAAGTGCTAAGTGGGTCAGCGCAGGTGACCTATCGTGAAGGTCGGCGCGGATTTTTCCCTGTCCAGATAGGCTTTCAGCGCGGTTTCATCCGGTTGGCCCTGGGTTTGCGTCTCGCTGCGCGCCAATCCGCCCGAGATGAAGAGGGAATCGATATCCTCGCCCATGGCACCCTGGATGTCGGTATGGATTCCGTCCCCGATGGCCAGGATGTTGCGGTCGGCCACATCGCGCCCCAGCGACGACAGGCGGCGGCGCGCAAGGTCATAGATCGGCGGATGCGGCTTGCCGAAATAAAGGCTTTCGCCCCCCATCTCGGTATAAAGCCGGGCGACAGCCCCGGCGCACCATTCGCGCGCCTCGCCCCGGTCCACGACGATATCGGGATTGGCGCAGAGCAGTTTCATCCCTTTCTGCTTGGCATAAAGCAGTTGCGGTCGCAGGACCGATGGGTCGGCCACAGGATCGAAAGGCCCGGTGCAGACGATGCCCGTGGCCTGATCCAGCGGGGTCAGCGTGATCTCGACCGGGCTTTCGACCACCTGGATCGGGTCGAAAAAGGGCATGTCGCGGTCTTCGCCGATGAAGAAGACACGTTCGCCCACCGCGCCGCGCCGCATGGCCGCGCGCGCCGAATCGCCCGAGGTGGCGATCGTGTCCCAGGCGTCGCGCGGCACGCCGAAATGCGCCAGCTGGGTTTCGACGCCCGCGCGCGGCTTGGGCGAGTTGGTGACCAGCACCACGATCCCGCCACCGGCGCGATAGGCCTGAAGCGCTGCGACCGCCTCGGGCAGGGCGCGCACACCGTCATGCACGCAGCCCCAAAGGTCGACGAAAAGCGCGTCATAATTGTTGGCGATCTCGGAAAGGGCGTTGATGATCCGGGTCATGGCAAGGTCTCCGTCCAGGAAGGGTCGGGCACTGCATACGCCAGAGCGCAGTGATGATCCATGCGGGTCGGTGGCGAAACCCTGCCTATTGGCGCGGGGCCTGATTTGTATATTCCAAAAAATATATATTTATGCCCGCGGAAGCGTCGAGCAAAAGGAACGCAAGTCATGAAGACCAAGACAGCCGCAGGCATCCTGTTGGCCATATGCGCCGTGACACCCGCAATGGCCGGGCACAACAACCCCTGGGCCACGCAGGACGATACGATCCTGTCGCAGAATCACGACACGAACCTGCTGCAAAGCGTGGACACACCCGGCGAGGACGAGATGCTGGGCGTCATGGTCCGCAGTGCGCGCGGCAAGCTTGACGGGTTGTCCGGCGGGCAGCGGCGCGGGGGCAGTGCCGCAGAGCACCGGAAACAAAAAGGCCCGCGCAACTGATCACGCGGGCCATGCGACATATGCAGGGCAGGGGCGGGCACGGAAGCGGCCGCCCTTTCCGGTTGCCGGTTACAGCGTCAGGACCGGGATGATCTGCTTCTTCCGGCTCATCACGCCGGGCAGCACCACGGTGTCGCCGCTCACGGTCACGCCGAAGGATTTCTCGGCCAGCGTTTTCACCAGATCGTTGGGCACCAGCAGGGTGGCTTCCTCGTTCAGGATGTCCACGACGAACAGGATCACCTGATCGGCGCCGTCTTCCTTGGCCACATCCACCATCGAGGCCATCAGGCTGTCCTTGCGGTCCAGCACCATCTTGGGTGAGGTGGTTTCCAGCACGGAGACGCGGAATTCCTTGCCGGCGACGGTGTATTCCTTGCTGTCCATCCGCAGCAGTTCCGCATCCGAAAAGGCCGAGACATCGGATTTCGCCGCGAAGAGTTCCGCCGCGTAATCGGGGATCGAGATGCCCAGCTCAAGCGCCAGCTTTTCGGCCACGGCACGGTCGTGATCCGTCGTGGTCGGGCTGCGGAACTCAAGCGTGTCGGACAGGATGCACGACAGCATGGCGCATTTGATGTTCTGGGGCATCTTGCCCATGTCATCGCCGATCAGGTCATGCATGATCGTGGCAGTGCAGGCCAGCGGGCGGATCGTGATGTCGATCGGACCCTTGGTTTCCAGCCCGCCGACCAGCTTGTGGTGGTCGATGATGCCGATGATGTCGGCGTCATTGATGCCCGCGGGCAGTTCGGCCGGGTTGTTGGTGTCCACGATGACGACAGGCGCGCCCGCTTCCACGCCCGTGATGATCTGCGGCTTGGGCAGGTCCCAGCGCTTGAGCACGAAGGCGGCTTCGGTATTGGGCTCGCCCAGCAGTTTCGCCTCGGCGGGGGTGCCTTTGATGTCGCTCAGATACCAGGCCCAGATGATGGGCGAGCCTGTGGAATCCGTATCGGGGGATTTGTGTCCGAAAACCTGAATGGTCATTGCAATGGTCCTGTAACGGGTGGGTTTGCGCGCCTTATAGGCATGGCCGGCGGGATTGTCACCTGCAGATGCTGCATGGCAGCATGGTGGCCTGTGCCGGCCGGGTTGGACATTTCCCGACCGCTGCGGGATAGTCCGGCGGCGCGGCAAGGCGGGAAAGACGACAGGTGCGGGAAAGCGATCTCTATGGTCCGGTCAAGGCCTTCCTGACCGGGCAGGGCTACGAGGTGAAGGGCGAGGTGGGCGCGCTTGACGTGTTGGCCCTGCGCGGGGACGAGCCACCGCTTGTCGTGGAGCTGAAGACCGGCTTTTCGCTGACGCTGCTGCATCAGGCCGTGGCCCGGCAGGCGATCACCGATCTGGTCTATGTGGCCGTGCCGCAGCCCTCCGGCAAGGCCGGGGCCAAGGCGCTGCGGGCCAATGTCGGGCTGTGCCGCAGGCTGGGGCTGGGTGTGCTGACGGTGCGCCTGTCCGACGGGTTGGTGCTGGCGCAGGCCGATCCCGGACCGTTTCAGCCGCGCAAACAGCCAAAGCGGCAGGCAAGATTGCTGCGCGAATTCCAGCGTCTTGCGGGGGATCCGAATCGCGGCGGGTCCACTCGGCAGGGGCTGATGACCGGCTACCGGCAGGATGCGCTGCGCTGCGCCGCCGTTCTGGCAGAGGCCGGGCCAAGCCGCGGGCGCGACGTGGCGGCCGCCGCGGGCGTGGCGACGGCCACGCGGATCATGGCGGACAATCACCACGGCTGGTTCCAGCGCGTGACCACCGGGGTTTACGCCTTGACCGATGCAGGTCGCGCCGCCCTTGGCTGAGCTCTCGGGACCGTTCGATTTTTCGTGGCTTGCCTGTTGACAGCCCTTGGACACATGCCTAGCTATGCGCCGTTAGCACTCGTGCAGTATGAGTGCTAATACCCCGAACGGGGTATGGGAGAAACTTTGAGCCAAGGAGCCTCAGAGATGGCATTTACACCGCTTCATGACCGCGTGCTGGTCCGCCGCGTGGAAAGCGACGAAAAGACCAAGGGTGGTCTGATCATCCCCGACAGCGCGAAAGAGAAACCCGCCGAGGGTATCGTTGTCGCCGTTGGCGCAGGCGCGAAGGACGATGATGGCGACCGCATCGCCATGGACGTCAAGGCAGGCGACAAGGTCCTGTTCGGCAAGTGGTCCGGCACCGAAGTCACCCTCGATGGTGAAGAGCTGCTGATCATGAAAGAATCCGACATCATGGGCATCATCGCCTGATCGTCGTCCCCGACATTCTGAAATTCAGGAGCAATCAACATGGCTGCTAAAGACGTCAAGTTTTCATCCGACGCCCGCAACCGCATGCTGAAAGGCGTCAACACGCTGGCAGATGCCGTCAAGGTCACGCTGGGCCCCAAGGGTCGCAACGTGGTTCTGGACAAATCCTTCGGCGCACCGCGCATCACCAAGGACGGTGTGTCCGTGGCCAAGGAAATCGAACTGGAAGACAAGTTCGAGAACATGGGCGCGCAGATGGTGAAGGAAGTCGCTTCCCGCACCAATGACGAAGCCGGCGACGGCACCACCACCGCCACCGTGCTGGCCCAGGCCATCATCAAGGAAGGCATGAAGGCTGTTGCAGCCGGCATGAACCCGATGGACCTCAAGCGCGGCATCGACCTGGCCACCACGCGCGTCGTCGAGGCCATCAAGGCCGCTGCCCGTGACGTGAGCGACAGCGCCGAAGTGGCGCAGGTCGGCACCATCTCGGCCAACGGCGAAGCCGAAATCGGCCGCCAGATCGCAGACGCGATGCAGAAGGTCGGCAACGAGGGTGTGATCACCGTCGAAGAGAACAAGGGCCTGGAAACCGAGACCACCGTGGTCGAGGGGATGCAGTTCGATCGTGGCTACCTGAGCCCCTATTTCGTGACCAACCCCGACAAGATGATCGCGGATCTGGAAGACTGCATGATCCTGCTGCACGAGAAGAAACTCTCGTCGCTGCAGCCGATGGTGCCGCTGCTCGAGTCCGTGATCCAGTCGCAAAAGCCGCTGCTGATCATCGCCGAGGACGTGGAAGGCGAGGCTCTGGCCACGCTGGTCGTCAACAAGCTGCGCGGCGGTCTGAAGATCGCAGCCGTCAAGGCGCCGGGCTTCGGTGATCGCCGCAAGGCGATGCTGCAGGACATCGCGATCCTGACCGGTGGTCAGGTCATCAGCGAAGACCTGGGCATGAAGCTGGAATCCGTGACCATCGACATGCTGGGTTCGGCCAAGAAAGTCTCGATCACCAAGGACGAAACCACCATCGTGGACGGCCATGGCGAGAAGGCCGAGATCGAAGCCCGCGTGGCCCAGATCCGTCAGCAGATCGAAGAGACCACCAGCGACTACGACCGCGAGAAGCTGCAGGAACGTGTGGCCAAGCTGGCTGGCGGCGTTGCCGTCATCCGCGTCGGCGGCATGACCGAAACCGAAGTGAAAGAGCGCAAGGACCGCGTTGATGACGCGCTGAACGCGACCCGCGCGGCCGTTCAGGAAGGCATCGTCGTCGGTGGCGGTGTGGCTCTGATCCAGGCCGGCAAGACGCTGGAAGGCCTCAAGGGCGCGAACAGCGACCAGGACGTCGGCATCGCGATCGTGCGCAAGGCCATCGAAGCGCCGCTGCGCCAGATCGCCGAGAACTCGGGCGTGGACGGTTCGGTCGTCGCGGGCAAGATCCGCGAAAGCAACGACAAGACCTTTGGCTTCAACGCGCAGACCGAAGAATATGGCGACATGTTCAAGTTCGGCGTGATCG
>JANREX010000008.1:4254-11475 GCA_030758115.1 Paracoccaceae bacterium | reverse complement strand
ACCGGAGGCATGACATGCTGACCCTTCAATGCCCCTATTGCGGTGTGCAAGCCGATGAAACCGAACTCAGCGCGGGTGGCGAGGCGCATCTGAAACGCTTCGGTCCCGGCTCGGGCGATGAGGCCTTCGAGAACTATCTCTTCATGCGCGAGAACCCCAAGGGCGTGCATTTCGAACGCTGGCGGCACAGCTATGGCTGCGGCAAGTGGTTCCACGCGGCCCGCTGCACCATGACGCTGGAGGTCTTCGGCACCTACAAGGCCCAGACCACCGAATTGCCCCAGGACATCAAGGACAAGATCAGCGCCAAACGCCCCGGCTGGTCATGGAGAGAGTTTCAATGAGCACGCGTCTCGCAACAGGTGGCCGCCTTCTGAACCGGGGCCGCCAAGTCACGTTCCGCTTCAACGGCAAATACCTCAAGGGGTATGAGGGCGACACGCTGGCCTCGGCCCTGCTGGCCAATGACCAGATGCTGATGGGCCGGTCCTTCAAGTATCACCGCCCGCGCGGTGTCGTGGCCTCGGGTGCCGAGGAACCCAATGCCCTGGTGGGTCTGGGCAAGGGGGCCCGGTTCGAGCCGAACCAGCGTGTGACGACGACGGAACTGTTCGACGGGTTGCAGGCCGAAAGCCAGAACCACTGGCCCAGCCTTGATTATGACATCGGTGCGGTGAACACCTATCTCAGCCGGTTCCTGCCTGCGGGCTTCTATTACAAGATGTTCCTGTTCCCGCGCGCCTTCTGGAAACATGTCTACGAGCCCTTCATCCGCATGTCTGCGGGCCTGGGCAAGGCGCCGACCCAGGGCGATGCGGATCGCTACGAGCATTTCAACGCGAATGTCGACGTGCTGGTGATCGGCGGCGGTGTCGCGGGGCTGCAGGCGGCGCTGGCCGCGGGCCGGTCCGGTGCACGGGTGCTGCTGCTGGAACAGACTGCCCATTGGGGCGGTCGTGCGCCGGTGGATGGCGGCACCGTGGATGGGCAGCCTGTTGATGCCTGGATCGCAACAGCCGTTTCCGAATTGGAAACAATGGGCAACGTCACCCTGCGCCTGCGTTGCATGGGGGCAGGGGTCTATGATCATGGCTATGTGCTGGGCTATGAGCGCCTGCGCGATCATGCACCCGAAGGGGATGGCCCGCGCCACCGTCTGTGGAAGATCCGCACCAAGCAGATCGTCACCGCGACAGGTGCGATCGAGCGGCCCCTGTCCTTTGCGGGCAACGATATCCCCGGCGTCATGCTGGCCTCGGCCCTGCGCGATTACGCGGTGAACTGGGGTGTCTCGGTCGGTGACCGTGTGGTGATCGCCACCAACAATGATGACGCCTATCGTACGGCCATCACCCTCAAGGGTCTTGGCCTTGCGGTGCCGGTGATCCTGGATGCCCGCGCATCCGGCGGCGGGGCGCTGGCCGATCAGGCGCGCGCGCTTGGCATCCGGGTCGAGAACGGCAAGGCCATCGCAAAGGTCAAGGGCGGCAAACGCGTGACCGGCGTGGCGATCTGTTCCCAGGCTGGCGAAGGCGGCGTTCTGGACGAGGTGGCTTGCGATGCGGTTGCCATGTCGGGCGGCTGGTCGCCCGTGGTGCACCTGTGGTCCCATTGCGGGGGCAAGCTGATCTGGGATGCCGATCACGCGATGTTCCGTCCCGATCCCGAAAAGGCGCCCACCGGCGCGGATGGTCAGCCCATGGTGATCGCAGCCGGTGCCGCCAATGGCGCGCTGGACCTTGCGCTGGCCCTGGCCGATGGTGATCTGGCCGGGCGCGCCGCGGCGCAGGCCGCTGGCCACACGCCCGTGACGGGCAAGGCCCCCGTGGCGGATCAGCAGATCGAGGCACCCATCGCGCCGGTCTGGATGATGCCGCAGGGCGCCACCTATGCGCTGCGGTCCAAGGCCTGGCTGGATTTCCAGAACGACGTGAAGGTCTCGGACGTGCAACTGGCCGCACAGGAAGGCTTTACTTCCGTCGAACATGCCAAGCGCTATACCACGCTGGGCATGGCCACGGATCAGGGCAAGCTGAGCAATATCAACGGCTTGGCAACGCTTGCCAAATCGCTGAACACCGATATTCCCAGCGTCGGCACCACGACCTTCCGCCCGCCCTACACGCCGATCAGCATGGGGGCCATCGCAGGCGAGGCGCGCGGCGACATTTTCCAGCCGCTGCGCCGCACCCCCCTGCATGACTGGCACGAGGCACAGGGTGCCTATTGGGAACCCGTCGGCCACTGGCGCCGCCCCTATTGCTACCCGCGCAGCGGCGAAAGCCACTTCGACGCGGTCAGCCGCGAGGTCAAGCAGACGCGCGCCAGCCTTGGGCTGCTGGATGCCTCGACCCTGGGCAAGCTGGTGGTCAAGGGCCCCGATGCGGGTCGTTTCCTTGACATGCTCTATACCAACATGATGAGCACGCTGCCGGTGGGCAAATGCCGCTATGGCCTCATGTGCTCGGAAAACGGGTTCCTGATGGATGACGGCGTGGTGGCGCGCATGTCCGAGGATACATGGCTCTGCCACACCACCACGGGCGGTGCGGACCGTATCCACGCCCATATGGAGGAGTGGCTGCAAACCGAATGGTGGGACTGGAAGGTCTATGTCGCCAACGTGACCGAAGCCTGGGCGCAATTCGCCGTGGTCGGCCCCGATGCCCGCAAGGTGCTGGAAAAGCTGGGTGGGATGGATGTGTCCAGGGACACGCTGCCCTTCATGCAATGGGCCGAGGGCACGCTGGGCGATGTGCCTGCGCGGGTCTTCCGCATCTCCTTCTCGGGCGAGCTGAGCTATGAAATCGCCGTGCCTGCCAGCCATGGCCGCGCCTTCTGGGAACGGCTGATGCAGGAGGGGGCGGAATTCGGCGTCATGCCCTATGGCACCGAGGCGCTGCACGTGATGCGGGCCGAAAAGGGCTTCATCATGATCGGGGACGAAACCGACGGCACCATCATCCCGCAGGATCTGGGGCTGGGCTGGGCGATCTCGAAGAAGAAGGAAGACTATATCGGCAAGCGCGGGCAAGAGCGCAGCCACATGGTCAACCCGAACCGTTGGCAATTGGTGGGGCTTGAGACACTGGATGGCAGCACGCTGCCCGATGGCGCCTATGCGGTGGCGGACGGCACCAACGCCAATGGTCAGCGCAACACGCAAGGGCGCGTCACCTCGACCTATCATTCGCCCACGCTGGAGCGCGGCATCGCCATGGGCATCGTGCTGAACGGCCCGGCCCGCATGGGCGAGGTGATCGCCTTCGGCAAGACCGACGGCACCGAGGTCAAGGCCAGGATCGTCGATCAGGTCTTCTACGACAAGGACGGAGTGAAGCAGAATGTCTGAACCGGTCAGCGCCCTGAACGGGGCGAGTTTCGAAGGTCTCGTGACGCTGCAGGATCGCGGTCCGACCGGCATGATCACCCTGCGCGGCGATCTGGCGTCACCCGTGATGGCGAAAGCTCTGGACAAGGCGCTTGGCCTGACCGTGCCCGACACACGCCGTGTGCAACCCGCCAAGGGTGTCAGCAAGGGGCAGGCGGCCTGGATGTCACCGGACGAACTGCTGCTGGTCCTGCCTTACGGCCAGGTCTCCAGCGTCTGCGCCAACCTTTCCGCATCGCTGGAGGGAACGCATCACCTTGTGGCGGATGTGTCCGACGCGCGGGCGCTGATCACCGTCAGTGGTCAGGATGCGCATGTGCGCGAGGTGCTGGCGAAACTGGCGCCGGTCGATCTGCATCCGGCGCATTTCGGCCCCGGCGATTTCCGCCGTACCCGGCTGGCGCAGGTCGCAGGTGCCTTCTGGATGCCCGAGGCCGGCCAGATCAACGTGGTCTGTTTCCGCTCGGTCGCGCAATATGTCTTCGACCTGCTGTGCACCGCCGCCGACCCCGCTGCATCGGTCGATTATTTCGGCTGAGACGGCCACTTGGGACGGGCGGGGGTTGACCTTGCCCCACCAAGCCTACCATCTAGGCCCGAGAGATAACTGCAACAAAAGGGGGGCCGACCAATGGCTTTTGAACTTCCTGATCTTCCCTATGCCCATGATGCGCTGGCCGCACATGGCATGTCCGCTGAAACCTTCGAATATCACCACGATATCCACCACAAGGCCTATGTGGACAACGGCAACAAGCTGATCGCCGGCACCGAATGGGAAGGCAAATCGCTGGAAGACATCATCACCGGCACCTATCAGGCAGGCGCCGTGGCCCAGAACGGGATCTTCAACAACGCCTCGCAGCACTGGAACCACGTCCAGTTCTGGGAAATGATGGGCCCCGGCAAGGGCGCCATGCCCGGAGAGCTGGAAAAGGCCATCACCGAAAGCTTCGGCTCGGTCGCCAAGTTCAAGGAAGATTTCGCCGCTGCGGGTGCTGGTCAGTTCGGTTCGGGCTGGTGCTGGCTGGTCAAGGACAAGGACGGCGCGCTGAAGGTCACCAAGACCGAAAACGGCGTGAACCCGCTGTGCTTCGGCCAGACGGCGCTTCTGGGCTGCGACGTGTGGGAACATTCCTATTACATCGATTTCCGCAACAAGCGTCCGGCCTATCTGTCGAACTTCCTTGAGAACCTCGTGAACTGGGAAAACGTGGCCTCGCGCCTCTGATCCCGGCCAGGCTGAGGCCTTGCAGATTGAACCCCGCGCGTGATTGCGCGGGGTTTTTTTATTCACAAAATGATATATGACTCAATCAGCGCGCGATCAGACCTGCCCGGTCCTGCAAGGACCGGGGCAATACGATTCTGGAGGACGCCATGATTAGACTTGAAAAAGACACCTGGGTTCTGGTTGCCGATGGTGAAAAGGCGCTGTTTCTGTGCAACGAGGGCGGCGCGCTTGATCCCATGCTCTCGGTGATGCGGATCGAAGAGCAGGACAACCCCCGCCAGAAAGACCAGGTCTCGGACCGGCCAGGACGGCGGCCCGACGCCAGCCTGGGCCAGCGTTCCGCGATGGAGGAAGCAGACTGGCACCAGCTGGCCAAGGATCGTTTCGCCGCCGAGATGTCGGCGATCCTGTCGCGGATGGTGGGGCGTGGGCATATCGGGCGCATGGTCATCGTGGCGCCGCCGCGCAGCCTGGGCGAGTTGCGCGAGCATCTGGACGAGGCGGTGCTGAAAACCCTGGTGGCGGAAATCCCCAAGACACTGACCCGCCATCCCTTGCCCGAGCTTCAGAAGATCGTGATCGCGGATCTCGAGGCGATGTAGCCGGCGCCGATGGGGCCGATGCGACGATGACGGATTGAACCCCGGGCGCGGCTGCGCCAAGGTGCCCCTGCGCAGGGGCGGGGGCAGCCAGAACCATGACAGAGGCAGGCAAGGGCGTGGCGGCATTGATCGCCGCATGTACGGTCTGGGGCCTGTCGGGTCTGTTCTACAAGCTGCTGGCCCATGTGCCGCCGATCGAGATCCTGGCGCATCGCACATTGTGGTCGCTGGTCTTCTTCACGCTGCTGCTGATGGTGCAGGGCCGGCTGGGGCAGTTGCGCCTTGCCCTTGGCTCGTCCCGGTCGCTGGCCATCGTCCTGTTCGCGGCGCTGATGATCTCGACCAACTGGTTCATCTTCATCCTGTCGATCCAGATCGGGCGCGCGACAGAGGCCTCGTTGGGTTATTACCTCTTTCCCCTCGTGGCCGTGCTTATCGGGCGCGTGGTCTTTGCAGAAAGGCTCAGTCGCCTGCAGGCGCTGGCGGTGGGGCTGGCGGCATTGGCCGTTGCCATCCTGACCCTTGGTCTGGGTGTCGCGCCCTGGATCGCCTTGATTATATCCATCAGTTTCGGCCTCTACGGGCTTGTGAAGAAACAGCTTTCCGCAGGTCCTGTCGTGTCGGTCACCGCCGAGGTGCTGGTGTTGGCGCCGATCGCCTGTGTCGTGCTGCTGCTGGCCCACCGCGATGGCGGCGCCTTTGGCGCCGACCTGACCGACAGCCTGCTGCTGATGATGTCGGGTATCCTGACGGCCGGGCCCTTGATGCTGTTTTCCTATGCCAGCAAGCGGGTGCGCATGGGCACCGTGGGGCTGATTCAATACATCAACCCCACTTTGCAATTCATTGTCGCGGTTGTCATTTTCCTGGAGCCGTTCCAGGGATGGCACGTCATTGCCTTTGCGCTGATCTGGGTGGCGTTGGCGCTTTATTCGGCGGCATCGGTCTCGCTGGAACGGGCGGCGCGCAAGGCCAGGGTCAGCGCCTCCACATCATCGACCACCGTGATGAACCCGGCCAGCGACGGGTCGGCAAAACCCTGATCAATGACATGTTCGATCAGCGCGACAAGGGGCGACCAATAGCCGTTGACGTTCAGAAGAAAGATCGGCTTGGCGTGCAGGCCAAGTTGCCGCCATGTCAGCACCTCGAAGAACTCGTCCAGCGATCCCGCACCGCCCGGCAGGACGACGATCGCATCGGAATTCATGTACATGACCTTCTTGCGCTCGTGCATCGTCTCGGTCACGACAAAGCGGGTCAGATCGGTCTTGCCGACCTCCATCTTCAGCAGGTGCACGGGGATGACGCCCAGGGTGTCGCCACCCGCCGCCTGTGCGGCCCGTGCCACGGCCCCCATCAGACCCACGTCGCCCGCGCCGTAAACCAACTGCCAGCCCTCGGTGGCAAGGGTTGCACCCAGCGCGGTCGCCTGCGCCATGTAGTGCGGGTCATTGCCGCTGCGTGCGCCACAATAGACGCAAACGGCAAATCCTTTCGGCTGATGCGACATGTTACTTCCCGTTTTTGTGCAAAGGTGCTTTTGACCCGTGATAACCTTGTTGCTAATCTCGCTCAACTGCCGCGCAAGGAAAACGGCGGACCGGAAGGGAACAGATGAAAAATAAGTCGTGGATGTCGGGCGGCACGGGGCGCGCCGTGACAGGCGGTGCTGTGGCCGTCGTAGTGGTTCTGCTGGGGCTCGTGCTGAGCGGAAATCTCTTCCCGCCCGAGGTGCAACCGGTCGAAGAGGCCGCCGTTCAGGCGCCATCGACGCCGCCCGCCACCGCACCCGAGGCACCGGCCCAGGGTCAAACCCAGAGCCAAACCCAGACCCCGGCTGATACAGCGGTGCCCGGGACCACACCCGAAGTGGCACCCGAAGTGGCACCCGAGGCGACAACCTCGGCGGATGCCGAACCCGCCCCCGCGTCGGCTGAACCCGCGCAGGCGGCCGCCCCCTCGCCAACCGATGCGCCGGCCGATACGGCCGG
>JANREX010000008.1:0-4154 GCA_030758115.1 Paracoccaceae bacterium | reverse complement strand
GCCGCCCCCGTGACGCCCGCCGACCAAGACGCAGCCGGGTCGACCGCCGCGGATGCAGCGGCGATGCTCCTGCCGCAGTTCGATACCGTCCGCCTCGCGCCCGACGGCGAAGCGCTTGTGGCCGGCCGTGCCGCAGCCGGTCGCACCGTCGACATCCTGCTGGACGGGGTCGTGGTGGGCGATGCGATGGTGGGGGGCGACGGGGCTTTCGTGGCCTTTCTCAGCCTGCCGCCATCGGATGCGCCGCGCGTCATGACGCTTGGCGTCGGGCAGGGTGCTGACCGGATCCTGTCGGACCAGCAGGTGATCATCGCGCCCGTGGCGGGCGTGGCACCCGTGCCTGTGGCCGATGCCGGAACCACCGACACTGCGGCATCGGCTGATGCCCCTGCCACCGAGGCGGCACCCGCCGCGCCCCCATCCGCCCCGACCGCGCCCGCGCTGCTGCTGGCCGATGGGACCGGGGTGCGTGTGCTGCAACCGGCCACACCGGTTGATCCTGCCGCGGGCGGTGCCGGGCTGGCCATCGACGTGATCAGCTACACGACCGACGGGGATGTGTTGTTACAGGGCCGTGGTCGCCCCGAAGCGACGATCCTGGTCTATCTGGACAATGCCCCGGTCACATCCGCGCCCATCGGTGCCGACGGCATCTGGAGCACGGGCCTGCCCGGTGTGGCGCCCGGCATCTATACCCTGCGCCTGGATGAGGTGAACGCCGCGGGCCGTGTGCTGGCGCGGATCGAAACGCCCTTCAAGCGCGAGGATCGTGACGAGGTCGCGGCAATCGCCAATGCCGGAAATGCACCATCCGCCCCGGCAGCGCCAGCCGCACCGGCAGGCACTTCAACGCCGACCGCCCCGTCCGATACGGCCGCAGCGGATGCCGGAACGCCGCAACCGGCGGATGCCGCAACCAGCGCCGCAGTCAAGGTGGTGACGGTGCAGCCCGGCAACACGCTTTGGGCGATTGCGCGGGAAAGCTACGGTGAGGGGCTGCTGTTCGTGCGCCTGTTCGAGGCCAATCGCGACCGTATCCGTGACCCGGACCTGATCTATCCGGGCCAGATCTTCACCATCCCGGACTAGGCTGACGCTTCGTCACCGCAAGCCGGGGCTGTGCAGCCGCGCCAGGTCGCGCATACTGGCCGCAAGGATCTTGTGCGCGGGGAGGGCGACGGATGCAGAAACAGCGGATACTTGTCGATCAGCAGGACATCACCAAGGCGCGCCTGGCGCCCGATCCCGCCGCCGCACGCCCGCTCGATGCGGGCGAGGCGCGCTTGCAGGTCGAGAGTTTCGCGCTGACCGTGAACAATGTGACCTATGCCGCCACCGGCTTTGCGCTGGACTACTGGCGCTTCTTTCCCAGCGGTGAAGAAGGGCAAGGCATCGTGCCCGTCTGGGGCACGGCACGTGTGATCGACAGCAGGGCCGAGGGGCTTGATGTGGGAACCAGGGTCTATGGCTATCTGCCCATGGCCGAAACGGTTGTGATCCGGCCCGAGCAATCCGCCAAAGGGGTATTCGTCGACCAGAGCGCGCATCGCGCGGGCCTTGCTCTGGTCTACAATACCTATGTGGCGGTCAAGCCCGGCGTGGCGCATGAAGATCATCTGCGCAGCCTGCTGCAACCGTTGCTGGCCACGTCGTACCTGTTGTTCGACTGGCTGGCCGACAATGACTGGTTCGGGGCAGGGCAGATCATCGTGGGCAGCGCCTCGTCCAAGACGGGGCTGGGCCTGTGCAAGTTCCTGGCCGAACCTGCCGATCGGCCCTATCGGATCGTCGGGCTGACCGCCGAGGCCAATCGCGCCTTCGTCGAAGGGCTGGGCGCCTGCGACCAGGTGCTGAGCTATGACCAGATCGACCAGCTTGCGGCAATCCCCAGCGTTTACGTGGACATGGCGGGCAACGCCGAGGTCAAGACCCGGCTGCATGGCCATCTTGGCGATCACCTGCGCCATTCGGCGGCGGTGGGCACCAGCCACTGGGACCGTTTCGCGCCGCCCCGCAACCTGGCCGGGCCGAAACCGCAGTTCTTCTTTGCCCCCGCCCAGATCGCAAAGCGGCGCACGGAATGGGGCCCCGGCGTGATCGAGGCGCGGATCACCGCCGCATGGAAGCGGATCGCGGCCGATGCCGGTGACTGGCTGGAGGTCGTGGAACATCACGGGATCGCAACGGCACCCGCACTCTGGGCTGACCTTGCGGCAGGGCGCAGCCCGGCGCGCGAAGGGCATGTGCTGGTGGTATGACAGGGCCGGGGGGGCCTCTGGCCTTCCCCGGAAAAGCGGCCTATCTGTGAGGTTCTCACGAAAGGCCCGATCCATGCGACCGACGACACCCACTTCTGAAGAGGCAAGCGCCGCGCGCCGGTCCGGCTGGCGCACGATCCGGCGGGTCTCGCCCTATCTCTGGCCTGCGGATCAGCCCTGGGTGAAGCAGCGCGTTGTTCTGGCGCTGCTGGCGCTGGTGGTGGGCAAGATCATCGCCGTGCTGACGCCGATCCTTTACAAGCAGGCGGTGGACGCGCTGGCGGGGGAAGGGGTGTCGCCACTGATGCTGGGTGCGGTGGGTCTGACCGTGGCCTATGGCATGGCGCGGCTTTTTTCGAACGGCTTTCAGCAATTGCGCGACGCGGTCTTCGCCGCCGTCGGGCAGCGCGCGCTCAGGGCGCTGGCGCTGGAAACCTTCACCCATATCCATCGCCTGTCCATGCGCTATCACCTGACGCGCAAGACCGGCGGCCTCAGCCGGATCATCGAACGCGGTGTGAAGGGCGTGGACTTCCTGCTGCGATTCTTGCTGTTCTCGATCGGGCCGCTGGTCCTGGAACTGCTGATGATCGCGGGGATCCTGTTTTTCCTGTTCGACGTCTGGTACCTTGCAGTGATCGTGCTGACCATTGCGGTCTATGTCTGGTTCACCTTCACCGTGACCGAATGGCGCGTGAAACTGCGCCGCGAGATGAATGACCAGGATACCGATGCCAATCAGAAGGCCATCGACAGCCTGCTGAATTTCGAAACCGTCAAGTATTTCGGGGCCGAGGCGCGCGAGGCGCGCCGCTACGACCGCGCGATGGAACGCTATGAAAGCGCCGCCCTCAAGACCGCCTATTCGCTGGCCTTCCTGAATTTCGGGCAGGCCTTCCTGATTACTGCGGGCCTTGTGATCGTGATGGTCATGGCCGCCGTGGGCGTCGAGCGCGGGCATCTGACCGTGGGCGATTTCGTGATGGTCAATGCCTACATGATCCAGATCACCATGCCGCTGAACTTTCTTGGCACGGTCTATCGCGAAATCCGCCAATCCCTGGTCGATATGGGCGAAATGTTCGATTTGTTAGAGCAACCGGCCGAAGTTTCGGATAAATCGGACGCAAATGTTCTGAATGTGCAAGGTGGCGAGGTCGAGTTGCGCGACGTTCACTTCGGTTATGACCCTGAACGCATGATCCTGAAAGGGGTCAGCCTGAAGGTCGCGGCGGGCGAGACCGTGGCGATCGTCGGCTCTTCGGGGTCGGGCAAGTCCACCATCGGGCGGCTGCTGTTCCGGTTCTATGACGTC
This sequence comes from Paracoccaceae bacterium, assembly GCA_030758115.1. Lineage (GTDB taxonomy): Bacteria > Pseudomonadota > Alphaproteobacteria > Rhodobacterales > Rhodobacteraceae > Seohaeicola. Next base: position 581 of record JANREX010000008.1, on the reverse strand, counting down.
AATAGCGGGGCCGTTCTGATCGACGGGCAGGACCTGCGCGACGTGACCCAGGTCAGCCTGCATGACGCGATCGGGGTGGTGCCGCAGGATACGGTGCTGTTCAACGACACGATCCGCTACAACATCGCCTATGGCCGCGACGGCGCGACCGAGGATCAGATCGTGCAGGCCGCGCGCGATGCCCAGATCCACGATTTCATCATGCGGCTGCCCGATGGCTACGACACCCAGGTCGGCGAGCGCGGCCTGAAACTGTCGGGCGGCGAAAAGCAGCGTGTGGGCATCGCGCGCACGCTGCTGAAGAACCCGCCGATCCTGCTGCTGGACGAGGCGACATCGGCGCTGGACACCGAAACCGAACAGGAAATCCAGGGCGCGCTGGCCCGCGCCGCCGAGGGGCGCACCGTGCTGACCATCGCGCATCGGCTGTCCACCGTCGCGGATGCGGATCGCATCATCGTGCTGGAGGATGGACATATCGTCGAGGAAGGCACCCATGCGGACCTGCTGTCGCGCAAGGGGCGCTATTGGGGGCTGTGGCAACGCCAGGCCAGCGAGCGCGAGGCGGCGGCCTAGGGGGG
>JANREX010000007.1 GCA_030758115.1 Paracoccaceae bacterium | reverse complement strand
CATGACCACGACCATGGGGAAAAAGCGGATGGCCACGCGGGGCATGACCATGCAGGCCATGATTCCCACGCCTGGCTGGACCCGATGAACGCCCGCCTCTGGCTGGGGGTCATCGCGGCTGAACTGGCGCGGCTGGACCCGGAGAACGCGGCGACATATGCCGCGAATGCGGCGGCCGGGCAGGCGGATATCGACGCCCTGCAAGCCGAGATCGCATCCATGCTTGCCCCGGTGTCGGACAAGGGTTTCGTGGTCTTCCATGACGCCTACCAGTATTTCGAGCGCCGCTTCGATCTGGCCGCAGCTGGTTCCATCACCTTGAGCGATGCCAGCGCGCCCAGCGCCGGTCGAATCGCCGAATTGCGCGACGCCGTCGCGACCATGGGGGCTTCTTGCGTTTTTGCCGAGCCGCAGTTCGACAAGCGCCTGATCGACACGGTCTTCGCGGATAGCGCGCGTGTCGGATTGCTGGACCCGCTGGGCCAGGATATTGCACCGGGGGCGGGGCTTTATCCGCAGATGATGCGCGCCATGGCCGCATCCTTCGCGACTTGCCTCGAGGGCTGATCTTCCTGCGTTTTCGCACCTGAGCGAAAAATATCGAACATTTCCGCGAGGGCTTCATCCGCCCGTTACAATGCGCCTCTAGCCAGCGCATAATGATACGGGATGATGCCAAACCCTCGCGGCGGCGCAGATCAAAGGGTCCAAAAGCGCTTGACTTGCCCGGGCGCTTCGGCCCAATCCTTTCGTATCGTTTCAGAAATGTTCGCTTCGGCGCGGTCTTTGTTTTGGGTCCTTGTCGCAAGCAGCACAATCAAAACCATGAAACGTCTGGGAGGACGACATGAAAATCAAGACATTGAACCTGGCCCTGGTCGCATCCATGGCATGGGGTACTGCCGCTTCCGCGCAGACCGAAATCCAGTGGTGGCATGCCTTCACCGGCCGCCTGGGTGAATTGCTGGACGCGCAGGTCGCGCTCTTCAATTCCAACCAGTCCGACTACAAGGTCGTGGCGACCCACAAGGGCAACTATTCCGAGACGCTGAACGCCGGCATCGCGGCCTTCCGCGCGGGCGAGCAGCCCCACCTGCTGCAGGTCTTCGAAGTGGGCACCGCCACGATGATGGCCGCGACTGGCGCGATCAAGCCGGTTTTCGAGGTGATGCAAGCCTCGGGCCTGGAGTTTGACCCCAACGCCTATATCCCCGCCGTGACCGGCTATTACACCAATGCCGATGGCCAGATGCTGTCCTTCCCCTACAACTCGTCGACGCAGGTTCTGTATGTGAACCGCGACAAGCTGGCCGAAGCCGGGATCGACCCGGATGTGGACCTGTCGACCTGGGAAGCCTGGGACGGTGTGCTGACGCAGCTGAAGGATGCGGGCGTCACCTGCCCCTACACCACCTCCTGGCAGAGCTGGGTGCATCTGGAAAGCTTCTCGGCCTATCATGACGTGCCCTTCGCCACGAAGGAAAACGGCTTTGGCGGCTTTGACACCGAACTGGTGTTCAACGGACCGCTTCAGGTCGCGCATATCGACCAGCTGGGCAAATGGGCACAGGATGGCAAGTTCATCTATGCCGGCCGCCGCAACGAGGCGGGCGCCAATTTCCGCGGCGGTGAATGCGCGCTCTTCACCGAAAGCTCGGCAGGTTATGCCGGTGTGAAGGCCGAAGCACAGTTCGCCTTCGACATCCGCCACCTGCCCTATTGGGATTCGGTCGAGGCCGCGCCGCAGAACACGATCATCGGCGGTGCCTCCGTCTGGATCATGGAAGGCAAACCGGCCGAGGAATACGCCGGCGTTGCAGCTTTCCTGAACTTCCTGTCCTCGCCCGAGGTGCAGGCCAAGTGGCACCAGGACACCGGCTATCTGCCGATCACCACCGCCGCCGGCGAGCTGACCAAGTCGCAGGGCTTCTATGCCGCGAACCCCGGCACCGAGATCGCAGGCCTGCAGATGACCCGCAACACGCCGACCGAGAACTCCAAGGGTCTGCGCCTTGGCAGCTTCGACCAGGTCCGCACGATCATCGACGAGGAACTGGAAGGTGTCTGGTCGGGTCAGAAGACCGCACAGGCCGCATTGGACAGCGCCGTGGAGCGTGGCAACCAGCTGCTGCGCCGCTTCGAGCAGGCCAACCGCTAAGGCGCAAGCCATGGGAGCGGCCCCCGGCAAGATCGGGGGCCGTTTTCTTTCGGCAGGTCTTGCCGCATATTTCTGTCACCTCTGACCGAGACCGGACCCCCGCATGGAAAAGCGCGTCATCTTCAAGGGCTGGATGCTGCCCGCCCTGCTGCTTCTGCCGCAGATCGTGATCACCGCGATCTTCTTTTTCTACCCGGCGGGACAGGCGATCTGGCAGTCGATGTTCGTGCCCGATCCCTTCGGCCTCAAGACGCAATTCGTGGGTCTGGGCAATTTCGAATACCTGCTGGGCGATCCCTATTACCGGGCGTCCTTTGTCACCACAGCGATATTCTCCGGCCTCGTGACCGTGGTGTCGATGGGCGTGGCGCTGTACCTGGCGATCCTGGCGGACCGGCTGATCAAGGGATCGGGCACCTATCGGACGCTGCTGATCTGGCCCTATGCCGTGGCCCCCGCCGTGGCGGGCGTGCTGTGGATGTTCATGTTCAACACCCGCGTGGGCGTGGTGGCCTGGTATCTCGGCCTTCTGGGGTACGACTGGAACCACGTTCTGAACGAGGCCGAGGCGATGGGCCTTGTCGTCGTCGCCTCAAGCTGGGGGCGCATCAGCTACAACTTCCTGTTCTTCCTGGCCGGGCTTCAGGCGATCCCGCGGTCGGTGATCGAGGCCGCCGCCATTGATGGCGCAAAATTCTGGACACGCTTCCGCACCATCGTCTGGCCACTGCTGTCGCCCACCACCTTCTTTCTGCTGGTCGTCAACGTGGTCTATGCCTTCTTCGAAACCTTCGGCGTGATCCACACGATCACGGCAGGCGGTCCGCAACAGGCCACCACGATCCTGGTCTACAAGGTCTATTCCGACGGTTTCGTCGGCCAGGACCTGGGATCGAGCGCCGCACAATCGGTGATCCTGCTGGTGCTGGTGGGCCTGCTGACCGTGATCCAGTTCAAATTCATCGAACGCAGGGTGCATTACTGATGTCTGAGCAACGCGGCATGGTGGAAAAACGCGGCCTTGGCCATTGGCTGACCCATCTGGGTCTGATCATCGGCGTTCTGTTCATCTTCTTCCCGATCTGGCTGGCCTTTGTCGCGTCCACCGTGACCCAGCCCGAGATCGTGCGCCCGCCCATGCCCCTGCTGCCGGGCGACCAGTTCTTCGAGAATTACAGCAAGGCGCTGCTGTCGGGGGTGAACGCGCCCGTGGCGATGATGATGCTGAACTCGCTGATCATGGCGCTGGGGATCACCATCGGGAAAATCGTGATCTCGCTGACCTCGGCCTTTGCGATCGTCTATTTCCGCTTTCCGGGGCGGACGGTCTTTTTCTGGCTGATCTTCCTGACGCTGATGCTGCCGGTCGAGGTGCGGATCGTACCCACCTATGAGGTGATCGCGAATTTCGGGATGCTCAACAGCTATTCGGGCCTGATCTTTCCGCTGATCGCCTCGGCCACGGCGACATTCCTGTTCCGGCAGTTCTTTCTGACCGTGCCGGACGAATTGACCGAAGCCGCGCGCGTCGATGGCGCAAGCCCGATGCAGTTCTTCTGGCACATCCTGCTGCCCATGAGCCGCACCAATATCGCGGCGCTGTTCGTGATCCTGTTCATCTACGGCTGGAATCAATACCTCTGGCCGCTTCTGATCACCACCGACCCGTCGATGAACACCATCGTCATGGGCATCCGGCAGATGTTCCCCAGTGGCGACGATCTGGCCGACTGGCCGGTGATCATGGCCACCTCCATCCTGGCGATGGTGCCGCCGGTGATCGTGGTCATCTCGATGCAGAAGCTTTTCATCCGCGGCCTTGTTGATAGCGAGAAATAAATGGCAACCCTGACCCTTGATAACGTGCGCAAATCCTTTGGCGCGACCGATGTGATCCATGGCGTCGACATCGACGTGCAGGATGGCGAATTCATCGTGATCGTCGGGCCATCGGGCTGCGGCAAGTCCACGCTGCTGCGGATGGTGGCCGGGCTGGAAGGCATCACCAGCGGCGAGATCCGCATCGACGAGAAGCGCGTGAACGAGGCCGAGCCGATGGAACGCAACATCGCCATGGTGTTCCAGAACTACGCGCTTTACCCCCACATGTCGGTCTTCGACAACATGGCCTACGGGTTGAAGATCGCCAAGACCCCCAAGGACGAGATCGCAGCGCGGGTCGCGGTGGCCGCCAAGCTGCTGCAGCTTGAGCCCTATCTGCAACGCAAGCCGCGTGAGTTGTCGGGCGGGCAGCGTCAGCGCGTCGCCATGGGCCGTGCCATCGTGCGCAAGCCCGCCGTCTTCCTGTTCGACGAGCCCCTGTCGAACCTTGACGCCAAGCTGCGCGTGCAGATGCGGCTGGAGATCAAGCAGTTGCAGCGCGAACTGGGTGTGACCTCACTCTATGTGACCCATGACCAGGTCGAGGCGATGACACTGGCCGACCGGATGATCGTGATGAACGCGGGCGTGGCCGACCAGATCGGCAAGCCGCTGGAGGTTTACGAGAACCCGCAGACCGAATTCGTGGCGGGCTTCATCGGATCACCTGCGACGAACTTCATGCCGGCAGGCAGTATCGGTGTGAATGTCGGCAAGACCGTGGGCATCCGGCCCGAACATATCAAGCTGACCGACAGCCCCACGCGGTTGCAGGCGCGCGTCGCCTATTGCGAGGCATTGGGGGCGGAAACCCTTGTGCATCTGCGGCTGCCGCATGGGCAACTGATCACCGTGCGCCAGGGCGGCCACCTGCCGCTGCCCTCCGAGGGGACGGATCTGTGGCTGGGCTGGGACGATGCCGCGATGATGGTCTTCGGCGAGGACGGCAAGCGGATCTAGTCCGGCCTGAACGCCTGCCAGCCCTGCCACCAGCGTGTCAGTGTCGTAACCGCGCAGGCCGTGGCAAAGACATAGGCCAAGGGCGCGAACAATGCGGGCCACAGGCACATGGCGATGAAAAGGGCGATGGTCTCGAACCCTTCGGTCAGACCACCAAGGTAGAAGATGCCCTTGGTCGGATAATCCTCGGCCCGTATCCCGCGCTTGGCGGCGATCACGGCAAAGGCCAGAAAGCTCGATCCGGTGCCGACGAAGGCCGCGATCAGCACGGCGGCAGGCAGCGCGTTGGCGGCGGGATCCGCCAGCGCGAAGCCCAAGGGCACCACGGCGTAGAAGACGAAATCCAGCGCGATATCCAGAAACGCGCCGCGATCCGTGGGCGCGCCCATCCGCGCCACCGCCCCGTCCAGACCATCGGCCAGCCGGTTCAGCACGATCAGCGCCAGCGCCACCCCGTACCACCCGAGGGCCAGCGCCGGCACCGCGAGCAGCCCGAGGGCAAAGCCCGCCAGCGTGATCCGGTCCGCCGCCACCCCGCGCCGGTGCAGCGCCATGGCCAACGGGTGCAGGACGCGGCGCTGCGTGGGCAGGATCAGAGCGTCGATCATTCTTGCAGGTCCTTCACCGTTTCGGGGCAGAATACACCGCGCAAGTGTCGCCTGTCTTGCACCAGCGGACACATTTGCGTCACCCTCAGGTCGCACGCGCCCTATACAAGCGCAAGAGCCGGGGCTAGCGTCGCGCCATGGGTATTGATGCACTGGACAGCCGCTATTCCTGGATCCGCCTTGGCGTGTCTCTTCTGATCGCCACGATCGGCAATGTCGGGATGTGGGCGATCATCGTCATCATGCCCGCCATGCAGGCCGAGTTCCAGACAGCCCGCGCCGATGCCTCCCTGCCCTATACGCTGACGATGATCGGTTTTGCCCTTGGCAACCTGGTGATCGGGCGTGCTGTTGACCGCTTCGGGATCACGGTCGCGCTGTCGGCCTCGGCCCTGACGATCGGGGGCGGGTTTGCCCTCGCCTCGGTCGCGGGGTCGGTCTGGACGCTGTCCTTCCTGCAACTGGTGATCGGCTTCGGCACGGCGGCCAGTTTCGGCCCGCTGATCGCCGATATCTCGCTGTGGTTCCTCAAGCGGCGCGGCATTGCCGTGGCGATTGCGGCAAGCGGCAATTACCTGTCCGGCGCGATCTGGCCGCTTCTGCTGTCGGGGGTTCTGGCCGACCACGGCTGGCGCGCGGTCTACATGGTGCTGGCGGTCGTGACCGTCGCCGGGGTGATCCCGCTGTCGCTGTTCCTGCGCGCGCGCGTGCCGCTGGAGGCAAGCGCGCATTCCGACAGCATCACCGCCGCACGGGCGAAATCGGCAGGGTTTTCGCCGCGCGCGCTGATGTGGCTGCTGGGGCTGGCGGGCATCGGTTGCTGCGTCGCCATGTCGATGCCGCAGGTGCATATCGTGGCCTATTGCGTCGATCTGGGCTATGGCCCCGCCGTCGGCGCCGAGATGCTGTCGCTGATGCTGATGGGGGGCGTGGTGTCGCGCCTGATCTCGGGCCTGCTGGCGGACAGGCTGGGCGGTGTGATGACCCTGCTGATCGGATCGGCCCTGCAATGCCTGGCGCTGTTTCTCTATCTGCCGGCGGGCGGGCTGGTGTCGCTTTACATGGTGAGCCTGATCTTCGGCCTCAGCCAGGGTGGCATCGTGCCCAGCTATGCGGTGATCGTGCGCGAATACATGCCCGCGCGCGAAGCGGGTGCGCGCGTGGGTTTCGTGATCATGGCCACCATCGTGGGCATGGCGATCGGCGGCTGGATGTCGGGCTGGATCTATGACCTGACGGGCAACTATTACATGGCCTTCATCAACGGGATCGCGTGGAATTTCCTGAACATCGGGATCATGCTGCTGATCCTGACACGGTCGCGCCGCGCGATGCGGATGGCCGCGGCCTGAGGGGCCGCCGCCCCTTCATCGTTCCTCAAATACTCAAGATATTCCGACGCTAGAGCCCGGTGATGCCGCCCAGATGCGCCTCGCCCCGTTCGCGGGCCAGGGCGATCTGTTTCTGCCGCTCGCGGAAACGCGCCTTGTCCTCATCCGAGGTTTCATCGACGCAATGATGGCAGGCGACGCCTTCCTCGTATTCCGGGCGCTCGCGATCCTCGGGCAGGATCGGGCGGCGGCAGGCGTGGCACAGAAGATGCGGGCCTTCCGCCAAACCGTGCCCCACGGACACGCGGCGGTCGAAGACAAAGCATTCGCCCTGCCATGTGCTTTGCCCCTCGGGCACCTCTTCGAGGTATTTCAGGATGCCACCCTTGAGGTGATAGACATCCTCGACCCCCTGCCCCAGCAGCCAGTTGGTGCTTTTCTCGCAGCGGATGCCGCCAGTGCAGAACATGGCGATGCGCTTGTTGTGAAAGCGGTGCTTGTTCGCCTCCCACCAGGCGGGGAAATCGCGGAAGCTGGCGGTTTGCGGATCCACGGCGCCCTGGAACGTGCCGATGGCCACCTCGTAATCGTTGCGGGTGTCGATCACCGCCACATCCGGCGCGGTGATCAGCGCGTTCCAGTCGGCGGGATCGACATAGTGACCGACCCGCGCCTTGGGGTCCACGTCAGGCTGGCCCATCGTCACGATCTCGCGCTTGAGGCGCACTTTCATACGGGCAAAGGGCGGCGCGCTGGCGGTGCTTTCCTTCCATTCCAGATCGGCGCATCCCGGCAGGGCGCGGATATGGGCCAGAACCGCGTCGATGCCCGCGCGGCTGCCGGCGATGGTGCCGTTGATCCCCTCGCGCGCCAGCAGCAGCGTGCCGGTGACACCGCGCCCGCAGCACAGCTGCGCCAGCGCCGGCTTGATCGCGGCGGGATCGTCGAAACGGGTGAAGTGATAGAGAGCGGCGACAATATGCATGGGCTGCGATTTACGCCTGCGCGCCCAATCGCGCAAGCCTGCAGCCCGCGCGACATTGACGCGCGCGCACCAAGCCCCTACCCCTTTGTTGCATAGACAGGAGGCCCGCCATGTCCGAGACCCATGCCCTGATCGTGATCGACGTACAGAACGATTTCTGCCCCGGCGGCGCGCTGGCCGTGCCGGAGGGCGATGCGATCGTGCCGGGGATCAACGCGCTGATGCAGCAGATCCCTTGCGTGATCCTCACGCAGGACTGGCACCCGGCGGATCATTCGTCCTTCGCGTCGGAACATCCCGGTGCCGCCGCCTATGATATGACCGAGATGCCTTATGGTCCGCAGGTCCTGTGGCCCGATCACTGCGTCTGGGGCAGCAAGGGCGCCGCCTTTCATCCCGCCCTGCACACAGATCCGGCCGATCTGGTCATCCGCAAGGGCTTCCGCCGCGCCATCGACAGCTATTCCGCCTTTTTCGAGAATGACCGCAGCACCGCGACGGGGCTGGAGGGGTATCTGAGGACACGCGGCATCACCCATCTGACGCTGGTGGGTCTGGCCACCGATTTCTGCGTCGCCTATTCCGCGCAGGATGCGGCGCGCCTTGGCTTTGACGTGACCGTGCGGCTGGATCTGTGCCGCGCCATCGACCTGAACGGATCGCTTGATGCCGCACTGGATGCGATGCGCGCGGCGGGTGTGACGCTGGTGTGACATTGCTGGACACACCACGCACCCTTTGATTTAACGGCCACGCACATTGACGGAGCCATCCCATGGTCGATATCGCCACCCGCGTCTGGAATCACCGCTGGAAGATCGACCCGATCGTGCGGTCGCTGATCGACACGGATTTCTACAAGCTCCTGATGTGCCAGTCGGTCTTCCGCAACAAGCCCGACACGCAGGTGACCTTCAGCCTGATCAACCGATCCACGCATGTGCCGCTGGCCAAGCTGATCGACGAGGGCGAGTTGCGCGAGCAGCTGGATCACATCCGCTCGCTGTCGCTGACGCGCGGCGAAAGCACATGGCTGCGAGGCAATACATTCTACGGCAAACGGCAGATGTTCCGCCCCGATTTCATGGAATGGTTCGAGGCGCTGCGCCTGCCGCCCTATCATCTTGAGCGCAAGGGCGACCAGTACGAGCTGACATTCGAAGGCAGCTGGCCCGAGGTCATGATGTGGGAAATCCCCGCACTGGCCGTGCTGATGGAGCTGCGCGGGCGCGCGGTGCTGAACACGATGGGACGGTTCGAGCTGCAGGTGCTTTACGCCCGCGCCATGACGAAGCTGTGGGAAAAGGTCGAGGCGCTGCGCGAGGTCGATGGCCTGCGTCTGGCCGATTTCGGCACGCGGCGGCGACATTCCTATCTCTGGCAGGATCGTTGCGTTCAGGCCCTCATCGAGGGGCTGGGCGACAAATTCGTCGGCACCTCGAACTGCCTGATCGCGATGAAGCGCGATATCGAGGCGATCGGCACCAATGCCCATGAGCTGCCGATGGTCTATGCCGCCCTGGCCGAGGATGACGCCGCCCTGCGCGAGGCGCCTTACCGGGTTCTGGCCGACTGGCACGAGGAGCATGACGGCAACCTGCGCATCATCCTGCCCGATACCTATGGCAGCCGCGGTTTCCTGCAGAATGCGCCCGACTGGCTGGCGGGCTGGACCGGCATCCGCATCGACAGCGGTGATCCCGCCGCAGGGGCGGAAACCGCCATCGCCTGGTGGAAAAGCCGGGGCGAGGATCCGCGCCAGAAACTGGTGATCTTTTCCGACGGTCTGGACGTGCAGAAGATCGCGGAATTGCAAAAGCAGTTCGCCGGGCGCGTTCGCCCCTCCTTCGGTTGGGGCACGCTGCTGACCAATGATTTCCGCGGTCTGGTCAAGGATGACGCGCTGGCGCCCTTCAGCCTTGTGTGCAAGGCCGTGTCGGCCAATGGCCACCCCACCGTGAAGCTTTCGGACAACCCCAACAAGGCGATGGGCCCGACAGACGAGATTGCGCGCTACAAGCGCGTCTTCGGCGTGGGCGATCAGGAGGCGATGGAGGTCGTCGTCTGACCGCCCCCGTCAGAGGTCGATCTCGACCACGCCGCCCGGTTCCGCAGCCCGGCTTTGGCACAGGATGATCGCGTCCGCGCGCTGTGCCTGCGACAGCACGAAATCGCGGTGTTCGACTGTGCCCGACACCAGGGTGCATTTGCACACGCCGCAGATACCATCGGCGCATTTCACATCCACATGCACGCCCGCATCGGCCAGCACATCGGTGGCGCTGCGATCCGCCGGCACATGCAGTTCCCGCCCGGACCGCGCCAGCCGCAGGGTGAAGGGGTGGTTCACGTAATCGGGCACCTCGGGAACGGCGAAATATTCCAGATGCCGCGCGGCGTCGGGATAGCCCTGCCGCGTGGCCGCGTCGATCACCGCATCCATGTAGCGCACCGGCCCGCAGGTATAGACATGCCAGCCGGGGCGGTAGCCTGCGAGGATCCTGTCGGGATCGGCGCGACTGCCCTCGTCCGAGACATGCAGCTGCACCCGGTCTGCCCAGGGGGCCGCCATCAGATCATCAAGGTATCCCGCCGCCGCACGGCTGGAACAGGAATAGTGCAGCGCGAAGTCGCGCCCCAACGCATGCAAGCGGTGCGCGAAGGCGATCATCGGGGTGATCCCGATGCCCCCGCCCATCAGCAGGGTCTTTTCCGCATCCTCGACCAGATCGAAATGGTTGATCGGTTTCGAGATGAAGACGCGCCGCCCCGACGTGAAGATGCGGTGCATCAGCTTTGATCCGCCACGCCCGCCATCCTCGCGCAGCACCCCGATCTGATAGCGCGACCGGTCCGCCGGATCGCCCGACATCGAATATTGCCGCAGATATTCGGGGGCCACGACGATATCCAGATGCGCACCCGCCGTCCATGCGGGCAGATCGCCTCCATCGGGGGCCGTGAATTCATATTTCGTCACGTCCGGGGTCATGCGTTCGACCTTTGACACGCGCACCTCGATCACCGGGGCATCCTGCGGGACGACATAGCGATGCACATGGCGGTCATCGCCGCGCGCCAGCCGGTCGCGATAGTCCTGCGCGGGGATCATGCCCTGGTAGGCGGCGATCCCCGCCTCGCGGTCCATCGGCGCGGGATAGGGCCATGGGTGCGGGGCCAGCGGCGCGGGATAGACGGCCAGCGTCTGATCCTCGTAGCGCAGCACCAGATCCTTTTGCAGATCGCGGCGGTTGACCGGGTGGCGTGTCGGGCGATAGCCGCCGTCCTCCTCGATCTCGAGGTCCCACCACCATGTCTTGACCGGGTTCAGCCCGCCCTTGCCCAGCGCATCATCAAGCCGCGCCAGCGCGGGTGCGGCACCCGGCATGTTCATCGCGGCCCAGCGGAAGGGCTTTTCGGCGAAAAGCCCCTCAAGGTTCCAGGGGCAGGTCTTCATGCAGCGCCCGCACATCGCGCCGCCCGGTGTGGTGATCCGGTAGGTCGCGCATTTCTGGCTGTCGGATTTCCATATCTCGTAGCCGTTGAACATCAGCTTGGGGCCGGCGGTAATTGCGCCAGATGGGCATTCGCGCGCACATTTGTTGCAGGATTCGCAGAAACGCTGCAATCCGAAGTCGATCGGACGGTCATGCGCCATCGGCAGATCGGTGGTCACCACACCCGATTTCAGGCGGGGGCC
>JANREX010000006.1 GCA_030758115.1 Paracoccaceae bacterium | reverse complement strand
TAAGGTGCAAGACTTGCAAAACGGATGTTCTGAACGCGATCATCCTGCCCGAACCCGATCACGGCATACCATGTGATGGCTGTCTCTTGCGTCTCGCGGCAAACCCGAGACAGAATTTCGTGCCCTTTGTCCGCCTGCCCGCGCGGCATGCGGCCCAGAATCCCGACCACCTCATCACGCGACAAACCGACTCTCAGGCCGGACGGCGTATCCCAATCCGGGGACGTCGAAACCATCCCGATGACCTTGTCATGCAGGATATCGATGTGAAGGCCAGGAACGGTCATGCGATCCATCGGGTGACCGGAGAAAGCGATCTCGTCAGTCGCTTCAGGACTGCCCAGCTTGCCAAGTTTCTCTAGCGGATCGCCCATCCGGACGCCATCGAACCGGAATTCGGACGCCGGCAGACAATCCTGCACGATCCCTTGATACACGTGCTCCATCAAGACCGGCGGTGGTGTGGTTTGATCAAGGACCGACACCCAGGACTGGGTCCGCTCGTCCCATTCCTGCCTTGCAGCCAGCTTCGCGTCATGGAGCCCGCCGCCAAAAGCAAAGGTCACTGTCTCGGGCACGCAATCGAGCCTGCCGAGCGTCTTGCCGTTCTGTGCAATAACGATCCATCCGAAATGCCAGTCTTCACGCTGCATCTCCTCATCGGAAAACGGTCGATCGAAGCCTCCGACGACTTCGTAACTATAACCTTGGTTATAGAAGATGACGCTTTCCACGATGGCTTTTCCCAGGCCCGACCAGGGCCTGAAATCAAGATTGGCGATCGTTTCCGACAGGATCAGGTCTGGAGCCTGGCCAATGGCACCATAGCTATAGCTTGCGGACTGGTCATCATGGCAGACGAAGACTTCGGTATTGCGGCCCTCGATCCGGCAAGACGTGAAAACGTCCTGCCCTTGCGAACAGGTGGCACCTGCTTGTGCGGCGTAAATGATCCCGAGACACAGGTTGCCGATCACCAAGAACCGTTTCAATTTCCGAACCCCTTTACCCACATGTGTCGACTGACAGGACGATGAACGACCTGTGCGCCATCCAAGTCAACCGGAACCATGACTGACCCGTGTTTCGCCCCCTGCATGCGCGACAATGCGATTCACAACGGGCTTGGCACCGGACACCGTGACTGCGCCAGCTATTCGGTCAGATCAAGGCGTCGTGCTGCTTGCTTGACCGCTTGCATGGCGTCCAGCGCAGGGCTTGCGGCGCACAAGGTGGACAGTTCGGAAAAAAGGTCAGCTTCCGGTCCCGATGTCGAAAGAGAATGGGGCCGGGAAAAATCGAAGCCTGCCAGACCGTTATCCTGAATGAACCGAAGGATCAAAACGACGATGGGCAAGTCTTCGGTCCGTGGAAGCCCAAGATCGTCGGGAAAGGTGCCTGTTCTGCGATATCGGGCAATCGCTGCATCATGAAACGAGGCGATGATCTCCTCGTGTCGTTCACCAAGTTCAGCACAATTCAAACCGATCAGCTCATCGGCGGAATAGGTCCGAATCTCGGTTGTGCGCCCCAGGAAGAACAAACCCGACGCGACCAGTAAAATGAATGAAAACAGAAGGATAGCGGGAGCTAATTTCATGCCCGAGTCTAAGGCCACAAAAGACCGCCAGTCAATGCGCCACGACAGGGGCGCGGGGGGCCACATAAAGCAGAAAGGGCACCCGCAAGGGTGCCCTTTGTCATGTCAGCGCTGCAAGCCGTTCAAGCCGCCCGCAGCCCCGCCATCACCCGCGACAGGTGATAGTCGGTATCGCCAAGCTGGGCGTCCAGCATGACCAGGCGCTTGGCATAGTGCGAGATCGGGTATTCCCATGTCATCGCGATCCCGCCATGCATCTGGATCGATTCTTCCGCTACAAGGCGCGCGGCGCGGCCGATCAGGTTCTTGGCCATGGACACGAAGCGCGAGGCCTCGGGGCCGTCGAGTTCCGCCGCCGCCTTGATGGTGATCGAACGGGACTGTTCGATCTCGGTCAGCATGTCCACGGCGCGGTGTTGCAGCACCTGGAACTTGCCGATCGGCACGCCGAACTGCTTGCGGGTACGCAGGTAGTCGAGCGTGGTGGCATGGGTCACTTCCATCGCGCCCACGGCCTCGGCACATAGCGCCAGCGCGCCTGCGTTCAGCGCATCGGTCAGCGCCTCGGCCGCATCGGCCAGCAACAGCGCCGCAGGCGTGTCATCCAGCAGAACCTCGGCGGCACCGCCGCCGTCCATCATCGGATAGCCTGCGATCTGCGCGTCTGATGCCTGCACTTCGAAAAGCGCAGGCTTGCCGTCCAGCATGGCGGCGACAAGGATCACATCTGCCGCCTGCCCGCCATAGACGGATGATTTGCGGCCCGACAGGACGTGACCGTCACCCTTGGCGGTAGCGGTGCAGGCGATCTGATCCAGCTCGTAGGGGGCTTCGACCTCACCCACGGCGACGGCGTATTTCACCGCCCCCGACAGCAGCCCTTCCTGATCCGCGCCAACCTTGGTCATGAGGCGGCTGGCCATGGCGGCACCCAGCATCGGCTCGGGCGAGAGGGCACGGCCCAGCGCCTCGAACACGACCATGATATCAAAGCCGGTGCCGCCGAAACCGCCCGCATCCTCGGGGGCCAGCGCGAACAGCGCGCCCAGTTCGGCCATTTCGTCCCATTTCGCAGGGTCATGGCAGGGCAGCGCATAGGCCACCTTGTTGCGGTGATCGACGGGGTATTTGTCGCCCAGATAGCGGGTCAGGCTGTCCTGCAGCATCCGGCGGTCTTCGGTCAGGTTGAAATCCATCGGTCAAAGCTCCAGCATGGTCTTGGTCAGGATGTTGCGCTGGATCTCGTTCGATCCACCGAAGATCGAGGTCTTGCGGTTGTTGAAATAGCGCGCGGCATTGTTCGACGTGCCTTCGGGCCCGAACATGATGTTGCCATCCGTCATCGAGCCGGGGAAGGGTGCCGCCACCGGGCCGAGGGCGCGGCGGGCCAGATCCTTGAGTTCCTGATGGATCACCGTGCCCTTGATCTTGAGGATCGAGGTTTCGGGGCCGGGGGCACCCTGCTGCTGCGCCTTGAAGAGCATGCGCAGGTTGGTGATCTTCATCGCCTCAAGGTCGATTTCCGCCTGTGCGATACGTGCGGCGAACAGCGGGTCCTCGATCAGCGGGCGACCGCCGCGACGGACCTTGCGGGCAAGGGCCTTGACCTCTTCCAGCGACTGCATGGAAAAGCCGACGCCGGCGATGCCGGTGCGTTCATGGGTCAGCAGGAACTTGGCGATGGTCCAGCCTTTGTTCTCCTCACCCACAAGGTTTGCGACGGGGACGCGGACGTCGGTGAAGAACACCTCGTTCACCTCATGCCCGCCCTCGATCAGCTTGATGGGGCGCATTTCGATGCCGGGCGTGTCCAGATCGACAAGGATGAAGCTGATGCCCTCCTGCTGCTTGGCCTCGGGGTCGGTGCGGCAGAGGCAGAAGATCTTGTTGGCGTGCTGGCCCAGCGTGGTCCAGGTTTTCTGACCGTTGATCACATAGTGATCGCCGTCACGCACCGCGCGGGTCTTGAGGCTGGCAAGGTCCGATCCGGCGCCCGGTTCGGAATAGCCCTGACACCACCAGTCGGTGCCATCAAGGATGCGCGGCAGGATCGTGTCCTGCTGTTCCTTGGTGCCGAATTTCTGCAGCACCGGCCCCAGCATGTTCAGGCCGAAAGGCACGATGCGCGGCGCGTAGGCGCGGCAGCATTCTTCCTCGAAGATATGCTTTTGCACCGGGGTCCAACCCGGTCCGCCGAACTCGACATCCCAGGTTGTGGCCAGCCAGCCCTTGGCGTTCAGGATGGCGTGCCATTCCTCGGCCATTTCCTTGGTCTGTTCGGTGCCATTGCGCACGGCGTCCGAGATACGCTTGGGCAGGTTCTCGGCCAGATAGGCGCGCACCTCATCGCGGAAGGCGATTTCCTCGGGGGAAAAACTCAGGTCCATGTCTCAGGCCTCCTTGTTCATGTCAGCAAAGGATGTGCCGTTTGCGGCCATCTTTTCAAGCAATGCGGGCACCTGCCAATAGGTCGCATCCTCCTTGGCATAGGTCTTGATCCGGTCGACCAGCGCAGCGGCACCGATGGTGTCGGCATAGTGCAGCGGGCCGCCCCGGTGGCGCGGGAAGCCGTAGCCGAACAGGAACACCATATCGACATCCAGCGGGCGGCGGGCGGTGCCATCTTCGACGACGCGGGCGGCCTCGACGATCATGGCGGTCATGTAGCGATCCACGATCTCCTGATCGGTGAAGGCGCGCGGGGTGATGCCCGCCTTTTCGCGCTCTTCCTTGATGAAGGTGTCCACGGCGGGGTTGGGGGTGATATCCTTGCCCTCATAGACATAGTAGCCCTTGCCGGTTTTGCGGCCGAACCAGCCTTCCTCGCAGATGCGGTCGGCAACCGCGCCGGCGTAGCGTTCGTTCGGATCGCGGGTGGCGGCCTTGCGCTTGCGGGTCATCCAGCCGATGTCGAGGCCCGCCAGGTCGCCCACCTTGTGCGGCCCCATCGCGAAACCGAACCCTTCCAGCGCGCTGTCCACCTGCTGCGGCGTGGCGCCGTCCAGAACCAGGTAGGACGCGGTCTTGCTGTAATGCGCCAGGATGCGATTGCCGATGAAACCGTCGCAAACCCCGGCGCGCACACCGACCTTGCCCAGCTTCTTGGCCAGCGCAAAGCCGCTGGCGACCACGTCCGCTGCGGTCTTGTCGGCGACGACGATTTCCAGCAGGCGCATCACATGGGCGGGGCTGAAGAAATGCAGGCCGATCACGTCCTGCGGGCGCGAGGTCACCGCGGCGATTTCGTCGATGTCGAGATAGGAGGTGTTGGAGGCCAGGATCGCGCCGGGTTTGCAGATCGCATCCAGCTTGCCGAAAATGTCCTTCTTGACGCCCATATCCTCGAACACGGCTTCGATCACCAGATCGACATCCGCCAGCGCACCCATCTCAAGCGCGGGGGTGAGCATCGCCAGGGTGGCATCGCGCTTGTCCGCCTTGAGCTTGCCGCGCTTGACGGCCCCGTCGAGATTGCCGGTGATCGTATTGATCCCGCGATCCAGACCATCCTGCGCCACCTCGACCAGCGTCACCTTGAGGCCCGCCAGAAGGCAGGCGGTGGCGATGCCCGATCCCATCGTGCCGCCACCGATCACGCCGACATGGGCGATGTCGCGCGCGGGGCCCTTGGCCTCGGGGATGTTGCTGACGGCGCGTTCACCGAAGAAGGCGTGGATCAGGCCTGCCCGCTGTGGCGTGTTCATGCAATCCATGAAAGCGGCGCGTTCGATCTTGAGGCCTTCCGCCATGGGCAGGGTCGCGGCGGCAACCGCCTCGACGCATTTGTGGGGCGAAAAAAGGTGGCCTTGCGTCTTTTGCAGATGGGCTGCGGTCTGATCCAGCGCCGCCTGATCCGGCACGACCGCGATCTGGTCGGTGCGGCGGGTTTTCAGCGTGCCGTCGATCACATCCTGCGCGGCCTTCAGCGCCACGTCGCGCGGATCGCCTGTCTCCAGACGGTCGATGATCCCTGCGGCAAGGGCTTCCTTGGCAGGAACCTGGCGGCCCGAGAGGATCATCTCCAGCGCGAAGGGAACACCCGTCAGGCGCGGCATCCGCTGCGTGCCGCCAGCACCGGGCAGCAGGCCCAGCAGAATCTCGGGCAGGCCGACGCGCAGCCCTTCGATCCCGATACGGGCATGGGTGGCAAGGCCCAGTTCCAGCCCGCCGCCCAGTGCGGTACCGTGCAGCACGCTGATCACGGGGATGGCAGAGGCTTCGATGATGTTGAACACATCCGGCAGGGCGGGCGGCACGAAAGGCTTGCCGAATTCACGGATATCGGCCCCGGCCACGAATGTGCGTCCAGCGGCAAAGATCGCGATGACCTTGGCCGTGCCTTCGGCGTTGATCCGTTCGACCGCGTCCTGCAACCCTTGGCGCACAGCCTGACCGGTTGCATTGACCGGCGGATTGTCGATGCGTATCAGGGCGATATCGCCGACCCGTTCGATGGCGATCTTGTCGTTGATGGCGGTGGTGTCAGACATTCTATCCTCCCGAATTGGGCAGGACGGTAGTGCCTTGGGCCAGACCCGTCAATCAGTGGAAAACTGTTTTGCCTGTCGGAATAAGCGATGTGACGCAACGAATTTCCACAGGCTTGCATCCCGGCACGGCAGGGTCAAACCCGGCCTGCGGTCCGACCCCGGTCCCTGAGATAAAGGATCCGCGCCAACATCGCCAGCAGGCCGATGGCCCCGGAACAAAGCACCAGCACGACCCATGGCAAAGGGCGCATCCCGACCTGCCGTGCCTCGGGCACCATGAACACAAGTGCGCAGCCCGCGGCCAGCAGAAGATCGAACCAGATCTGCACCCCCCAGGCATTGCGTGTGTGTTCCACCCAGAACCCGAATGCCCCCCCGGTGAGGATGGCATGAAGGCTCCAGCCTGCGAAGGCGGCACAGAGGGCGGCGGCCCCGATCCAGGCTGAGGGACCAAGCGGGCGTGGCCTGAGGGCATGGGTCAGCACGAAAGCAGCCGTGGCAAGGCCAGCCAGCAGCGCCAGGATATCATGGTGGGTCATGGGCAGGTTTCCTTGGACAAGGGGACCATGTAGCATCTGCTTCAGACTAACAGAGTGTAGCGCGCGCTACAATAAAAATGTAGCGATCGCTACAGGCGGGAAGAATGACGCGGACGCAGGATCGCAAGGAACACTGGCTGGACGGCATGGCACAGCATGTGCTGGCCCATGGGCTGAACAACGCCAGCCTGCGCCCCCTCGCGCAGGCGGTGGGCACCAGCGACCGGATGCTGATCTATCACTTCGGCAGCAAGGAGGGGCTGATCGACGCGCTTCTGCGGCACCTTGCGGGCGGGTTCGTCGCCGGGCTGGAAGCAGCGCTGCCACCGGGGCGCGCGGCCAGCCTGCCTGCTTGCCTGGCCGAGGTGGTGGCGCTGCTGCGCAACCCCGCGATGGCAGGCTATGCCCGCATATGGCTGGATATCCTGTCGGCCGCGGCGGGCGGCGAGGCTGCGCATCGGCAGGCCGGACAGGACATCATGGCGGGTTTCGCCCTCTGGCTTGAAGGGCGGTTGCCCGAAGACACCCACGACAGCGCGGCGACGGCCGCAGCGCTGCTGACCCTCTTGGAAGGGGTGATCGTGATGGACAGCGTGGGCCAGCAGGACATGGCGGATGCCGCGATCGCAGTCATCGGGCAAAGCCTCAGCCGATGATCTCGAACCGGTTCACATCGACCAGCCCCCGGTCGGTGATCTTGAGCGCGGGGATCACGGGCAGCGCAAGGAAAGCCAGTTGCAGGAAAGGCTCTTGCAGCGTCACGCCAAGCCTGCGGGCCGCGGCACGCAGGGTGACAAGGTGGTCGCGCACGACTTCGAACGGCTCCAGGCTCATCAGGCCGGCGACCGGCAGCGCCAGTTCGGCCAGAACCTGCCCATCCCGCACCACGACAAAGCCGCCCTCGATCTGGCCCAACCTGTTCGCGGCAAGGGCCATGTCGGCGTAATCGGCGCCCACAACGGCAATGTTGTGATGATCATGGCACACGGTCGAGGCGATGGCCCCCGCCTGAAGGCCGAAGCCGCGCACGAAGCCGGTGGCGATATTGCCGTTCTTGCCATGCCGTTCGATCACCGCGATCTTGATCAGGTCGCGCGCGGGGTCGGGACGTTTGTCGCCATCGGTGATCGGGATCACCTCATGCAGGTGGTCGGTGATGATCTTGCCTTCGATGATGCCGATCACATCCGTGGCCTCGCGGTTGCCGCCAGTGCGGAAATCCCGCGCCGTGACGGTGGGCGCCTTGACCGAGGACCGCCCGACGGGCGGGATCGAGGGACGCGCCGCAAAGGCGGCGTCCGTCACCTGCACCCCACCACAGAACACCATCCGCGCGTGACAGGTTTCAAGCGCGTCCAGCGCCACGATATCGGCGCGTTTGCCCGGTGCGATCAGCCCCCGATCCTTGAGACCGAAGGCCTCGGCCGCGGACAGGCTGGCCGCGCGATAGGCGGCCAGGGGCGGCACGCCCGTGGCGATCAGGCTGCGGATCATGTAATCAAGATGGCCGTGTTCCGCGATATCCAGCGGATTGCGGTCATCGGTGCACAGGCACATGTAGGGCGCGGTGATCTCGGTCAGAAGCGGCGCAAGGGCGGCCATGTCCTTGGACACCGATCCTTCGCGGATCAGCACGCGCATCCCCTTTTGCAGCTTCTCGCGCGCCTCGGTGACGGTCGTCGCCTCATGCTCGGTCCGGATGCCGGCCGCGATATAGCCATTCAGGTCGCGGCCTGTCAGTTGCGGCGCGTGACCGTCGATGTGGCCCCCGCGAAAGAGGTCCAGCTTGGCCAGAAGGCCCGGATCACCGGCCAGCACGCCGGGGAAATTCATCATCTCGGCCAGACCGATGCCCTTGGGATGACCCATGAGCCCGGCCAGATCGGCAGCGTCAATCCGGGCGCCTGCGGTTTCCATCTCGGTCGAGGGGACGCAGGAGGACAGTTGCACGCGGATATCCATCAGCGTGCATTCCGCCGCCCGCTGGAAATAGCGGATGCCGTCGGTGCCGATCACATTGGCGATCTCATGCGGGTCGCAAATGGCGGTCGTCACCCCGCGCGGGGCGACACAGCGGTCGAATTCGGCAGGCGTGACCAGCGAGCTTTCGATATGCAGATGGGTGTCGATGAAACCGGGCACAAGGATCAGGCCGGTCACGTCGATGACCTGGCGCGCCTCATAGGTGGCGCAGGTGCCGACGATGGTATCACCGCAGATGGCGACGTCGCCCTCCAGCAGGGCGCCTGTGATCAGGTCGAGGATCCGACCGCCGCGCAGGACCAGATCGGCGGGGATCTGGCCCCGGCCTTGGGCGATGAGGGTCGAGAGCGGTGTCATGGCGGCTCCTTTCACTGGCGTTGCCTGCAGGGTGCCATAGAGGCGCGACAAGGGCGAGAGCGCAGGCAGGTTGCAGCGGCAGGATTGGATATTTGGAGCAAGAAGAAACGGTCAGGCGCGGCGCAGCGAGGATCCGAAGGCGCTGCCTGCGAAGATCAGGGCCGCGACACAAACGATGCTGGGGCCGGTGGGCGTGTCATAGAGCAGCGAGGCCTGCAATCCGCCCAGCACCGACAGGGCCGCGACGATAACCGCGATCACGGCCATGCCTTCGGGCGTGCGGGCGAAGGGGCGGGCCGCGGCGGCGGGAATGATCAGCAGGGCCGCGATCAGCAGGACGCCCACGACCTTGATCGCGACGGCCACGACCACGGCAAGGGCCAGGGTCAGGACAAGTTGTTCGCGCCGCGGGTCGATACCCGAGGCATGGGCCAGATCGGGATTGAGCGTCGCGGTCAGAAGCGCCGCCCAGCGCCATGTGAGCAAGGCCAGAACCAGCGCGGCGCCGCCCCAGATCACCGCCAGATCCATCTTGCCGACAGCCAGGATATCCCCGAAGAGATAGGCCATCAGGTCGATCCGCACCCCCGACAGGAAGGACACGGCGACGAGGCCGAAGGCCAGCGCGGAATGCGCCAGAACGCCCAGAAGCGTATCGACGGCATAACCACGCCCGGACAGTGCAGTGACCGCAAGCGCCATCAGCAGCGCCATCACCATCGCGCCCAGAAAGACCGAGACCGACAGCGCCAGCGCGATCGCCACGCCCAGGATCGAGGCATGGGCCGTGGCATCCCCGAAATAGGCCATGCGCCGCCAGACCACGAAACATCCCATCGGAGCCGCCGCCAGCGCCACGCCCAGACCGGCCAGAGCTGCGCGGATCATGAAGTCATCCAGCATCAATGCACCTTGTCGCGCGCGGCCTGATGCAGCGGCGTGACCGCGCCGCCATGAGAATGATCATGGGCATGGTCATGATCGCAGCCATCATCGTGGCTGTGGTTGTGATCGTGCCGGTAAAGCGCCAATGCCCCTTGGGTGCCCGAACCGAACAGGGCGCGGTATTCGGGCGCCGAAGCCACGATTTCCGGCGTGCCCTGGCAGCAGACATGTCCGTTCAGGCAGATCACCCTGTCAGAGGCGCTCATGACCACGTGAAGCTCGTGGCTGACCATCAGGATCGCGCAGCCCAGGCGGGCGCGCACATCCTCGATCTGGCGGTAGAACGCGGCCGAACCGGGCTGGTCGAGACCCTGCGTCGCCTCATCCAGCAGCAACAGATCGGGCTTCGACAGAAGCGCGCGGGCCAGCAACACGCGCTGGAACTGCCCGCCGGACAGGTCGGTCATCTGCCGGTCGCTGAGATCGGGCACGCCCGCCTGCTCCAGCGCGGCGGCCACATCGGTGGCCGATTGCCGGCGCGGCAAGGACATGAAGCGCGCCACCGTCATCGGCAGGGTCGGATCAATCGCCAGTTTCTGCGGCACATAGCCGATCCGCAGGTCGGTCGCGCGGGACACCCTCCCGCCCGCGACGGGCACCGCGCCGATCAGGGCGCGCAAGAGCGTGGACTTGCCCGACCCGTTGGGTCCGACGATGGTCACGATCTCGCCCCGGTCGATGGATATGTCCACATGGTTGAGAACCCGGTGCCCCCCGTAACGCACACTCAGGTCGCGGACCTCGATCAGGCTCATGCCGGGGCCCCTTCCTGGCAGGCCGGGCAAAGGCCCTGCGCCTCGACCACCGTGCTTTCGATCACGAAACCCGCCGCGCGCGCCACCGATCCCAATGTACCCTTGGCGGGTTCGGATTGGGTTTCCTGCACCACGCCGCATTTGCGGCAGATCAGGAAGGCCGGCGCATGGGTGGCATTGGGATGCGAACAGGCGATATAGGCATTCAGCCCTTCGATCTTGTGCGCAAAGCCGTTGCTGACCAGAAAGTCCAGCGCGCGATAGGCGACGGGAGGTTGCGAACCCAACCCCTCGGCCTCCAGCCGGGCGAGGATCTCGTAAGCTCCCATGGCCTTGTGCTGCTGCAACAGGATCTCGAGGACGCGGCGACGCACCGGGGTGAGGTTGAGTTTCCGCTGCGCGCACAGGTCTTCCGCCGCCGACAGGGCGTCAGCGATACAGTGATCGTGATCGTGCGGATCGAATCCATGGGCTGTCATCTTGCCGCCTTGCTAGGTCATCCCCATACGAAATGCAATGTTATAACATTCGATTTGCAATGTTATAACATATCGAATAGAGCAGATTGCGTCCTGTCATCAATCGAGGAATCGCCCATGCGCCCCGTGTTTCGCCCTGCCCCCCTGTCGTTTGGCCTGATGGCCACGCTGTTGTCCACCGCCGCCCTGGCGGAGGTGCCGCGGGTCGCCACGGATATCGCACCGGTGCATTCCCTTGTTGCGCAGGTCATGCAGGGCCTGGGTGAACCGTCACTGATCGTGCAGCCCGGCGCCTCGCCGCATGGCTATTCGATGCGCCCCTCCGAGGCGCGGGCGCTGAACGAGGCAGATCTGGTCGTATGGGTGGGCGAGGCGCTGACCCCCTGGCTGGAAGGGCCGATCGAGACCCTGGGCGAAGGGGCCGGCAAGATCGAGCTGATGTCGGTCGAGGGCACGATCCTTTACGATTACCGCGAGGGCGCGACCTTCGGGTCGCATGACCACGCCCATGGCGAGGATGGTCATGCAGAGCATGA
>JANREX010000005.1 GCA_030758115.1 Paracoccaceae bacterium | reverse complement strand
GGCCAATGTGACGGGTCTGTCAAAGCGCAGCCCCAAGGCTCTTTTAGGAATTGCCCCTGCAAACGCGCATTGCAAACCCAGAGGGCTCACGCAGCAAGCGTACGAATTAGTCTACGAAACAAGATATATGGTGCACCCGACAGGATTCGAACCTGTGGCCTCTGCCTTCGGAGGGCAGCGCTCTATCCAGCTGAGCTACGGGTGCATCTGCGGGTGGAATAGGACAAAGAACGCGCGCCCGCAACCGGTATTTGGGGCGCGCGTCGGGTATGGATCAGGCGAAAAGCTCGTGCGCCAGTTCCAGCGCGTCGATCAGCACATCGACCTCGGCCTTGGTGTTATAGAGGCCGAAAGAGGCGCGGCAGGTCGCGTTCACGCCCATATGGGTCATCAGTGGCCCTGCGCAATGCTGCCCGGCCCGGACCGCCACGCCCTTCTTGTCCAGGATGGTCGAGATGTCATGCGCATGCGCCGCCCCGTCCATCGTGAAGGAAAAGATCGCCGCCTTGTCGGGTGTGGTACCCTGCACGCTGACCCAGTTGAGGCCGTCCAGCCGCGCGCGCGCATAATCGCGCAGATCGCGCTCATGGGCGGCGATATTGTCCATTCCCAGGCCCATCATGTATTCCAGCGCCACGCCCAGACCGATGGTCTGCACGATGCCGGGCGTGCCGGCCTCGAATTTCATGGGCGGATCGTTATATGTCACGGTGTCGCGCGTGACCTCGCGGATCATGTCTCCGCCACCGATGAAGGGGCGCATCTCGGCCATGCGGGCCTTGCGCACATAGATCGCGCCGCTGCCGGACGGACCATAAAGCTTGTGCCCGGTCACGGCGTAGAAATCGCAGCCGATATCCTGCACATCGACCGGCATGTGCACGGCGGCCTGGCTGCCATCGACCAGAACCGGCACGCCCTTGGCGCGCGCCCCCTCGCAGATCGTCTTGACGTCCACGACCGTGCCCAGCACGTTCGACACATGGGTGACCGCGATCAGCTTGGTGCGCGGGGTGATCGCCTCCAGCACCCGGGCGGGGTCAAGCGCGCCGGTGGCGTCCACATCGACCCATTTGATCACCACGCCTTGCCGTTCGCGCAGGAAATGCCAGGGCACGATATTGGCGTGATGCTCCATGATGGACAGGATGATCTCGTCACCCGCTTCCATGCGCGGCATGGCCCAGCCATAGGCGACCATGTTGATGCCTTCGGTCGTGCCCGAGTTGAAGATGATCTCATCCTCGGAGCCGGCCCCCAGAAAGCGCGCCACGATCCCCCGCACCCTTTCGTAATTGTCGGTGGCCAGGTTCGAAAGATAGTGCAAGCCCCTGTGAACATTCGCATATTCGTGGGAATAGGCCTGCGTGATCGCGTCGATCACCACGCGCGGTTTCTGCGCCGAAGCGCCGTTGTCCAGATAGACCAGCGGCTTGCCGTTCACCTGCCGGGACAGGATCGGGAAATCGGCGCGGATCGTTTCGACATCATACATGGGTCAGCTCATTTCGGTTGCGGGGACGCCGATCAGCGCCAACAGGAAAGACAGGCCGACGACGATGCCGACCGCCGTCATCAGAAGCACCACCAGCGCCTTGGCCAGAGAGCCGAAGCGATGTGCCACGTCGAGAAAGTTCAGCAGCAGCCACAGGCTGTAGAAGGCGACGACGATCGTGGCCATCATGCCCAGTGGGGGCATGATCATGGTCAGCACCAACAGGCCCAGTTGCGCGGCAAGGCGCAGGTATTGCAACCAGACCAGCAGCACCGTCACCTCGGCCAGCGACCCGCGCCCGCCCAGCATCGTGCCCATCCAGGTCAGAAGATGCATCGAGATGACCATGCCGCCCGCCAGCACGACGGCGTAAAGTATCGGGTTCAGGAACAGCCCCGGCATCGGAAAGGCGGCAGGAAAGATCGCCATGTTGATGCTGAACAGCAGTGCGCTGAGCACCGATGCCAGCGCCAGCGCCGTCCACAGCACAGGCAAGCCCAGGTTCAGCGCGATCAGCCGCTCACCCGTGCCGCGCGGGTCGCGCAGCGTGTCCATGGCCAGGGCTGCAAGGTCTTTCAAGGTCATCGCGTCTCTCCCCATCCGGCCTGGCGCAGACCGGCGATCCAGAACCAGGCAAAGATGACGAACCACAGGCTTCCCGTCAGGGTCATTTCAATTCCTTCGCCGATGAAACCGGCCACCAAACCCCAGAGCAACATCAGCGGGCTTGCTGCCAGCAAGGCCCAGAACAGGGCAATCCGCGCCCCGTAACCGCTGGCGCGACCACGAAACAGACGCACCAACAGGTAGGACAGCAACCCCACCACGTAAAGTAGAAGGGGCAAGAGAAACACCAGCGCCATGAGCGAGCCGCCCATCAGCATCTGAAGATCCTCGCCCGTCTGATAGGACTGACGGGCAAGGCGCGGCCATTGCGCGATGAACATCACCACGCAGCCACCCAGCAGGATCACCAGCGCGCGATCTTCGCGCGGGCCTTCCGCCAGGTGGCGCGCGATCACGCGACCTGGACCACGGTAGGTGGCCAGTATGTCGGTCGTGACCGGCATCAACCGCCCCTGCGGTCCAGCCAGCCGGTCAGGCGGCTCACGATTTCTTCGCGCAGCCCTTCGTCCTCGATCTCGTCCACGGCTTCGGCCAGGAAGGACAGGACCAGCAGATCGGTGGCCTCTTTCCTGGGCACCCCGCGCGAGCGCAGGTAGTAAAGCGCGTCCATGTCGATCGCCCCCGAGGTCGAGCCATGCGAACAGGCCACGTCATCGGCATAGATCTCAAGCTCGGGCTTGGCCAGGAACTGGCTGTCGCCATCCAGCAGCAGCGACTGGCTGATCTGGTAGCCATCTGTCTTCTGCGCGCCTTCCTTGACCAGGATCTTGCCCTGGAACACGCCCACGGCCCCGTTGCGCAGCACTTTCTTGAAGACCTGACGGCTTTCGCAATTCACCGCGTCATGGGTGATGAAGACCGTGTCGTCATGGTGAAAGGCCCCGTCGCCCATGGCCGCGCCCGCGATATGGGCCACCGCATCATCGCCGGTCAGCTCGATCACCGCCTCGTTGCGGGTCAGCACGCCATTGACGGTCAGGGTGAAGGACTTGAACTGGCTTTCCGTGCCAAGGCGGGCAAAGACATGGGTCGCCGCGCGGCGTTCATGATCGCGCCCCTGCGCCCGGATATGGTGGAAGCGCGCGCCATCGGCCACCTCGACCTCCAGCACCTTGTTGAAGCGCGCGGCGGCAGGCCCGTTCTCCAACAGGGTCAGCTCGGCGCCCTTTTCCAGCTTCACTACGTGATGCAGGATCGCGTCCGAGGACTCGGAGGCATGGGTATAGATCAGGCTGACCGGTTTTGCCGCCTTGCCGGTGACGCGGATCAGCACGCCATCGGTGGCAAAGGCGCTGTTCAACACCGCCAGCGGACGGTCCACGGGTTTCTGACCGCGCGCTTCAAGCACGCCGTAAAGATCCTTGGCCCAATGGATATCCGCGCCCGAGGCGCTTTCCAGCCGCTCGATCTCGACGCCCGACATGGTCAGGTCATCGCTGGACGCGGCATCGAAGACACCGTCGACAAAGACGATGCGCAGCCTGTCGACGCTGTCGAACACGGGGCGTTCCTTGCCATCGAACAGCGCCGCCGCCGGCGCATCGGCCTGGGTCAGCGTATCGGGGCGGGTGTAGCGCCAGTATTCGTCACGCCGCGCGGGCAGGCCCATGGCGCGCAGCCGCGCCAGCGCATCGGCCCGGGCCGCAGCGATCCATTTGCCGCCCTTGGGCATGTCCAGCGTGGCGATCCGCGCCTCGGTCGCGTCCTGTTTCAGTTCCGCCTTCGCCATCACGCTGCCCCCGCTTCGGCCAGCAGATCGGCATAGCCGTTCTTTTCGACTTCCAGCGCCAGGTCGGGACCGCCGGTCTTGATGATGCGGCCATCGGCCATGATATGCACCACGTCGGGTTTGATATGGTCCAGCAGGCGCTGGTAATGCGTGATGACCAGGAAGGACCGGCCCGCATCGCGCAGCGCGTTGACCCCGTCGGACACCAGTTTCATCGCGTCCACGTCCAGACCCGAATCCGTCTCGTCGAGGATGCACATCTTGGGTTCCAGCATCGCCATCTGCAGGATCTCGTTGCGCTTCTTCTCGCCGCCCGAAAAGCCCACGTTCACCGGACGCTTGAGCATGTCGGCATCGATCTGCAGGGTCTTGGCCTTCTCGCGGATCACCTTGAGGAAGTCCGCCGCGCTCATCTCGTCCTGACCGCGCGCCTTGCGCTGCGCGTTCACGGCGGTGCGCAGGAAGGTCATGTTGCCCACGCCGGGGATTTCCACCGGATACTGGAACGCCAGGAAAAGGCCTGCGGCCGCACGCTCTTCGGGTTCCATCTCGAGGATGTCGACACCGTCCAGCGTGGCTTCGCCTTCCGTCACCTCATAGCCGTCGCGACCCGACAGCACATAGGACAGGGTCGATTTGCCCGACCCGTTCGGCCCCATGATCGCATGGACCTTGCCCGGTTCGATCACCAGGTCGACACCCTTCAGGATGGCCTTGTCCTCTGCTTCAAGTTTGACGTGCAGGTTCTTGATTTCCAGCATGTTTCTTCCTTTCCGTATTTCTTTTGTCCCAAGCGGTGCTCAGGGGCGTGTCATCAGTTGGATCACCCGCAGCAGACGGTCTGCCGGTATGGATGTCGGTGTCAGGTCAAAGCGGGCCATGCGGCCCGTGATCTCGGTGGGCGCCCCCAGAAACGCCTCGATCTGGTGGTGGCGGGGACGATTGGCATAATCGTCATAGTAAAGCGGGATCGGCCGCGTGATCCGGTAGGCGGTCGCCAGCGCGCAGCCCATGCGGAAACGGCCGTCGACCAGCACCACATCGGGATGCGCAAGGTCGGGCCTGTCCCAGACCGCCAGCGGATAGGCCGGAAACTGTTTCCAGGCGCTGTCATCGACAGGATGGCCCCATTCCTTGGTCGGGCCGATGTCGGACCAGACGATGCTGACTTGGCCCTTGGGCGGGTTCGCGGCAAACCAGTCGCGCATCATCTGCGCCCAGGCCTGATCGCTTTCGACCGAGGTCACGCGCTTGCCCATCTCGGCGGCCATCACGGTCGATCCGCCCGAGCCGTATTCCAGGATCACTTCGGCCTGCGCATAGGCCGCGCGCAGCACCTCGGCCTCTGCGGCGGGCAGGGTCAGTTCCGGCCTGGTGATGGGCGCGGCAAGGCTCATGCGCGCATCTCCTGCGGCAGAAGGTCGACATAGGCCGCCGGCAATGACTTGCGCGCCAGCCCCCGTGCCACAATCGTATCCAGCGCCAGCAGCGCCAGGTCATGGCTGCCGATCGTGGCCGCCAGCAGCGCCAGCGCGCGCAGCTGCCCGTCGGTCCAGGCACTGCGATCCTCGAAGCTGCGGATATAGACCGCGTCACCGTCGATCAGCTGGTTCGACATGGCCCGCGCATTGACCCGCGCCTTCTGGCTGTGGTTCAGCATCCGCGCCTTCTGGTGCAGGAAACGGTGCAGCACGAAACCCTGTTCGCGCAGGGCGCGATCCATCTCGTGCAGCATCGGCTCGCCGTCGTAAAGCCGGTAGAACCGCATCTCGGCTATGACCATCACCGCATCCGACAGCCTCGCGCGGGCGCCCGCGATCACATCGCATTCCGCGCCCTGCGCGTCGATCTTCAGCAGGTCCACGTGGCTGATCGGGTCGATGTCGTCCAGCGCGCGGGTCTCGATCCGGCTTTGCGTCTCCTGCCCCAGATGGCGGCGGAAATGCCCCAGATAACCGATCGAGGACGCGCTGAGCGGATAGAGCGATGACATCTCGGCGGCGGGATAGGCGTGAAAGGTGGCAGGACCACCGCGCCCCACCGCTACGGGCAGGTAGGTCGCGCCGGGGCTCGGCTCCAGCCGGGCGAAGGCCTCGGCATTCGGCTCGAAACCCCAGACATGGGCCAATCCCGCCGTCATCAGCGGCTTGTAGACCGGCTTGCCCAGCGGGTTCGCCCCGACATCGACAATGGACAGGGGGGCGGCCAGATCAAGCCGCGCCCCCAGCATCGCGATCAGGGATTTACCCGCCACTGCCATTGCCTTGTCCCAATTGCGGGGCCGCAGCCCCCGGCCTCAGCCGACGCTGCCTTCCAGAGAGATGGCGACCAGTTGCTGCGCTTCCATGGCGAATTCCATCGGCAGGGCCTGCAGCACTTCGCGGCAGAAGCCGTTGACGACCAGCGCCACCGCCTCTTCCTCGTCCATCCCGCGCGAGCGGCAATAGAACAGCTGATCATCATCCACCTTGGAGGTGGTCGCCTCATGCTCGACACGGGCGGTGTTGTTGCGCACCTCGATGTAAGGCACTGTATGCGCACCGCATTTGTCGCCGATCAGAAGGCTGTCGCACTGGGTATAGTTGCGCCCGTTCTGCGCCTTGGGATGCATCGACACCAGACCGCGATAGGTGTTCTGCGCGCGGCCCGCGCTGATGCCCTTGGACACGATGCGCGACTTGGTGTTCTTGCCCAGGTGCACCATCTTGGTGCCCGTATCGGCCTGCTGCATGTTGTTGGCGATGGCGATCGAATAGAACTCGCCCTGGCTGTCGTCGCCGCGCAGGATGCAGGAGGGGTATTTCCAGGTCACGGCCGATCCGGTCTCGACCTGGGTCCACATCACCTTGGCGCGATCCCCGCGGCAATCGGCGCGCTTTGTCACGAAGTTGTAGATGCCGCCGCGGCCTTCCTCATCGCCCGGATACCAGTTCTGGACGGTGGAATATTTCACCTCGGCGTCTTCCTCGATGATGATCTCGACCACCGCCGCATGCAGCTGCGCGGTGTCGCGCTTGGGCGCGGTGCAGCCTTCCAGGTAGGAGACATAGCTGCCCTTGTCCGCGATGATCAGCGTGCGTTCGAACTGGCCGGTATTCTCGGCATTGATGCGGAAATAGGTCGACAGCTCCATCGGGCAGCGCACGCCCGGCGGCACATAGACGAAGGAGCCATCCGAGAAGACGGCCGAATTCAGCGTGGCATAGAAATTGTCCGAGGGCGGCACGACCGACCCGAGGTATTTCTTGACCAGTTCAGGGTGCTTCTTGATCGCTTCCGAGATCGAGCAGAAGATCACGCCCGCCTTTTCCAGGTCCTTCTGGAAGGTGGTGCCCAGGCTGACGCTGTCGAACACCGCGTCCACCGCGACCTTGCGGCCCTCGGCCTGATAATCCTCGGCCCCTTCGACGCCGGCAAGGATCATCTGTTCCTTCAGCGGGATACCCAGCTTTTCATAGGTCGCCAGCAGCTTGGGATCGACATCGTCCAGGGATTTCGGCTTGTCGATCATGCTTTTGGGACGCGCGTAATAATAGACGTCCTGAAAGTCGATCTCGGGATAGCTGACCATGGCCCATTTGGGTTCGTCCATCTGCTCCCAGCGCTGGAAGGCCGACAGGCGCCATTCGGTCATCCATTCGGGTTCCTCGTTCTTCTCGCTGATCAGGCGCACGATATCGGGGTTCACGCCCTTGGGGGCATATTCCATCTCGATATCGGTATTCCAGCCGTGTTTGTAGGTGCTGCCCACCTCGCGCACCGCCTCGACCGTCTCGCGGTCGACGCCTTCGCGGATCTCTTCTTTCAACGTGGTCATGCCCATCACTCCTGTTCGCGTCATCTGTCTTCTGCGCCTTTTCCGCGGGGCGCGCTGTTCCTCATGCCGCGCGGGCGGCAAACTTGTGGCGCTTGGCCAGCCAGGTCTCGGCAAAGCGCCGCACCTCGTCTTCGGTCGTTGTCGGGCCCAGCGACACGCGGATCGCGCCACCGGCCACATCGTCGTCATATCCCATGGCGCGCAGCACGCGGCTGGCGCGGACCTTGCCGCTGGAACAGGCGGATCCGGCCGAAATGGCAAAGCCCGCAAGATCCATCTGCATCACCTGTGTCTCGCCCTTCCAGCCGGGCGTGGCGAAACAACTGGTGTTGGGCAGCCTGTCACCCTGTCTTCCGGGAAAAATAGTATCCGGCGCCCCGGCCTCAATGGCGTTTTCTAGAATATTTCTAAGTTTCGCAACCCGGTCCCAGACACCATCCGCCAGATCGCGCGCCGCCGCCTCGGCCGCCGCGCCGAAACCCGCGATGCCGATGATGTTCTCGGTGCCCGCGCGCCGGCCCTGTTCCTGCCCACCGCCGCGCAGATGCGCCGCAAGGTCGGTGCCGCGCCGGATCACCAGCGCGCCGATACCCTTGGGCCCGCCCAGCTTGTGCGCCGAGACAAGCGCCATGGTGCAGCCCGTCCAGTTGAAGGCCAGCGGCAGCTTGCCGAAGGCCTGTGTCATGTCCGAAACGGCCAGCCCCTCGGGCAAGGTCTGGATCACACCGGTTTCCGAATTGGCCAGTTGCAGCGTCGCCTGTCCGGGGTCGGGGACCGTCACCTGCCCTGCCCTGTCCACGGCCAGATCCGTCGCGACCCAGGCCGCGACCGCCTCATGCTCCACTTCCGCACCATGCAGGCCGCGCCCCGCCAGCGCCAGCGCCGCCGCCTCGGTCGCGCCCGAGGTGAAGATCACATCCGCCCCTTCGGCCCCCAGCGCCGCGGCCACCTGGGTGCGCGCGGCCTCGATCAGCGACTTCGCCGCGCGCCCCTCGGCATGGACCGAGGACGGGTTGCCCAGCACATCCATGGCGCGCAGCATCGCATCGCGGGCCTCGGCCCGCAGCGGCGTCGTGGCGTTATGATCCAGATAGGCGCGCAACATCAGCCCTTCATCGTTCCAGAAATACTCAAATCCACCTCAGGCCTCGTCCACGACGGGCATCGAGAAGAGCGAGGGCACAGCCGGGCATGGTGCCAGGTCATTGCGCACCACATCCGACAGGCGCGTCTGATGCAGATAGACATAGACATGGGCGCTCAGGCCTTCCCACAGCCGGTTGGTCACCGATTGCGCGCGGCTGCCCGACACGGCACCGCTGGCGCCTTCGCCGCGATGCATCGCGTCCACGGTTTCATCCACAGCCCCAAGCACTTCGACCACGCGGATTTCGCTGGCCGGACGCGACAGGCGATAGCCGCCGCCGGGGCCGCGCACGGACTCGACCAGTCCTGCACGGCGCAGCTTGACGAAAAGCTGCTCAAGATAGGGCAAGGAAATATCCTGCCGCTTCGAGATTTCGCCCAGCGTGACCAGGCTGCCCGCCGGCTGAAGCGCCATATCGGCCAGCGCAACCATCGCATAGCGGCCCTTCGTGCTCAGTTTCATTGGCTTGCCTTCGTGAATTCATTGACGTCTTGGGGCGCAAGGCTTATCTGGCTTGAACCCGGCACGGCCGCACATTTTCGATTTAGAAACGTTCTAAGGTGCTTGAGCAAATTCGTCAAGAATAATTGCCGCACCCATCCAGGAGATCAGAAACCATATGCCCGAGGTAATCTTTCCCGGCCCCGAAGGTCGGCTCGAAGGCCGGTATCACCCGCAAAAGGAACGTGACGCACCTATCGCCATCGTGCTTCATCCGCATCCGCAGTTCGGCGGCACGATGAACAACAAGGTCGTCTACAACCTGCATTATGCCTTCTACAACATGGGCTTCACCGTGCTGCGGTTCAATTTCCGCGGCGTGGGGCGCAGCCAGGGCGAATATGACCAGGGCATCGGCGAGTTGTCGGATGCGGCTTCGGCGCTGGATTACCTTCAGTCGATGAACAACAATTCCAAGCATTGCTGGGTTGCGGGCTTTTCCTTCGGGGCCTGGATCGGGATGCAGTTGCTGATGCGCCGCCCCGAGATCACGGGGTTCATATCTGTCGCGCCGCCGGCGAACATGTATGACTTCTCGTTCCTGGCGCCCTGCCCGGCCTCGGGCCTTGTGATCAACGGCACCGCCGATCGCGTGGCCCCGCCTGCCGACACGACCAGCCTGGTCGGCAAGCTGCATGAACAGCGCGGCATCACGATCACCCATGAACAGATCGAGGGGGCGGGCCATTTCTTTGATGGACCCGGCCAGATGGACCAGATGATCGGCACGGTCACGGATTACGTGAAACGCCGGTTGACCGAAAATTCGCGGTGATTCCATGGGCGTAACCGAAGATCTTGCCGATGCGCTTGCCAAGGACGTGCTGGATGCGGTCGACGCCATGGGCGATCCGACGCTGATCGACGATATCGCGCGGACGCTGGGCACCTCTTCGACCGTGACCGAAGAGGCCTTCATGACAGCGATCCGTGTCCGCACCGCCGAGGCGCGGGCACGCAAGCTGTTGAAGGAACGTGTGACGAAAGCCGTGGAGCGCCGGAAAGCGACGCCGGAATGAGCCCCCGGCTGGACGCGCAGATGGCCTTTCTGACCGAGGCCTGCCGTCTGAAGTCGATCAACCGCGCCACCCGCCTCTGCGACGGGTCGCGCTACGAGAACTCGGGCGAGCATAGCTGGCACATCGCCCTCTATGCCCTTGTTCTGGCTGAACATGCGCCCCAAGGCGTCAAGATCGACCGGGTGATCCGCATGTTGCTGATCCACGATCTGGTCGAGATCGACGCGGGTGATGCCCCGATCTTCGGCAGCCATGACGCCAGCGTCCTGCAACAGGACGAGGCCGCCGCCGCCGACCGCATCTTCGGCCTGCTGCCCGCAGATCAGGCCGCCGACCTGCGCGCGCTCTGGGAAGAATTCGAAGCAAACCAGACGGTTGACGCGCGTTTTGCCAAATCGCTGGACCGGTTCCAGCCCCCCAACCAGAACCTGGCCGCAGGCGGTGGCAGCTGGACCGATTACGATGTCAGCTATGACACTTTGGTGTCCCGCGTGGGCAGCAAGATCGCCCATGGTGCGCCGACACTATGGGATTGGATCAACCCGCGCATCCGCGCATTTTTCGGCGTTTGATCATCAACTTGCGTGGCAAAGCTGACGTGTGACGTCAGCCCTTTGCGGTACTGCGCTTGCGTTCGGCCACGACCTTTTCGGCCAGGTCGCGGGCAATCGCATAGGCGCCGCGGATCTTTTCCTTTTCCTGCGTCCAGTCACGGCGCACAACGATCTTGTTGTCGCGCACCTTGGCCAGCCCGTTCTGCGCGCCGATGAATTCGACCAGCCCTTGCGGCGAGGCGAATTTGTCGTTGTGAAACTGGATCGTCGCGCCCTTGGGCCCGCCATCCAGACGCGAGATTCCCGCCTTCTTGCACATCTCCTTGATCCGCACGATCAACAGCAGGGTGTTGACCTCGCGCGGGAGCGGCCCGAAGCGGTCGATCAGTTCGGCGGCAAAGCCCTCCAGTTCAACTTTGGTGTGCAAGTTGCTGAGGCGGCGATACAATCCCAGTCGCACATCCAGATCCGGCACGTAGTCTTCCGGGATCAGCACGGCGACACCCAGGTTGATCGAGGGCGCCCATTGACCGTCGCTGTCCGACAGCCCTTCCATCTCGCCCGCCTTGATCTTGGCGATCGCATCTTCCAGCATCTGCTGGTACAGCTCGTATCCCACATCGCGCATCTGGCCGGACTGTTCCTCGCCCAGCAGGTTGCCCGCACCGCGAATGTCCAGATCCTGACTGGCCAGGGTGAAGCCCGCGCCCAGCGTATCCAGGCTGCCCAGCACGCGCAGGCGCTTTTCGGCGGCAGGTGTCAGCTTGCCGCGCGGCTTCGTGGTCAGATAGGCATAGGCGCGGGTTTTCGACCGCCCCACCCGTCCGCGGATCTGGTAGAGCTGGCTGAGGCCGAACATGTCGGCGCGGTGGATCACCATCGTGTTGGCCGTGGGAAT
>JANREX010000004.1:2693-51280 GCA_030758115.1 Paracoccaceae bacterium | reverse complement strand
CGGGGCTGGAAGCGGACGGCGATCTGGTCTGGTCCTATCGTCACGCGCTGGTGCCGCCGCATATGCCGAAAAAGCTGCTGGTGATCGGTTCGGGCGCCATCGGCATCGAATTCGCCAGCTTCTACAACACGCTGGGCGCCGACACGACCGTGGTCGAGGTGATGGACCGCATCCTGCCGGTCGAGGACGAGGAAATCGCGACCTTCGCGCGCAAATCCTTCCAGAAACAGGGGATGACGATCCTCGAAAAATCCACCGTCAAGCAGCTGGACCGCGCCAAGGGCAGCGTGACCGCGCATATCGAGACCGGCGGCAAGGTCGAAAAGATGACCTTTGACACCGTGATTTCCGCCGTGGGCATCGTGGGCAATACCGAAGGTCTGGGGCTTGAGGCCCTGGGCGTCACCATCGACCGCACCCATGTGGTGACGGATGCCTATTGCCGCACCGGGGTCGAGGGGCTTTATGCCATCGGCGATATCGCCGGCGCGCCCTGGCTGGCGCACAAGGCCAGCCACGAAGGCGTCATGGTGGCCGAACTGATCGCGGGCGGCCATCCGCATCCGGTGAAGCCCGAAAGCATCGCGGGCTGCACCTATTGCCATCCGCAGATCGCCAGCGTCGGCCTGACCGAGGCCAAGGCGAAAGCCGCAGGCCATGATATCAAGGTGGGCCGCTTCCCCTTCATCGGCAACGGCAAGGCCATCGCGCTCGGCGAGGCCGAAGGCATGATCAAGACCGTCTTCGATGCCAAGACCGGCGAGTTGCTGGGCGCGCACATGGTGGGCGCGGAAGTGACCGAGCTGATCCAGGGCTATGTGATCGGCCGCACGCTTGAGACGACCGAGGAAGACCTGATGAACACGGTCTTCCCGCATCCGACCCTGTCCGAGATGATGCACGAATCCGTGCTGGACGCCTACGGACGCGCGCTGCACTTCTGATCGCCGAAAGGCCCCCCTGTCCCGTGACGAGTTTGAACCGCATAGTCCTTTATCGCGAAAGCAAGGCGCTGATCCGCGCCTTGCAGCCCGAAACGCTGGATGTGGCGGAAATCTCGGGCAAGTTCGGCGAAAGGTTCACCTTCCGCAGCTATACGCAGCTCAGATACCCCAGGTATGACATCTGCGCGGGTCCGATCCCCGACGATGCGGGCAAACCGATGAAATTCGATCTGATCCTCGCCAATCAGGTCTGGGAACATCTGGACCGTCCCTATGCCGCCACCCGCAACGTCTACCGGATGCTGCGCAAGGGCGGGCATTTCTGGATTGCTGTGCCCTTCATGATCCCGTTCCACGGCGCGCCGGTCGATTGCTCGCGCTGGTCGGCACGCGGCTTGAAGAACCTGCTGATCGAAGGTGGCTTCGACCCCGATGAAATCCGCAGCTTTCAATGGGGCAACCGTCATGCGGCGCGGCGCAACCTTGAAGATGCGTGGCCGCCAGAACATGATCCGGCGACCGATGATCTTGAGAATGATCCCGATTTTCCGATCCTGTCCTGGGCCATCGCCCGCCGGACCTGAGGATCAGCGCTCGATCGCGCCACCCGCTGCGGCCCAGTGCTGCAGACCACCCAGGTTATGCGTGTCGGCATGGCCCAGTTTCTGCAGGATATTCGCGGCCATGCCCGACCGCGCGCCCGAGGCGCAGTAAAGCGCGATGGGCTTGCCCCCTGCCAGACGCTGGTCGAAATCAGGATGACGCGGATCGGCCATCATCGGCAGGCGCATCAGCGGAATATGCAGCGCGCCGCGCGCCTTGCCGGTCTGGGCGATCTCTGCGTGGTCGCGCACGTCGATCAGGATCATCTCTCCCGCCGCGACGCGCGCGATGGCATCGGCAACAGGAAGGGCGGGGGAAGACTGGCGCATGAAACCGAACATGGGGGCAGATCCTTTCTGCGGGATATCACTTTCAGGCAATGTGGGTGGCCTGCGCCACCGGTCAAGATCGTCTAGCAAATGAATTCAAGAAATGGAATGTTAAAATGCTGATGCTGCCGTCTTTTGTGCCGATTGCCTGAAATACAAGCGGATTTGCAAAGCCGCAGCCCTGTTGACCCCGGAAACAAAATGCGATGTTCTTGACTTGTTCTTAACTTATCATTGGAGACTCAGTTCGCGTCCTCTATCTATGCAGGGCTGAACGGGGGCACATATGGCTGATCTCAAGAAAATCGAAGTGCGCGGCGCACGGGAACACAACCTCAAGAACATCGACGTGGACATTCCGCGCGATCAGCTGGTGGTGATCACGGGCCTGTCCGGGTCGGGCAAATCCAGCCTGGCCTTCGACACGATCTATGCCGAAGGGCAGCGCCGCTATGTCGAAAGCCTCAGCGCCTATGCGCGCCAGTTCCTCGACATGATGCAAAAGCCCGATGTGGATCACATCAGCGGCCTTAGCCCCGCCATTTCCATCGAACAGAAGACCACATCCAAGAACCCGCGTTCGACCGTGGGCACGGTCACGGAAATCTATGACTACATGCGCCTGCTTTTCGCGCGGGTCGGCACCCCCTACAGCCCCGCCACGGGCCAGCCGATCGAAGCGCAGCAGGTGCAGGACATGGTCGACCGCGTCATGGCCATGCCCGAAGACACCCGCGCCTATCTGCTGGCGCCGATCATCCGTGACCGCAAGGGCGAGTATCGCAAGGAATTCCTGGAGCTGCGCAAGCAGGGCTTCCAGCGCGTCAAGGTCGACGGGCAGTTCTACGAACTGGACGAGCCGCCCACGCTGGACAAGAAATTCCGCCATGACATCGACGTGGTGGTCGACCGCCTGGTGATCCGTCCGGGGCTGGAAACCCGTCTGGCCGACAGCTTCCGCACCGCGCTTGATCTGGCCGACGGCATCGCCA
Source organism: Paracoccaceae bacterium (assembly GCA_030758115.1). Taxonomy (GTDB): domain Bacteria; phylum Pseudomonadota; class Alphaproteobacteria; order Rhodobacterales; family Rhodobacteraceae; genus Seohaeicola. Next base: position 48,412 of record JANREX010000004.1, on the reverse strand, counting down.
TCCTGGAAACCGCGCCCAGCGAGGGCGAGCCCGAGCGCATCACATTCTCCGAAAAATTCGCCTGCCCCGTCAGCGGCTTCACCATCCCGGAAATCGAGCCGCGCCTTTTCTCCTTCAACGCGCCTTTCGGCGCTTGCCCGGCCTGCGACGGTCTGGGGGTGGAGCTGTTCTTCGACGAACGCCTTGTCGTGCCCGATCAGAACCTCAAGATCGTGGACGGTGCGCTGGCGCCGTGGCGCAAGGGCAAAAGCCCCTATTTCACCCAGACCATCGACGCCATCGCAAAGCATTACGAATTCGACAAGAACGCCAAGTGGAAGGAACTGCCCGAACATGTGCAGCAGGTCTTCCTCTATGGCTCGGCCGGTGAGGAAATCGCCTTTCGCTACGATGAAGGCGGCCGCGTCTACCAGGTGTCCCGCGTCTTCGAAGGGGTGATCCCCAACATGGAACGGCGCTACCGCGAAACCGACAGCGCCTGGATCCGTGAAGAGTTCGAGCGCTTCCAGAACAATCGCGCCTGTGGCGCCTGTGGCGGCTTCCGCCTGCGCCCCGAGGCGCTGGCCGTGCGTATCGGCCCCTCCAAGGGCGCGCCGGACAAGCTGCTGCATGTGGGCCATGTGGTGCAGATGTCGATCCGCGAGGCCTTCGACTGGTGCCAGACCGTGCCAGACTACCTGACACCGCAAAAGAACGAGATCGCCCGCGCCATCCTCAAGGAAATCCGCGAAAGGTTGGGCTTCCTCAACAACGTGGGTCTGGAATACCTGACCCTCAGCCGCAACGCGGGCACGCTGTCGGGCGGGGAAAGTCAACGTATCCGTCTGGCCAGCCAGATCGGCAGCGGTCTGACCGGTGTGCTCTATGTGCTGGATGAACCCTCCATCGGTCTGCACCAGCGCGACAACGACCGCTTGCTGGGAACGCTGAAGAACCTGCGCGATCAGGGCAATACCGTGATCGTGGTCGAACATGACGAAGAGGCGATCCGCATTGCCGATTATGTCTTCGACATCGGCCCCGGCGCGGGTGTGCATGGCGGTCAGGTCGTGGCCCATGGCACGCCCGAACAGATCATTGCCGACCCCGCCAGCCTGACCGGGCAATATCTGTCCGGCGTGCGCCAGATCGCCGTGCCCGCCGAGCGGCGCAAGGGCAACAAGAAGAAGATCACCGTGGTCAAGGCCAGCGGCAACAACCTGCGCGATGTGACCGTGGATTTCCCGCTGGCGAAATTCGTCTGCGTCACGGGCGTGTCGGGCGGCGGCAAATCCACCCTGACGATCGAAACCCTGTTCAAGACAGCATCCATGAAGCTGAACGGCGCGCGCCAGACGCCCGCGCCATGCGAGACGATCAAGGGGTTGGAGCAGCTGGACAAGGTCATCGACATCGACCAGCGCCCCATCGGCCGTACGCCACGCAGCAACCCCGCCACCTATACCGGCGCCTTCACCCCGATCCGCGACTGGTTCGCGGGCCTGCCCGAAGCCAAGGCGCGCGGCTACAAGCCGGGCCGCTTCAGCTTCAACGTCAAGGGCGGGCGCTGCGAGGCCTGTCAGGGCGACGGCGTCATCAAGATCGAGATGCATTTCCTGCCCGATGTCTACGTCACCTGCGAGACCTGCAAGGGCGCGCGCTACAACCGCGAGACGCTGGAGGTCAAGTTCAAGGGCAAAAGCATCGCCGATGTCCTTGATATGACTGTGGAAGATGCGCAAACCTTCTTTCAGGCCGTCCCCTCGATCCGCGAAAAGATGGACGCGCTGATGCGGGTGGGTCTGGGCTATATCAAGGTGGGCCAGCAGGCCACGACCCTGTCGGGCGGCGAGGCGCAGCGCGTGAAACTGTCCAAGGAACTGGCGAAACGCTCGACCGGTCGCACGCTCTATATCCTGGACGAGCCCACGACCGGCCTGCATTTCGAAGACGTGCGCAAGCTGCTGGAAGTGCTGCATGAGCTGGTCGATCAAGGCAATACCGTGGTGGTGATCGAACATAACCTCGACGTGGTGAAAACCGCCGACTGGATCATCGACATCGGCCCCGAAGGCGGCGATGGCGGCGGTGAACTGGTCGCGACCGGCACCCCCGAGGAAGTGGCCGAAGAGCCGCGCAGCCATACCGGGCGCTACCTCAAGCCGATGCTGTCCGGCGCCCGCGTCGCGGCGGAGTAGGGCGGATGCGCCTTGGCCTTGCATTGGGGTCGGGCGGGGCGCGGGGCTGGGCGCATGTCGGCGTCCTTCTGGCCCTGCGCGATCTGGGCATCCGGCCCGATGTGGTGGCAGGCACCTCGATGGGCGCGCTGATCGGTGCGGCCTGGGCCGCCGATTGCCTGGACGAGATGGAAGACTGGGCGCGCGCGCAGACCCGCGCCGATATCCTGGCCAAGATGGATTTCAGCTTCAGCGGGGGCGGGCTGATGCGCGGCAGCGTGGTGATGCAGGTGCTGTCGGATCTTGGCGTGCCCGACACTTTCGAAAAGCTCAAGTATCCGCTGATCGTCGTGGCCACCGACATGACATCGGGGCGCGAGGTCTGGCTGCAAAACGGATCGGTGCATCACGCGGTGCGCGGCTCGGTTTCGATCCCCGGCGTTCTCAGCCCCTATTGGCACGATGGAAAATGGCTGCTGGACGGTGGGCTGACCAACCCTGTACCCACCTCGGCCTGCCGCGCGCTGGGGGCAGATGTGACCATCGCGGTCAATCCGAATGCGAAACCGGAAAACGCGCTATGGCGACAACCGCAAACCGGCGAAAGCTTCTGGGAACAGTTTTCCCGGAATTCGGTAATGACGCATATCGTGTCACCGCTGCAGGACATGCTGGGCAATGACGAGGCCGCCACGGGCCGGCCACCCCTGTCCCCGAACTATGCCGAGGTCGTATCCGTCTCGATCGACATCATGACCGAATTCGTCCGCAAGACGCGCGCTGCCACGGATCCCGCGCATCTGACGCTGAGCATGGAACTGGGCCAGATATCCTTGATGGAGATGCACCGCGCGGGCGAGGCGATTGACGAGGGGCGGCGGATGGTCAGTGACAACCGGGATGCCATCCTCGCGCTTTGTGATGCGGACTGATCCCTCCAGCCGGGCAAGCCCGCACGATCAGGCCGGCCGGTGCCGACAGGGGCGATCCTGCGCGGTCTCCCGCGCAGGCATGTCCGATCATTCGGTCACTTCTTCACCGAACAGGTGTTGATGCCCAGCAACGAATAGGGCGGGCACCAGCCGATCAGCCCGGTGGCCAGCGGGATGATCCCCAGCAGGTACGCCCAGCTATAGGCGCCGCCCGAGTTGAAAGCGAAACCGATCAGGAGCGCGAGCCCCAGAACGATGCGGGCGATGCGGTCGATGCCGCCGACATTCTTGGTCATGACGTCCTCCATTGGTTGGTCATGACACAGCTATACCCCGAGTCGCCCCAGTCGTCTGTGACAGAGTCACATGTCCGCATGCGCCAGATCCGACAGGGCCGCGCGGTCGATCACCTCGACCTGGCCCCGCGCCGTGCGCACCCAGCCCTTGCGCGCCCAGGCATCCAGGCGGCGGCTGACCACCTCGCGCGCGGTGCCGGCCTGTGCCGCCAGTTCGCTATGTGTGGCATGCACGGGTCCGGTCTCGGACAGCGCCAGCAGCCGCGCCGCCAGCCGGCATTCCGCACGGGTAAAGGCCACGGTTTCCACCAGCTTCAGCATCCCTGCCATCCGGTCCGCAAAGGCGGCAAAGACCAGCGATCTGAAAGCGGCGGATGTGTCCAGCAGATCCAGGAACAGCGCGCGGGGGATCACGACAAGCCGCGTGTCGCGCACGGTCTCGGCCTCGGCCGAATATTCCGCGTCCGACAGCAGACCGAATGTGGTCTGCACGCAGCTTTGCCCCGGCGCCACGGAATAGAGCAGCATCTCGCGCCCCGAGGCCCCGGTCAGCGACACATCGACCTGCCCGGACAGCACCACGGCATAGCCCTGCGCCGCGTCACCGGGGCGAAAGATCACCGCGCCCGCAGGCAGGTCCATGGGATGCAACCGCGCCAGCCGCGCCAGATCGCGCGGTTCAAGACCATCGAGGGCAGGGGCCTCGTCAAGCCAGCTCAACTGCGGCCGCGTTTTTCGAACCGGGGCAGCATCGCGCTGAAATCCATGCCGCGACCATCCTCGGCCTCGACGAATTGCGCATAAAGCGCCGCGGCGGCCTTGCCCATGGGCGTGTCGGCATCCGCACTTTCCGCCGCCTGCTGCGACAGGCGCAGGTCCTTCAGCATCAGTTCCGCCGCGAAACCGGGCTTGTAGCCGTTGTCGGCAGGGCTTTGCGGCCCCACGCCCGGCGCCGGACAATAGGCGTTCATCGTCCAGCTGTAGCCCGACGAGGTCGAGACCACGTCGAACATCTTCTGCCTGTCCAGCCCCAGCTTGTCGGCCAGCGCAAAGGCCTCGCAGGTGGCGATCATGGTGACGCCCAGGATCATGTTGTTGCAGATCTTGGCGGCCTGACCCGCGCCCGCCTCGCCGCAATGCACGGCCTTCTGGCCCATGATGTCGAACAAGGGCTTCGCCTTGGCGAATGCCGCCTCGGACCCGCCCGCCATGAAGGTCAGCGTGCCCGCCGTGGCCCCGCCGGTGCCGCCCGATACGGGCGCATCCACGGCCAGCAGCCCTGCGGCCTGTGCATCCGCGGCCACCGCACGGGCGCTGTCCACATCCACGGTCGAACAATCGACCAGCGCGGCCCCCTTTGTCATCGCCGGGATCACCTCGGCCGCGACGGCGCGCAGGATCGCACCATTGGGCAGCATGGTGATCACGACATCCGCGCCCGTGGCCGCCTCTGCCGCCGATGCCGCCGTGGCGACACCCGCGACCGTCACACCGGCCGTGTCGAACCCGGTCACCTCATGCCCCGCCTTGACCAGATTGGCCGCCATCGGCGCGCCCATATTGCCAAGCCCGATAAATCCGATCTTCATGTCAAAGTCCTTTCAGAGGCTGAGAGCATCCTTGCCCAGCGGTGCCAGCATCTCTGACACGGCCGCGTCGGGCAAGGTTTCGATTGCATGTTTCCAGACCGGCTTGCGGTCCTTGTCGATGATCGCAGCACGGATCCCTTCAAGGAAATCGCCATGCTCCATGGCGCGTGCGGTAAAGCGGTATTCCAGGTCCAGCGCATCGCGAATGGTCGTGCCGGGGGCGCGCAGGCGGGCCAGCATATCCAGCGTGCAGGCCATCGACAGCGGCGAATTGCGCGAGACGGACTTGAGCGTGTCGGCGGCAAAGGCGCTGTCATCGGCGCGCAAGGCGGCGTCCACGTCTACCAGCATGTTGCCCGCGAACAGCCGGTCGATCTGCTCCTGCAACGCGTGCAGCGCCCCCTGAGGCGCCTTTTCGCTGACCTGCGCCACGGCACCGGCATCCCCTGTGTCACAAAGTCTGGCGATCAGATCGCCCCAGCGGTCCTGCGGCACGAAATGATCGGCAAAGCCCGCGCGGATCGCATCGCCCGCGTCCATCCGTGCGGCGGTCAGGCCGAGGTACTCGCCCAGCCGCCCCGGCGCGCGCGCCAGCAGCAGCGACCCCCCGACATCCGGCACCAGCCCGATGCCGCATTCGGGCATGGCGATGCGGCTCGTCTCGCCCACAACGCGGTGGCTGGCATGACAGCCAAGCCCGACGCCGCCCCCCATCACGAAACCCTGCATCAGGCTGACGACAGGTTTGGCATATTCGGCAAGCTTTGCGTTCAGGCGGTATTCATCGGCCCAGAACCGGCGTCCATAGGCGAAATCGCCCGCCTTGCCGCTGGCATAGAGATCGGCAATGTCGCCGCCCGCGCAAAAGGCCTTGTCGCCGGCCGCATCCATCACCACCAGCGCCACGGCAGGGTCGTCGCGCCAGCCATCCAGCGCCGCCTCGACCGCTTGCACCATGTCATAGGTTGCGGCATTCAGCGCGGCGGGCCGGTTCAGCGTGATCCGCCCCGCGCGCCCCTCGACCCTGATGGCGATATCGTTCATCTGTCGGCCAGCATCTGGCGCGCCACGATGACGCGCATGATCTCGTTCGTGCCTTCCAGGATCTCGTGCACGCGCAGGTCACGCACCAGTTTCTCGATCCCGTAATCGGCCAGATAGCCATAGCCGCCATGCAGCTGCAGGCACTGGTTCACGATGCGGCTGCCCGCCTCGGTCACGAATTTCTTGGCCATGGCGCAGAACTTGGTCGCATCCGGCGCGCCCGTGTCCAGCTTCCACGCGGCTTGGCGCAGAAAGGTGCGCGCGGCCTGCAACTCGATCTCCATATCGGCCAGCCGGAACTGCAGCGCCTGGAACTGGTCGATGGGTTTGCCGAAGGCCTTGCGCTCGCCCATATAGGCCAGTGTCATGTCAAGCGCCTGCTGCGCGGCCCCCAGCGAACAGGCCGCGATGTTCAGCCGCCCACCGTCCAGACCCTTCATCGCATAGGTGAATCCCTTGCCTTCCTCGCCCACAAGATTGTCGGCGGACACAAGGCAATCGTCGAACTGCACCTGCCGCGTGGGCTGGCTGCGCCACCCCATCTTGTCCTCCAGCCCGCCAAAGCTCAGGCCCCTGGCACCGTCCTCGACGATCACCGTCGAGACACCCTTCGGCCCATCCTCGCCGGTGCGCACCATCACGACATAAGCGTCGGAATAGCCGCCACCCGAGATGAAGGCCTTGGTCCCGTTCAGCACATAACCCTCATTGGTCCGCGCCGCGCGGGTTTTCAGCGCCGCCGCATCCGACCCCGATCCCGGTTCCGTCAGGCAATAGGACAGCACCGTCTCCATGCTCAGCACCGCAGGCATGTAGCGCGCCTTCAGATCGTCCGAGCCGAAACTGTCCAGCATCCGTGCGCACATGTTGTGGATCGACAGGAAGGCCGCGACCGAAGGGCAGGCCATGCTCAGCGCCTCGAAGACCAGCGTCGCATCCAGGCGGCTCAACCCCGCGCCGCCCGACTCCTCGGACACGTAAAGCCCGCCGAATCCCAGCGCGCCCACCTCGGGCCACAGCTCTTTCGGGATCGTGCCGGCCGCTTCCCAGGTCCGCGCATGGGGGGCGATATGTTCCTGCCCGAAGGCGCGCGCCATGTCGAAGATGGCGCTTTGTTCCTCGCTCAGTGCGAAATCCATGGTCTCTCCTCCTCAGAAGGCCGAATTGAACGCATGTTTAATTCTGAACTGTTGCAGCAGTTTTGCAAGTGCGACAAGGGGCAGCCTGCGGGACAATCCGCCCCGCTTCATCGTTCCCCAAATACTCGAACCCGACCGCCAACAGCAAAACGGCCCCCGATGGATCGCACCGGGGGCCGCAAAACCGATCAATCCATCGGTTTGAAGTTGAAGGCCGCACCATCCTTGATGCCGCTCGGCCAGCGCGAGGTGATGGTCTTGGTGCGCGTGTAGAACTTGAACGCATCGGGACCATGCTGGTTCAGGTCGCCGAAGGCCGATTTCTTCCAGCCGCCGAAAGTGTGATAGGCCAGCGGCACCGGGATCGGCACGTTGATACCGATCATGCCCACGTTGACACGGTTGGCGAAATCGCGCGCCGCGTCACCGTCGCGGGTAAAGATCGCGGTGCCGTTGCCGTATTCATGGTCCATCGCCAGACCCAGCGCTTCCTCGTAGGACTGCGCGCGCACCACCGACAGAACCGGGCCGAAGATCTCTTTCTTGTAGATATCCATGTCCTTGGTGACCCGGTCGAACAGGTGCGGGCCGACAAAGAAACCGTCCTCATAACCCTGCAGGTTGAAGTCACGCCCGTCGATCACCAGCTCGGCACCCTGATCCACACCGGATTCCACCAGCTTGAGGATGTTCGCCTTGGCCGCAGCGGTGACCACGGGGCCGTAATCCACGTCCTTGCCCGCGGTATAGGGCCCGACCTTCAGCGCCTCGATGCGCGGCACCAGCTTTTCGACCAGGCGGTCGGCGGTCTCGTCGCCCACGGGCACGGCCACCGAAATCGCCATGCACCGCTCGCCTGCCGCACCATAGCCCGCACCGATCAAGGCATCCGCGGCCTGATCCATGTCGGCGTCCGGCATGATGATCATGTGGTTCTTGGCCCCGCCAAAGCACTGCACGCGCTTGCCGTTCGAACAGCCGCGGCCATAGATATATTCCGCGATCGGGGTCGAGCCCACGAAACCGACCGACTGGATCACCGGATGGTCCAGGATCGCGTCGACCGCTTCCTTGTCGCCGTTCACGACCTGCAGGATGCCCTTGGGCAGACCGGCCTCTTCCATCAGTTCGGCCAGCATCAGCGGCACGGAGGGATCACGCTCGGACGGCTTGAGGATGAAGGCGTTCCCGCAGGCAATCGCGGGGGCGAACATCCACATCGGGATCATGGCCGGAAAGTTGAAGGGCGTGATGCCCGCCGTGACACCCAGCGCCTGGCGCATGGAATACATGTCGATGCCGGGGCCGGCGCTGTCGGTGAATTCACCCTTCAGCAGCTGCGGCGCGCCGATGCAATATTCCACCACTTCCAGACCGCGCTGCACGTCACCGGCGGCATCGGGCAGGGTCTTGCCATGCTCGCGGCTCAGCGCCTCGGCCAGCTTGTCCATGTCGCGGTTCAGCAGGTCCACGAATTTCATCATCACCCGCGCGCGGCGCTGCGGGTTCACGGCGGCCCAAGCGGGCTGCGCCTTGGCGGCAACCTCGACGGCATGGGCCATCTCGGCCGCATTGGCCAGCGGCACCTTTGCCTGCACTTCGCCGGTTGCGGGGTTGTAGACATCGGCAAAACGGCCCGATGTGCCTTTGACATGGGCGCCGCCGATGTAATGGGTCAGTTCCTGCATTGGAAAACTCCTCCTGAATCTGGGCGCAGGATAGGCTTGCAAAATTCATCCGGAAAGGGGCAAGTTTCCAAAAGGGTTTTGCATTTCTGCAAAGGGGGCTGGCGCGATGGAGATGCAGTGGGACGATCTGCGGATTTTTCTGGCGGTGGCGCGTACCGAAAGCCTGTCGGGCGCAGGGCGGGTGCTCAAGGTGGATCCCGCCACCGTGGGCCGCCGCATCGCCAGGCTCGAGGAAAACCTCGGCGCGCCGCTCTTTGCCAAATCCCCGCAGGGCTATGCCATGACCGATGCGGGCCAGCGCCTTCTGGGCCATGCCGAACGGGCCGAGGCGGCGATGGGGGCGGCGGTCGAGGAACTGGCCGGGCAGGCGGGGGCCCTGTCAGGCCAGATCCGCATCGGCGCGCCCGACGGCTGCGCCAATTTCCTGCTGCCGCAGGTCTGTGCCGCGATCATGGCCGACAATCCCGACCTGGAGGTGCAGATCGTGGCCCTGCCGCGCGTCTTCAACCTGTCCAAGCGCGAGGCCGACATGGCCATCGGCGTAAGCCCCCCGGCAGCAGGCCGCCTGACCGTGCAGAAGATCACCGACTACCGCCTGCATCTGGCGGCCTCGCGCCGCTACCTGCGCCGCAACCCGGCGATCAACACGCTTGAGGATCTGCAAGGCCATCGCATGGTCGGCTATATCCCCGACATGATCTTCGACAAGGAACTGGATTACCTGACCGGCATCGGGGTCGAGCGCGTGGCGCTGGCGTCGAACTCGGTCTCGGTGCAGTTCAACTGGATCCGGCAGGGGGGCGGCGTGGGCATCGTGCATGATTTCGCCATCCCGTCGGCCAAGGGGCTGGTGCGCCTTCTGACCGATCAGGTCAGCCTGACGCGCAGCTTCTACCTGATCCGCCATGCCGATGACCGCCGCATGGACCGGCTCAACCGCTTTGCCGCCGCCCTGGCCGATGGCATCCGCCGCGAGGTGGCGCGCCTGGAGGCCGAGGTCTGACCGCCCTTGGCGCATGATTTCTTGACAGAACCCCGTCCCTGATGGACCCTGAACCCATCATGTCCATCCCGAGGAGGAGGAGAGACCATGCTGGTACATCAGATCCTGAAATCAAAGGGAAATCACAGCGTTTTCACAGTGACGCCGGGCACGCTGGTGTCCGATGCGGTGCAGGTCCTGGCCGAGAAACGCATCGGCGGCCTGGTCGTGTCGCGCGATGGTGTATCGGTCGACGGGATCATTTCGGAACGCGATATCGTGCGGTCGCTGGCCCTGCGCGGGGCCGTCTGCCTGACCGAGGCGGTTGGGGACATGATGACCCGCAACCCGTCGTGCTGCGGCACCGGCGACAGCGCCGATGACGTGTTGCAACGCATGACCGACGGCCGCTTTCGCCACATGCCCGTGACCGAAGGCAAGGAACTGGTCGGCATCGTCACCATCGGTGACGTGGTCAAGGCGCGGATCGACGAACTGGCGATGGAAAAGTCCGCCCTTGAAGGGATGATCATGGGCCACTGACACCGCCTGTTCGCGCAGGGCAGGGGCATGCGCCCCTGTCCCTCTTTCCGGCGCGCCTGCGGTTTTGGGGTTGCAAACCTCTTGGTAATAATATTGCGTGCCGCCCAGAAATCACCGCAAGACCACAGCACGGAGCCTGCCCATGCGTATCGGACTTTACCCCGGCACCTTCGATCCGATCACCTACGGGCATGTCGACATCATCCGCCGCTCGGCCACCTTGGTGGATCGCCTTGTCATCGGTGTCGCGATCAACCGCGACAAGGGGCCGATGTTCAGCCTGGAAGAACGTGTCGCCATGATCGAGGCGGAATGCGTCGCCCTGTCGGAAGAGACGGGGACCGAGATCGTGGCCCATCCTTTCGAGAACCTGCTGATCGATTGCGCCCGCGACGTGGGCGCACAGATGATCGTGCGCGGCCTGCGCGCCGTGGCTGATTTCGAATATGAATTCCAGATGGTCGGCATGAACCGGGCGCTGGACAGTTCGATCGAGACCGTCTTCCTGATGGCCGAGGCGCGGCATCAGGCGATCGCCAGCAAGCTGGTCAAGGAAATCGCGCGGCTTGGCGGCGATGTGCACAAATTCGTGCCGCCCGCCGTCAACGTGGCCCTGCGCGCCAAGCTGGGCCAGACCCCGCGCCCGCTCTAGGCCACGCGGCTTTCGTCTGCCCCTGCGGGCCGGCCTCGGGTCCGACCAGGGGCAGAGGTTAACGGCGCGTGAACGCGACCGCCTAACCCATTGATATTGTTCAGTCCGAAAAATGTCCCATCATGGGACATCAGGCGCCGATGGCGGCCTCGGTCTCGCGGATGAACCGCGCGCAATCCTGTGCGCGGGTGATCGGCAGCATATGCCCGCCTGCGATCACCTCAAGCCCGATCCGGGGGTGCTTTGCCACCAGCGCGCGGCCATGCAGATCAGCCTCGAGGATCCGGTCCTCCTCGCCGTAGAGGATGCGCACCGGAACCTGCAGGCTGTCATATTGCCCCGCCATCCACCGCAGATCCCGCCCCGAGGCCAGGTAATCGCGCGAGGTGTTGCGGAAGGATGCAGGCCGCAGCCCCAGCAGCGCACCGCCCTTGACCGCATAGTCATCCGGCACCGCCTCCGGTCCGAACACCTGATCCAAGACCTGCGGCGCGGTGCGGATCGACATCGGGATGGCCAGCAGCCATGAGGTCACGAAAAGCTTGATCCGCCCCGTGATCGCCAGCCCCTTGAACGCCTCGATCGGGCCGGATGGCGGTTGCGTCAGCGGTGCCAGAAGCGCAAGGCCGCCTGTATGTCCCGGATGATCCATCGCAAGGCACAGCGCGATGGCACCGCCCAGCGAATGGCCCACCACCAGCGGCCGCTCCAGCCCCAGCCGGTCGATCAGCGCCGCCACGGTTTCCGCCTGCGCGCGCGGGTTGGCGGGTGCATCCTCATCCCGGCTGGACCAGCCCATGCCGGGCCGGTCGATCACGATGACCCGGTGATCAGCCGTCAGCAAGGGCGTCAGCGCCATGTTGAAATTGCCCATCTGCCCGCCCAGCCCGTGGATCATCACGATGGCCGGCCCCGATCCTTCATCGGTGTAATGCAGCCGCGTGCCCGGCAGGTCGATGAAGCGCCCGCGTGGCGGGATCGCCAGCTCGGCCCCGCGCTTGGTGTTCCAGGTGAACCAGGCAAGCCCCGCCATCAGCAGCAGCACAATGACGAAAAGGGCGAACAGAAACTGGATCATGGGCTTGGCCTTTCAGGTGACGCGGCAGCCCCGAAGGTACAGGCTGCATTGCTCAAGGCAACTCTGGCCGCTCTAGCGCCAGAAGGCCAGCCATTCGATAAGCTCGGCCAGCTTTCGCAACAGGAACAGCAGGTTCGACCCGTCGTACAAGGCAGCATCCAATCCCAGACCGGTCAGGATCAACAGCCCGAGGCCGATGGCGATCTGGTTCGTCATTGCGCATTGCCTGTCGAAAGATAAGGGGCTGCGACAGCTATGCCGCAGCCCCAGCGTCCTTGCAAGCCTTGACAGCCGGTCAGCCGAGGCGGCCCATCAGCGCCGCCACATCCGCCATGCGGCAGGAAAAGCCCCATTCGTTGTCATACCAGGACAGCACCCGCACCAGGCGCTTGCCGATCACCTTGGTCTGATCCGGCGCGAAGATCGAGCTTTCTTCGGTATGGTTGAAGTCGATCGAGACCTTGGGTTCGGGATCATAGCCCAGAATGCCCTTCATCGCGCCGGCCGCAGCCTCGGCCACGATGGCGTTCACATCGGCCACGGTCACGTCCTTGCCCGCGACAAAGGTCAGGTCCACCGCGCTGACATTGGGGGTCGGCACGCGAATGGCCGAACCGTCCAGCTTGCCGTTCAGTTCGGGCAGCACCTCGCCCAGGGCCTTGGCGGCGCCGGTCGAGGTGGGGATCATCGACATCGCGGCCGCGCGGGCGCGGTACAGGTCCTTGTGGCGGCGGTCCAGCGTGGGCTGGTCGCCCGTATAGCTGTGGATCGTGGTCATGATGCCGCTCTCGATCCCGATGGCATCGTTCAGCACCTTGGCCAGCGGTGCCAGGCAGTTCGTGGTGCAGGACCCGTTCGAGATCATCGTCTCGCCCGCCGCCAGCGCGTCATGGTTCACGCCGTAAACGACGGTGCGGTCCACGTTCTTGCCGGGGGCCGACAGCAGCACCTTCTTCGCGCCACGCTCCAGGTGTTTCTTGGCCTTGGCGCCGTCGTTGAAATTGCCGGTGCATTCCAGCACCACATCGACGCCCGACCAGTCCAGCTCGTCCATGTCATAGGTCGACATCATCTCGATCCGGCCCGCGCCCAGATCCATCCAGCCCTCGCCGGTGGTGACGGGATTGGCGAAGCGACCATGCACCGAGTCGTAGCGCACCAGATGCGCCGCCGTGTCCAGCGGACCGGTCGCGTTCAGCTTGACCACGCGCACATCCTGACGCGCGCTTTCCGCGATATGCATGAGGGTGCAACGGCCGATCCGGCCAAATCCGTTGATGCCAAGCGTGATGGTCATGGGGGTCTCCTGCGTCTTGCGTGATTGCGCGGGATATATCCAAGTGCCGCGTGGCCCGAAAGGTGAAAAGCGACGCCCCGACGGCGGATTGCCGCCAAACCATGTCTGAAATCAACATGTTAGCGCAAACCGTTTCGCGCAGGCGCATGGTTGCGCTAACGCCGCGGCTTGTCTTGCGCGCGCTGCCTGATACTGTGGCCACCAATCCGGGTCGGAGGCAGGCATGAGCGGACTACTGGCGCTTCTTGACGATGTGGCGGCGATTGCCAAGGTGGCCGCGGCCTCGGTCGATGACGTGGTGGGGCAGGCGGCCAAGGCCGGGGCCAAGGCTGCGGGCGCCGTGATCGACGATGCGGCAGTGACCCCGAAATACGTGCATGGTTTCGCGCCCGCGCGCGAATTGCCCATCGTCTGGCGCATCGCGCGCGGATCGCTGCGCAACAAGCTGCTGATCCTGCTGCCTGCGGCGCTGGTGCTCTCGGCCTTCGCACCGATGCTGATCACGCCGCTTCTGATGCTGGGCGGGGCCTATCTGTGTTTCGAGGGCGCGGAAAAGGTGGCGCATGTCCTCTTTCCCCATGCCGATGCCCATGTGGCGGCGGATCTGGACACCGGCGATCCCCTGCATCTGGAGGAGGCGCGGGTCGCGGGCGCGATCAAGACCGATTTCATCCTGTCGGCCGAGATCATGACCATCGCCCTGGCCGCGATCCCCGTCAGCACATTCTGGACCGAGGCCGCGACCCTTGCCATCGTGGGTGTCGGCATCACCATCGCCGTCTATGGCGGTGTGGCGTTGATCGTGAAGGCCGATGACATGGGGCTTTTCCTGGCCGAGCGCGGCCGCCTTGGCCTGACGCGCAGCCTCGGGCGCGGCATCGTGCGCGGCATGCCGGGTTTTCTGAAGGCGCTGACCACGGTCGGGACGGCGGCGATGCTCTGGGTTGGCGGCTCCATCGTGCTGCATGGCCTGGAAGAGCTGGGCCTGGCCGCCCCGGCGCATCTGATCCATGACATCGCGGCCGCCCTTGGCGCGGTGGTGCCGCAGGCGCCCGGTGCCGTCACTTGGATCGCCACGGCGGCGATGGATGGCATTCTCGGCCTGGCCTTGGGCCTTGCGCTGATCCCGCTGGTCACGCGCGTCATCGCACCGCTCTGGTCCGCCCTGACGGGAAAGGGCCGCCCCGCCTGATCGCGGAACGGCCCTTTCATCGTTCTCCAAATACTCAACAGCAACGCCCGAAACCGGGCGCGCCGCGTCAAAGCAGGGACTTGACCTTGTCGGCCACGGCCTGCGCGGTGATCCCGAACTGTTCGTAAAGCACTTCGGCCGGGGCGGAGGCCCCGAAATCATGCATGCCGACAAAGCCCGATTTCTCGCGCTTGCCGCCCTGGCCGAACAGCCAGCGGTCCCAGCCAAAGCGGATGGCGGCCTCGACCGCCACGCGCACGGGGCCTGCGGGCAGGACGCGGCGGCGATAGGTCTCGTCCTGTTCCTCGAACAGTTCCCAGCAGGGCATGGACACGACACGGGTGCCGATGCCCTCGGCCTCCAGCAGGTCGCGCGCGGCCATGGCGATCTCCACCTCGGAGCCGGTGGCCATCAGGATCGCCTGGCGCTTGCCGGTCGCATCGGCCAGCACATAGCCACCCTGCGCGGTCAGGTTCTTGGATTTGTGGTCGGTCCGCAGCGTCTTGAGGTTCTGGCGCGTCAGCGACAGCACCGACGGGGTTTCCTTCGAGGTCAGCGCCAGTTCCCAGGCCTCGGCGGTTTCGACCGTGTCGCAGGGCCGGAACACCCAGGTGTTGGGCGTGGCGCGGCTGATTGCCAGATGCTCGACCGGCTGGTGGGTCGGACCATCCTCGCCAAGGCCGATGCTGTCATGGGTCATCACGAAGACGGTCGGGATCTTCATCAGTGCGGCCAGCCGCATCGCGGGGCGGGCGTAATCGGTGAAGCACATGAAGGTGCCGCCATAGGGCCGGATGCCGCCATGCAGCGCCATGCCGTTCATCGCCGCCGCCATGCCATGTTCGCGGATGCCCCAATAGACATAGCGCCCCTTGCGGTTGTCGATGTCGAAGACACCCAGATCGCCGGTCTTGGTGTTGTTCGACCCCGTGAGATCGGCAGAGCCGCCCACGGTTTCGCCCAGCACCGGGTTGACCACTTCCAGCACCATTTCGCTGGACTTGCGGGTGGCGACCGAAGGCGCGCTTTCGCTGATCTGCTTTTTCAGGGCGCGGATCACGGCGGACAGGCGGGCAGGGACCTCGCGCGCATAGGCGCGGGTGAACTCGTCGCGCTTCTTGCCGTTGAGTGCGGCCAGCCGGCTTTCCCATGCGGCGCGCTCGGCCGCGCCACGGCTGCCGATGGCCTCCCAGGCGGTCTTGATGTCGGCGGGAACCTCGAAGGGGCCCGCGCTCCAGCCATAGGCGGCCTTGGTATCGGCGATCAGCTTGGGATCGGTCAGCGCGCCATGTCCCTTGGACGTGTCCTGCGCCGAGGATCCCAGCGCGATATGCGTCTTGCAGGCGATCATCGAGGGTTGCGCGGTCTTCTTGGCCGCCGTGATGGCCGCGTCGATGGCCGCCGGGTCATGCCCGTCGATTTCCTGCACATCCCAGCCCGAGGCGCGGAAGCGGGCGACCTGGTCGGTGCGGTCCGACAGCGACACCTTGCCGTCGATGGTGATGTCGTTGTTGTCCCAGAACACGATCAGCTTGGACAGGGCGTGCCGCCCGGCGATGCCGATCGCCTCCTGGCTGACGCCCTCCATCAGGCAGCCGTCGCCGGCGATGACATAGGTGTGGTGATCCACGATCTTGGCGCCGAAACGCGCGCGCTGGATCTCTTCGGCCATGGCAAAGCCCACGGCATTGGAAATGCCCTGGCCCAGCGGGCCGGTCGTCGTCTCGATTCCCGAGGCATGGCCATATTCCGGGTGGCCCGCCGTTTTCGCGCCCCACTGGCGGAAGTTGCGGATCTGCTCGATCGTCATGTCGGCATAGCCGGTCAGGTGCAGCAGCGCGTAAAGCAGCATCGAGCCATGGCCCGCCGACAGGATGAACCGGTCGCGATCCGGCCAGTTGGGGGCGGAGGCATCGAATTTCAGGTGCTTTTCATACAGAACGGTGGCCACATCGGCCATGCCCATCGGCATGCCCGAATGCCCCGAATTGGCAGCATGGATCGCATCCAGCGTCAGGGTGCGGATGGCGGCGGCTTTCATCCAATGGTCGGGATGGGCGGTGCGCAGGGCTGTGATGTCCAAGTGGTCGGTCCTTCGTCTGGCAATGTGACAGGATGCGTTGGGCCGTGTGATAGCAGCCTGCCGCGCAAGTTCAAGCGAAGGCTGTAACCCATTGGTGGCAAAGGGGGCGCATTTTGCCTATCCAGTTGCTAGAGTTTCCCGAGGGTCGCCATCCGATGATTCGGTTCAGGCCGGCCAAAACGGGGAGAGCGGATTTCGGGTGAAAGGTGGGACAATGAACGACATCGCCGAACTGGAACGCAGGATCGCCTTTGCGATGGAACGCATCGCCAAGGGCATCGAGAACCTGGACAAGGCCGCCGGGGGGGCTGCGCCCGCCGGTGACGCGCCGCAGGCTGCGGATACGGATGAGATCGAGACGCTGCGCGCGCAGCTGGCGGAAGAACGGCTGGCCAATGCCCAGCTGGAAGAACGGGTGCGCGCCCTGCGCCAGAAGCAGGAAGCGCAAGCGACCCGCTCCGAGGCCGAACTGGTCACGCTGCGCGAGAGCATGGAGCATCTGGATGCGGAACTGGCGCGCCTGCGCAAGGCCAACGCGCAGCTGCAGGACAGCAATGCCGCCCTGCGCGCCGCCAACCAGGCGGGTGTGGCCGAGCCGCATCTGATCAACAAGTCGATGATGGCCGAGCTGGAATCCATGCGCGCCGCGCGCCAGGTGGACCTTGCCGAGGTTCAGGCGATCAAGGGCGCGCTGGTGCCGTTGCTGCAGGACAAAGAGGAGGTGAACTGATGCCCGAAGTGGAAATCCATATCGGCGGACGCGCCTTCGAAGTCTTCTGCCAGGATGGCGAGGAACATTATCTGCAGGCCGCAGCCCAGATGCTGGATACCGAAGCTTCGGTGCTGGCCGGCCAGATCGGCCGTCTGCCCGAGGCGCGCATGCTGTTGATGGCGGGGCTGATGCTGGCCGACAAGACCGCCGGTCTGGAGGACAAGCTGCGCGAGGCCGAGGCGAAACTGGCCGACAAGAATGCAGAACTGGCGGCCCTTGCCGCCCGCCCCGCGCCCGAGCCGCAGAAGATCCAGGTGGCCGTGATCCCGCCCGAGCTCACCGAAACCCTGTCCGAACTCGCGGCAAGGGCAGAAGCCCTGGCCGATGCGGTCGAGGACAAGGCCGGCTGATCGCAATGGCCTTCACGCAAAGGCAAAAAGGCCCCTTGCGGGGCCTTTGGCTTTTTCGGTGCCGGTGCGATCAGGCGTTGGCTTCGCGGATCTTTTCAGCGGCGTCCTTGTCGTAATTGACGCCCTTCGCTTCGAACAGCTGGTCCAGCTCTCCCGAGAGGGTCATTTCGGTCACGATGTCGCAGCCGCCGATGAATTCGCCTTTGACATAAAGCTGCGGGATCGTCGGCCAGTCAGAGAAATCCTTGATCCCCTGGCGAATGTCGGCATCGGCCAGAACGTTCACGTCCTTGAAATTCACGCCCATGTAATTGAGCACGCCTGCCACGCGGCTGGAAAAGCCGCACTGGGGCATGTCCTTGGTGCCTTTCATGAACAGAACCACGTCATTTGCCGTGACGGTTTCCTTGATCTGGGTGGTCGCGTCGGTCATCTGTCTTGTCCTTGGTCAGGCGAGGCGCAGCCTCGGGTGTCTGGTCGGTCCGGGCTCAATCCGGGGCCTTGGTGGTCAGGGCCAGGGCATGAAGCTGGCCATTGGCCCCGTCCATCTTGCCCTTCAGCGTGGCATAGACCGCGCGCTGCTGCTGCACGCGGTTCATGGTCTTGAACGAGGCGTCGATCACCTCGGCCGCGTAATGGTTCCCGTCCCCGGCCAAATCGGTGACGGTGATCTTGGCATGCGGAAATCCCGCGCGGATCAGGTCTTCGATTTCCTGTGCTTCGATGGCCATGTGGGATGCTCCTTTATATTTGCATCAGATTTATGCCTTTGACGGACGCGCCGCAAGGGTTTGCCTTGGCTTTGGCCGCTTTGACAAGCGAAGCGGGATCGGCCAAAGCTGCGCGGCAATCAGATGGAGGATCGCATGAAAGCCAAGGTCAGCTGGATCAACGGACGCGCCTTTCTGGGCGAGACAGGATCAGGCCACGGTGTCGTGATGGATGGCGCGCCCGAAGCGGGCGGGCGCAACATCGGCCCGCGCCCGATGGAAATGATGCTTCTGGGCCTGGGCGGCTGCACCGCCTTCGACATCGTGATGATCCTGGAAAAGGCCCGCGCCCGCGTGACCGGCTGCGAGGTGGAACTGGTGGGAACCCGCGCCGACGAGGAGCCCAAGGTCTTTACCGAGGTCAAGCTGATCTACACGATCCGTGGCCATGACCTGAAACCCGCGCTGGTCGAACGTGCCGTGACCCTGTCGGCCGAGAAATACTGCTCGGCTTCCAAGATGTTCGAAAAGACGGCGACACTGACCCACGAGTGGAAGATCGAAGCGGCCTGATCCGGGCCGCGGGCCGGGTGGGGGGCTGTCTGCCCCCCAGGTTCAGCTGCGCTGACCCTTCCCCCCGAGGATATTTCACGCAAGAAGAAGCTGGCGTCGTCAGCCCAGAGCCGCCTCGAACGCGCCGCGATAGAGGGCCGACAGGTCCTCCAGCGGGGCTTCGGAGGCGCCGAAACGGACGGTGCTGCCGCCGAACTTGCCGACCGTCTGGATCGTGACGCCGGCCTGGCCTGCGGCGATCATCAGCGCCTCGGCCTGGTCGAAATTGCAGGCGATGAGATAGCGCGCCTGATCCTCGCCGAACAGCGCGGGCGTGTCCGACAGGTCGATCTGCACGCCCACGCCTGCCGCTTCGGCCATTTCGAAGGCGGCCATGGCGAGGCCGCCGTCCGACAGGTCGGTGCAGGCGCGGATCAGCGCGTGATTGTCACGGATGAAGTCGCCATTGCGGCGCTCGGCCTCGAGATCGACATGGGGCGCGTCGCCTTCCTCGCGGTGGAACACTTCGGCCAGCAGGGCGGATTGGCCCAGGTGGCCATGGCTGTCACCGACCAGAAGCGCCACATGACCATCGCGCGCCTGGCCCAGGATCGCCTGGTCGATATGGGGGATGATCCCCACGGCGCAGATCGTGGGCGTGGGCAGGATGCCCTTGCCATCCGTTTCGTTGTAAAGGCTGACATTGCCCGAGACGATCGGCATGTCCAGCGCCGAGACCGCAGCACCGATCCCTTTGATCGCGCCCACGAACTGCCCCATGATCTGCGGCTTTTCCGGGTTGCCGAAGTTCAGGTTGTCGGTGGTGGCCAGTGGTTTGGCCCCGATCGCGGTCAGGTTGCGATAGGTTTCGGCCACGGCCTGCTTGCCACCCTCGAACGGGTTGGCGAAGACATAGCGCGGCGTCACGTCCGAGGTGAAGGCCAGCAGCTTGTCGGTGCCATGCACGCGGATCACGCCCGCACCGAGGCCCGGTGTGCGCACGGTATCGGCCATCACCTGGCTGTCATATTGCTCATAGACCCACTGCTTGGCGGCATAGTTCGGGCTGCCGATCAGCGCCTTCAGCCCGTCGATCGGGTCGATCCCCGGCACGTCGCCCAGCGGCGCGGCCTCGGGCGTTTCCACCCAGGGGCGGTCATATTCGGGGGCCGTGCCCGACAGCGCCTTGAGCGGCAGATCCGCCTTGCAGACGTTATTGTGCATGATCAGGAAACGATCTTCTGCGATTGTTTCGCCAACGATGGCAAAATCCAGATCCCATTTGTCGAAGACGGCCTTGGCTTCGGCCTCTTTCTCGGGGCGCAGGACCATCAGCATGCGTTCCTGGCTTTCGGACAGCATCATCTCATAGGCGGTCATGCCGGTTTCGCGGCAGGGGACCTTTTCAAGGTCCAGCCGCACGCCCAGGTCGCCCTTGTCGCCCATTTCCACCGCCGAACAGGTCAGGCCCGCGGCCCCCATGTCCTGGATCGAAATCACGGCCCCGGTCTGCATCAGCTCCATGCAGGCCTCCATCAGGCGCTTTTCGGTGAAGGGATCGCCCACCTGCACGGTGGGGCGCTTTTCCTCGATCGTGTCGTCGAATTCGGCGCTGGCCATTGTCGCGCCGCCGACACCATCGCGGCCGGTCTTGGCGCCAAGGTAGACCACGGGCATGCCCACGCCCGAGGCGGCGGAATAGAAGATCTTGTCGGCATCCGCGAGGCCCGCGGCAAAGGCATTCACAAGGCAGTTGCCGTTATAGGCGGGGTGGAACCGCACCTCGCCGCCGACAGTGGGCACGCCGAAGGCATTGCCGTAGCCGCCGATCCCTTCGACCACCCCATGCACCAGCTGGCGTGTCTTGGGATGGTCGGGCGCGCCGAAGGACAGCGAATTCATCGCCGCGATGGGCCGCGCGCCCATGGTGAAGACATCGCGCAGGATGCCGCCCACGCCGGTCGCCGCACCCTGGTAGGGTTCGATATACGAGGGGTGGTTGTGGCTTTCCATCTTGAAGACCACCGCCTGACCGTCGCCGATATCCACGACGCCCGCATTCTCGCCGGGGCCGCAGATCACCTGCGGGCCGGTGGTGGGCAGGGTGCGCAGCCATTTCTTGGAGGACTTGTAGGAACAGTGTTCGTTCCACATTGCCGAGAAGATGCCAAGCTCGGTGAAGCTGGGCTCGCGGCCGATGATCTCGAGGATGCGCTGGTATTCGTCGGGCTTGAGCCCGTGCGCCGCGATCAGTTCGGGCGTGATGGCCGGTTCTTGCACCATGTCTTGCATGTCTTTCGTCCCCCTGGGCAGGTCTGCGCCGCCTCTTTACGACAAGGCTTTGCGCGGGGAAAGGGGCAGGGCGCCACAGAAAGAGCGGCG
This sequence comes from Paracoccaceae bacterium, assembly GCA_030758115.1. Lineage (GTDB taxonomy): Bacteria > Pseudomonadota > Alphaproteobacteria > Rhodobacterales > Rhodobacteraceae > Seohaeicola. Next base: position 26,975 of record JANREX010000004.1, on the reverse strand, counting down.
CGGTATCCAAAAACAACTCGCCCGGCCGCGCGACAGCGCTACCTTAGGTTCGGTCGGCGCTCTGCCGGCAGGTAGCGGCAGAGGCAAAACATGGACGTTGTGACTATCCTGGGCAGCGGGCCCAACGTGATCCGGGCGCAGGGCTGGTCGCGGGATGCCATGGGGCATGTTCTGGCGATCAACAATGCCTGGCGCGTGCGGCCTGACTGGGATTCGCTGATCCACCCCGAGGATTTTCCCGTCGACCGGCGGCCCGCGGCGCTGACGCAGGCGCAGGGCATCGTGACCGCGACGGATTACATCCCCGCCAACAATGCCTATGGCGGCGTGGTCTATGCCGGCGGCACGATGGCCTTTACCGCAGCCTATTGGGCGCTGTGGCGGCACCGTCCGCGGGTCCTGGCGGTTCTGGGCTGCGACATGGTCTATCCGGTTGCCGTCAATACACATTTCTATGGCACGGGCACGGCGGATCCGCTGCGTCCTGACATGACCTTGCAGAACCTCGAGGCAAAGTCGGCGCGCATCCTGCTGCTGGCTGCGCGGCAGGGCTGCGCGGTGGTGAACCTGTCCGAGGATCCCAGCCGCCTGGTGTTTCCCCGCGCGAGGATCGGCGCATTGGCGGCGTCGCGCCCGTTGCAGGTTCATGAACAGGCCGTGCGCGCCGCCCTGCAGGCCGAGCAGGACCTGGGCGCGCGGGTGCCGTCGGGCCGCTATTGGCGCGAGGGTGGCCATATCGATCCCGACCAATTGGCGCGTATCGACGGGCTGTGGATGGAGGCCTGGCGTTCAACGGTGGGCAAGGTGTCGGTGGCGGCGCTGCGCCGGCAGCGCTGAGGCAAGCGAGAGGGGCCGCAGCGCGTATTTTCGTCTGTTTGGTAAAAAAAAGGCCGAGCACTAAGCTCGGCCAAAGTCCAACAGGGAGGTATGATGGTGATGCCAGCCTAAGCAGCTTCACCGTCAATTGCTGAATTAGGCATCCCTTTATGAACGATCAAGGCAAAATATGCTGCAATACAGCAATGCGGCTATGCGCCTTGTGCATAGCTTAGTTAACCTGTTAGCTAACTTCCTGATCTTTCATCTGTTTGCGATAACTGACGATCTCGTCCTGCACGAAATCGCGGAAGGCGGCGACACGCTTGGACTGACGCAGTTCTTCCGGATAGGCCAGGAACACCGGCACTTCGACGGATTCGATATCGGGAAGGATTCGCACCAGCTCGGGAAAATCATGGGTCAGGTAGTCGGGCAGCACGCCGATACCCAGGTCATGCAGCACCGCCTGAAGCACGCCGAAATAGTTGTTCACCGTCAGTGTTGACTGGATGTCATGCGTCATCAGGAACTGGACCAGATTGGCCCCCGCGCCAACCTGTGCCGACTGCGGGTTCTGGCAGATCAGCCGATGGCCCGAGATGTCCTCGATCCGTTCGGGGGCCGCGCGTTTCGCGAGATATGTCGGAGAGGCGTAAAGCCGCATGCGGATATGCATAAGCCGCTTGCGGATCAGGTCCGCCTGGCTTGGCTCTTTCATGCGGATGGCCACGTCGGCCTCGCGCATGGGCAGGTCGAGCACGCGTTCTTCCAGCATCAGGTCGATCTTGAGGTCGGGATACTTCTGGTAGAGCCGGGTCAGGCGCGGGGCCAGCCACAGGCTTCCGAACCCCGTGGTGGTCGTTACGCGCAATTCGCCAAAGACCTCTTCCTCGCTGTCGCGGATCCGCGCGGCCGCCGTTTCAAGCCGCTTGGCCATCGACGACGTCGCCTCGAACAGCAACTCGCCCTGTTCGGTCAGAATCAGACCGCGCGCATGGCGGTGAAACAGCGTGGTGTTCAAACTGTCTTCAAGGGCGCGGATCTGCCGGCTGACGGCAGACTGGGACAGATGCAAGGTATCACCTGCATGGGTCAGGCTGCCTGCGTCGGCAACTGCGTGAAAGATTCTGAGTTTGTCCCAATCCATGAGCGCAACAATCCATTCATTAGCAACGTCTGCGTGAAACAGACCAAAAGCACCACCCGTTGACCGACCCTATGTTCCTATAACCCAACTGGTTGATAAAAAATAGTTTGGTAGGTCATTATTTGTGACCTAATATCGCGCTATAGTAAAAACAAGATCGCTCAGATGGGGAGATGCGCGATGACCCGGCAGGAAATAACTCTGAACGACAGGTTCGACCTCGAGAAATCGCAGGTCCTGTTGAACGGGACCCAGGCGCTGGTCAGGTTGATGCTGATCCAGAAAGCGCGCGACAGGGCGGCAGGTCTGAACACGGCCGGTTTCGTCACGGGCTATCGCGGCTCGCCCCTTGGGGCGGTCGACATGCAGATGAACCGCGCCGCCAAGCAGCTGGCCGCCGCCGATGTCACCTTCGAGGAGGGTCTGAACGAGGATCTGGCCGCGACCGCCCTTTGGGGCGCGCAGCAGGCGGAACTGCGCGGCGAGGGGAAATTCGACGGGGTCTTCGGGCTGTGGTACGGCAAGGGCCCCGGCGTGGACCGTTCGGGCGACGTGATGCGCCACGCCAATATGGCCGGATCGTCGCGCCATGGCGGCGTGCTGATGGCGATGGGCGATGACCACACCGGCGAATCCTCGACCGTGCTGCATCAAAGCGAATGGGCGATGGTCGATGCCTATATGCCGGTCGTCAGCCCCGCAGGCGTGCAGGAAATCCTGGATTACGGCGTCTATGGCTATGCGCTGTCGCGTTTTTCCGGGCTATGGGTCGGCCTCAAGACGATGAAGGACACGGTCGAGGCGACGGCCGTCGTCGATGGCCGCCCGGACCGCATGAGCCTTGTGATCCCCGAATTCGACATGCCCGAGGGCGGGCTGAACATCCGCCTGATCGACACGCCGCATGCGCAGGAAGCGCGGATGATCGACCACAAGCGTTTCGCCGCCGAGGCGTTTTCCCACGCCAACAAGATGGACAAGCGCATCTGGGGCAAGCCCGGTGCCAGGATCGGTTTCGTGGCCGCGGGCAAGAACTGGCTGGATCTGGTGCATGCGCTGGCATTGCTGAACATAGATGCCGCCGAGGCGGAACGCCTTGGCATCACCACCTACAAGATCGGTCAGACCTTCCCGCTGGACATGAAGGGCTTTCACGACTGGGCCGAAGGGCTGGATCTGATCGTCGTGGTCGAGGAAAAGCGCAAGCTGATCGAGGTGCAGATCAAGGAAGCCATTTTCGACGACCGCCATGGCCGCCGCGTCTGGGGCTGGCACAAGGGCGGCGGGGCAGGGTCCATGCATGGCGAGGAACTGTTCCCGACACGCGGCGCGCTGGACCCGATCATGATCGCGGAAAAGCTGGGCGGCATCCTGATCGACGAAGGCCGCAGCACCGAAGGCATCAAGGCGGGCCTGTCCGCGCTGGCCGATGCGCGGCGCAATGACAACGCGCAGGAACTGGCCTCGCGTCTGCCCTATTTCTGCTCGGGCTGCCCGCATAACACATCGACCAAGGTGCCGGACGGCAGCCGTGCCTATGCGGGGATCGGCTGTCACTACATGGTGCAGTGGATGGATCGCGAGACCATCGGAGCCACCCATATGGGCGGCGAGGGTGCCAACTGGATCGGCGAGGCGAAATTTTCGACCCGCGATCACGTGTTCCAGAACCTGGGCGATGGCACCTACAACCACTCCGGCATCCAGGCGATCCGCGCGGCCCTCGCCTCGGATGTGAACATCACCTACAAGATCCTGTTCAACGATGCGGTCGCCATGACCGGCGGGCAGGGCAACGAGGGCGGGCTGACCGCACAGCGTATCGTGGCCGAGTTGAAGGCGATGGGCGTGCCCAATGTCGCCGTGGTCTACGACGAAAAGGAAGAGGTGGATCTGTCCACTTTCCCGTCCAACGTTGAAAAGCACGAACGCGCCGAATTGCAGACCGTGCAGGAGAAATACGCCAAGCTGAAGGGCGTGTCGGCCATCGTTTATGTGCAGACCTGCGCCGCCGAAAAGCGTCGCCGCCGCAAGCGCGGCAAGTTTCCCGATCCCGACAAGCGCGTGTTCATCAATACCGATGTCTGCGAAGGCTGCGGCGATTGCGGCGTGCAGTCGAACTGCGTCTCGATCGTGCCGGTGGAAACCGAACTGGGCCGCAAGCGCGCGATTGATCAATCCAGCTGCAACAAGGATTTCAGCTGTCTCAAGGGCTTCTGCCCGTCCTTCGTGACACTGGAAGGGGCAACGCCGAAAAAGGCCGCGACCGCCTCGGTGGACCTGCCCGATATGGCCCAGCCGGTACTGCCCGCGATCAACGGCACTTTCAACGTGGTGATCACCGGGGTCGGTGGCACCGGCGTCGTGACCATCGGCGCGGTGCTCGCGCAGGCGGCGCAGATCGACGGCAAGGGTGCCGGCATGATGGAAATGGCAGGCCTCGCCCAGAAGGGTGGTGCCGTGCATATCCATTGCCGCATCGCGGAACAGCCCGACGATATCAGCGCCGTGCGCGTGGCAACGGGCGAGGCTGACGCCCTGATCGGTGGCGATCTGGTCGTGTCGGCCGGGGCCAAGACGCTGGGGCTGACCCGCACGGGCCGCACCGGCGCGGTGGTCAACAGCCACGAGATCATCACAGGCGATTTCACCCGCAACACCGAATTCTCGCTGCCCTCCGACCGGCTGGCGCTGGCGCTGGAGGCGCGGTTGCAGGACCGCGTGATGCTGTTCGATGCCTCGGAACTGGCGCGCGTGACGCTGGGCGATTCGATCTTTTCCAACATGATGCTCTTTGGTGCCGCATGGCAGCGGGGGCTGATCCCGCTCAGCCACGAGGCGATCTTGCACGCGATCAAGCTGAACGGTGCGGCGGTCGAAAAGAACCAGCGCGCCTTCGAACTGGGCCGCTGGGCTGCGCTCCATCCCGATCAGGCGGCGCGCATGCTCAAGCCCAAGGTGATCGAACTGCCGAAATCGCTGGAGGACAGGATCGCCTTCCGCGCCGATCACCTTGTCGCCTACCAAAGCAAGCGGTTGGCGAAGCGTTATCGCAAGATGGTGGATGGCATCAGCGATCCGCGCCTCAAGGAAGCGGTCGCCAAGGGCTATCACAAGCTGCTGGCCTACAAGGACGAATACGAGGTGGCGCGGCTTTTGCTGACCTCGCAGGAAAAGGCGGCCGAGCAGTTCGACGGCGATTTCCGCATGACCTTCCATCTGGCGCCGCCGATCATCTCGAAGACCGGCCCGGATGGCCGCCCGATGAAACGCACCTTCGGGCCATGGATGGCGCGGCCCTTGCGGGTTCTGAAATCGCTCAAGGTCCTGCGCGGCACCCCGCTGGACATCTTCGGGCGGACCGAGGAACGGCGGATGGAACGCGCGCTGATCAAGCAATACGAGGCCGACATGGCCGAGGTGCTGGCCAAGGTCACGGCCGACCGCATGGAGGCCGCCGTGGCGCTGGCCGAACTGCCGCTGTCGATCCGCGGCTTCGGCCCGGTGAAACAGGCCAACGAGGTGAAAGCCGCAAAACGGCGCGAGGAATTGCTGGCGGCCTTCCGCGATCCGGCCAAGGGCATGGCGCAAGCAGCCGAGTGATCCGCCGACCCGTCGCATGAAATGACAGCGCCCGCCTTTGGCGGGCGTTGTCATGTCGCGTTCACGCAACCGTCACAGTTCGAAGGCATGTTACGCGCCAAAGACACCGCGCAGCCCGGAGCATGACAGCGTGACGACCCAATCCAGTATCGCCCGTGACATCAGCTATGCCCATTCGGCCAGTACGCGCGGCGGCCGCGCCCTCATCCGCCTGATGGAAAACGCCACCGGCCGCATCAGCCTGATCCGCCGCGCGGCAGGCTATGAGCAGGAGATCGCGCAGGGCCGCGACTTCTGGCAGGTGATGGTTGATCGCTATGGCCTCAGCCTTGATGTGGTGGCGGGTAGCCTTGACCTGATCCCGCGCGAGGGTCCGCTGATCGTGATCGCGAACCATCCCTACGGGATTCTGGACGGGTTGATGCTGGGCCATATCCTGGCGCGCACGCGGCCCGATTTCCGCATTCTTGCCCATCACGTCTTCTGCAAGGCGCCGGATCTGGCCCGCGTGATCCTGCCCATCGCCTTCGACGAGACGAAAGAGGCGGTGCAGCTGAACCTTGCGACCCGCAAGACGGCGCTGGACTATCTGGCGCAGGGCGGGGCCATCGGGATCTTTCCGGGCGGCACCGTGTCGACCGCCGCGACCCCTTTCGCGCAACCCATGGACCCGGGCTGGCGCAGTTTTACCGCCCGGATGGTGGCGAAATCGGGCGCGACGGTCGTGCCCATCTGTTTCGACGGGCACACAAGCCGCCTGTTCCAGATCGCCAGCCACCTGCATTACACGCTGCGCATGGGCCTTCTGATCAAGGAATTCGCCAAGCGCGTGGACACGCCCGTGCGTGTCGCCATCGGCGCCCCGATCCCGGCAGACCAGATCGCGGCACGTGCGGGCGACAGCAAAGCAATGATGGATTTCCTGCGCAAAGCCACGTATGAGCTGTCTCCGACACCGCTTGAACCGGGAAATTACGGGTTCGAGTTCGAAGAGAAACACCGGGCGTGATCCGTCGCGCCCTCGCACCGGGCGCAGCATGGCAGTAGGGATTTTCGACAGTGGTCTTGGCGGGTTGACCGTTCTCGATGCGGTGACAAAGCGCCTGCCGGATGTGCATTTCGTCTATTACGGCGACAATGCCCATGCGCCTTACGGCGTGCGTGATGCCGATGATGTCTACAACCTGACCAAGGCCGCCGTGGAATACCTGTGGCTGCATGGCTGCGATCTGGTGATCCTGGCCTGCAACACCGCCAGCGCCGCCGCCCTGCGCCGGATGCAGGAAGCGGGCGTGCCGCCCGGCAAGCGGGTTCTGGGCGTTTTCGTGCCGCTGATCGAGGCGCTGACCGAACGGCAATGGGGCGACAACTCGCCCCCCCGCGAAGTGGCCGTGAAACATGTGGCGCTGTTCGCCACACCCGCCACCGTTGCCAGCCGCGCCTTTCAGCGCGAACTGGCCTTTCGCGCGATCGGCGTCGATGTCGAGGCGCAGGCCTGCGGCGGTGTGGTCGATGCCATTGAAGACGGTGACATGATCCTGGCCGAGGCGCTGGTGCGCAGCCATGTCGATGCGCTCAAGCGCAAGATGCCCCGCCCCGAGGCCGCGATCCTGGGCTGCACCCATTACCCGTTGATGCAGCAGGTCTTTCAGGATGCGCTGGGGGATGGTGTCCAGGTCTACAGCCAGGCGAATCTGGTGGCCGAAAGCCTTGCCGACTACCTTGCGCGCCGCCCCGAGATGCTGGGCAGCGGGCAGGAGGATGTGTTTCTGACAACGGGCGATCCGCGCCGCGTGTCGGACCGTGCGACGCAATTCCTGCGACGACAGATCACCTTTCGGTCGGCCGGTTGATCCCGGTCAAGGTTTCCGCTTCTCATGCGAATGATGATACACATAGCATCAGGCCATCGCGCCGGTGCGCATAAGGACAGACGACATGACGCATAACATCGCGATTCTGGGGGCTTCGGGCTATACGGGGGCGGAACTTGTCCGCCTGATCGCGACCCATCCCAACATGCGCATCACCGCGATGGGCGCCAATTCCAAGGCCGGGCAGGCCATGGCCGATGTGTTCCCGCATCTGCGCCACCTTGATCTGCCGGTGCTTCAGAAGATCGAGGAGATTGATTTCTCCGGCGTCGATCTGTGCTTTTGCGCGCTGCCGCATGCCACCTCGCAGGAGGTGATCCGCGACCTGCCGAAGTCGCTGAAGATCGTGGACCTGTCCGCCGATTTCCGGCTGCGCGATCCGGCGGAATACAAGCGCTGGTATGGCAATGACCATGCCGCCTTGGACTGCCAGGCCGAGGCGGTTTACGGCCTGACCGAATTCTACCGCGACGAGATCCGCGCCGCGCGCCTTGTGGCGGGCACGGGCTGCAACGCTGCAACGGGTCAATACGCGCTGCGCCCGCTGATCGCGGAAGGTGTGATCGACCTGGATGACATCATCCTCGATCTGAAATGCGCCGTGTCGGGCGCGGGCCGCAGCCTCAAGGAAAACCTGCTGCATGCCGAACTCTCCGAGGGCTATCACGCTTATTCGGTGGGCGGTGTGCACCGGCACCTGGGCGAGTTCGATCAGGAATTTTCCGCCATCGCGGGCCGGCCCGTTCAGGTGCAGTTCACCCCGCATCTGATCCCGGCCAACCGGGGCATCCTGGCCACGGTCTATGTCAAGGGCGACGCCGCGCGCATCCATGACGTGCTGGCGCGCGCCTATGCGTCCGAGCCTTTCCTGCAGGTGCTGCCCTTCGGCCAGCACCCCAGCACCCGGCATATCCGGGGCTCGAACTTCTGCCATATCGGCGTGGTGGCCGACCGGCGCGAGGGGCGCGCGATCGTGATCGCGGCGCTGGACAACCTGACAAAAGGTAGCAGCGGGCAAGCATTGCAAAATGCGAATCTGATGTTAGGTGAGAATGAGACGACGGGCCTTATGCTGGCCCCGTGTTTCCCGTGACAGGCAGGCCCTGATCCGCGGGACCCGAGGAGGAGACGCACCATGGCCATGAGTGGCTTGAAGAAGAAGCGCCGGATACAGATCGTGGCCCTTGCGGCCGTGGCCTTGCTGATCTCGACCGGTCTGATCGGTTACGCCATGCGCGACGGGATCAATTTCTTCCGCGCGCCCAGCCAGATCATGGCCGAACCGCCCGGCCCGAACGAGGTGTTCCGGATCGGTGGCCTGGTCGAGCAAGGCAGCATCGTGCGCGGGCAGGGTGAACAGATCCGCTTCAGTGTGACGGATGGCGGCGCCAGCATTCCGGTGGTCTATACCGGCGTTCTGCCCGATCTCTTCAGCGAGAACGAAGGCATGGTCGGCACCGGTCGCTACATTGACGGTGTCTTTGAAGCCTCTGAAATCCTTGCCAAACATGATGAAACCTACATGCCGGCCGAGGTGATAGACGCGCTGAAGGAACAGGGTATCTACAAGGATCCCAAGGCCGAAGGCGCCGACAGCTGAGCGGCGCACGACAACCGCGCGCCGTGTTTCACAGCCGTTAACCCCGATGCATCAGCCTGACCCGAATACACCGGGGAAATGGCCGCATGCTCAACGTCAGACAGATTGCAGAACAGATCGTCGCCCGCGAGGGCGGCTTCGTGAACGACCCCGCCGATCCGGGCGGTGCCACCAAGCATGGCGTGACCATCGGCACGCTGCGCCGGCTGGGGCTGGACCTGACCGATGATGGCGCGATCACCGTCGATGACGTCGAGGCGATGACACGCCCCCGCGCGGCCGACATCTTCATCCTGCATTACTTTCAGCGTCCCGGTCTGGACAGGCTGCCCCTTGGCATACAGGCCAGCGTCTTCGACATGTATGTCAACGCGGGCGCCAATGCGGTGAAGATCCTGCAACGTCTGCTGCGCCAGATGGGACACCCCGTTGCCGTCGATGGCGTGGTCGGGCCGCAGACCATTGCCGCCGCCCAGGCCGCCCATGCCGCAGCACCCGACCATCTGGCCGATGCCTACGGGATCGCGCGACGCAACTATTACTTGCGGCTGGCCGATCTGCGCCCCGCCAGCCGCAAGTTCGCCCGCAGCCGCAGTGGTGGCAAGGGCGGCTGGGTCCTGCGCGCCGAGGAATTCATCCATCCCCGCTATCACCTGAGTGCGGCGGAATTCGCAGCGAGGGTTGCACAATGGCATTGATCGACACGGTACTGGGCGCGGTCTTCGGCGGCGGGCGCAATGTCCTGCGCGAAACCGCCGAGGTCTTTCGCGAGAACGCGGAAGAAGGGGCAGGGCGCGAGATCGCCTTGCGGCAGGCGGCCCTGGCGCAGTTCGGGGCGGAATTCGCGCTGGCCCGTCAGGGCTGGTATGACCGTGCGGTCGATGCGGCCAACCGCTTGCCGCGCCCGCTGATGGCCTTGGGCACGCTGGGCCTTTTCGTCTCGGCCATGGTCGATCCGGTCTGGTTTGCCAGCCGGATGCAGGGAATCGCGCTGGTGCCCGAACCGCTCTGGTGGCTGTTGGGGGCGATCGTGTCCTTCTATTTCGGGGCGCGTCATCAGGCCAAGGGGCAGCAATTCCAGATCCGCGTGGCGCAAAGCATGGCACAGGTGCCGCATGTCGTCGAAAACCTGAGGGCGTTGCAGGCGCTGGAAACGGGCGGTGAGGTCTCCGCGCCGGACGTGGCAGGGACGGGCCGCGAAACCGCTGACGGCTTGGACAGACCCGAGGGGGGCGACAATCCCGCCCTGACCGAATGGCGCGCGGTGAATGGCACGGGGGCCCATGCGGACCCGCTGGGTGGCCGCTGAACCTGCCCTGGCCGCGCGGGATCGCGCTGCTGCCCGCGGCCTGCGACGCAGGGCCGCGACAATGTGAACACCGTGGAATACCGATTCCGTTTGGCCCGCTCCTGTGGAAGTTCTATAACAGGCGCATGATTACAGAGCTCGGACATTTCGCCCTCATCCTCGCCTTCCTCGTCGCCTGCGTGCAGGCGGTGGTGCCCATGATCGGCGCGCACAAGCGCTGGCCGGGGTGGATGGCCATGGCAGAACCTGCCGCCAACGCCCAGTTCATGCTGACGGCATTTTCCTTCGGGGCGCTGACCTATGCCTTCGTGACATCGGATTTCTCGGTCGCGCTGGTGGTGCAGAACTCGCATTCGCTCAAGCCGATGATCTACAAGATCAGCGGTGTCTGGGGGAATCACGAAGGCTCGATGCTGCTGTGGGTGCTGATCCTGACACTCTTCGGCGCCATGGCCGCATGGTTCGGCGGCAACCTGCCGCCCACGCTCAAGGCGCGGGTGCTTGCGGTCCAGTCCTCGGTCGCTGTGGCGTTTTTCGCCTTCATCATCTTCACCTCGAACCCTTTCCTGCGCATGTCGGTCCCGCCCTTTGACGGGCAGGACCTGAACCCGCTGCTGCAGGATCCGGGCCTCGCCTTTCATCCGCCCTTCCTCTACCTCGGTTACGTGGGGCTGAGCCTGACCTTCTCCTTCGCGGTCGCCGCACTGATCGAGGGCCGCGTTGACGCCGCATGGGGCCGCTGGGTGCGTCCCTGGACGCTGCTGGCCTGGCTGAACCTGACCATCGGGATCGGCCTTGGCAGCTGGTGGGCCTATTACGAGCTGGGCTGGGGCGGTTTCTGGTTCTGGGATCCGGTCGAGAACGCCAGCTTCATGCCATGGCTTCTGGCCGCCGCCCTGCTGCATTCCGCCATCGTGGTGGAGAAGCGCGAAAGCCTGAAAAGCTGGACCATCCTGCTGGCGATCATGGCGTTCGGATTCTCGCTGATCGGCACCTTCATCGTGCGGTCCGGCGTGATCACCAGTGTGCATGCCTTCGCCAACGACCCCGAGCGTGGCGTCTTCATCCTGATGATCCTGGGCTTCTTCATGGGCGGCGCGCTGACCCTGTTCGCGGCCCGCGCCAGCGCGATGGAGGCCAAGGGCGTCTTCAGCCTTGTCAGCCGCGAAAGCGCGCTGGTGATGAACAACATCCTGCTGGCCGTGTCCTGTTTCGTGGTCTTCATCGGTACGATCTGGCCGCTGATCGCCGAGATGCTGTTCGATCGCAAGCTGTCCGTGGGGCCGCCCTTCTTCGACATGGCCTTCACCCCCTTCATGGTGGTGCTGGGGGCGATCCTGCCCATCGGGGCCATGATGCCCTGGAAACGTGCCGACATGGGCCGGACCTTCCGGCCTTTGATCCCGGCCTTCATCCTGGCCCTGTCCATCGGATTGCTGGCCTTTGCGATCCAGACCGGCCGCTCGGCCCTGGGGCCGGTCGGCATGTTCCTGGGATCCTGGCTGATCTTCGGCGCCATGGTCGATGTCTGGTCGCGCACCGGACGCGGCGCGCTGTCGGGCCGTCTGTCGCGCATGACCCGGCTGCCGCGTGCGGACTGGGGCAAGACGGTCGCGCATTCCGGGCTTGGCGTGACCATGCTGGGCATTGCGGGGCTTCTGGCCTGGCAGCAGGAAGATATCCGCGTCGTGCAGTTCAACGAACCTTTCGAGGTGGCGGGCTTCACCTTGACGCTGACGGATGTGCAGCGGGTCGAAGGGCCGAACTATATCTCGACCATGGGTTGGGTGGATCTGGCCCGCAATGGCGATGCAATCGCCACGCTGAACCCCGAGAAGCGCTTCTACCCCGTGGCGGAGATGCCCACGACCGAGGCCGCCATCGACATCGGCTTCTGGCGTGACGTCTACGTGGTGATCGGCGATCCGCAGGACAACGGCGGCTGGGCCATCCGGACCTATTACAAACCCCTGGCCAACTGGATCTGGGGCGGGACGATCCTGATGGCGCTTGGCGGCTTGCTCAGCATCAGCGACCGGCGCTTCCGCGTGGCCGCCGGGGCCGCACGGCGCACACCTGTCAGCGGGGTTCCCGCGGAATGACACGTCTTGCGCTGAGCCTGTGGCTGGCCCTGGCCATGCTGGGGCCGCTGGCCCCTTTCACCGCGACGCAGGCTTGGGCCGTGCTGCCGGACGAGATCCTGGCGGATCCCGCCCTGGAGGCCCGCGCGCGCGAACTGTCGCGCGGTCTGCGCTGCATGGTGTGCCGGAACGAAAGCATCGACGAATCGAACGCCGAACTGGCCCGCGACATGCGCATCCTTGTGCGCGAACGCCTGACGGCCGGGGACAGCGATCAGGAAGTGATCGAATTCGTCGTGGACCGCTACGGCGAATACGCGCTGCTGAAACCCACCACGGGTGGCGCGAACTGGCTGCTCTGGGCGGCGGGACCCCTGATGCTGCTTCTGGCCCTCGGGGTGGGGATCGGCTATCTGCGCACCCGCCAGGCCGCGCCCGAGGTCGGGGCAGGCACCCTCAGCGATGAGGAAAAGGCCAAGCTCAGCAAGATTCTCGAGGACTGACGCGGGGTTTGACCTTTTCCTTGTGATCCGCTGCGGTAAGGTATCGCCAAGAGGCGGAGACAAGGAAAGGCCGATCCCATGCAGTATCAGACCATCACGCTGGACATCACCGATGATGTTGCGGTGCTGACCCTCAACCGCGCGGACAAGATGAACGCGCTGAACACCCAGATGCGGGCCGAGATCGCCGATGCCGCGCGCCAGGCGGGCAAGGATGCGCGGGTGCTGGTGCTGACAGGCGCGGGGCGGGCCTTCTGTTCGGGGCAGGACCTCAGCGACCGGGCCAATGCCGCCAACCTGGATATGGAGCGGACGCTGCGGGATGAATACCTGCCCATGCTCAAGGCGATCTATGACTGCCCGATCCCGACGATCAGCGCCGTGAACGGCGCGGCCGCCGGGGCAGGGGCCAACCTTGCGCTGGCCGCCGATGTGGTGATCGCCACGCAAAGCGCCTATTTCCTGCAGGCCTTCACCCGGATCGGCCTGATCCCGGATGCGGGGGGCACCTATTGGATGACGCGCCAGATGGGCACGGCCAAGGCCATGGGGGCCGCGCTTTTCGCCGACAAGATCAGCGCCCAACAGGCCGATGACTGGGGCCTGATCTGGGAGGCCGTGGCCGATGACGCTTTTGACGCGACCTGGCGCGCCCGCGCCGCGCATCTGGCGAAGGGCCCGACCGTGGCCTTTGCCCATGTGAAACAGGCGATCCGCGGCAGCTGGGACAACAGCCTCGAGGATCAGCTGGCCATGGAAGGCCGTTTTCAGGGCACCTGCGGCAAGACCCGCGACTTCAAGGAAGGCGTGCTGGCCTTTCTGGAAAAGCGCCCCGCCAGTTTCGAAGGGCGCTGAGGCAGCCCGAGCGCCCCGCCAGTCCAAACAAAAACGGCGCCCCGAAGGGCGCCGTTTTCCGTTTCTGCGAACCGTTCAGCGGTTTTCGATATCCACGTAATCGCGCGTGGTCTCACCCATGTAGAGCTGACGCGGGCGGCCGATCTTCATCTGCGGATCCGCGATCATCTCTTTCCACTGGCTGACCCAGCCGACGGTGCGCGACAGCGCGAAGATCGGGGTGAACATCGAGGTCGGGAAGCCCATCGCCTCGAGGATGATGCCCGAGTAGAAATCGACGTTCGGGAACAGCTTCTTTTCGATGAAATAGGGATCGTTCAGCGCCACATGCTCCAGCTCCTTGGCGACCTGCAGCAGCGGGTTGTCATGCACGCCCAGCAGCTCCAGCACCTCGTCTGCGGATTGCTTCAGCACCTTGGCGCGCGGATCGGTGTTCTTGTAGACGCGGTGACCAAAGCCCATCAGGCGGAAGGGATCGTTCTTGTCCTTCGCGCGTTCGATGAATTCGGGGATGCGGTCCACGGTCCCGATCTCGCGCAGCATTTCCAGGCAGGCCTGGTTCGCGCCGCCATGGGCCGGACCCCAGAGGCAGGCAATCCCCGCCGCGATACAGGCAAAGGGGTTCGCCCCCGAGGACGAGGCCAGGCGCACGGTCGAGGTCGAGGCGTTCTGCTCGTGATCGGCATGCAGCGTCAGGATGCGGTCCATCGCGCGGCTGACGATCGGGTTCACGTGATAGGTCTCGGCCGGGACCGAGAAGCACATGTGCAGGAAGTTCGCCGCGTAATCCAGATCGTTGCGCGGATAGACGAAAGGCTGGCCGATCGAATACTTGTAGGCCATCGCCGCAATCGTCGGCATCTTGGCGATCAGGCGGATCGAGGCGACCTCGCGCTGCCAGGGATCGTTCACATCCAGCGAGTCGTGGTAGAAGGCCGACATCGCGCCCACGACACCCACCATGGTGGCCATCGGATGCGCGTCGCGGCGGAACCCGCGGAAGAAGTTGTGCATCTGCTCGTGGATCATCGTGTGACGCGTGACGCGCGTCTCGAAATCCTCAAGCTCGGCCGAGGAGGGCAGTTCGCCGTAAAGCAGCAGGTAGCACACTTCGAGGAAATGCGATTTCGACGCCAGCTGGTCAATCGGATACCCGCGGTGCAGCAGAATACCTTCATCCCCGTCGATATAGGTGATGGTGCTGTCGCAGCTTGCGGTCGAGGTGAAGCCGGGATCATAGGTGAACACACCTGCCTGCCCGTAAAGCTTGCGGATGTCGATCACGTCGGGGCCCGCCGTTGGCGTGAACATCGGCAGCTCGATCGTCTTCCCGTCGAAGCTGAGCGTGGCTGTCTTGCTGGATGTCGTCATGTTTGTCCCTTCCTCAGTGGCTGTTCCCGCAGACCGGGTAGGCCTTTCTCGTCTGTGCGGCTGAAGAAGGTGTGAACCATCTCATGCCGCGGCATCTACCAGGCGGGCAAGGCTTTCCTCGCGCCCGAGCACCAGCATCATGTCGAATACACTCGGCGTGGCACTACGCCCCGACAGCGCCGCCCGCATGGGGCCCGCCAGCTTGCCGAAAGTCATCCCCTGAGTCTGTGCAAATTCGTTCAGGACGTGTTCAAGATCGCCCCGTGTCCAGCTAGCATTTTGCAAATGCGGCGTCAATTCTTTCAGTATACCACGGAATACATCGGTAAGGTGTTCCGCCGCTTTGGGTTCGGGTACGATGGGCCGCTCGGCCAGGATAAAGGCAGCCTTGTCAAGCAGTTCGATATAGGTCTTCGCGCGTTCCTTGAGCTGCGGCATCGCGGCGAAGAGCATCGCTTTCTTGTGCGCGGGCATGGCGGGCCGGTCCGTGGCGGCGATGAAATCCATCAATTCATGCAGCAGTGCGGCATCGTCGGTTCCGGCGATGTGCTGGCCACAGATATTGTCCAGTTTCTTGAAGTCCAACCGCGCCGGCGACTTCCCGATTCCCGCCAGGTCGAACCACTCGCGCGCCTGCGCATCGCTGAAGACCTCGTCATCGCCATGGCTCCAGCCCAGCCGCGCCAGGTAGTTGCGCATCCCTGACGCGGGATAGCCCATGGCCTGGTATTCCTCGACCCCCAGCGCACCGTGCCGCTTGGACAGTTTCTTGCCGTCGGGGCCATGGATCAGCGGGATATGCGCCCAGGTAGGCACGCTCCAACCCATGGCGTGATAGATCATCATCTGGCGCGCGGCATTGTTCAGATGGTCATCGCCCCGGATCACATGGGTCACGCCCATATCGTGGTCATC
Source organism: Paracoccaceae bacterium (assembly GCA_030758115.1). Taxonomy (GTDB): domain Bacteria; phylum Pseudomonadota; class Alphaproteobacteria; order Rhodobacterales; family Rhodobacteraceae; genus Seohaeicola. Next base: position 10,898 of record JANREX010000004.1, on the reverse strand, counting down.
CACCACCACCGCCAGCATGTAGACCGGGGTGCCATCGCCGCGCAGCAACACCATGTCGTCCAACTGGTCGTTGCGGATCACGACACGGCCCTGCACCTGGTCCTCGATCACGGTTTCGCCCTCTTGCGGGGCCTTGATGCGGATCACGAAAGGCATGTCCGCGGGATGTGTCGCGGGATCGGCCTCGCGCCAGGGGCTGCGGAACAGGGTCGACCGGCCGGCGGCGCGGGCCTCTTCGCGGAATGCCTCGATCTCGTCCTGGGTGGCAAAGCACTTGTAGGCGCGCCCCTCATCCAGCAGTTGCCGTGCCACATCGGCGTGGCGGCTGGCGCGGGCGAACTGGCTGATCGCCTCGCCGTCGTGATCCAGACCCAGCCAGGACAGGCCCTTGAGGATCGCCGCCGTCGCCTCGGGGGTGGACCGTTCGCGATCCGTATCCTCGATCCTCAAAAGGAATTTCCCGCCACGCCCCCGCGCATAGAGCCAGTTGAACAGAGCCGTGCGCGCCCCGCCAATATGCAGGTAGCCTGTGGGAGAGGGCGCAAAACGGGTCACGACGGGGGAGGACATCAGCGGACTTAACCTTTCGGTAACCAAGGCGGGAGTAGCCTTGCCGCATGTCTAGCGATGCGCACAGCGGGGGGCAAGAGTTGCGGATCACCGCCGCACTTTCGCACATCCTCGCCACGCAGCGGGGCGCCCTTCTGCCATGGGCGCCGGTCTTTCTGGCCATCGGGATCGGTGCCTATTTCATGCTGCGATCCGAGCCGTCGGTCATGCTTCTGACGACGCTGGGGGGGCTGGCCCTTGCGGGGGGCTGGATCGCATCGCGCCTTGGGCCTGTGTCGGCCCCCTTTCTGTGGGCGCTGGTCCTTGTGGCGGCGGGTGTGGCGCTGGCGGGCGCGCGGGCGCATCAGGTGGCAGGTCCCCAGATCGGATGGCGCTATTACGGCCCCATCGAAGGGCGGATCGTCGGGATCGACCGATCCGCCTCGGATGCGGTGCGGATCGTGCTGGACCGGGTCGTTCTCAAGGATATCGCGCCGCACGAGACCCCCCTTCGCGTGCGCCTGTCGCTTCATGGGGATCAGGATCACCTGCGCCCCTGGCCGGGGCAGGTGGTCATCACGACCGGGCATCTTTCGGTGTCGAACGGGCCGGTCGAGCCGGGCAGTTTCGATTTTCGCCGCCATGCCTGGTTCCTGAAGCTCGGGGCGGTCGGATATGTCCGCAGCCCGGTTCTGCTGCTGCGCCCGCCCGATGGGGGGCAGCCGGTCTTCACGGCGCGGATGTGGCTTTCGGCCCGCGTGCAGGCCAGCCTGCCCGGCGAGGTCGGCGCCTTTGCGGCCGCTGTCATGGCCGGCGACCGTTCAGGCATGGGGCAGGACACGCTCGAGGCGCTGCGCGTGTCGAACCTTGCGCATCTTCTGGCCATCTCGGGCCTGCACATGGGGCTTCTGACCGGGTTCGTCTTTGGCCTGTTCCGCCTGATCCTGGCGGCGGTGCCCCTGCTGGGCCTGCGTGTTCCGGCCAAGAAACTGTCAGCGGCGCTGGCCCTGCTTGTCGCGGCGGGATACCTGGCGCTGTCGGGTGGAAACGTGGCAACCGAACGGGCCTTCGTGATGGTGGCGGTCGTCCTTGTCGCGGTCATCTTCGACAGGCGGGCCCTGACGCTGCGCGCGGTTGCGGTCGCCGCGATGATCATCCTCACCCTGCGCCCCGAGGCGTTGATGGGCCCCGGTTTCCAGATGTCCTTCGCCGCGACGACGGCGCTGGTGGCGGTGTTCGCCTGGATCCGCGATGCCGGCCTGCCGCGCTTGCCCGGTTGGCTGAAACCGGTCGCGGCGGTGGTCGTGTCATCGGGCGTGGCGGGTCTGGCCACGGCACCGTTGGGGGCTGCGCATTTCAACCAGTTCGCCCATTACGGCCTGATCGCCAACCTGCTGAGCGTGCCGCTGATGGGCGCGCTGGTGATGCCCGCCGCGGTATTGGCCGTCTGCCTGCTGCCCTTCGGGCTTGAGGGGGCGGCCCTCTGGATCATGGGGCAGGGGCTGGGCTGGATCCTGGGGGTGGCGCATTTTGTGACCGGGCTTGAGGGCGCGCGCGGCACCATCGTGACGCCACCGGCTGTTGTGTTGCCGATGATGGCCATGGGCGCGCTGGTCGTGATGCTCTGGCAGGGCTGGGGGCGTCTTCTGGGTGTGCCGGTCGTCCTGGTGGCGCTGTTGATCTGGACAGGGGCCCAGCGTCCCGCGATCCTGATCGCCGGCGATGGTGGGCTGGTCGGGGTGATGACCGCCGAAGGGCGCGCCCTGAGCCGCGCCAGCGGCGCGGGCTTCGTGGCACAGAACTGGCTGGATCATGATGCCGATCCCGCCACCCAAGCGGATGCCGCGGCCCGCTGGCCGCAAACCATGCCGCTCTTTTTCAACGAAACCGGCCAGCTGATCCATCTGCGGGGCAAAGCCGCCGCCGATCCGCGATGCGGCCCTGATGACTGGCTGGTGATGGATCGCGTGGCCCCGCCCGGGCTGCCGTGCAAGGTGTTCGACCTGCGCAGCCTGGGGGCCACCGGCGCGCTGGCTGTTCTGCCTGCCGGCGCGGGGTACCGCATCGTGACGGTCCGCGACCAGACCGGGGCGCGGTTGTGGAACGCCGCACCGCGCCCCCGCAGGCAGGGGGGCCGTGATCAATAGGTGCGGATCAGCCCGACCAGACGCCCCTGCACCTTGACCATGTGATCCGGGTAGACGCGGGTTTCATAGGCCGGGTTCGCGGCTTCCAGCGCGATCGTGTTGCCCCGGCGCATGAATCGCTTGAGGGTTGCTTCCTGATCCTCGACCAGGGCCACCACGATATCGCCATTGTCCGCCACGGATGTTTCGCGGATCACCACCACATCGCCATCGTTGATCCCCGCCTCGATCATGGAATCGCCGCGCACTTCCAGCGCGTAGTGATCGCCGCGCCCGCTGAGCATGGCCGTGGGCACTGTCACCGAATGCGAGACATGGCTGATCGCCTCGATCGGCACACCGGCGGCGATCCGCCCCATCACGGGCAGTTCCATCGCCTCGATCGTCTGGACGGGCATGGCGCGGGCGGGGGGCGGGCTGTCGGGCCTGTCCCCGTCGATCACGCGCGGGGAAAAGCCGCCTGTCGCGGCCTCGGCCTGCGCGCGCGCGGCATGTTTGTCGGCCAGGGCATCGGGCAGTTTCACGATCTCGATCGCGCGGGCCCGGTGGGCCAGGCGGCGGATGAACCCGCGCTCTTCCAGCGCGGTGATCAGCCGGTGGATCCCCGATTTCGACCGCAGGTCCAACGCCTCTTTCATTTCGTCGAAGGAGGGCGGCACGCCATCGCGGTTCAGACGGGTCTGAATGAAATCCAGCAGGTCAAGTTGCTTGCGGGTCAGCATCGGGTCGGTCCCTCCGTATCGGGCACGGGGATCGGCCATGGCCATGCCGTGCGAAACGTTTCATTTCGCATTTGTTCTGCCATTGTTCCCGTTTTGTGTCAACACCCAAGGCGATCAGGGCAGGAGGGGCAGAACCTCGACCACGTCGCCCGCCGCCCGTGGCCCGTCATGGGGCGGGCGGATCAGCAGGGCATTCGCGCGCACCAGCACCGTCAGCAGCGCGCTGTCCTGCCGGTCATGGGCGGTCACGGCGCGGCCTGTCTCGTCCTCGGTCAGATCGGCGCGCATGTAATGGGCGCGCGGGCCGTTGCCCTCCAGCGGGGCGGCCAGACGGGCGCGCAGCACGGGTGGCAGCACATCCTGCAGGCCCAGCATCGCACGCAGCATGGGCAGCAGGAACAGATGCCCGCAGACGATCGCCGACACCGGGTTTCCCGGCAGCCCCAGATAGGGCGTGCCATCCCCGAAAGCCCCCGCGATCAGCGGTTTTCCGGGGCGCATCGCGATCTTGTAAAAGCTTTGCCGCAGCCCGAAACGGGCCGCCACCTGCGCCACCATGTCGTGATCCCCGACCGAGGCGCCGCCGATCGTCACGATCAGATCCGCCCCCATCGCCATCTCGTAGACCGTCATGAGCGAGGCCTCGTTGTCCCGTGCGATGGGCAGCAGACGCGCGCGGCCACCAGCGGCCTCGATCATGGCCTTCAGCGCAAAGAGGTTCGAGGCGATGATCTGGTCCGGGTTCGGTGTCTCGCCGGGCATCACCAGCTCGTCGCCCGTGGCGATGATCGCGACCTCGGGCCTGCGCGTCACCTCGACATGGCCCGCATTCATCGCCGCCAGCAGCGCCAGGTCCGAGGCGCGCAGCAGCCGGGGTGCCGCAATCATGAAATCGGAAGGAAAATCAGCGCCTTCCGGGCGGATGTTCGTGCTGCTGTCCAGCCTGTCACCCAGGGTGATCCGGGTGCCTGAACGGGTCACATCCTCCTGGATGACGACACGGTCCGCACCTGCGGGCACCGGGGCGCCGGTAAAGATGCGCACCGCCTCGCCGGGATTGACCTGCCCGCCCCAGCCATGACCGGCCGCAGCCTCGCCCACCACCGAAAGCACCGCGCCGGGGTGGCAATCCTCGGCCCGCACCGCGTAACCGTCCATGGCCGAGGCCGCGAATGGCGGCTGCGCGCGCCCCGCCGTGACCGGCGCGGCCAGCACCCGCCCCGCCGCATCCCTCAGGGGCACGGTTTCAGACGCAAGCGGATCCACCAGCGCCAGGCAAAGGGTCTGGGCTTCGGCAACGCTGATCATTCAGCCTCGTACCTTCCGGACTTGCCGCCATCCTTGAGGATCACGCGGATGCCGCCGATCTCCATCGCCTTGTCCACGGCTTTCGTCATGTCGTAGACGGTCAGGGCGGCGGTGCTGACGGCGGTCAGGGCTTCCATCTCGACGCCGGTCTGGCCGGTGGTCTTGACCGTGGCCTCGATCCGCACGCCGGGCAGGTCGGGGTCCAGCGTCAGCTCGACGGCCACCTTGGTGATGGGCAGCGGGTGGCACAGCGGGATCAGGTCGGCGGTCTTCTTGGCGCCCATGATGCCCGCAAGGCGGGCAATCCCCAGCACATCGCCTTTCTTGGCGCGGCCCTCGCTGATGATCCCGAAAGTGTCCGGCGCCATCCGGATCCAGCCCTCGGCCACGGCCACACGCGATGTCACGGCCTTGTCCGAGACATCGACCATATGCGCCTGACCCTGGGCGTCGAAATGCGTCAGATCCTTGCCGGCCATCACATGGCCCCCGGCGTCAGCGGATTGGCCAGCAGGCTGCGCGTGGCCAGTTCCACATCATCCTGGCGCATCAGGCTTTCCCCGATCAGGAAGCAGCGCGCGCCATACATCGCCATGTCGGCCAGGTCCTGCGGCGTCGACAGCCCGCTTTCGCACACCAGCATGCGGTCGGCCGGGACCTGTTTCGACAGCGTGCGCGTGGTGTCCAGCGTGGTTTCGAACGTGTTGAGGTTGCGGTTGTTGATCCCGATCATCCGCGAGGAGAGCAGCGTCGCGCGCTCCAGTTCGGGCAGGTCATGCACCTCGATCAGCGCATCCATGCCCCAGTCATGGGCAGCGGCTTCCAGCTCCTGCGCCTGGGCGTCGCTGACCGAGGCCATGATGATCAGGATGCAATCGGCCCCCAGCGCGCGCGCCTCGGCGACCTGATAGGGGTCATACATGAAATCCTTGCGCAATACCGGCAGATCGCAGGCGGCCCGCGCCGCACGCAGAAAATCTTTCGCCCCCTGGAAACTGGGCGTGTCCGTCAGCACCGAAAGGCAGGTCGCGCCACCCGCCGCATAGGCCTGCGCCAGGGCGGGCGGGTCGAAATCCGGGCGGATCAACCCCTTCGAGGGGCTGGCCTTCTTGATCTCGGCAATCAGCCCGTAGCCGCTGCGCGAGGCGGCATGCAAGGCCTCTGCGAAGGGGCGCACGGGGTCTGCGGCGCGGGCCTCGGCCTCGACCTCCTCAAGCGGTTTGGCGGCCTTGTCCACCGCCACTTCCGCAAGCTTGTAGGCCTTGATGCGATCCAGGATCGTTTCGGTCATCATGTCTCCGATGTCAGTCTGGCCAGGGTTGCCAGCTTTTCGCCAGCAGCCCCGCTATCGATGCTTTCGCGCGCGCGGGCAACCCCGTCGCGCAGGTCGGTGGCCTTGCCCGCCACGACCAGGGCCGCCGCCGCGTTCAGCAGCACCGCGTCGCGATAGGCCCCCGGCGCGCCCGCCAGCAGCGCACGCAGCGCCGCCGCGTTTTCCTGTGGCGTGCCGCCGAGGATGTCCTCGAACGGATGCACGGGCAGGCCGAAATCCTCGGGATGCAGTTCCACCTCGCGGACCGTGCCGTCCTCTTCCAGCGCCGCAACCCAGGTCAGGCCGGTGATCGTCATCTCGTCGGTGCCGTCCGAGCCATGTACCAGCCAGGCGCGTTCGCTGCCCAGTTGCCCCAGCACCTCGGCCATGGGGCGGATCAGGTCGCGCCGGTAGGCGCCGGTCAACTGGCGCTTGACCCCGGCCGGGTTGGTCAGCGGACCCAGGATGTTGAAGATCGTGCGGGTGCCCAGTTCGGTGCGCGTGGGCCCCACATGGGCCATCGCGGGGTGATGCATCGGCGCCATCATGAAGGCGATACCACAGGCATTCAGCGCCTTTTCAACAACTTGCGGGCCGACCATCACCTGGATACCCAATTGCGTCAGCGCATCCGCGGCACCGGATTTGGAACTCAGGTTGCGATTGCCATGCTTGGCGACCGGCACGCCCGCGCCCGCCACGACAAAGGCGGTCGCGGTCGAGATATTCAGCGTGCCCATCCCGTCGCCGCCGGTGCCCACGATGTCCATGGCCCCTTGCGGCGCGCGCACCGCATGGCATTTGGCGCGCATCACGGCGGCGGCGGCGGCATATTCCTCGACGGTTTCGCCACGCGTGCGCAGCGCCATCAACAGCCCGCCGATCTGGCTGGGGGTGGCCTCGCCCTCGAAAAGGATGGTGAATGCGGCCTCGGCCTCGGCCCGTGTCAGGGCACGGTCGGCGGCAAGGCCCAGAAGCGGTTTCAGCGCGTCACTCATGCCGGCACTTTCGTCAGGTCCAGGAAATTGCGCAGCAGGTCATGCCCGTGCTGCGAGGCGATGGATTCGGGATGAAACTGCACACCGTGGATCGGCAGTTCGCGATGCTGCAGGCCCATGATCGTGCCATCCTCCAGCCAGGCGGTCACCTCGAGGCAGTCGGGCAGGCTCTCGCGTTCGACCACAAGCGAGTGATAGCGCGTGGCCTCGAACGGGTTGGGCAGGCCCGCGAACAGACCCTTGCCCGCGTGATGCATCACGCCCATCTTGCCATGCACGATTTCGTGGCAACGCACCACGCGACCGCCAAAGGCCTGGCCGATGGTCTGATGGCCCAGGCAGACCCCCAGAAGCGGGGTGCGCGTCTCGGCGGCGGCGGCCGTCAGCGCCAGGCAGATCCCGGCCTGATCCGGATCACAGGGACCGGGGGACAGGATGATGCCCGCCGGGTTCATCGCCATGGCCGCCTGCACATCCAGCGCGTCGTTGCGACGCACCGTGATATCCGCGCCCAGGTCGCCCAGATAATGCACCAGATTATAGGTGAAACTGTCGTAGTTATCGATGAGCAGCAGCATCTGGCCTATCTTTTCCGTTTCGGGGCTGGAGGCCCGCACCTTGGTCGCGGTATACTTGTTCAGGCTTGCGCCGGAGCGTCAAGGGGCGTGACCCATATTGCGGTTCAAACCGGGCTGCAGCTTGGGGGTCCATGACCGGGCCTGGAAGGTACGAGGGCGGGCACGAGGGCAGGCCGGAACGCGACGTGGATCGCTGGGCGCGGCAAGAATGGCGGGCAGAAGGGGCAGTTCGATGGCAAAAGGGTTTATTCGTGGGGTCCTTGCGGGGACGGCGGTTTCGGTGATCGGTGTCTCGGCGCTGTCGATTCTCTCGGGCCTGCAGCAGGGCACCGCGCCTGGCGCGGCTGACCCGACCGATCAGGTGGCATCCTCGCCGCAGGTCGCGACCGCCCCGACACCGACAGCAACACCTTCAATGGCCCCGGCACCGGCCACCACTCCGGCCGAACAGCCCGCCACGGCCACCGCGCCGGTGACGGCACCTGCCGACACCACGGCGGCGGCCTCCGGCACAGCGCCCGCGACGGGACCGGAAACGGGGCCAGATGCGGGGCCAGAAACGGGGCCCGAAACGGGGCAGGTGACTGTGCC
>JANREX010000004.1:0-2593 GCA_030758115.1 Paracoccaceae bacterium | reverse complement strand
CGGGGCCAGATGCGGGGCCAGAAACGGGGCCCGAAACGGGGCAGGTGACTGTGCCGGCCGGCAGCGGTTTTACCGCGGGGCGCGACGACAGGCAGGCTCTGCTGCCTGCCCCCGATGCGGCACCCAGCCCGGCACCCGTTCAGACGCTGGAACCGGCGGCAACGCCCGCCAATCCCGCCCTCCCGCGCGCTGATCGCGATCCGGCCGCGCAACCGCAGATGGATCAGGCGGCAACAGCCATGCCCGCGCCCAGCCTCACCACCGATACGCCCGCGATTGCAGCCATGCCCGCGCCCTCGGGGGATGAAACCGCCCCCCGCAGCACCGCCGCCCCGGCAGAGCCGCAGCAACCCGGCGACCGTGACACCGCGCTCTTGGCCGTGGCCCCCGATGTCGCGCCCGCGCCCGCCCAACCGGACCAGACCCAGGCCGCCGCAGACCCCAGCCCGGCGCCGATGACCACCCCGCGTGACGACGCGGTGCTCGACATCAGCCCGCGCGCCGAGGCCGGATCGCCGCCGACGCGAACGGCGGTGCTGGCGCCGCAAGACAGCACGCGTCGTCAACCCTTGCCCGTGATCGAACCCGCGCCGCCTGCGGTGCAACCCGATCAGACCGCGCCGGCGGCACCGGTTGCCGTGCCGGACATCAATCCCGTGCTGCGCCCCCGGATCGGCACGCCCGCCACCTCGCTGGTGGACCGGCCCGCACCGGGCGAGGCAGGCGCTGGAAGTGATATCGCACAGCTCGCCCCCGCCGATGGCAGCGCCAGCCCGCTGCGCGGCAATGCCTTGCCCTTTGACGACAGCGACACGCGACCGCGTCTGTCCATCGTGCTGATCGACCGGGGCGACAGCGGGCTTGGCCCCGACGCCCTGGCCGGTTTTCCCTATCCGCTGACCATCGCCATCGACGCCACGCGCCCCGATGCGCCCGAAGCCTCGGAGCGGTACCGCCGCGCGGGTTTCGAGGTGCTGGCCCTTGTCGACCTGATGCCCGGCTCGACCGCGCAGGATGCCGAGATCGCGATGGAAGTGTCGCTTGCCGCCGTTCCCGAGGCTGTCGGCGTGCTGGAAGGCGATGCAACCGGGCTGCAATCCAGCCGCGAACTGTCCGATCAGGTCGCGGCCATCCTGGGGCAGCGCGGCTACGGGCTGGTCATGCTGCCGAACGGTCTGAACACGGCGCAGAAGATGGCGGCCAAATCGGGCGTGCCCTCGGCCACGGTGTTCCGTGACTTTGATGCCGCCGGGCAGGACGCCGCCGCGATTCGGCGCTTTCTGGACCAGGGCGCCTTCAAGGCCGGTCAGCAGGCCGAAGGACTGCCGGCGGCAGGTGAGGGCGCGGGCGTGATCATGATCGGCCGCCTGCGGCCCGAGACGATTTCCGCCCTGCTGCTGTGGGGGCTGCAGGACAGGGCGCAGCGCGTGGCGCTGGCCCCGGTTTCGGCGGTGCTGCAAGCGGCGGAATGATCCTTACGCCAGGGGCGCGTCGCGCCATTGGCCCGGGGCCAGATCACCCAGCTGCCATGGGCCGATCCGGACCCGGATCAGCCGCAATGTGGGATGGCCCACATGCGCGGTCATGCGCCGGACCTGCCGGTTGCGCCCCTCGCTGATCGTCAGCTCGATCCAGCTGTCAGGCACCGATTTTCGAAACCGCACCGGCGGATTGCGCGGCCAGAGCCAAGCCGGTTCAGGCAGGGCGCGCACCTTTGCGGGGCGCGTGGGCCCGTCGTTCAGAACGACACCCGCCCGCAGCGCCGCAAGGGCCGCCGTGTCGGGGATGCCTTCGACCTGCGCGAGGTAGGTCTTTTCCAGCTTGTGACGCGGATCGCTGATCCGGGCCTGCAGCTTGCCGTCATCGGTCAGCAGAAGCAGCCCCTCGCTGTCGCGGTCCAGCCGCCCGGCGGGATAGACGCGGGGGATGTCGATGAAATCCGACAGGGTGGCGCGCGGGCTGTCCGCGCTGCCACGATCGGTGAATTGCGACAGCACGTCGAAGGGCTTGTTGAACAGGATCAGGCGCGGCATCGGCGGGAACAGACCTGCGGCGGCGCGTCCGCTGCGGGCGCTGGCCATGAGTATTTGCAGAACGATGAAGGGCGGGTGCGCGGCATCATTCCGCCTTAGCTGTTGCCGCCCGAAAAGCGCGCCGCATCCGCCGCCGCGCGCCGGATCGCGTTCGATTTATGCACGGTTTCCTGGTATTCGGCCTCCGGGTCGCTGTCATAGACCACGCCGCCGCCGGCCTGGATGTACAGCTTGCGATCCTGCACGATGGCGGTGCGCAGGGCGATGCACATGTCCATGTCGCCACCCGCGCTGAAATAGCCCACGCCGCCCCCGTAGACACCGCGCTTTTCCGGCTCCAGCTCGTCGATGATCTGCATGGCGCGGACCTTGGGCGCGCCCGACACGGTGCCTGCGGGCATGCCCGCGAAAAACGCGCTCAGCGCGTCCTGGTCATCGGCCAGCTCACCCACCACGTTGGAGACGATATGCATCACATGGCTGTAGCGTTCGATGATGAACTGTTCGGTCGGACGGACGGTGCCGATCTTGGCCACGCGGCCCACATCGTTGCGGCCCAG
>JANREX010000003.1 GCA_030758115.1 Paracoccaceae bacterium | reverse complement strand
CTGACACCTGCGCACCTTGTGGCTGCTGGATCCGTGGCGCATGGATATTTGAAGCAAGAAGAAACGCAAAAGGCCCGCGCATGGTGACGCGGGCCTTTGGTTTGTCTGCTGCCCGTGTCAGGCGACGTCAGTCGACGATGGTGGCCAGGGTCGCGGCGCGCAGTTCGGCTTCGGTCACGCCATCGGCGGTCTCGACGATCCTGAGGCCGCCTTCGACCACGTCCAGCACGCCGAGGTTGGTGATGATGCGGTCGACCACGGCCTTGCCGGTCAGCGGCAGGGTGCAGGCGGGCAGCACCTTGCTTTCGCCCGCCTTGTTGGTGTGATCCATCACCACCACCACGCGGCCCACGCCCGCGACCAGGTCCATCGCGCCGCCCATGCCCTTGACCAGCTTGCCCGGGATCATCCAGTTCGCCAGGTCGCCCGCCTCGGACACTTCCATCGCGCCCAGGATCGCCATGGCGATCTTGCCGCCGCGGATCATCCCGAAAGAGGTGGCGCTGTCGAAATAGGCGGTCTGCGGCAGTTCGGTGATCGTCTGCTTGCCCGCGTTGATCAGGTCGGGGTCTTCCTCGCCCTCAAGCGGGAAGGGGCCCATGCCCAGCATGCCGTTCTCCGATTGCAGCGTCACCTCCACCCCTGCGGGGATGTAGTTGCTGACCAGCGTCGGGATGCCGATCCCGAGGTTCACGTACCAGCCGTCCTGCAGTTCCTGTGCCGCGCGCGCGGCCATCTGGTTGCGATCCCAAGGCATTATGCGGTCTCCCGTTTCTGAACCGTGCGCTGTTCGATGCGTTTCTCGTGCTGCCCCTGGATGATGCGGTGCACATAGATGCCGGGCAGGTGGATGTGATCGGGATCGAGGCTGCCGGTCGGCACGATCTCTTCGACCTCGACGACGCAGACCTTGCCGCACATGGCGGCGGGCGGGTTGAAGTTGCGCGCGGTCTTGCGGAACACCAGGTTGCCGGTGGCATCGGCCTTCCAGGCCTTGACGATGGCCAGGTCGGCAAAGATGCCGCGTTCCAGGATATAGGTCTGGCCGTCGAACTCCTTGTGCTCCTTGCCCTCGGCGATCACCGTGCCCACGCCGGTCTTGGTGTAGAAGCCGGGGATGCCCGCGCCGCCGGCGCGCATGCGCTCGGCCAGGGTGCCCTGCGGGTTGAATTCCAGCTCCAGCTCACCGCTCAGGTACTGGCGCATGAATTCCGCGTTCTCGCCCACGTAGGACGAGATCATCTTCTTCACCTGCTTGGTCTGCAGCAGGATGCCGATGCCGAAATCATCCACGCCCGCGTTGTTCGACGCGAATGTCAGATCCTTCGTGCCCGCGTCCTTGATCGCCTGCAGCAGCAGTTCCGGAATGCCGCACAGGCCAAAGCCGCCCGACGCGATGAACATGCCGTCAAACAGCAGCCCATCCAGCGCTTCGGCGGCCGAATTATAGACTTTCTTCATTGATATCTCCCTCGCATCCGCGTTGCGGCCTTGTTTGCCGCCGGTGATGGCAAGAGTCAATCAAATGCCGCGCCGCAGAGCGGCCGGAGCCTGCCGGATCAGGTGCCTGCCTTCTTTGCGGTCGCCTTCTTTGCAGCCGGCTTTGCGGCGGTCTTCTTGGCCGCCGGTTTCTTGGCGGCAGGCTTCTTGGCGGCGGCCGCCTTGGGCTTGGCCGCGGTCTTTTTCGCGGCCCCCTTCTTGCTGCCGGACTTTGCAGCCTTTTCGGCGATCAGCGTCACGGCCACCTCCAGCGTCAGGGCTGCGGGATCGGTATCCTTGGGCAGGGTGGCGTTGATCTTGCCCCATTTCACATAGGGACCGTAGCGCCCATCCAGCACCTGCACCGGGCCGCCTTCGGTCGGATGCTCGCCCAGTTCCGCCAGCGGTTTGGCGGCGGCGCGGCCCGCGCCCGGGGTGCGGGATGCCTTGGCGGCCAGTTCCTCGACCGCGCGGTTCATGCCGATGGTGAAGACGTCATCGACTTCCTTGATATTGGCATAGACCGATCCGTGCTTGATGTAGGGACCGTAGCGTCCGATCCCGGCCTCGACGGTCACGCCATCCTCGGGGTGGGGGCCGATCTCGCGCGGCAGGTTCAGCAGCATCAGCGCCTTGTCCAGATCCATGTCATCGGGCGACCAGCCCTTGGGCAGGCTGGCGCGGGGCGGTTTCTTGTTCTCGGGCGTCGCCTCGCCGCGTTGCACATAGGGACCGAACCGACCTGAACGCAGGCTGATCTCGTCGCCCTGATCGACGCCGAGGATCCGGTCGCCCTGCGCCTCGGGGTCGCCGTTCAGCGGACGGGTGTAGCGGCATTCGGGATAGTTGCCGCAGCCCACGAAACCGCCGGTGCGCGATGTCTTCAGATGCAGCTGCCCGGTGCCGCAGAGCGGGCAGGAGCGCGGATCGGACCCGTCCTCGCGGGGCGGATAAAGCTGCGGGGCCAGCGCCTCGTCCAGTACATCGAGCACTTCGGTGATCCGCAGTTCCGAGGTTTCCGCGATGGCGGCCGAGAAATCGCGCCAGAAACGCGCCAGCACATCCTTGTAGTCCAGATCGCCCGCGCTGACCTCGTCCAGCTGGTTTTCCAGATCGGCGGTAAAGTCGTATTCCACGTATTTGCGGAAGAAATTCATCAGGAAGACCGTGACGATCCGGCCCTTGTCCTCGGGGAAGAGGCGGTTCTTGTCCTTGCGGACATATTCGCGGTCCTGGATCGTGGTGATCACGCTGGCATAGGTCGAGGGGCGGCCGATGCCCAGCTCTTCCATCCGCTTGACCAGTGTCGCCTCGGTGTAGCGGGGGGGGGCTTGCGTGAAATGCTGCTCGGGCGTGACGGCGCGCTTGTCGGCCTTTTCGCCCTGCATGATCTGGGGCAGGCGGCGCTCGTCTTCGGAGGCGTCGTCATCGCGCCCTTCCTCATAGACCTTGAGGAAGCCGTCGAACAGAACCACCTGGCCGGTGGCGCGCAATTCGACCTGTCCATCCTTGCTGCCGATGTCGACGGTCGTACGCTCGAAGCGGGCGGCCTCCATCTGGCAGGCGATGGTGCGTTTCCAGATCAGATCGTAGAGCTTGCGCTGGTCGGCTTCGGAAATCCGCAGGCTTTCGGCATCGCGCGACATGTCGGTGGGGCGGATGCATTCATGCGCTTCCTGCGCGTTCTTGGCCTTGTTCTTGTACATGCGGGGGCTGGCGGGCACATATTCGGCGCCATACCGGTCCTTGATCGCATCGCGCGTGGCCATCACGGCCTCGGGCGCCATGTCGATGCCGTCGGTCCGCATATAGGTGATGTGCCCCGCCTCGTAGAGGCGCTGCGCCGCGTTCATGCACTGGCGCGCGCCCATGCCGTATTTGCGGCTGGCTTCCTGCTGGAGGGTCGAGGTCATGAAAGGGGCCGAGGGGTTGCGCGAGGCCGGTTTCGCCTCGACCGAGGTCACGCTCAGATCGCGCGAGGTGACGGCCTGCACGGCCATTTCGGCCTGGGTCGCGTTTTCCAGGTCATAGCGGTCCAGCTTCTTGCCGGCCAGCTGGGTCAGGCGGGCGTCGAATTCCTGGCCGCGCGGCGTGGACAGGCGGGCGGTGACGGACCAGTATTCGCGGGCGCGAAACGCCTCGATCTCCATCTCGCGCTCGACGATCAGGCGCAGGCAGACCGATTGCACCCGGCCTGCGCTGCGCGCGCCGGGCAGCTTGCGCCAGAGCACGGGCGAGAGGTTGAAACCCACCAGATAATCCAGCGCGCGGCGGGCGAGATAGGCCTCGACCAGCGGCGCATCGACCTGGCGGGGATGCTGCATCGCCTCGGTCACGGCGGCCTTGGTGATGGCGTTGAAGACCACGCGGCTGACGGGGGTGTCTTTCTTGATCGCCTTGCGCTGGCGCAGGGTTTCTTCCAGGTGCCAGCTGATCGCCTCGCCCTCGCGGTCGGGGTCGGTCGCGAGGATCAGCGCGTTGTCCTTGGCCAGCGCATCGGCGATGGCTTTCACATGCTTGCGGCTGTCGGCGCCCACTTCCCAGGTCATGTCGAAGCCATGTTCGGTATCGACCGAGCCATCCTTGGCCGGCAGGTCGCGCACGTGGCCATAGGAGGCCAGAACCGTGTAGTCGGATCCCAGATACTTGTTGATTGTCTTGGCCTTGGCCGGGGATTCCACAACGACGACGGGCATCACACTTCCTTTCGACTCGGACACTGATCAGTGCCGGTGCACCATGGCGGCGGACCATGTGGGGTGAAAGGTGCCTTTGTCAATGCGCCGAAAATCCGGTGCGCGCGCGGTCCGGGTGCGGGATCGGGCCTGCATGGCGTGTGGTGTGCAGTGCCCTGCAAGGCATCCTGACCCGCCGGGTCAGGGCTGTGCCGCGCGGGCCAGCAAGCCGCCGGGCTGGCGCTGGATCCGGCCTTCAAGCTCCAGTGCCAGCAGGGCGGGGGCAACCTGATGCGCGGGGCTGTCGAGGTCGCGGATCAGCTGATCCTCGGCCAGCGGAGAGGGGCCAAGCCGCGCCAGGATCTGGCCGTGCAAGGCGGCGGTTTCGCGCAATGTCCGGCGATCGGGCGGGGGGGCGGCGGGGGCAGGTGCCCGCGTGGCGGCGGCCGCAGCATGCGGTTTTTCGGGTAGCGTAACCGACACATCCCCCAGCCCTTCGATCACATCGGCTGCGTTGCGGATCAGCCGCGCGCCGTCGCGGATCAGCATGTTGCACCCTGATGAACGCGCATCGAACGGATGACCCGGCACGGCCATCACCTCGCGCCCCTGGTCGAGCGCGCAGCGCGCGGTGATCAGGCTGCCGGACTTCGCCGCCGCCTCGATCACCACGACGGCTTGCGCCAGGCCCGAGATGATGCGGTTGCGGCGCGGAAAATGGCGCGCCTGCGGGACCAGCCCCATGGGCTGTTCGGACAGGCGCAGCCCGGTTGTGGCGATGTCATGGGCAAGGGCGGCATTCTCGGCCGGGTAAAGCACGTCCACGCCGCCGGCCTGCACGGCCAGGGTTCCGGTGCCCAGGGTTGCGGCGTGGGCGGCGGTGTCGATGCCGCGAGCCAGGCCCGACACGATGACGAACCCGGCCTCGGCCAGTTCGCGCGCCAGGTTGCGCGCCATGCGCGTGCCCAGTGACGAGGCGTTGCGCGCGCCCACAAGCGCCAGCATCGGGCGCGACAGGATCGCGGGATCGCCCATGGCCCACAGGATCGGCGGGGCATCCGGGATCTGGGCCAGAAGGGGCGGATAGACAGGATCGCCCGCGCAGATCATGCGCGCGCCGATCGCCTGCGCCGCGCGCAGTTCGGCCTGGGCCACCCCTGCGGGACAGGCGCGGTAATCATCCACGCCCGCGGCGCGGGCCACATCGGGCAGGGCATCCAGCGCGGCGGCGGCATGGCCGTGTTCGGCCATCAGGCGGAAAAAAGTGGCGGGGCCGACACGCGAAGAGCGCAAGAGACGAAGCCATGACACCCGGTCATCTTCCGTGGTGGGTGGGAGTGGGGGGTGAGTGGAAGAAGTGGGTTCCCAGGTCATCACGACTCCGTCTGCTTGCAGAATCAGGTGTAGACCATGGGTGGTTAATGGCCGGTAAACCAGAACGGGAAACGGCCCGCCGCCAGGCAGGCCGTTTTCAGGTGAGTATTTGCAGAACGATGAAGGACAGGCTCAGGTGGCCGACCCGCCCACGGTCAACCCGCCGATCATCAGCGTGGGCTGGCCCACGCCCACGGGCACCCATTGCCCTGCCTTGCCGCAATTGCCCATGCCGGGATCCAGGGCCATGTCATTGCCGATGGCGCGGATCTTCTGCAGCGCCGTGGCGCCGTCGCCGATCAGCGTGGCGCCCTTGACCGGCGCGCCGATCCGGCCGTTCTGCACGCGGTACGCTTCGGTGCAGCTGAAGACGAACTTGCCATTGGTGATGTCGACCTGCCCGCCGCCGAAGCCCACGGCATAGATTCCGTCCTTGAGATCCGCGACGATATCGGCGGGATCGGTGTCGCCGCCCAGCATGTAGGTATTGGTCATGCGCGGCATCGGCGCATGGGCATAGCTTTCGCGCCGCCCGTTGCCGGTGGCGGTCACGCCCATCAGCCGCGCGTTCTGCCGGTCCTGCATGTAGCCCACCAGCACGCCATCCTCGATCAGCGTGGTCTTGCCCGAGGGCGTGCCCTCGTCGTCGATGCTGATCGAGCCGCGCCGGTCGGGGATGGTGCCATCGTCCAGCACGGTCACGCCGCGCGCGGCGATCTGCTGGCCCATCAGCCCGGCGAAGGCGGATGTGCCCTTGCGGTTGAAATCACCCTCAAGCCCGTGTCCGATCGCCTCGTGCAGCAGGATGCCGGGCCAGCCGGGCCCCAGGACCACGTCCATCACACCGGCAGGCGCGGGGACCGCCTCGAGGTTCACGGTGGCGATGCGCAGCGCCTCGCGGGTCTTGGCCTGCCAGTCGGCGGGATCGAGCAGCCCGTCCAGCCCCACGCGGCCGCCACCCCCGGCCGAGCCGCTTTCGCGCCGTCCGTCCTGGTCCACGATCACGCTGACATTGACGCGGGTCATGGGGCGGACGTCGCGCAGATGCACCCCGTCGGGGCGCAGGATCTCGACCTCCTGGATCGAGGCCGCGATGGTCGCACTCACCTGCACCACGCGCGGATCCAGGCTGCGGGCGAAGGCGTCGATCTCGCGCAGGGTGTCCAGCTTGACGGGAAAGCTCACGCCGGCGATCGGATCCGCATCGGTGTAGAGGCGGCGATTGGTGGCGCGTGGCGCCTCGGCCCAGGTGCCGCCGCCATCGCCCACGGCCAGCCGTGCGGTGCCCATCGCGCGGCGCAGCGCCGCTTCGGAGATTTCGGAAGAATGGGCATAGCCCGTCACCTCGCCGCGCACGGCGCGCAGGCCGAACCCTTCGGAGGCGTCGTAGCTGGCCGTTTTCACGCGGCCATCGTCAAAAACCAGCGCTTCGGACCGGCGACGTTCGAAGAAAAGCTCTCCGTCATCGGCGCCTGCGGTTGCCTCGCGCAGCAGCGCCAGGGCGGTCTCGGGGGAGATTCGATCTTCGAGAGGGCGGAAATCCATATCGGACATGAGGGGGCTTTCTGTGTCTTTCGCAGCGCGTCAAGTTGATCTAAATCAAATTCGCGTCCGTTTGCCGCAATGGTCGTTGTTGTTTTGTCTGTAAGAATATGGTTTCACGCCTCGACAAAACAACGGGATTCTATGGCATACACCACGGATAACCGTATCAAGACCCAGAAACACCTCAACCGATCAGGGTGACATATGCGACGACTCACAAGCCTGCTGGCGCTTTTCCCCGCCTTTCTTGCCGTTCCTGCCGCTGCGCAGGAGGCCTTGCCGATCATCGGCCGGCCCCACCCGGGTGGCATCGGTTTTCAGCCGGCCGCGACCGAGCTGGCGCGCGACCTGCAGTGGCTGGACGGCATGATCCTGGTGATCATCACCGCGATCACCATTTTCGTCTGCGCGCTGCTGGCCATCGTGATCCTGCGCTACAACCGCAAGGCAAACCCGGTCCCCAAGACCTTCACCCACAACACCCCGGTCGAGATCGCCTGGACCGTCGTACCGGTCGTGATCCTGATCTTCATCGGCGCCTTCTCTCTGCCGGTGCTGTTCAAGCAGCAGGAAATCCCGGTTGGCGACATCAACATCAAGGTGACCGGCTACCAGTGGTACTGGGGCTATGAGTACACAGACCATGATTTCGGCTTCGAAAGCTTCATGCTGAGCCGCGACCAGCTGGAAGAGCATGGCTACAGCCAGGACGAATACCTGCTGGCCACCGATACCGCCGTGGTCGTGCCCGTCGGCAAGACCGTGGTGATGCAGGTGACCGCAGCCGACGTGATCCACAGCTGGACGATCCCTGCCTTCGGCGTGAAGCAGGACGGTGTGCCCGGCCGCCTGGCGCAGCTGTGGTTCGCTGCCGAAAAGGAAGGCGTGTATTTCGGCCAGTGTTCGGAACTGTGCGGCAAGGACCATGCCTACATGCCGATCACCGTCAAGGTTGTCAGCCAGGAGGCCTATGATGCCTGGCTGGATGGCGCGATCGAGGAATATGCCGGCACGCCGCGCACCCTGACCGTGGCCTCGGCCGACTGATGACGGAAGACCGGAGGCGGGCGCCATGCTCGCCTTCGTCACGCCCGGGTGACGGCGCAATCCGCCGCCTGGCACAAACGGACCCGAGACGGGAAAGCCCATGACCGACGCAAGCATCAACACCCAGACGAGCCAACCCGAGGCGGGCTTTGGCGATTACGTGGCGCTTCTGAAGCCGCGCGTGATGTCACTGGTCGTGTTCACGGCGCTGGTCGGTCTGCTGGCCGCGCCGGTTGGCGTGCATCCGATGATCGGTTTCGCCTCGATCCTGTTCATCGCGGTGGGGGCAGGGGCCTCGGGCGCGCTGAACATGTGGTGGGATGCGGATATCGATGCGGTGATGAAACGCACCGCCAAGCGGCCGGTTCCGGCCGGCAAGGTCGAACCCGGCGAGGCGCTGGCCGTGGGCGTGGCGCTGTCGGGCTTTGCGGTCGTGATGCTGGCGCTTGCGTCCAACCTGGTCGCGGCGGGCCTGCTGGCCTTCACCATCTTCTTTTATGCCGTCATCTACACGATGTGGCTCAAGCGCTGGACGCCGCAGAACATCGTGATCGGCGGCGCGGCCGGTGCCTTCCCCCCGATGATCGGCTGGGCGGTGGCGACTGGCGGGATCGGCCTTGAATCGGTGCTGATGTTCCTGCTGATCTTCATGTGGACACCGCCGCATTTCTGGGCGCTGGCGCTGTTCATGAATGCCGATTACGAAAAGGCGGGCGTGCCGATGCTGACGGTCACCCATGGCCGCCGCGTGACGCGCAACCATATCCTGGCCTATACGCTGCTGCTGGCGCCGCTGGCGATCGGCACGGGCTTCACCTCGATCGGCGGGCCGGTCTACCTGGCGGTTGCCGTGGTGCTGAACGCCCTGTTCCTGATCGGCGCGGTGCGCATCTGGCGCCGCGACGAGGCAACAAGCCAGGACGACAAGTACAAGGTCGAAAAGTCGTTCTTCGGCCTGTCGCTTCTCTATCTTTTCCTGCATTTCGGTGCGATCCTGGCCGAAGCCGCCTTGCGGCCCTATGGCCTGGGAGGCTGGGGATGAGCCTGCGCGCCGAACATGAACTGCACCGCCGCCGTGCCGGGCGCAATATCGGTCTGGCGCTGGTCTTGTTGGGGTTCATCGCGATCGTCTTTGGCCTGACCGTGGTCAAGGTCACCAGCGGCAATCCGATGCAGGCGTTCGATCATGTATCGCGGCCCGAGATCATTCCCGGTGCCGCCCCGGCGCAAGGAGACTGAGTCATGGCACTTTCCCCCAAATCGAAAACCGTCGTCCAAGCCGCCAGTCTCGTGGTGGTGATGGGCAGCCTTGCTTGGGCTTCGGTGCCGTTCTACGACTGGTTCTGCCGCGTCACCGGCTTTGGCGGCACCACGAGCGTGTCGACTGTCGCCCCCGATCAGGTGCTGGATCAGACCATCATCGTGCGTTTCGATGCCTCCAAGGAACGTGACATGCCGTGGGAGTTCAAGCCGGTCGAGCGGCAGATGGAAATCCGCATCGGCGAGACGGGCCTGGCCTTCTACGAGGCGTATAATCCGACCGACCGTGCCGTCGCGGGCACCGCAAGCTATAACGTGACCCCCTATGAAGCGGGCGGGTTCTTCAGCAAGATCCAGTGCTTCTGCTTCGAGCAGCAGATCCTGCAGCCGGGCGAGCGTGTGCTCATGCCGGTCACCTTCTATGTCGACCCCGAGATCGTCACCGACCGGGACGGGCAGTTCGTGAAGCAGATCACCCTGTCCTACACCTTCTACGAGACCGAATTGCCCGCCGAACAGGCAGCCCTTGACGTGGCTGCCCCCGGCGCGGATACCACACTGAACTAAGAAGCCTTCCAACGAGGGAAACGAGATGGCGCACGAGAAAAATCACGATTACCACATTCTGGCCCCGTCGCTCTGGCCCTTCCTGGGCGGGGTTGCGGCTTTTGTCATGCTCTACGGGGCTGTGCTGTGGATGGTTCAGGGGATGCCCTGGATGTTCCTGGCCGGCTTTGTCGGCACCCTTTACGTGATGTTCGGCTGGTGGGCCGATGTCGTGGCGGAAAGCCAGGTTGGCGATCACACCCCCGTGGTGCGGATCGGCCTGCGTTATGGCTTCATCCTGTTCATCATGTCCGAGGTCATGTTCTTCGCGGCCTGGTTCTGGAGCTTCTTCAAGCATGCCATGTACCCGATGGGTCCGCTCAGCCCGGCCGTGGATGGCATCTGGCCGCCCGCCGGGATCGAGACCTTCGACCCCTGGCATCTGCCGCTGATCAACACGCTGATCCTGCTGTGCTCGGGCGCGGCGGCAACCTGGGCGCACCATGCGCTGGTGCATGAGAACAACCGCGAAGACATGAAATGGGGCCTGATCATCGCGATCGCCCTGGGCGTGATCTTCACCGGCTTCCAGGCCTATGAATACAGCCATGCGGCCTTCGGTTTCGCCGGCAACATCTATGGCGCCAACTTCTTCATGGCGACGGGTTTCCACGGCTTTCACGTGGTGGTCGGCACGATCTTCCTGTTTGTCTGCCTGATCCGCCTGCAACGCGGCCATTTCAGCCAGGAAAAGCATGTCGGCTTCGAAGCGGCGGCCTGGTACTGGCACTTCGTCGACGTGGTCTGGCTGTTCCTCTTCGCCGCGGTCTACGTCTGGGGGCAGTGATCCTGCCTGCCGGTGGCCTGCTGTGCTTTAGCGGTTGAAATCCGGCGGACAAAACGAAAGAAAGCAAAGCGCGCGGGTTCCGCGCGCTTTCCACGTTCAAAGGGCCTATCCGACTTGGTGCGTATCCTTCTTCCCTTGATCTTCGGTCTGGCCGGCACCGCGGTGCTGGTGGGGCTTGGTCTGTGGCAACTGCAGCGCCTCGACTGGAAAGAGGCGATCCTGGCCGATATCGATGCGCGCATCGTGGCAGCCCCGGTCGCATTGCCCGATCAGCCCGACCCGCAGGCCGACCGCTATCTGCCCGTGACCTTCAGCGGCGTGCTGCAGGACCCGGCCATCCGGGTGCTTGTCAGCCAGAAACAGGTGGGTGCGGGCTATCGCATCATCCGCCCGATGGAGGTGGATGGCCGCCGGATCCTGGTCGATCTGGGCTTTCTGCCGATCCAGTCGCCCACGCCCGCCGCCGGGCCTGCGCCCGTAACGGTGCAGGGCAATCTGCATTGGCCCGATGAGGTGGACAGCTATACGCCCGAACCCGACGCCAAGGCGGATATCTGGTTTGCCCGCGACCTGACCCGCATGGCCGATCATCTGGGCACCGAGCCGGTGCTGGTGGTCGCCCGCGCCACGTCGCTGCCGGACAGCGCCCTGTCGCCCCTGCCAGTGGACACCTCCGGCATCCCGAACGATCATCTGGGCTATGCCGTCACATGGTTCGGCCTGGCCATCGTCTGGGCGGTGATGACCGGTTTCTTCCTGTGGCGCATTCGCAAACCCGTGAAAGGCTGAAGACAGTGCAGTATATCTCGACCCGTGGCGCCGCACCGGTGCTGACCTTCGAACAGGCGATGCTGACCGGCCTTGCCCGCGATGGCGGCCTCTACCTGCCCGAAACGATCCCCGTGATGTCGCCCGAGGCGATCCGCGCCCTTGCCGGCCTGTCCTATGAAGAGGCGGCATTCCGCATCATGCGGCCCTTCATCGGCGAGACCTTCACCGATGCCGAATTCGAGGGGATCATCGCGCGCGCCTATGCCGGTTTCGGCCATGCCGCCCGTGCGCCCCTGGTGCAGCTGGACAGCAACCATCACCTGCTGGAGCTGTT
>JANREX010000002.1 GCA_030758115.1 Paracoccaceae bacterium | reverse complement strand
GAACCCTCGTATTCAGCTTGGGAAGCTGCTGCTCTACCATTGAGCTACACCCGCGACGATCTGACAGGTAAGTGAGGCCGTGCCGAGCGTCAAGCCCTTCTGCGCCGCCGCCGTCCGCCGTCATCGCCGCCGCCACCTTCGCCGCGCGTGTTGAACGAGGGCGAGGGCAGGTTGACCACCTTTGACAGTTCCGGGAAGGGATCGGTCTTGTGCGGGATCGCGTTCGCGGCGACGAAATGTTCCTGGAATTTCGGCTCGATCGCGGTTTCGATCTTGGTGATCTGGCCCACGGTCGCCTCGATCTCGGCGCGGCTGGCGATGTTGCACAGCGCGATCCGCGCGCCGGTGCCTGCGGCATTGCCCGCGCTGAACACCTTGTCCAGCGGCACATCGGGGATCATGCCCAGCACCATCGCATGCTTGGGGCTGATATGGGCGCCGAAGGCACCCGCCAGCACCACGCGGTCCACCTTGTCGACACCCATCTCATCCATCAAGAGGCGCGCCCCCGCGTAAAGCGCGGATTTGGCAAGCTGGATGGCGCGTATGTCGCCTTGGGTCACGCTGATCAGCGGGCCGCCGTCAGCGGTGGCGTCATGGATCACATAGGCGTGGGTGCGCCCTTCGGCGATGCAGCGGGGTGTGCCGGTCTGGTCGGCCGATCCGATCAGGCCCGAGTCGTCCAGCAGGCCCGCCATGCGCATTTCGGCCACGGCTTCGATGATGCCCGATCCGCAGATGCCGGTGATGCCCGATGCGGCTGCAGCCTCGGCAAAGCCGGGCTCGTCCGACCACAGTTCCGTGCCGATGATGCGGAAGCGCGGCTCTTTCGTCACGGGGTCGATCTCGATCCGTTCGATGGCGCCGGGGGCGGCGCGCTGGCCTGCGCTGATCTGCGCGCCCTCGAAGGCGGGGCCGGTGGGCGAGGAGCAGGCCAGAACGCGGGTGGTGTTGCCCAGCAGGATCTCGGCATTGGTGCCCACATCGACAACCAAAACAAGGTCCTTGGACTTGCCGGGTTCTTCGGACAGGGCCACGGCGGCGGCATCGGCGCCCACATGGCCCGCGATGCAGGGCAGCAGATAGACCTGCGCGCGGTCATTGAGCGTGGTGAAATCCAGATCGGCCGCGCGCAGCGACAGCGACGAGGATGTGGCCAGCGCGAAAGGCGCCTGGCCCAGCTCGACCGGGTCGATGCCCAGCAGCAGGTGATGCATGACCGGGTTGCAGACGATCACCGCCTCGAAGATCGTGGCCGGATCGATCCCGGCCTCGGTGCTCAGGCCCTGGGTCAGGCCGTTGATCGCGGTGCGCACGGCGCGGGTCATGTCCTTGTCGCCGCCGGGGTTCATCATCGCATAGGACACGCGGCTCATCAGATCCTCGCCAAAGCGGATCTGCGGGTTCATCACGCCCGAGGAACACAGGACCTGTCCCGTGACCAGATCGCACAGATGCGCGGCAATGGTGGTCGAGCCGAGGTCGATCGCAAGGCCGTAGAGGCCGCCCTCGTAGAGACCCGGCCAGATGTCCAGCAGGCGCGCGGGGCCTTCGTGATGATCGCGGTAAAGCGCCACGGTGACCTGCCAGTTGCCCTTGCGCAGCACCGGCTGCAGCTTGGTCAGCACCGAAAGATCGGCACGGATGTCGGCAATCTGCCACTGGTCGCGCAGGGCGCGGGCCAGCCGTTCCAGATCGCCCGTGGGTTCGTGCATGTCGGGTTCGTCCACCTCGACGAAATAGAGCCGGGTGGCGGGGTCCATGATGATCGCCCGCGCGGTCGCGGCCTTGCGGACCACCTGCTTGTGGACCTGGCTTTCGGGCGGCACGTCGATCACCACGTCGCCCTGCACGGTGGCCTGGCAGCCCAGGCGGCGGCCGTCGATCAGGCCGCGCTTGTCCTTGTAGCGCTGCTCGACGCTGTTCCAGTCGGACAGGGCCTCGGGTTCGGAGGTCACGCCGAATTTCGAGAATTCACCGTAGGAGGGGGTGATCTGGCATTTCGAGCAGATGCCGCGCCCGCCGCAGACGCTGTCGAGATCGACGCCCAGCTGGCGCGCGGCGGTCAGGACGGGTGTGCCCACCGGAAAGCGGCCCCGCTTGCCCGAGGGGGTGAAGACGACGAGGGGGTCTTGGGATGCTGCGGTCTGTTGTGTCGCTGCGGAAGCGGTGGTCGCGCTGCTCATGGGGTGATCATGTCCTGTTGCCTGTTGGTGCCAAGCATATGCTGCGCGGGCGAAAGGGAAAGGCGTGATGCGGCAGAAAGTTGATCCGCTGCGTCATTTTGCGCGCCTTGCACCGGTTGCGGGGGGTGGATGCCTCCGGCGGGGATATTTGCGGCAAGAAGAAATCGCGGGCCCGGC
>JANREX010000001.1 GCA_030758115.1 Paracoccaceae bacterium | reverse complement strand
ATGAATGATGCCACTGATTGACAGCGCTGTCATTCAATGACAGCTTGCCCGAGGAGGAGAACTGACCTTGAGAATTCTAGTCACGGGAGCAGCCGGTTTCATCGGCCAGATGGTTGTGAACGCGCTTGCGGCGCGTGATGCGCTTGTTTTGAATGGAACCGAAAGGCGGATCTCGGCGATCCTTGCGACTGATATCGCAGAGGGGCCTTTGAATGCCTTGGCAGCGGGACATCATCGTGTGCACGCCCTGCCGGGGACGCTTTCGTCACCCGATGTCCTTGCCCGGATTGCCGAAGATGCGCCGGATCTGGTGATCCATCTTGCCGCCGTCGTATCGGGGCAGGCCGAGGCGGATTTCGATCTGGGCATGTCCGTGAATCTGCAGTCGACCATTGACCTGATCGATGCCTGCCGCCGGATGCCGAAGCCGCCGGTTTTTCTGTTTTCATCCTCTGTCGCGGTTTTTTCCTGCGCTGCCAACGATACGATTTCCGAAGACACGCTGCCTGCGCCTCGCTCGTCCTATGGCACGCAGAAACTGATGGGCGAACTTCTGGTGCGCGATGCGACGCGCAAGGGGTTCATCCTTGGACGCAGCTTGCGTTTCCCGACGATTTCCGTCCGCCCCGGTGCGCCCAACAAGGCCGCCAGCAGCTTTGCCAGTGGGATCATCCGCGAACCGCTGGCCGGACAGGACGCCATCCTGCCGGTCGGGCGCGATCTGCGGCTGCATCTGGCTTCGCCCGATCGGGCGCTGGCCTATACGCTGCATGCTGCCGGGCTGTCGCAGGACAGTATCGGTGGCGATACGACCCTGACCTTGCCGGGCGTGACTGTGACCGTTGGCACCATGATCGACACGCTGGCGCGAGTTGCAGGTACTGACGTGGCCGCGCGCATCAAGCCTGCGCATGATCCCGCGATCGAAGCCATCGTGGCAAGCTGGCCAGGGCAGATCCTGACGCCGCGCGCCCTTGCCCTCGGGTTCGTGCCCGATTCCGATTTTGCCGACCTGATCACGTCCCACATGGGGCGTATTGCGGCGGAATGACCCAAAGACCTGAAACCAAAGCTCATGGGAGGAGCATCATGAAACACTTCGTTACCGGCCTTATCGCGGCAGCCGTCCTTGCAACGGGGGCCCAGGCGCAGCAGAAGATTGTTGTCGGCCACGCATTGTCGCCGACCTCGCATTACGGTGTTGGCGCTCAGGCCTTCATCGACACCCTGACCGAACTGTCGGGCGGCACCTTCACCGGCGAACAGGCCCCCGCAGGTCAGCTGGGCGGCGAGCGCGACATGATCGAAGGCCTGCAGATCGGATCGCTGGATCTGGTCGTGACCTCGACCGGACCGCTGGGCAATTTCGTGCCCGAAGTCTTCGCTCTCGACCTGCCGTTCCTGTTCCGCGACTATGACCATGCGCGCAAGACGCTGGATGGCGAGATCGGACAGGAACTGCTGGCCAAGATCGGCGAGAACAACCTGGTCGGCCTGGCCTGGTCCGAGAACGGCTTCCGCCACGTGACCAACTCGCAGCGCCCCGTTCGCACCCCTGCAGACCTGGCTGGTCTGAAGCTGCGCACGATGGAAAACAAGGTGCACATGACCGCTTTCAGCGGCATGGGTGCGTCCCCCACGCCAATGGCCTTCCCCGAACTTTTCACCGCGCTGCAGCAGGGCGTTGTTGACGGTCAGGAAAACCCGGTCACCGTGATCACCGCATCCAAGTTCTGGGAAGTGCAGAAGCACGTGTCCCTGACCGGCCACGTCTATTCGCCCGCCGTCGTGCTGGCATCGCCGGTGCTGTTCGATGGTCTGACCGACGAGCAGAAGGGCTGGTTCATGGAAGCGGCAAAGGCATCGGCAGCCGCCACCCGCGCCGAAGTGAACCGTCTTGAAGAAGCAGGCGTTGCCCTGCTGCGCGAGAACGGCATGGAAGTGATCACCGACATCGACAAGGCGCCTTTCGCGGCCCTCGCGGAATCTTCCTACTCGGTCTATACGGATCAGTATGGCACCGAGATGGTCGACCGCATCAAAGCGGTCGAGTGACCTGCAGCATTACAAAACGACCGGCGCAGGTGACTGCGCCGGTTTTTTGCATCGACGGAAGCGGAGGTCAGGATGCGCGCGTTCCTGCGATTTGAGGATTTCACCACCGGTTTGGCCTTGCGCCTGTCGATCGGCTTTCTGATCATCGCGGCATCGCTTGCGCTGTATCAGGTCATCACCCGTTTCGTCTTTGCCAGCCCCTCGACCTGGTCCGAGGTGATCACACGCTCCGCGATGATCTGGTCGGTCTTTCTGGGTGTGGCCGTCGCCTTCCGCCATGGCGCCATGATCTCGGTCGAGATCATCCAGCAGATGCTGCCGCCGCGTCTGGGACTGTGGTTGTTCCTCGTGGCCAATGCGCTGTCGGTTCTCTTTTTCGCGATCCTGTTCTGGCAGGGTTGGGCCATGACCGAACGTGTCGCCAACCAGAACCTTGCCGCGCTCGATATTTCGATCGCTTGGGCCTATGCGGCGCTGCCTGTCGGATCGGTTTTCATCATCATCGCGACACTGGCCTGCATGATCCGCGGTGCGCAGGGCGATTGGGCCCAGGAAAAGGCGATCAAGGAGCTTGAAGAATGAATACCGCTCTTGGGCTTTCGCTGGCGATCCTGTTTCTGATGGGTGTTCCGATTGCCGTGGCCATCGGCCTGGCATCCGTCATCGGGATCGAAACACAGGGACGATTGCCGCTGCTGCTGGTCGCACAGCGCATGTTCACCGGGATCGACAGCTTTCCGTTGATGGCCATTCCGCTCTTTATTCTTGCAGGCAACCTGATGTCGGCGGGTGGCATTTCCTATCGTCTGGTCGAATTGGCCAAGTCGATGGTGGGCGGAATCCAGGGCGGGCTTGCCTGCTCTTGCGTCCTGACCTGCATGATGTTCGCGTCTGTGTCAGGCTCCAGCGTGGCGACCACCTTCGCGATCGGCGCCATCCTGATACCCGCGATGGTCAAGCACGGCTATCCCAAGCCGATGGCAGCCTCGATCCAGGCCAGTTCGGCCGAACTTGGCGTTCTGATCCCGCCGTCGATCCCTCTGATCCTCTACGGTGTTTCAACAGATACCTCGATCGGGCAGCTTTTCGTGGCCGGCATCGGCCCGGGCATCCTGGTGGCGACATCGCTGATGATCCTTGTGCTTGTGCTGTGCCGGGTGCGTGGCATCGGCATGCGCGATGGTGAGGACCGCTCCAGCCTGGCGCGTGCCAGCCTGAATGCCTTGCCTGCACTGCTTGTGCCCTTCGTGATCCTGGGCGGAATCTATTCCGGGATATTCACCCCGACCGAGGCCAGCGCCGCCGCCGTGGCCGCTGCATTGATCGTCGGCATGGGCATCTACCGCGAGCTGAAATTCAGCATGCTGCCCAATATTCTGAAACAGACCGTCATCGCGACATCGGCCATCATGATCATCATCGCGGCCGCCTCGTTGTTTTCCTTCCTGATCACCCGCTCGGGTCTTCCGAACGAGATTGCTGCCTGGTTCAAGGATGTCTTCGAAAGCCGTGTGGCCTTCTTGCTGGCCGTGAACATCCTGCTGCTGATCGTGGGCATGTTCATCGAAACCTCTGCGGCGATCCTGGTGCTGGCGCCGATCCTCACCCCCATCGCCATCGCCTATGGGGTTGATCCGGTGCATTTCGGCCTGATCATCGTGGTCAACCTGGCGCTTGGCATGATCACACCGCCCCTGGGCGTGAACCTTTTCGCGGCCTGCGCCGTGGCCAAGCTGTCCGTCGACAAGATCATTCCGCACCTGCTGTGGTTCGTGCTGACGGTTTTCGGTGCGCTGATGATCATCACCTATGTGCCGGCCATCACCCTGTGGCCGGTGGAACTTGTATTCGGGAAATGACATGTCGCTTTTTCATGTAATCGGATTGGGCTCGATGGGCCTTGGCATGGCGCTGTCGCTGCGGCGTGCGGGCCACGAGGTCTATGGGCTGGACCTGAACCCTGCCCAGGTGGCGAAGTTGGAACAGGCGGGCGGCAAGACCCTGACACGGGAAGCGCCCGCAGCCGATGCGCTGATCTGCGTGGTGCTGAACGCGGCCCAGACAGAAGATGCGCTGTTTGGTGACAACGGATGGGCGGGGCATCTGAAGCCGGGCGGCACGATCCTGTCCTGTGCGACCGTTGCGCCCGACTTCGCCCGCGCGATGGAAGCCCGGTCACAGGCGCAGGGCCTGCACTATCTGGATGCGCCGATATCAGGCGGATCGGTGCGCGCCGCAGAGGGCGCCTTGTCCGTCATGGCATCCGGTACGCCCGCCGCCTTCGATGGCGCGGCCGAGGCATTGGCCGCGATGGCGCAGACCGTGCATCATCTTGGCGATCAGGCCGGACCGGGATCGGCGATGAAGGCGGTCAACCAATTGCTGGCGGGCGTGCATATCGCCGCCATGGGCGAAGCGCTTGGCTTTGCCGCCTCGCAAGGGCTTGATCTGGCCCGCGTCCTGGACGTGATCAAGGTGTCTGCCGGAACGTCATGGATGTTCGAGAACCGCGCGCCCCATGTCATCGAGGCGGATTACACGCCGCGTTCGACAATCAACATCTGGCCCAAGGACCTGGGGATCGTCACCGATATCGCTTCAACCGCGAACCTGCCGCTGCCGCTGACGGAAACGGCGCTGGCCCAATACCGCGCAGCGGCCGAGGCGGGCCTTGGGCTGGAGGATGACGCCGCGATCACCAAGCTTGTCGCGGCGCGCGCCGGGCTGAAACTGCCGGGGGATGCGTGATGCTGCTGGGCTGCATCGGGGATGATTTCACCGGCTCATCCGATCTTGGCAACACGCTGACCAAGGCGGGTATGCGCGTGACGCAATATGTCGGCATTCCGGATGGGCCGGCGTCAGCGGATGTCGAAGCCGGTATTGTCGCACTCAAGTCCCGCTCCATCCCCGTTGCCGATGCGGTGAAACTGTCCCTTGATGCGCTGGCCTGGCTGCGCGCGCAGGGCTGCACGCAGTTCCTGTTCAAATATTGCTCGACCTTCGATTCCACCCCCGAGGGGAATATCGGCCCGGTGGCCGAGGCATTGGCCGACGCACTTGATGCAAGACAGGTTCTTGTCTGCCCGGCCTTTCCGGCAACGGGGCGGTCGATCTATCAGGGTCATCTGTTCGTAACGGACCGTCTTTTGTCGGAAAGCGGAATGCAGAACCATCCGCTTACCCCGATGACAGACCCGGACATCCGCCGCTGGCTGGGCTATCAGGTCAAGGGCAGCGTGGGCCATATCCCGGCGCAGATCGTCATGCAGGGTGCCGATGCAACGCGCACGCGGATGCGGGCCGAGGATGCGGCGGGTCATCGCCTCTTGGTGGCCGACGCGATCACGGATAGCGATCTGATCACACTGGGACAGGCCGCCGCGGATCTGCCGCTTCTGACGGGTGGATCGGGCATCGCCATGGGTTTGCCGGGAAACTTCCGCGACAGGGGTCTCTTGTCCTTGCATGACAGCACATGGACGGGGCAGGCGGGCCGCGCCGCGATCCTGTCGGGGTCCTGCTCCAACGCGACACGCGCTCAGGTGGCGCAGCATGCCAAGACGAATCCTGTCCTTGAAGTGACGGCGGATCAGGTCATGGCGGGTGATGTCACGGCGCAAGGCCTGGCCGATTGGGCCCTGGCGCAACAGGATGTGCCGCTGATCTATACATCGGCCGATCCCGCTGTGGTGGCCGAGGCGCAGACCCGTTTTGGCAAGCAAACCGTTGCAGAAAAGATCGAAGCGATGTTCGCGCAGCTTGCCCACGCTTTGGTCAAGGGTGGCATTACCAGGCTTGTCACCGCCGGCGGAGAAACATCAGGTGCGGTTGTTGAAGGGCTTGGCCTGTCAGCCCTTCAGATCGGCCCCGAGATTGACCCAGGCGTTCCGATGATCCGCGCCTCGGACAACCTGGTGCTGGCGCTGAAATCGGGGAATTTCGGTGGACCTGACTTCTTTGCCCGCGCCGCAGCGATGATGGAGGGCACCCGCTGATGACCGAGGCAAAGCTGCGCGAGGATATCTGCTTCTGGGCCGCGTCCATGTTCAACCGCGGCCTGACCGGCGGTGCTTCGGGAAATATCTCTGTGCGCACCGAAGATGGCGGGCTTCTGGTCACACCGACCGGCGCCAGCCTTGGCCGGCTTGATCCCGCGCGCCTGTCACGCTTTGACGCTGCCGGAAACCATATCGGGGGGGATGCCCCGACAAAGGAAATGCCGCTGCATTCCGCCTTTTACGAAACGCGCAAAAGCGCCGGGGCCGTGGTCCATCTGCATTCCACGCATTCCGTGGCCCTTTCGATGCTGCCGGACACCAACCCCGACGATGTCCTGCCACCGCTGACCCCCTATGCCGTGATGCGCGTGGGCAAGGTGGCGCTTCTGCCCTTCTTTCTGCCGGGGGATGCGGCGATGGGGGATGCCTTGCGCGGGCTGGGTGGCAAACGCTCGGCCGTGCTTCTGGCCAATCATGGGCCGGTCGTGGCCTCCAAGGATCTGGAGGCCGCCGTTTTTGCCATGGAAGAGTTGGAAGAAACCGCCAAACTGGCCCTGCTGCTGCGCGGACATTCGCCCCGCGCCCTGACACAGGATCAGATCGGCGCCCTTGTCCGTAAATTCGATCTGGAGTGGGACTGATGCGCTATTCCGCCAATCTCGGCTTTCTCTTTACCGATCTGTCCCTGCCAAACGCGATACACGCCGCCAGCAAGGCTGGCTTCGACGCGGTGGAATGCCACTTCCCCTACGATGTGCCCGCAGCCGAGGTGGCGCAAGCCCTGCGCGAAACCGGTCTGACCATGCTGGGGCTGAACACCTGGCCAGGTGACAAGGCAGCAGGCGATTTTGGCTTGGCCGCTGTGCCAGGGCGCGAGGATGAAGCCCGCGCGGCGATCTCTCAGGCTGTGGATTACGCCGTGGCCACGGGTACGAAAGCCGTGCATGTCATGGCCGGGCGCACCGATGGCGGTGATGCGGCAGAAGCCACGTTTCGCACCAACCTTGCCCATGCCTGCGACCTTGCCGCAGCCCACGGGATCACGATCCTGATCGAACCGATCAATACCCGCGACGTTCAGGGCTATCACCTGTCCCGCACCGATCATGCCGCGCGGATCATCGCCGCGCTGGACAGACCCAACCTCAAGCTGATGTTTGACTGCTATCACATGCAGATCATGCAGGGTGACCTTGCCACCCACATGCGCGACCTGATGCCGGTCATCGGCCACATCCAGATCGCCGCCGTTCCCGACCGAGGCGAGCCCGATCAAGGAGAAGTCGATTATCGCTGGCTGATGCGGCATCTGACGGAGCTGGATTATGACGGATATGTCGGTGCCGAATACCGCCCCCGTGCGGGAACCGAGGCAGGTTTGGGCTGGCTGGGGCATTTCCGCACCTGAACCGGGCTGACCTCTATCGCCAGAAGATTATGCTCCCGCAGCGCCCGGTGTCATGGATCCCTGCAAATGCGGCTTTCTTGCGCTGTCAGATGCAACTGACCGCCTTTGACACCAGTATTGGCCCGGGACGACATCAGGTAGCGCGCATCTTTTCCGCAACATCGGCCATCACCTTGTCGGCCGCCTTGTGGCGTACGGGACCATAACCACGGATCTCTTGCGCGGCCTTCAAAATCGCTTGGCTGGCCTCGGGGTTTGCTGCGTCGAACGTCCGCTCGACATGGGTGATCACCTCTTCGAACCACGCGATCAACTGCCGGTCAAGCTTGCGATCCGCACCAAGGGCGAAGGGATCAAAGACGCTGCCGCGCAGTCCTTTCATCCGGGCCAGCACCTTGAAAACGGGCCGCATCCAAGGCCCAAAGGCGCGTTTGTTCGGACGCCCCCGCGCGTCGCGCCCCAAGGGAAGCAGAGGCGGGGCAAGGTGATACTTCACCTTGAAATCACCCTCGAACGCCTCCGCAAGCTCGGCCTCGAACGTTCCTTCGGTATGCAGTCGCGCAACCTCGTATTCATCCTTGTAGGCCATCAGACGAAAGAGGGATTTCGCGGCCTCGCTCACCAGATCATCGCCCGCTTCCGGCAATGCAGCGCGAAGCTGGGCAATACGATCGGTGAACCGCTTGGCATAGGCCGCATCCTGATAGCGCGTCAGGAAATCCGCCCGATGCGCCAGCACTTCATCCAGGGTGTTCGGCTCCTTGGGCGCATCCTTGAAGTGACGCGCCAAGACCTCGGGCCTTGCGGCCATGATCCGGCCAAGATCGAATGCCGTGCCGTTCTTCTCGACCGCCACGCCGTTCAGCAGGATCGCCTGTTTCAACGCAACCTCGCTGACCGGCACAAGGCCCTGCTGATAGGCCGCACCCAGAAGCATCATGTTGGCGAAAACGGCATCACCCATCAGCCGCTCGGCGGCGATATTGGCGTCGAAGGCGATGACGTTTCCATCACCAACGGTCCTGCGGATCAAGGCTTCACGCGTGTCGATCTTCAGGTCGGCATCCCGATGCAGAACCAGATCGCCCGTCGGCATTTCGGCGCGGTTCAGAACCACCGCCGTTCCCTGCCTGTAATGAACCGATGCCTTGGGCGCGGAACAGACCACGGCATCGCAGCCGATCACCGCATCGGCGGCACCAGCCTCGATACGTACCTGGTGGATGGCCTGCGGCACGGCACCAATGCGCACATAGCCCAGAACCGTTCCGAACTTCTGCGCAAAGCCGGTGAAGTCCAGAACGCTGGCCCCCTTGCCCTCCAGGTGCGCGGCCATGGTGATCAGCGCACCGATCGTTACAACCCCGGTACCGCCCACGCCGGCCACCAGCAGGTTGAAAGGTTTTGCCAGATCGACCGCCGCCGGATGCGGCAGGTCCACCATAAGCCCGGCAAGGTCCAGACCGGCGGGCTCCGGTTTGCGCCGCTGGCCCCCTTCGATGGTCACGAAACTGGGACAAAACCCGTTGAGGCAGGAAAAATCCTTGTTGCAACTGGACAGGTTGATCTTGCGCTTGCGGCCCAGTTCCGTCTCGCGCGGCTCGACGCTCAGGCAATTCGACTCCAGCGAACAATCCCCGCAGCCTTCACAGACCAGTGGGTTGATCATCACGTGTCGGGGCGGGTCCGTCATCGTGCCACGCTTGCGGCGGCGGCGTTTCTCGGTGGCGCAGGTCTGCTCGTAAATCAGGACCGAGACGCCCTTCACCTCGCGCAATTCGCGCTGAAGCAGATCAAGATCGGCGCGGTCATGGAACGTGGTTCCAACAGGAAAATCACGCTGCACGAATTTGTCGATATCATCCGACACAAGCGCGATCCGCTCCACCCCCTCGGCACGGCAGCTTTGCGCGATGGCGGCGGGGCTGACGGGACCATCCACGGGTTGCCCGCCGGTCATCGCGACCGCGTCGTTATAGAGGATCTTGTAGGTGATGTTCGCCTGTGCGGCGACGGCCTGCCTTATGGCAATGGAGCCAGAGTGGTACCACGTCCCCTCACCAAGATTTTGGAAGATATGTCGATTGCCACTGAAGCGTGATCCCGCAGCCCATGGCACGCCTTCGCCACCCATCTGGGCGTAACCCACAGTGTTGCGATCCATCCAGCCTGCCATGACATGGCAGCCGATTCCGCTTGCAGCCATGCTGCCTTCAGGCAGCTTGGTCGAGGTGTTGTGCGGACAACCCGAACAGAAATAGGGCGTGCGCGTCGCCCCCGGCACCGACAACACCGGGGCAGGGGTGGCCGTCAGCGCGCGCGCCCGTTCGATCAGCCCTTCCTCCGGGAAGAAGCGCGCCAGCCGTTCGGCAACGATCGGCACCAGCATCAACGGTGTCAGCTCACCGGTCCAGGGGATCAGGGGATCGCCTGCGGCGCGATGCTTGCCCACCATCTTGCGGGGTTTGTCACCCGGCCAATCGTAGAAATACTCCTTGAACTGGCTTTCGATGATCCCGCGTTTCTCTTCGACAACCAGCACCTCTTCCTTGCCCTTCACGAAAGCCAGTGCATCACGGCGTGCCAACGGCCAGACCATGCCGACCTTGTAGATATCTATGCCAAGACGGCGGCAAGCCGCCTCGTCCAGCCCCAACAGGCGCAACGCCTCCATCAGGTCAAGGTGGCCCTTGCCGGTCGTGACGATACCGAACCGGGCATTGTCGATATCATAGATGCGCCGATCAATCGGGTTCGCTTCGACAAAGGCTTCGACGGCATCCAGCTTGGCACCGATCCGGGTCTCGATCTCGGGGCTGGGCATGTCGGCGCGGCGCACATGCAAGCCACCGGGTGGCGCCACGAAATCCGGCTGAACAAAGACGCGGTCCTTGGGAATTTCGATGGACTGCGCAGCCTCGACGGTCTCGGAAATAGCCTTGAAACCGACCCAGGTGCCGCTGAACCGTGACAGCGCGATACCATAGGCACCGAATTGCAGGTATTCCGCAATGCTGGAAGGATTCAGCGTCGGTATGAACCAGGCCATGAAGGCCACATCCGACTGATGCGGCATGGAGGAAGAGACACAACCGTGATCATCGCCCGCCACAACCAGAACACCCCCCATGGGGGACGAGCCATAGGCATTGCCGTGCTTTAACGCATCGCCCGAACGATCCACGCCCGGACCCTTGCCGTACCACATGGAAAAGACACCCTCGACCTCGCAAGCC
This sequence comes from Paracoccaceae bacterium, assembly GCA_030758115.1. Classification (GTDB taxonomy): domain Bacteria; phylum Pseudomonadota; class Alphaproteobacteria; order Rhodobacterales; family Rhodobacteraceae; genus Seohaeicola. Next base: position 1,678 of record JANREX010000001.1, on the reverse strand, counting down.
GGATCAAGGGAAGCCTGCTGCGCCCCAAGCACCGCCGTCGCGCCCAGGTCTTCGTTCACGGCGGGCAGGAATTCGATCCGCGCCTTGTCCAGGCGCGAACGTTGACGCCACAGCTCCATATCAAGCGCACCCAGCGGGGATCCGCGATAGCCCGACACGAAACCGGCAGTGTTTCGCCCCGCAGCCTGGTCGCGCCGGGCCTGATCCAGCATGATCCTGACAAGGGCCTGCGTGCCGGTCAGATAGACACGACCCGAAACCTGATCATAACGATCTTCCAGCCTGTAGGTTTGAAAACGGGGGGCTAATGCAGTCATCGGACACTCCTGTACGCCCGACCAGGATCGCATGGTTCTACTGAAAAGAGCGGTCAGAATGATTGTGATTCAGAAAGATTAATGAGAAGTTGCACCAAATTCTTAACAAATGATGAACAAAATTGTCAGACATGGATCCAGTCGATCAACGTATCCTTGCCGCCCTCACGAAGGACAGCCGCATCTCGAATGCGGATCTGGCTGAACAGGTAGGGCTGTCACCGTCCTCTTGCTGGCGCAGGGTCAAGGCGCTTGAGGAATGCGGGATCATCCGCAATTACACGATCGCCCTGGATGACGAAAAGCAAGGGCTTGGGTTCGGGGCCATCGTCCATGTCCACCTGACCCGGCACGACCCCGATCAACTGGATGCTTTCATCCGCGCGGTGCAGGATCGCCCCGAAATCCGTGCCTGTTACGCCACGACAGGGCAAGCCGACTATCACCTGCATGTCGTCTGCGCAGATATCGAAGATTACAACATCTTCCTGGAAAGGGTCCTGTTTCGCATTCCTGCCGTGGCCAGTGCACAGACCAACGTGATCCTGCGCACGATCAAGTCGTGATCATAGCCCGGCAGAAAAACCGATAATCATGATTATGTTAAATCATGCGCGTCGCGGTGCACCCTGAAATCCCACAACCTTGCGTTCGCGGCCCAGTGCCTGCATGGCGCTGGCGGCAATATCATGCCGTGTCAGACCCGCATCCAGATACATCTCATCCGGGCTGGCCTGATCGATGAACCGATCCGGAAGCGTCAAGGTCCGCACCGCAAGACCACGATCAAAGACACCGGCTGCGGCCAGCTCATGCAAGACCATGGCGCCAAAGCCGCCTCGTGATCCTTGTTCCACCGTGATCAGCGCGCCGTGATTGCGGGCCAGTTGCATCAGCAGATCCAGATCCAGCGGCTTGGCAAAGCGGGCATCCGCAAGGGTCACGGACACGCCCTCGGCCGCCAGAAGATCAGCCGCCGCCTCGCATTCCGCAAGATGGGCACCCAGGCTGAGGATCGCCAGATCGCTTCCTTCGCGGATGACGCGGCCCTTGCCGATCTCAAGCACTTGGCCCACCTCGGGCAGCACCACACCCGTGCCTGACCCACGCGGATAGCGGAAGGCGATGGGCCCTGCGTCATGCGCCGCAGCCGTCGCAACCATATGGACAAGCTCGGCTTCATCCGCCGCAGCCATCACCGTGAACCCGGGCAGGTTGGACAGATAGGCGACATCGAAGGCACCCGCATGCGTCGCCCCATCGGCCCCGACCAGCCCTGCCCTGTCGATGGCAAACCGCACAGGCAGTCCCTGCAGGGCCACATCATGCACGACCTGGTCATAACCCCGCTGCAGGAAGGT